>NZ_JAYROR010000094.1:0-40956 GCF_041911615.1 Zoogloea sp. | reverse complement strand
CGCCCGCCGCCAGCATTGCGCCGCCCGCGAGCACGGCGGACAGCCGCCGCGCGGCCGCCGGCAACGCACCCACGACGAAGGCCACGAGGAACGGAAAGATCGGCAGGAAAGGGAGGAAGGACAGGACGTCGGGATGCACCGGCCGATGTTAGCAGTGGATCACCCCCTCGGTTAAGTCGAAAAAACCGGTCTCGCACTGCGGGAAAGTCGATCCAGCCGAGGCGCGGCGGGCCATGCGGACGGACTTGCTGCAGGGCATCTAAACCTTCGTCTAATTTTTTCGCGCGGGCATTCCCGCTAACTTGCGGCCTGCAAGGTTGAACGGCCACGGGCCTTCGACCCGTCGATCCGGACGGCACCGACCGCCCGGACAAGGGGGGTGCCACCCGGCGCCCGCATCCCACCACAAGAGGAGACACACATGGCCGTACTCAACCGGATGGACTGGTATGACATTGCCCGGACCACCAACTGGACCCCAACCTACGTGACCGAGGACGCGCTCTTTCCGCCCGAGCTCTCGGGCACCTTCGGCCTGCCGCTGGCCGCCTGGGAAGGCTACGACGAGCCCTACAAGCAGACCTACCCCGAATACGTGAAGGTGCAGCGCGAGAAGGACGCCGGCGCCTACTCGGTGAAGGCCGCGCTGGAACGCAGCCGCATCTTCGAGAACGCCGATCCGGGCTGGAAGTCGGTGATGAAGGCCCACTACGGCGCCATCGCCCGCGGCGAATACGCCGCCGCCAGCGCCGAGGCGCGCATGATGCGCTTCTCCAAGGCGCCGGGGATGCGCAACATGGCCACGCTCGGCTGCATGGACGAGATCCGCCACGGCCAGATGCAGCTCTACTTCCCCCACGAGCACGTCTCGAAAGACCGCCAGATGGACTGGGCCTTCAAGGCCTACGACAGCAACGACTGGGCGATGATCGCCGCGCGGCACTTCTTCGACGACATCATGATGACCCGCGACGCCATCAGCGTGTCGATCATGCTCACTTTCAGCTTCGAAACCGGCTTCACCAACATGCAGTTCCTCGGCCTCGCCGCCGACGCCGCCGAAGCCGGCGACCACACCTTCGCCAACCTCATCTCCAGCATCCAGACCGACGAATCGCGCCACGCCCAGATCGGCGGCCCGGCCCTCAAGGTGCTGATCGAGAACGGCCAGAAGGCCGAGGCCCAGAAGCGCGTGGACATCGCCGTGTGGGGCGCCTGGAAGCTGTTCTCGGTGCTCACCGGCCCGATCATGGACTACTACACGCCGCTCGAGCACCGCAAGCAGTCGTTCAAGGAGTTCATGGAGGAGTGGATCGTCGCCCAGTTCGAGCGCGCACTGACCGACATGGGCCTCGAGCTGCCCTGGTACTGGGACATCTTCCTCAAGGATCTCTCCGAGACCCACCACGGCATGCACCTGGGTTCCTACTACTGGCGCCCCACCGTGTGGTGGAACCCGGCCGCCGGCGTCACCCCTGCCGAGCGCGCCTGGCTCGAGGAGAAATACCCCGGCTGGAACGACACCTGGGGCCAGTGCTGGGACGTCATCATCGACAACGTGGTCGACGGCAACATGGCCATGACCTACCCCGAGACCCTGCCCTACGTCTGCAACATGTGCCAGCTGCCCATCCTGGGCACGCCGGGCAAGGGCTGGAACGTCAAGGACTACCCGCTCGAATACAACGGACGCCTGTACCACTTCGGCTCGGAAGTGGACCGCTGGGTCTTCGAGCAGGAGCCCGAGCGCTACGCCGGCCACCTCTCCATCGTCGACCGCTTCCTGGCCGGGATGATCCAGCCGCCCAACCTCGAAGGCGCCCTCGCCTACATGAACCTCGCCCCCGGCGAGATGGGCGACGACGCCCACAACTACGCCTGGGCCGAGGTCTACCGCGCCCTGCGCGAAACCCGCAAGGCCGGCTGACCGAGCCCTGGCCCGCGGCCGGGCGCGTCCCGGCCGCCAAACAGAACACAACGAGGAGACAAAAATGGCCCTTTTCCCCCTGACCTCCAATTTCGAGGGCGACTTCGTCCTGCAACTGGTGCCCGTCGATACGGAGAACACCATGGACGAGGTGGCCGCCGCCGCAGCCGTGCACTCCGTCGGCCGCCGCGTGCGCGCCCGCCCCGGTCACATCCTGCGGGTGCGCCGTCAGGGCAGCAGCGAGTTCCTGCCGCGCACCCTGAAGGTGGCCGACGCGGGCTTTCGTCCCACCGAGACCGTCGAGATCATCTGGCAGGCCGAGGCCTGACCGCCACGACCCGAAACGGAGGACACCATGAGTTTCACCAAGGTATGCACGGTCGACGACCTGTGGGAAGGCGAGATGGAAGCCTTCACCGTCGATGGCCACGAAGTGCTGCTGGTCTGCGCCGAGGGCGGCGAGATCAAGGCTTTCCAGGGGATCTGCCCGCACCAGGACATCGCCCTCGTCGAGGGCAAGTTCGACGGCAAGAAGCTCATCTGCCGGGCCCACCTGTGGCAGTTCGACGCCAGCAGCGGCCAGGGCATCAACCCCGACGACTGCGCGCTGGCCACCTACCCGGTGCGCCTGGACGGCGACGACGTCTACGTGAGCACCGAAGGCATCGAGCCGCTGTTCGCCCATAGCTGAGCGCGGCCCCGCATAACGAGAAGGAGGAGGACACCATGAGCACCGCCAAGGCCACGCAGGCCTATCACAACAACCTCGTCGGCCCTGTCATGCGCGCCGGCGACCTCGCCCAGGCCGTCATCGAGGCCGCCCGGGTCGACAACCCGGGCAAGGAAATCTTCGTGGACGACAAGCGCGCCTACATCCGCATCCACGCCGAGCAGGAGATGGTGCTGCGTCAGGCGACCATCGAGGAAGAACTCGGCCGGCCGTTTCGGATGAACGATCTGGAGGTGGACCTCAGCTCCTTCGCCGGCCAGATCGAGAGCCGCGACGACTCGGTCCGCTTCTACCTCACCAAGACCCTCTGACCCGCGCCCCACACCCAGAAAACCTCGCCGAGGAGACCCCCATGACCGAAGCCCAAGTGCTCAAGCCCCAGAAGACCTGGAGCCACCTGGCCGCGCGCCGCCGCAAGCCCAGCGAATACGAGATCGTCAGCACCAACCTGCACTACAACGACCGGGACCCGAACGCGCCGTACGAGCTCGCGCCCGACATGTTCATGAACCGCTGGTACAAGCAGCACACCTTCGGCACGCCGCTCAAGCACGCCGACTGGAACAGCTTCCGCGACCCGGACGAGGTCGTCTACCGCACCTACAACCTGATGCAGGACGGCCAGGAGACCTACGTCTTCAGCCTCTTCGACCAGTTCAACCAGCGCGAGCACGACAAGGCCCTCGACCCGCGCTGGGCCGGCACCCTCGCCCGGCTGTACACCCCGGCGCGCTACCTGTTCCACACCCTGCAGATGGCGTCGGCCTACGTCGGCCAGGTTTCGCCCGCCAGCACGCTCACCAACTGCCACTATTTCCAGATGGCCGACAGCCTGCGCTGGCTCTCCCACACCGCCTACCGCACCAAGGAGCTGTCGCAGACCTTCGCCGAGACCGGCTTCGGCATCGACGAGCGCCGCTACTGGGAAACCGATCCCGCCTGGCAAGGCTTTCGCGAGCTCATGGAAAAGCTGCTCACCGCCTGGGACTGGAGCGAGGCCGTCGTCGCCCTCAACCTCGTCGCCAAACCCGCCATCGAGGAAACCGTGCAGCGCCGCCTCGGCGACGCCGCCCGCCACAACGGCGACACCTTGCTGGGGCTCGTCACCGACGCCCAGCTGATCGACTCCGCCCGCCATCGCCGCTGGGCCGCCGCCTTCGTGCGCTGCGCCCTCGAGACGCCGGAGAACATCACCTTCCTGCGCGACTGCGTGGCCCGCTGGACGCCGCTGGCCGATGCCGCCATCGACGCTTACTGCCAGGCCCTGCCCGACGTGCCCGGCGCTGCCGACACGGCCCGCGCCGCCACCCGCGACTTCCGCCGCAGCCTCGGCCTGTAAGCCCGCACCCAGGTGCCGGCGCGGAGCACCACGCCCCGCGCCGGCCGGAGGACTCCCATGAGCACATCCATCCTCTTGAACGGCCCCGACGGCCCGCGCTTCGAGCAGGACGCACGCGACACCATCCTGCGCGCCGCCCTGCGCGCCGGCCACGGCCTGCCGTACGAATGCAACTCGGGCGGCTGCGGCGCCTGCAAGTTCGAACTCATCGACGGCCAGGTGGACAACCTGTGGCCCGACGCGCCCGGCCTGGGCGACCGCGACCGCCGCCGCGGCCGCCTGCTCGCCTGCCAGTGCCGCGCCAACGGCCCGATCGCCATCAAGGCCCCGCTCGCCCCCGACTGCGTGCCGAAGATCCGCCCCCAGCGCCACCAGGCGCGCCTGGTCGGCGTGCGCCCGATCACCCACGACCTGTCGGAATTCCGCTTCCAGGCCGACGGCCCGGCGGCCTTCCTGCCCGGCCAGTACGCCATGCTCGACCTGCCCGGCGTCGGCGCTTCGCGCGCCTACTCCCTCTCCAACACCGGCAACGACCGCGGCGAGTGGCACTTCCAGATCCGCCGCGTGCCCGACGGCCGCGGCACCCGCGTGCTGTTCGACCAGCTCCGCCCGGGCGACACCATCGGCCTCGACGGCCCCTACGGCACCGCCAGCCTGCGCACCGACGCGCCGCGCGACATCGTCTGCGTGGCCGGCGGCTCGGGCCTCGCGCCGATGATCTCCATCGCCCGCGGCGCCGCCGGGGCCGGCCTGCTGGCCGACCGCCGCCTGTACTTCTTCTACGGCGCGCGCACCCCGCAGGACGTGTGCGGCGAGGACATGCTCGCCGCCCTCGGCGCCGGCCCGCGGATCGCCTACGTGCCGGTGGTGTCGGTGCCCGGCGACGACGGCCGTTGGCGCGGCGAGACCGGCTTCGTACATGCGCGGATGGCGGCCCACCTGCCCGGCGCGCTCGCCGACTACGAGTTCTATTTCGCCGGTCCGCCGCCCATGACCCAGGCGCTCCAGGAAAGCCTGATGGTCGAGCATCGGGTACCCTTCGGGCAGATCCATTTCGACCGTTTCTTCTGACCGCTCGCCCCGCCCCGGCGGGGCCCGCGCAGCGTGGGGGAATTCCGCCCGGTGAAGTCACACAAATCGGTGCGTGGCGTCGTACTCGATGCCCGCGACCAACCCGAGGTGCGCCGCCAGAAGATGGCGCGCATCATCCTCGACTCGATGTACCAGTTCCTCGGCCTGCTGGACGTGGACGGCAACGTGCTGGAAATCAATCAGGCGGCGCTCGACGGCGCCGGCCTGTGCCTCGCCGACGTGATCGGCCGGCCCTTCTGGCAGGCGCGCTGGTGGGCGGTGTCCGACGAGGTACGCCAGCGCGTCAAGGCGATGATCGAGGAAGCCCGCAGCGGCCGCTTCGTGCGCTGCGACTTCGAGGTGTTCGGCGACCAGCACGGCAGCCGCACCATCGCCATCGACTTCTCCCTCACCCCGATCCTCGACGACGCCGGCGACGTCAGCTTCCTGCTCCCCGAAGGGCGCAACATCACCGAGAAGGTCGAGCGCAGCGCCGAGCTCACGCGCAAGAATGGCGAGCTGCAGGTCGCCCTCGAGAAACTGCGCGAGATCGACGGCTACAAGACCCAGTTCTTCGCCAACGTCAGCCACGAACTGCGCACTCCGCTGGCGCTGATCCTCGGCCCCGTGGACCAGCTGATCCGCGACGGCGCAGCCCTCGGCGAGCGCGACCGCTTCCGCCTCGCGGCGATCGAGCGCAACGCCCGCTCGCTGCTCGAACAGGTGAACAACCTGCTCGACCTCGCCCGCATCGACGCCGACCGGATGCCGATGGCCTTCTCCCACGTAGATGTGCTAGCGCTGATCCGCGAGATCGCCGCCGGCTTCGAGGCCATCGCCGAGGAGCGCGGCATCCGCCTCGCGGTGCATGGCGACGCCGCCCTCTACGCCGACGTGGATCGCGCCAAGTTCGTCCGCGTGGTGAGCAACCTGCTCTCCAACGCCTTCAAGTTCACCCCCGACGGCGGGCGCATCGGCTGCAGCGCCCAGCGCCTGCCCGGCGACCGCCTGCTCGTCGGGGTCCAGGACACCGGCCCCGGCGTGGCCGACGCCATGAAGCAGGCCATCTTCGACCGCTTCACCCAGGGCGACGCCCGCCTCGGTGCCAGCGGCAGCGGACTGGGGCTCAACATCGTCAAGGAGTTCGTCGAGCTGCACCGGGGTACCGTGGTGGTCGTGGACGCCCCCGGCGGCGGCGCGGTATTCCAGGTCGAGCTGCCCATGCAGGCCCCCGAGGGCGCCTACGTGCGCGCCGGCACCGCGCAGGACGCCCCACGCCTGCAGCCGCCCGAGACCAGCGCCCCCGCCCAGGGCCCGGCGAGCCTCGCCGCGATGCCCTTCCGCCCCGGCCAGCCGCGCGTGCTGGTGGTGGAGGACAACACCGACCTGCGCCTCTTCCTGCACGACGTGCTGGTGGACGAATACAACGTGCGCCTCGAGGAAGACGGCGAGGCGGCCCTGCGCGCCGCCCTGGACGACCCGCCCGACCTCATCATCACCGACCTGATGATGCCGCGCTGCGACGGCGAGGCCTTCATCCGCACCCTGCGCGCCGCGCCGGGCTTTCCCAACGTGCCGGTGCTGGTACTCTCCGCCCGCGCCGACGACGCCCTGCGCGAGAAGCTGCTCGACGAACTGGTGCAGGACTACCTCACCAAGCCCTTCTCGCCCCAGGAGCTGCGCGCCCGCGTGCGCAACCTCGTCACCGTCAAGCGCACCGTGGACATCCTGCAGAAGGAGCTCAACTCCCAGGCCTCCGACATCTGGGAACTCACCGCCAGCCTGGTGGAAAGCCGCAAATCGCTGCAGCGCAGCTTCACCGCCCTGCAGGTGGCCGACCGGCGCTGGCTGGGGCTCTACGAAAACACCGCCGTCGGCATCGCCCTGGCCGACCGGGACGGCAAGATCGTCACCGCCAACCCCGCCCTGCAGCGAATGCTCGGCTACGCCGCCGACGCGATCACCGGCGTCTCGCTGATCGCCCTCACCGAAGCCTCCGAGCGTGCCACCACCATCCGCAACGTTCACGGCCTGTTCGACGGCGTGCTGACCGGCTACCACGCCCAGAAGCGCTACGAGCGTCGCGACGGCGGCCTGCTGTGGGCCAACGTGTTCGCCTCGCGCATCCCCGCCATTGCCGAGGACGGCCCGATGCTGGCGGTGATCGTCGAGGACATCACCTCGCGCCTGGAGGCCGAGCAATCCCTCGCCGCCACCCGCGCCGAACTGGCCCGGGTATCGCGCTTCACCGCCATGGGCGAACTCGCCGCCTCCATCGCCCACGAGGTCAACCAGCCCCTCTCGGCCATCACCACCAACAGCCAGGCCGCCCTGCGCTGGCTGTCGCTGCCTACCCCCAACCTCGACGAAGTCGCCGCCGCGCTGCACCGGGTGAGCCGCGACGCCAGCCTGGCCGGCGCGGTGATCGCGCGCATCCGCAAGTTCCTGCGCGCCGGCGAGATCAAGCGCGAGCCCATCGACCTCGCCCGCCTCGTGGACGAACTGCTCAAGATGCTCCAGGCGATGCTCGCCGAGCAGGGCGTGCGGGTGCGCGTGTGCCTGCCGGCGGCGATGCCCGCCCTCACCGCCGACGCGGTGCAGCTGCAGCAGGTCATCCTCAACCTCGTGGTCAACGCCGTGGACGCCGTCAAGGATCTGCCCCCGGCGCGGCGCGAAATCACCCTGCGGGTCGCCGACGACCCGGCCGGGGTGCGCATCGCCGTGCACGACGACGGGCCGGGCATCGCCCCCGCCCACGCCGCGCGCCTCTTCGACGCCTTCTTCTCCACCAAGCCCGACGGGCTCGGCATGGGCCTCGCGATCAGCCGCTCGATCATCGAGAACCACGGCGGCCGCCTCTGGCTGGACACCACCGAGCCCGGCGCCTGCTTCGTCTTCACCCTGCCCCATGGCTGACAAAACGCCCCCGCCCGCCGCCCCCGACCTCGTCATCGTCGTCGACGACGACCGCTCGGTGCGCGAAGCCCTCAGCAGCCTGATCCGTTCGGTGGGCCTGGCGGTCGAGACCCACGCCTCGGCCACCGCCTTCCTGCAGGCGCCCCGCCCGCCCGGCGCAGCCTGTCTGATCCTCGACGTGCGTATGCCCGAAATGAGCGGCATGGAACTTCAGCACGCCCTCGCCGAGCGCGGCGACCCGATCCCGATCATCTTCATCACCGGTCACGGCGACATCCCGATGGCCGTCCACGCCATGAAGGAAGGGGCGGTCGAATTCCTGCCCAAACCCTTCCGCGACGAGGCGCTGCTGGGCGCCATCGCCACCGCCCTGGCCCGCGCCCGCAGCGAGCGCCAGACCCACGGCGAGCTCGACGAGATCCGCCGCAAGCACGCCACCCTCACCGCCCGCGAGAAGGAAGTCATCGCGTTCATGGTCAAGGGCGCCCTCAACAAGCAGGCTGCCGCGGCCCTCGGCGTCACCGAAATGACGGTCAAGGTCCATCGCCACAACGTGATGCGCAAGATGGGCGTCGCCTCCCTGCCCGATCTGGTGCGGATGATGGAGCGCCTGCAGCTCGAGTAGGCGCCGCCGGACAACAGGCGCTTACAAATGCGTGCCCGTGCGTCATGCCGCTGCAACGCATCGGCATTAGGCTGGCAAGCCCGTCTTTCACTCCGGAGACCGTCATGTACCTGTCCCCCACCGACATCCAGCAAACCCGCCTGCACACCCTCGACAACCTGCACGCCGCCTCGCGCGTGTGGGTCGAAGCCACCGAAAAGCTCGCCGAAGTAGCCCTGCGCGCCGGCCGCCAGGCCCTCGAGGAAGGCCGCCTGCACCTCGAGGAGCTGGCCGAAAGCCCGTCGATCCGCTTCGACAACGTACCGCTCGAGCGCATCAACGAATGGCGCAGCGAATCCGCCAGCCTGGTCAGCGAATGCTTCGGGATCATCGGCGACGCCCAGCAGGCCATCCTCCAGATGGCCAAGGACCAGGTCGCCGTGCTCGACAAGGTGATGATGCGCCAGATGGATCGCGCCGCCCTCTCCGCCGACGCCAACGGCGAGGTCGCCATCGACCACGTGCGCAGCGCGATCCGCCAGGCCGAGAGCAGCTTCAACGAGCTCGCCGATGCCGCCGCCCGTGGCGCCGACCTGGTCGAGGATCAGGTCCGTCAGGTATCCGAAGCGCTGTCCGGCGAACTGGAGCCGGCCGACCCGTCGGAAAGCATCGAAGTCGCCCCGCCGAGCCGTCCCCGCCGCACCCGCGCCAACTGACCCGGGCCGGCAGCTGGCGCTAAAATCGGCGTTTTGATCGCAGGCGGCGCCCGCCGCCTGCCCCGCCACCTCCCGCCAGGACTGCCATGACCACCCGCGCTTCCCTGTACCACGCTCGCTACGGCGCAACCGACGTCGCCGTGCCGGCCGCCGGCTCGCCGATCATCGACCACCTGCTCGCCCACCGCTCGGTGCGCGCCTACCTGCCCGATCCGGTCGCGGACGACCAGCTCGCCGCCATCGTCGCCGCCGCCCAGTCGGCCGCCAGTTCGTCCAACCTCCACGCCTGGAGCGTCGTCGCGGTGCGCGACCCCGAGCGCAAGGCGCGCCTGTCGCTGCATGCCGGCGATCAGCCGCACATCCGCCAGGCGCCGCTGCTCCTCGTCTGGCTGGCCGACCTGGCACGGCTCGAGGCGGTGGCCGACAAGGTGGGCGAAGCCCACGCCGCGCTGGACTACCTGGAAATGTTCGAAGTCGGCGTCATCGACGCCGCGCTGGCCGCCCAGAACGCCGTGGCCGCCGCCGAATCCCTCGGCCTCGGCACCGTCTACATCGGCGGCATCCGCAACCAGCCCGAAGCCGTCGCCGCCGAGCTGCAGCTGCCGCCCCGGGTGGTCGCGGTGTTCGGCCTGTGCGTCGGCACGCCCGACCCGGCCCAGCCCGCCGACGTCAAGCCGCGCCCACCCCAGGCGGTGGTGCTGCACCACGAAACCTATTCGCTGCCGGCCCAGGCCGACGGACTGACCCGCTACGACGCGGCCATGGCCGCCTTTTACGCCAGCCAGGGCATGAAGGTCCGGGGCACCTGGTCGAATCATTCCGCCAAGCGCGTGCGCGACGCCGCCGCCCTGTCCGGCCGCGACCGGCTGGTCGAGGCGCTGCACGCGCTGGGCTTTCCGCTCCGGTAAACGCAAGACGGGGGCGTCACCGCCCCCGTCGCGCCGTCCGGCCGCCTCGCGGCCGGCCCGGTGGGTACGCTCAGCCGACGATGATCCCGCCGCCGAGGCACACCCGGCTTTCGTAGATCACCACGCTCTGGCCCGGCGTCACCGCCCACTGGGGCTGGGCGAACGCAATCTCCGCCCGGCCGCCGGCCAGCGCGTCGATCTCGCACGGCGCGTCCGGCGTGCGGTAGCGCGGCTTGGCGGTGTACACCCAGTGGGTGCGCGGATCGCGGCCCGACACCCAGGACAGATCGGCGGCGATCAGACGGTCCTTCAGCAGGGCCGGGTGATCGTGGCCCTGGACGACGTACAGCACGTTCTTCGCCACGTCCTTGACCGCCGCGTACCAGGCGTCGTGCTCGCCGGCGTCATCCTGGTTACCCTTGATGCCGCCGATCTGCAGGCCCTTGCGCTGGCCGATGGTGTGGTGCATCAAGCCCTGATGCTGGCCGATCACCTTGTCGCCCTCCAGCGTGCGGATCTCGCCCGGCCTGGCCGGCAGGTAGCGCGACAGGAACTCGCGGAACGGCCGCTCGCCGATGAAGCAGATGCCGGTCGAATCCTTCTTGGCATGCACGTGCAGGTTCGCCGCCTCGGCGATCTTGCGCACGTCGCGCTTGTACAGGTGGCCGATCGGGAACAGCGTCTTCGAGAGCTGCGCCTGGTTCAGGCGATACAGGAAGTAGCTCTGGTCCTTGGTGCCGTCCTCGGCCTTCAGGAGCTGGAATTCGGTACGGCCGTCGTTGGTCCATTCGCGCACCTGCGCGTAGTGGCCGGTGGCGATGCGGTCGGCGCCGAGGGCCATCGCGTGATCCAGGAAGGCCCGGAACTTGATCTCCGAGTTGCACAGGATGTCCGGGTTCGGCGTGCGGCCGGCTTCGTACTCGCGCAGGAAGTCGGCGAACACCCGCTCCTTGTATTCCTTCGAGAAGTTCACGACCTCCAGGTCGATGCCCAGCACGTCGGCCACCGAGACCACATCCACCAGATCCTGGCGGGTCGAGCAGTATTCGTCGTCGTCGTCGTCCTCCCAGTTCTTCATGAACAGGCCGACCACGTCGTAGCCCTGCTGCTTGAGCAGCAAGGCCGCCACCGACGAATCCACGCCACCGGACATGCCGACGACGACTTTTTCCTTACGAGACATTCGGTCCCTCTCCATTGAGCCAGTCTTCCAGGGGCAGCACCACGGCCGGATCGCCGTGTTCCCCGAACCAGGTATCCACCACAAAACGCGCGCCGCCGTCCGGCGCCTCCTCGCTGCGCTCCCGCAGCACCGCCGAAAAGTGCTGGGCGAACACCCAGCGCACCCGCCGACGGATCGGGTCGACCACATGAAAACGCAGCATCCCGCGCGCTGCCAGCATCTCGAGCAGGCGCGTCGTCGAGGTGGCGTGATCGATGCAGTCCATCATGCCGTTTTCACCGAAATCCAGGTAATCGCCCGGACGATCCGCCCAGATCGGCGACTGCTCGCCGGCCCAGCGATACAGCTGGCCCATCACCTGGGCCACGATGGCCCGCTCGGCCGGCGGCGAATCGGCACGCAGCAATCGCGCGGCCACGTCCGCCAGCTGCGCCTCCGAAAACGATACCTCCGCCTGCGCCAGGCAGCCGTAGTTGTAACAGATCGTCACCTGCTCGTCGGCGCGCGCGGCGCCCCCCGCGAGGGCCACCGCGCAGAGCGACGCGGCCAGCAGGCGACGCCGCGCCCGCATCACGCGTCGTAGTGCCGGATCAGTTCGAGCGGATAACGCCGCCCGGCGACGTAATCCTCGCAGCACTGCAGGATCAGCGGGCTGCGGTGGCGTTCGCGGCTCGCCCGCAGTTCGTCGAGGCTCAGCCACACCGCGCGCACGATGGGCGTATCGAGCGGGCGCTCCGGCTCGAAGCCGGTCACGGTGCCGGCGAACGCGAAGCGCAGGTAGGTGATGTCGCCGGCAGGCCGCGGCCACTGGTAGATGCCCACCAGGCTCTCGGGCCGGAAATGGTGGGCGGTTTCCTCCAGCGCCTCGCGGGCCACCGCCGCCACCAGGGATTCGCCCCGGTCCAGGTGCCCGGCCGGCTGGTTGAAGCGCAGGCCGTCCTCGGTTTCCTCTTCCACCAGCAGGAAGCGCCCGTCGCGCTCCACCACCGCGGCCACGGTGACATTCGGCTTCCAGATTCTCATGGACACTCCGTGCTCGCAAAGCCGCCATTTTACCCCCTTCGGCGCGGCGGTCCGCAGACCCGCAGAATGCGCTAGAATCGAGCGCTTAAATTTTCTGTTTTCAGCTGGAGATCTCCACAATGTCAATGGCAGACCGCGACGGTTTCATCTGGTACGACGGCAAGCTCGTCCCGTGGCGTGAGGCAACCACCCACGTGCTGACCCACTCCCTCCACTACGGCCTCGCCGTCTTCGAGGGCGTCCGGGCGTACAACACCGTCAAGGGCACTGCCATCTTCCGTCTCGCCGAGCACACCCAGCGTCTGCTCAACTCCGGCAAGATCTACATGATGGACATTCCTTACTCCAAGGAAGAACTCATGGAGGCCCAGCTGGAAGTCGTCCGCGCCAACAAGCTCGAATCCTGCTACCTGCGCCCGATCGCCTTCTACGGCTCCGAAAAGATGGGTATCTCCACCAAGGGCGCCACGATCCACGTCGCCGTCGCCGCCTGGCCGTGGGGCGCCTACCTCGGCGAGGAAGCCCTCGAGCACGGCATCCGCGTCAAGGTCTCCTCCTTCGCCCGCCACCACGTCAACGTGACGATGCCGCGCGCCAAGCTGTCCTCCACCTACGCCAACTCGATCCTCGCCAACGCCGAGGCCACCGAGGCCGGCTACGACGAAGCCCTGCTGCTCGACACCAACGGCTTCGTGGCCGAAGGCGCCGGCGAGAACCTCTTCGTCGTCAAGGATGGCGTGATCTACGAACCCGAGATCGCCTCCGCCCTCACCGGCATCACCCGCGCCTCGGTGATCCAGGTCGCCAAGGAGTTCGGCCTCGACGTCGTCTCCAAGCGCATCACCCGCGACGACCTCTACATCGCCGACGAAGCCTTCTTCACCGGCACCGCCGCCGAAGTCACCCCGATCCGCGACGTGGATGGTCGCATCATCGGCGCCGGCAAGCGTGGCCCGATCACCCACAAGCTGCAGCAGCGCTTCTTCGAGATCGTCACCGGCAAGGCGCCCGAGTACGAACACTGGCTGGCTTACATCTAAGCGACTCAGGAGACTCTCATGCCCGAAAATCAGGACAAGAACAAGCCCATCGAAGTCACGGCCAAGCAGCTCCCGCTGCACTGCCCGATGCCCGACGCCCCGCTGTGGGCGCGCCACCCGCGCGTCTTCCTGGACGTCACCGCCAACGGCACGGCCACCTGCCCGTACTGCAGCGCCCAATACGTGTTCTCGGGTGAACTTCCCAAGGGCCATCACTGATACGCTCTGAAGTTCCGACGTCACGGGGGCGGCAACGCCCCCGTGTCACATCCACGCCCGCATTCCTCACCCCACCGCCGCCATGAGCCCTCCTCCCTTCACCTCTCCCGAGGAAGTCGAAGCCGCGTTCTACGCGGCGCTCTCCCGTGCCGACCTCGACGGCATGATGGCGGTGTGGTCCGAGGAGGAGGAAGTCGTCTGCATCCACCCGGGCAGCATCCGCCTGGTCGGACTGGCGACGATCCGCGAATCGTGGCGCCAGCTGTTCAGCGCCGGCACCCGCATCGTCGTACACCCGACCCAGCCGGTACAGTGGCTCAACGTGATGACTGCCGTGCACACCGTGCATCAACGGGTACACCTCGAAGGCGACAACCGCCTGCATCCGCCGATCATCGCCACCAACGTCTTCGTGCGCGGCGCGCTCGGCTGGCGCCTGGTCCTGCACCACGCCTCGCCGGCCCCCGACATGGACAACCTGCGCAGCAGCGACAGCCCCCACATCGTCCATTGACCCACCCGCTCATCGCCAGCCGCTACGTGGCGCCGGGCTGGCTGCCCGGCGGCCACGCCCAGACGATCTGGCCGCTTTTGCGCAAGGGCCCGCTGCCCCCCTTCCGGCGCGAGCGCTGGACCACCCCCGACGGCGATTTCATCGATCTCGACTGGCTGCCCCGGCGCCCCGGGGCACCGCTGGTGGTGCTCTTTCACGGCCTCGAGGGATCGAGCCACTCGCCCTACGCCCGCAGCCTGATGCGCCACCTCGCCGGGATCGGCTGGAACGGCGTGGTACCGCACTTTCGCGGCTGCTCCGGCGAACCCAACCGCCAGCCCCGTGCCTACCATTCCGGCGACGCCGACGAGATCGGCTGGATTCTCGAACGCCTTGCCGGCGTCCATCCGGACGCCCCGCGCTACGCCGCCGGCGTCTCGCTCGGCGGCAACGCCCTGCTGCTATGGCTCGGCACCCGCGGCGCGGCTGCCCTGCGCCACCTCGACGCCGCCGCCGCGATCTGCCCGCCCCTCGACCTGAGCGCGGCCGGGCACCACCTCGGGCGCGGCTTCAACCGGCTCTACACCCGCCACTTCCTCGCCACCCTCAAACAGCGCGCCCTCGCCAAGCTACAGCGCCACCCCGGCCTGTTCGACGCCGACGCGGTGCGCCGCGCGGCCAGTCTCTACGCCTTCGACAACCTGGTCACCGCCCCGCTGCACGGCTACCGCGACACCGACGACTACTGGCTGCGCGCCTCCAGCAAGCCGCATCTCGCCGACATCCGCGTGCCCACGCTGGTCATCAATCCGCGGAACGACCCCTTCCTGCCCGCCCGCTACCTGCCGCGCCCGGACGAAGTCGGGCCCGCGGTGCGCCTCGAACAACCCGCCGAAGGCGGCCATGTGGGCTTCGTCAGCGGCACCTGGCCGGGGCGGCTGGACTGGCTGCCGCAGCGCCTCGTGCGTTTTTTCACGGCGCCCGACTGATCCGCCCGCGCCGGCCGCGCCATTGCCCCCCAAGCCGTCGCGACGGGCCGCGTATAATTCCCCTTTCATGAATTGTCCACCGGAGCTCCTGCATGTTCGTCCCCGCCCCCGAGATCTTCAAGGCCTATGACATCCGCGGCATCGTCGGCAAGACGCTGACCGCCGACGCCGTGCGCGCCATCGGCCACGCCCTCGGCTCCGAAGCCGTCGCCCGCGGCCAGCAGGCCATCGCCGTCGGCCGGGACGGCCGCCTGTCCGGCCCCGAGCTGGCCGGCGCGCTCGCCGATGGCATCCGCGCGGCGGGCGTCGACGTGGTGGACGTGGGCTGCGTGCCCACCCCGCTCACCTACTTCGCCGCCTACGAGCTGGGCACGAACTCCTGCGTCTCCGTCACCGGCAGCCACAACCCGCCCGACTACAACGGCCTCAAGATGGTGCTGGGCGGCCAGACCCTGTTTGGCGAGCTGATCCAGGCCCTGCGCCAGCGCATCATCGACGGCAATCTGGTCACCGCCGCCGTGCCCGGCAAGCTCACCCAGGCCGACGTGGTGCCGGCCTATGTCGAGAAGATCGTCGGCGACGTGAAGCTCGCCCGCCCCATGAAGGTGGTGATGGACTGCGGCAACGGCGTGGCCGGCGCGGTCGCGCCCGCGCTGTTCAAGCGCCTGGGCTGCGAGCTGGTCGAGCTGTTCTGCGAGGTGGATGGCCACTTCCCCAACCACCACCCGGACCCCTCCAAGCCCGAGAACCTCGCCGACGTGATCCGCGCGCTGCGCGAGACCGACGCCGAGATCGGCCTCGCCTTCGACGGCGACGGCGACCGCCTGGGCGTGGTCACCAAGGATGGCGAGATCATCTTCCCGGACCGCCAGCTGATGCTGTTCGCCGAAGACGTGCTGTCCCGCGTGCCGGGCGGCGAGATCATCTACGACGTCAAATGCACCCGCAACCTGGCCGGCTGGATCAAGGATCGCGGCGGCAAGCCCACCATGTGGAACACCGGCCACGCGCTGGTGAAGGCCAAGCTCAAGGAGACCGGCGCCCCCCTGGCCGGCGAGATGAGCGGCCACGTGTTCTTCAAGGAGCGCTGGTACGGCTTCGACGACGGCCTCTACACCGGCGCCCGCCTGCTCGAGATCGTCTCCCGCCAGCCGGACGCCAACCCGGTGCTCAAGGGCCTGCCCAACGCCACCAGCACGCCGGAGCTCAACATCAAGATGAACGAAGGCGAGCCCTTCGCGCTGGTGGATAAGCTCAAGGCCGAGGCCAAGTTCGAGGGCGCCCAGAGCATCCTCACCATCGACGGCGTGCGCGTCGAATACGCCGACGGCTTCGGCCTCGCCCGCCCGTCCAATACCACCCCGGTGGTGGTGCTGCGCTTCGAGGCCGACAACGAAGCCGCCATCGCGCGCATCCAGGCCGACTTCCGTCGCGCCATCGAAGGCGTGTGGCCGGGGGTGACGCTGCCGTTCTGATACCGGCGGCGGTCAGCGGCAACGGCGACCGGCGCAAGCCCGTCGCCGTTTTTACGCCCGGCGCCCCACGTCTGCGTGTCGCACACCCACCCATGCGTCGCCCCGACGCACGCATGAGCGCGCCGCACGCACCCGTGATGGCACACCGGCCATCGATGGGTAAGGGAGACTCACCCATGAGCAAAAATTACTCATCGATGGGCAAACGCACCCCCATCGATGCGTGATTTTTACCCATCGATGCACGTCAGAAACGCATCGCTGAGCGTCTGCCGCCCACGCCTGAGCAACAACGCTTCACGGGTGTCTGTCCGCCACAGGTCGTCGCACGCCCGGAATGGCACTAAAATCGGGGCGCAGCCCAGTCCATCGAAGGAGAACGTCATGCAGTTGCTCACCCTGATCGGCATGCTGATCACCCTCGCCAGCGTCGTCTTTGCCCTCGCCAACACCACCGATGTCACCGTCAGCCTCCTCGGCAACGCCTTCACCGGCCCCCTCGGCGTGATGATGCTGATTGCCCTGGCGCTCGGCGGCCTGGTGGTCGCCTTGGTGTCGACGCCCGGCACCCTGCGCCGCCAGTGGCGCATCCGCCAACTGGAAAAACGCGTGGCCGAACTGGACAAGACCTGCGCCAGCCAGAAAGAGCGCATCGGCCAGCTCGAGCGCGGCGAGCAGCCCCCCGTCCTGACACCGACGCCCGCTTTCGATGTGAATGCCTCGCGGCTGATGTTCTGAGCCGGGCCCGCCCCCAAAACAACAAACCCGGCACAAGGCCGGGTTTGTTTTTAATGCAGGTGGCGGCTTACAGCTTGCCGGCCACCCAGCCGACCACCGAATCCAGCGCGGCGGGCAGCGCAGCGGCATCGGTGCCGCCGGCCTGGGCCATGTCCGGGCGGCCGCCGCCCTTGCCGCCCACCTGCTGGGCGACGAAGTTCACCAACTCACCGGCCTTGACCTTGCCGGTCAGGTCGGCGGTCACGCCGGCGATCAGGCTCACCTTGCCGTCATTGACGCTGGCCAGCACCACGGCGGCGCGCTTGAGCTTGTCCTTCAGCTTGTCGAGGGTTTCGCGCAGGGTCGCCACGTCGGCGCCTTCCAGCGTCGCGGCGAGCACCTTGGCGTCGGCCACGTCGACGGCCTGATTGACCAGGTCGTCGCCCTGGCTGGCGGCGAGCTTGCTCTTGAGGCGGGCGAGTTCCTTCTCCAGCGCCTTCACGTTGTCCATCACCTGGGCCACGCGGGCCAGCACTTCCTGCGGCTGGGCCTTGAGGGCGCCGGTGACGCCGTCCAGCAGCTTCTGCTGATCCTGCACCAGCGCCACGGCCACGTCGCCGCACACCGCCTCGATCCGCCGCACGCCGGCCGCCACGCCGCCTTCGAGGGTGATCTTGAACAGGCCGATGTCGCCGGTGCGCGCCACGTGGGTGCCGCCGCAGAGTTCCTTCGACGAACCGATGGTCAGCACGCGCACCTCGTCGCCGTACTTCTCGCCGAAGAGCATCATCGCGCCGGTCTTCTGGGCGGATTCGATGTCCATCACGCTGGCATCGGTGGCGGCGTTGGCGATGATCTCGTCGTTCACGATGCGCTCGATGCGGGCGATCTCATCGGCCGTCACGGGCTGGGTGTGGGCGAAGTCGAAACGGGTCTTGTCCGGATCGACCTGCGAGCCCTTCTGCTGCACGTGCTCGCCGAGCACTTCGCGCAGGGCCTTGTGCAGCAGGTGGGTGGCGGAGTGGTGACGGGCGGTGCGGGCGCGGGCCTGCAGATCGACCTTGGCGGTCACGCCGTTGCCCACGGTGAGCTTGCCGGTGGTGACCACGCCGTGGTGGCCGAACACGGTGGCCTGGATTTTCTGGGTGTCTTCGACGGCGAAGATGCCGTGCACCGAGCGCAGCTCGCCGCGATCGCCCACCTGGCCGCCGGATTCGGCATAGAAGGGGGTGTCGTCCAGCACCACCACGCCCATCTCGCCTTCGGCAAGCTCATTGACCGGCGCGCCGTCCTTGTAGAGCGCCAGGATGTTGCCCTTGTGCTCGAGGGTGTCGTAGCCGTGGAAGGTGGTGGCCGGGCCGTCGTATTCGAGGTTGGCGGCCATCTTGAACTTGCCGGCGGCGCGGGCTTGTTCCTTCTGGCGGGCCATGGCGGCGTCGAAGGCGGCGGCATCGACCGTCACGTTGCGCTCGCGGCACACGTCGGCGGTGAGATCGAGCGGGAAGCCGAAGGTATCGTGGAGCTTGAAGGCGGTCTCGCCGTTGAACACGGTGTTGCCGGCGGCGGCCATCGCGGCGAGTTCGCCTTCGAGGATCGCCATGCCGTTTTCAATCGTCGCGAAGAAGCGGTCTTCCTCCTGCTTGAGGATGTCGGTGACGCGCTGCTGGCCGGCCTTGAGCTCGGGGTAGGCGTCGCCCATCTCGGCGACGAGGTCCGGCACCATCTTGTGGAAGAAGGCAGCGCGGGCGCCCAGCTTGTAGCCGTGGCGGATGGCGCGGCGGATGATCCGGCGCAGCACGTAGCCGCGGCCTTCGTTGCCGGGGATCACGCCGTCGGCGATCAGGAAGGAGCAGGCGCGGATGTGGTCGGCCAGCACCTTGAGGGACGGGCTGTCCATGTCGGCGTCGCTGGTCTCGCGGGCGGCGGCCTTGATGAGCGCCTGGAACAGGTCGATCTCGTAGTTGGCGTGCACGCCCTGCAGCACCGCGGAGATGCGCTCGAGGCCCATGCCGGTATCCACCGACGGCTTGGGCAGCGGATGCATCACGCCGGCTTCGTCGCGGTTGAACTGCATGAACACGTTGTTCCAGATCTCGATGAAGCGGTCGCCGTCTTCCTCGGGCGATCCCGGGGGGCCGCCCCAGATGTGCGCGCCGTGATCGTAGAAAATCTCGGTGCACGGACCGCAGGGGCCAGTGTCGCCCATCATCCAGAAGTTGTCGGAGGCGTAGCGGGCGCCCTTGTTGTCGCCGATGCGGATGACGCGCTCCGCCGGCACGCCGATCTCCTTGGTCCAGATGTCGTAGGCCTCGTCGTCCTCGGCATACACGGTGACGGTGAGCTTGTCCTTGGGCAGCTTGAAGACGACCGTGAGCAGTTCCCACGCGTAGTGGATCGCGTCGCGCTTGAAGTAGTCCCCGAAGCTGAAGTTGCCCAGCATCTCGAAGAAGGTGTGGTGGCGGGCGGTGTAGCCGACGTTTTCCAGGTCGTTGTGCTTGCCACCGGCACGCACGCATTTCTGCGAGGTGGTGGCGCGGGTGTAGGGGCGCTTGTCGAAGCCGAGGAAGACGTCCTTGAACTGGTTCATGCCCGCGTTGGTGAACAGCAGGGTCGGGTCCTCGTGGGGCACCAGCGAGCTGGAGGCCACGATCTGGTGGCCCTTGGAGGCGAAGAATTCGAGGAACTTCTGGCGGATTTCGGCGCTTTTCATCGGCGTGGGGTCTCCGGGTGACGTCGCGGACGACGGTCGGGGGAACGCAAGTTTCAAAGCCTGAAATTGTAGCATCCAACCCCGCCGCGCCCTGATGGCTATAATCCGCCGTTCAATAACAGACCAACATCTGAAAACGAGGGAGACAGCAATGGGCCACCGCCTTTCCAAGATCTACACCCGAACCGGCGACGCCGGCACCACCGGCCTGGGCAACGGCAACCGGGTTTCGAAGAACAGCCTGCGCATCCACACCCTCGGCGAGGTGGATGAAGTGAACGCCGCCATCGGCATCCTGCTGTGCGAGGAACTGCCCGAAGACGTGCGCACCCTGCTCACCAACGTCCAGCACGATCTCTTCGATCTGGGCGGCGAAGTGTGCATTCCGGGCATGGAGATGATCACCGCCAAGCAGGTCCAGTATCTTGAAGATGAACTCGACCGCTTCAACGACGACCTGGAACCGCTGAAGGACTTCATCCTGCCCGGCGGCACCCGCGCCGCGGCGCTGTCCCACCAGGCCCGCACGATCTGCCGGCGCGCCGAGCGGATGATCGTCGCGCTGGGCCAGGAAGAAGCGGTGAATGACGCGCCGCGTCAATACCTCAACCGCCTGTCGGATCTGCTCTTCGTGCTCGGCCGCGTGCTCAATCGCGCCGGCGGCCGCGGCGACGTGCTGTGGCAGAAGCGCAAGAACGCCTGATCCGCTACGCCTGATAAAAAACGGCTGCCGATGCGGGCAGCCGTTTTTCGTTTACCAGTCGACCTTGTCGACCCGCCCGAGCGATCGCCCGAGGAAGCGCTCGCCAATGGTCTGGAAACGCAGCGGGATGTCGGTGACGGTGTAGCGGTAGGTGGAGAGACATTCGCCGTCGTTGGCGATGCCCAGTGCGTTGAGCGTCTGAGCCGCCTGCTCGGCCACGGTAATCGCCGAGTCCACCAGCCGCACGCCGGGGCCGACCACGTCCTGCAGCAGGGGCTTGATGAGCGGGTAGTGGGTGCAGCCCAGCACCAGCGTGTCGATGTTCTCGACCAGCACCGGCCGCAGGTATTCCTGCGCCGTGAGACGGGTGACCTCGTGTTCCAGCCAACCCTCCTCGACCAGCGGCACGAACAGCGGGCAGGCCTGGGAATACACGCGCACGTTCGGATCGATGGCATGCATGCGGCGCGCGTAGGCGTTGCTGTTGATGGTCGTCGGCGTCCCGATGACCCCGATGGCGCGGGACGTGGACTCGGCCACCGCGGCCCGCGCGCCGGCCTCGATCACATCCAGCACCGGAATCGCGCCGGCTTTCTCCTTGACCACCTGCGCCGCCACCGCGGCCATGGTGTTGCAGGCGATGATGAGCATCTTCACGCCTTGGTCGAGGAGGTAATCGGTGATCTGCCCGGTGAAGTGCTCGATGGTCGCCACCGACTTGACGCCGTAGGGCACCCGCGCGGTATCGCCGAAATAGACGATGTTCTCGAGCGGCAAGCGCTCCATCAACGCACGCACGACGGTGAGGCCGCCCACACCGGAATCGAAGACCCCGATCGGCAGCTTGCCAATATCAGACATGATGAGACGGAATAAGGGGGAAGCCGGATTCTACGCCAGCAGACGCGCCCATGCGGCGCGATCGGCCCTGCTCAGTAGTCGAGCCGCGACACCAGCTCGTCTTCTTCCTCGGGGCTGAGGGCAAACTTGTAGGCGGACTTCTCGTCCGGCATCTCACGCCACTTGCCACCGATCTCTCGCAACCGACGCTCGATCTTGGCGCACGACAGGTGCATCAGGATCGCCGGCGCATTGACTCGCTCGCAGGTGCGTTCCGCACCGATCTGCTCGAACTCGAGAAGCTTCTCGTAGAAAGCGCGATGCCGCGGATTGATCTCGATGAGGATGTCGGTGCAGCCCTTGACCCGGTGGGCGTAGATGTAAAGCAGATGGATCAGCGAGATGATCAGGCGTTTGGAGCGCGCCGACGGATCGATCGCGAAGCGCCCGAACTCGCACAGCTTGCACCCCATCGCGCGAAGCCGGGCGGCTTCCGCGCCATACGTCGCGTCGAGGGCGAGCCCGGCGGGAGAATCGATATTGACCGTGACGGTAGCGTAGATGCGGCCGAAAAGTTCGGCATTCATCGTCAGCTGGTTGGGCTCATCCTTGGCGTCGATCTGACCGTAGCCACGCCAGGCGTAGCGCTTCTGAATGAGGAGGTCGGTCTCGCGTCGCCGCTCGCCGTCCCGCATCAGCATCTTGATGCGAAACTTGTCCTGTCGCTCGCTTGCCGCGTTGACGGTCGGTCCATCCTCCGCGATACAGAGCGGATCGAACCGCCAAGACTCCATGGCGGTGACTTCCGCCAGAGTCTGAGGCGCACGCGCCTCGTCGGCTACAGGTTTGGGGGCAGGCTTTCGAAACATTGCCACGTACTATACCGCGCCTTAGGTAGTCAGAACATCGTGTTGTCGCAGCGCCCATGTGACATGCTCCCTGACCAGCATCGAAGAATTGTTCAATCGCGACCGCAAGGCACTAACCACTTCCGGGCAGGTGGGTGTATTACCCAATGCAACGGCGATGTTGCGCAGCCACCGTTCATGCCCAATCCGATAGACCGGGCTGCCGGCCATCCGTTCATTGAATTGCGCCTCGTCCCAGCCGAAGAGTTCGACCAGCTCGGCCGCGTCGAGTCCGTGACGGGGGGCGAAATCGGCCTCAACGGAAAGCTTCGCGAAACGGTTCCATGGACAGGCCAGCTGGCAGTCGTCGCAGCCGTAGATGCGGTTGCCCATGGGCTTGCGCAGCGCCTCCGGGATCGGGCCCTTGAGTTCGATGGTGAGGTACGAGATGCAGCGGCGGGCATCGACGCGGTAGGGCGCAACGATGGCGCCGGTCGGACACGCGCCAATGCAGGCCGAGCAGCTACCGCAGTGGCCCGGCGTCGGCTCGTCCGCCGGCAGAGGCAGATCGATGTAGATCTCCCCCAGAAAGAAGAACGATCCCGCCTGCCGGGTGAGCAGCAGGCTGTGCTTGCCACGCCAGCCCAGGCCGGATTTTTCGGCCAGCGCCACCTCCATCACCGGCGCCGAATCGACGAACACCCGATGGCCAGCGGGCACTTCCGCAACGATGCGGTCCGCCAGGCGCTGCAGGCGGCTGCGCAGCACCTTGTGATAATCACGCCCGAGGGCGTAGCGGGAGATGTAAGCCTTGCCGGGGGCGTCGAGCACCTCGCCCGCCGCAACGGCATCGGGCAGATAACTCATGCGGGCGGTGATGACGCGCCGCGTTCCGGGCACCAGTTCCGCCGGGCGGGAACGCTTGGTGCCGTGTTTCTCCATATAATCCATCTCGCCGTGACAGCCGGCCGCCAGCCAGGCGGCCAGCCCGGCCTCTGCCGTGGCGAGGCCGGTATCCGAGATGCCCACCTCGTCGAACCCCAGCTCGCGCCCCCACGCCTTGATGCGCGCGGCCAGCGCCCCGAGTTCGTCCAGCCCACCAGAAAGATTGTCGTGCTCCACGCTCATCCCGAACATGATAACGATCCGTCGGCAGGCCTGCATCTGCCCGACGAAAGCGCCACCCTGACCGCCGGCGAACGGCTCGCCGGCACGCTTCCGGCACGCCTGACCCTCTACCTGCGCGGTGACCTCGGCGCCGGCAAGACGACCCTCACCCGCGGACTGCTACGCGGCCTCGGCTTCACCGGCAAGGTCAAGAGCCCAACTTACACCTTGGTCGAACCTTATAAAGATTCTAGAATAGCCGTATATCACTTTGATTTTTATCGCTTCACCGATGCAGAAGAATTTCTCGAAGCCGGCCTCGAAGAATACTTCGAAGGCGACGGCATCCGTCTCGTCGAATGGCCGGACCGCGCCCAGCCGTATCTTCCCGCGGCCGATCTCGAGATCTCGCTGCATGTCGTCGCATCCGGCGGGCGCCAGCTCGCGCTGCGTGCGCTGAGCACGGAGGGTCAACGATGTCTCGAAAAATTCGCCGCGCCGACCGGCACGCCACCGAGGGCACCCTGAACCGCCGCCGCTTCATCGGCTCGACCGGCGCAGCACTGCTGCTGCTCGTCAGCCGCGCCGGCCACGCGGCCCAGACTTCGGTGCTGGCGGTGCGCGTGTGGCCCGCCAAGGACTACACGCGGATCACCCTCGAAAGCCGCGATCCCGTCGTCTTCACTCACCAACTGGTGCGTAATCCCGAACGCCTGGTGGTCGACCTCGAAGGCGTCGAATTGAACGACGTCCTGCAATCGCTGCCCACCAAGATCACCGGCCAGGATCCGTACATCCAGCTGATCCGCGCCGGCCGCAACCGTCCCGGCGTGGTGCGTCTGGTCATCGAACTGAAAGCGGAGGTGAGCCCGCAGGTGTTTACATTGCGTCCAGTGGGCGAATACGGGCACCGTCTGGTCCTCGATCTCTACCCGACCGAACCCGTCGACCCGTTGCTCGCCCTGCTCGAAAAAATTTCGCCCGAGGAGGCCGCCGCTGGTGGTGCGGTCACGCCCCAGCGCAGCGAGGAAAAGCCCCGCAAGACCGTCGAAGCCCCCCGCAAACCCGAACCCGTCACGGCCCGCCGCGAGACGCCGCCGGCCGAAGCCCCTGCCGCACCAGGCCGCGCCGAGGACGACGACACCGTCAGCCGCCTGATCACCATCGCGATCGACCCCGGCCACGGCGGCGAGGACCCGGGCGCCGTCGGCGCGGCCGGCAGCTTCGAGAAACACGTGACACTGTCGGTGGGCCGCCGCCTCAAGGCGCGCATCGACGCCCAGCCCAACATGCGCGCGATGCTGACCCGCGACGCCGACTACTTCGTGCCGCTGCAGCAGCGTGTGGCCAAGGCCCGCCGGGTGCAGGCCGATCTGTTCGTGTCGATCCACGCCGACGCCTTCATCAGCCCTACCGCCCGTGGCAGCTCGGTCTTCGTGTTGTCGGAAAAAGGCGCGTCGAGCACCGCGGCACGCTGGCTGGCCCAGAAGGAAAACGCCGCCGATCTGATCGGTGGGGTGAATCTCGGCGTGAAGGACACCCACCTGGCACGCACCCTCCTTGACCTGTCTCAGACCGCGGCGATCAACGACAGCATGAAGGTCGGCAAGGCCGTGCTCGGCGAACTGGGCGGGATCAACCGCCTGCACAAAGGCGAGGTCGAACAGGCCAGCTTCGCTGTCCTGAAGGCGCCGGACATTCCGTCGATCCTGGTGGAGACGGCTTTCATCTCCAATCCCGAGGAAGAAGCCCGCCTCAACGACGAGGCTTATCAGGACCGCATGGCCGACGCCATCGTCCGGGGCATCCGGCGCTACTTCGCCCGCAACCCGCCGATGGCCAAGTCCAAGCTGGCCCGGCTCGACTGAGCCAGGCCGCGGCGCCGGGCAAAAGCGGCGGCCTGCCGCCCACCCCGGCGTCGCTCAGCGGATGCAGACCTTGCGCACCTGCTTCAGGTCGGTCAGCCCGGCCATCACTTTCTCGATGCCATCCTGTCGCAGGGTGCGCATGCCCTCGTCGAGCGCCACCGACAGCAGCGTCGCGACCCGGGCACGCTCCTGAATCAGCGCCTTGACCCGGTCCGAGCCGATCATCAGCTCATGTAGACCGAGTCGCCCGCGGTAGCCGCCGGTGCAGCTTTCGCAGCCCACCGGGGCATAGAGGGTGAAACGCCCCTTGTCGTCGCCGTAACGCCGGCGCCAGCCACCGAGGATTTCCTCGCGCGCCTTCACCGGATCCTGGACGAAAGCCTCGGTGGCCTGCAGGTCTTCGCAATATTCGTCGAGCAGGTGACGCACTTCGTCGTCGTCCGGGTGGTAGGCCTTCTTGCACTTGCTGCACAGGCGCTTGGCCAGACGCTGGGCCAGCACGCCCAGCAACGCATCGGCAAAGTTGAACGGGTCCATGCCCATGTCGAGCAGGCGCACGATGGACTCCGGCGCACTGTTGGTGTGCAGGGTGCTGAATACCAGGTGGCCGGTGAGCGAGGCCTCGAGGCCGATCGAAACGGTTTCCTTGTCGCGCATTTCGCCGACCATGATCACGTCCGGGTCGGCACGGAGGAAGGAGCGCATCACGGTCGGAAAATCCAGCCCGGCCTTGCGATTCACCTGGACCTGGCGCAACCCTTTCTGGGTGATTTCCACCGGATCCTCGGCCGTCCAGATCTTGGTATCCGGCGTGTTGATCGAACCGAGGATGGAGTGCAGCGTCGTGGTCTTGCCCGAACCGGTCGGACCACACACGAAGAAGATGCCGTAGGGCTTCGCAATGGTCTGCTTGAGGCGCTCGAAGTTGTTGTCGAGCAGGCCCAGCTGTTCCAGCGGCAAGGGCTCGCTGTTGGCGAGCAGGCGCATGACCACGTCTTCCATGCCACCGGTGGTCGGAATCGTCGCCACCCGCAACTCGATGTCGAGCGGCCCGAAGCGGCGGAACTTGATCTTGCCATCCTGCGGCTTGCGACGCTCGGAGATGTCCAGGTCGCACATGATCTTGATGCGCGTGACGATCGGGCTGCGATAACTCGACGGCACCTCGATATAGGGCACCAGCGAGCCGTCCTTGCGGAAGCGGATCTGGGTCTTCTCCTTGCCTGGCCGGGGTTCGATGTGGATGTCGGACGCCCCCTGGCGGTGAGCGTCGATGATGATGCGGTTGACCAGTTTGACGAGTTCGTTGTCGGCCGCGGCGGAGACGTCCTCGGCGGTCATGCGGCCTTCGCCGTCACCGTCGTCGTCGGTGAGGTCGGAGAGCAGCTCGGTCACCGAGCCGTCATCGATCGACGCGCCGAAGAACTGCGCCACCGTCTGGCGGAATTCGGTATGGGTCGTCACCAGATAGACCGGCTGCGCCTTCGGGAAGACGTTTTGCACCACCCGAGACGCGATGGCCTGTTCGGGATCGGTGACGAGGATCAGCATGCCTTCGGGGTTTTCCTCGAGGGGCAGCCACTCGGCCTGCTGGACGTAGTCGCGCTTGAGGTTGCGCAACAGGTCAAGGGGCTTGACGCGATCCTGCCGGAACGGCTCGTAGGGCACGCCAAAGAAACGGGCAACGGCACCGCCGATGTCGGCAGGCTTGAGGTGGTACTCCTCGATCAGCAGGTCTTCGAGCAGCACCCCACGCTCGCGCGCCTGGCTGGTCGCTGTCTCGAGTTCGGCGGCGGTCAGCTTTGCGTCGTTGACCAGGCCTTCGTACTTGGATTTGGGCTGCACCAGCGAATGGCGGCGCTGGGCAAAGGCGATGGCGAGCGTCTGCCCGAGCCCCTGGATACCCTCCTCGGCAATCGGCGAGAAGGCCTCTCCGTTACGGCTGTTGATGATCTGGATGACACCCAGCACCTCGCCGTCGTCGGGGTTGGCGATGGGGGCGACGAGCATCTGGTGACAGCGGTAACCGGTGCGCTCGTCCACCTCGCGGCGAAACTCCATGCGCGCCGAGATCGCCTTGAGCTCGCGCTCGTCGTAGGCGTCGTGGATGTTCAGCAACTGGCCGGTGAGGGCCACGTAGCCGGCGACGCTGTTTTCGGCGATGGGCAGGCGAATCGTGCGGATAGTGTGCAGGCCCGTCTTGACCCGCGACGAGATGGTCGTGCGGCTCTCGTCGACGACGTAGATCGTCAGACGATCGGCCGCGAACAGCGCGCAGATCTCGGCCGACAACTCGAAGATGATCTCGTCGATGTTTTCGGTGGCGTGCACCCGATTGGTGACGGCCTGCAGCCCCTTGAAGAAGGCCAGCCGACTGGCGACATCGCCACCGACACCGCCCCTGACGGCGGCATTGCTCGTAGATCGTGTCATATCCGGAAAGCAAGTATCCCTCGGGACGGGTCCCGTAGGTAGAGGCCGGTACTACGGCGCCAAAAGGCGTCGACTTTAGCCCGATACCGTGATGACCGAATGTTAAATCACGAATTCCAGACCGTTGTAGAGCGCCTTGGGGACAAAGCGCCCCCGGTAGTTGGCAATCTCGTCGAGAGTAGTCTGGGCGCGGCTCGGCTTGAGGTGGGTGATCCACACCTCTGGATCGACCTTGATCCGCTCCAGGAACAGCGCCAGCAGGCTCGGGCACAGATGCCGCGACGCCAAGGCCAGATCGTGGAGGGCATCGGGGAACGCGGTTTCGACGAGGAGGTAGCGCAGATCGGGAATCGCGTTGATGGCTGCGATCAGCGGTTCGGAGTAAGTCGTATCGCCCGAGAAGACCAGGCTGCCCCCTTCGCTTGAGACCTGATAGGCCACCGCCGGCACCGTGTGCAGCGCCGGCAGCGCAGTCATCTCGCGGCCACCGCCCAACTTGGCGGTCTCGCCGGAGTGGATTTCCTGAAAACGGAGGAAGGGATTGCCCCGGTCCGGAATCGACGAAAAGTCGGGCCAGACGAGCCAGTTGAAGATGTGCGAGCGCAGGATGCGCAGGGTCTCAGGCGATCCGTGGACCACGATCGGCATCGATCGCGCCTCGCCCACCGTGTCCACGAGCAACGGGATCATCGCGATGTGGTCCAGGTGGGCGTGGGTGACGAAGACGTGATCGATTCTCAGCAACTCCTCGAACTCGAGGTCGCCGACTCCAGTTCCGGCGTCGATCAGCACGTCGTCATCGACGAGCAGGGCCGTCGTGCGCTGATTGCGCCCGCCGATTCCGCCGCTGCACCCCAAAACCCGCACCTTCATCGTCTTCTCATGGAATCCCGCAAGAGTGGCCTCCGGACCGTCCGCCCAGATGCCGGAATGGTTTTGAAAGCCAGCGCATCAGAATACGGCCGGGATGAATCATCGCCCCGCCAGAAATGTCACATTATCGCGGCGCAGGGCGGGATTAAGACGCGACCTGTGAGAAAAACTCCATTTTCACACCTGCAATCTCGATGATGTCGTGATCGTTCAGGCGATGCGCCTGGGCGTCGAGCGGCCGGCCATTGACGACCGGGAAAACCGTTCCCTCGACGTGGGTGATGAAGTAGCCGTGCGGCCGGCGGGTAATCACCGCAACCTGGAAGCCGGGTTTGCCCAACGTGGTGAGCGACTTGGAGAGCTCGAGGGTCCGCCCCGCGTGGGCACCGCTGAGAATCTGGATCATGCCCAGCGCCGCAACCGGCGGCGGCGCCGACGCGCTGTTGCTCAGCGCCTCCTGGGGCGGCGCATCGACCCCTGCCGCGTCGGTCTGGATCGCCGAGTGAGCGAACGACATCGCTTCGTCCTGCTCGGAGGCAGGCACCGCGCTCTCGGTCAGGAACTTGAGGCGATACTTACCCAGTTCGATCACGTCGTTGTTCTTGAGCACGTGCTTTTTCACCGGCTGCCCATTCACATAGGTGCCATTGGTGCTGTTCATGTCTTCCAGAAAGGCATCGTTGAGAATGGTCACGATCGCCGCGTGGTCGCCACTGATCGCCAGATTGTCGATCTGAATGTCGTTATGCGGTTTGCGGCCGATCGTCGTGCGCTCCTTGTCGAGCACCATCTCCTTCAGCACCAGACCATCCATGCTCAAAATCAACCTGGGCATCACTCTTCCTATCTGAATCCAGCCTTAACCAAGCTCGGCACCCAGCCGTCCGGACACGCAGGACGACACGATGACAACCGATATATTATCCATCCCGCCTCGATCGTTTGCCAGATCAACCAGATGTTCTGCCGCCAATTGCGGGTTGCCACCCAGCGCACCAAGCACGTGGGCGATATCCGCGTCCGGCAGCATCTCGGTCAGTCCGTCCGAACACAGCAGGTAAACATCCCCTGCCTGCAGCGCGGCGATCCCCACATCCGGCACGACGTTGGCGGCCACCCCCACCGCGCGGGTCAGGAGGCCGCGCAGGGCTTGCGGCCCACTCGCTTCGGATTCAATCATGCCCGCGTCGCACTGCTCCCGCAACACGCTGTGATCCCGGGTCAGGCAGGTCAGCGAGTCGCCGCGCAGGCGATACAGACGCGAATCGCCCACATGGCAGCTGAGCAGCATGCCGTCGTGGCGGAAGCACGCCCCGACAAGCGTGGTACCCATGCTGTGCAGCGATGCGTCGCCCGAAGCCGCCGCGAACACCACCCGGTTGGCGTCGGCCACCGCCACCCGCAGATCCCGCTCGCTGAGGCGCTCATCGACGCACTGGCGCATCCGCGCCATCCACGCATCGACGGCCAGTCGCGCCGCCACGCCGCCTCCGGCATGGCCACCCATGCCATCGGCCAGGACCGCGACGCCGATCGACTCGTCGCACAAAACGTAATCCTCGTTGCGTGCGCGGACGCGCCCCACGTCCGAATGCGCCGCCATCCGCCAATCGAGTTGCGCGATATCCGTCATGACCGCACGCCCTCCCAAAACCCTGACCGACGCGAACCGCTCCTTGAAAGGCGGCACGACCGCGACGCAGCGGGCACGAAGACAGCAGGGCGCAGGACGGGCGCAAGGACTTCAGACATGATCAGACAATCGTGGAGGTTTGAAACAATCCGAAACGCCACGAATTTTATCGCCCCCTGCCCACTGCGCAGCGACGACGGACAAAATAAAACCGCGCCCGGGCAATGCCACGGACGCGGTTTCGGGTCAGACACCGAGGCGTATTACAGCATCGCCTTCAGCAGCTTACCCATCTCGGACGGGTTACGCGTCACCTTGAAGCCGCACTCTTCCATGATGGCGAGCTTGGCATCGGCGGTGTCGGCGCCGCCGGAGATCAGCGCACCGGCGTGGCCCATGCGCTTGCCGGCCGGGGCGGTGACGCCAGCGATGAAGCCGACGATCGGCTTCTTCATGTTGGCCTTGCACCACTGAGCGGCTTCGGCTTCGTCCGGACCGCCGATTTCGCCGATCATGATGACCGCGTCGGTGTCGGGATCGTCGTTGAACATGCGCATCACGTCGATGTGCTTCAGACCGTTGATCGGGTCACCACCGATACCGACGGCGGAAGACTGGCCCAGACCGATTTCGGTCAGCTGGGCGACAGCTTCGTAGGTCAGGGTGCCGGAGCGGGAAACCACGCCGATGCGACCCTTGCGGTGGATGTGGCCCGGCATGATGCCGATCTTGATTTCATCGGGGGTGATGAGACCCGGGCAGTTCGGCCCCAGCAGCAGGGTCTTCTTGCCACCGGCGGCTTCCTTGGCCTTCATCTTGTTGCGCACTTCCAGCATGTCCCGGACGGGGATGCCTTCGGTGATGCAGATGGCCAGGTCGAGGTCGGCTTCGACGGCTTCCCAGATGGCGGCAGCGGCGCCAGCGGGCGGCACGTAGATCACGGAGACGGTGGCACCGGTTTCAGCGGCGGCTTCCTTGACGGAACCGAAGATGGGCACGTCGAGGATCTTCTCGCCGGCTTTCTTCGGGTTCACGCCGGCGACGAAGCAGTTCTTGCCGTTTGCGTACTCGATGCACTTCTCGGTGTGGAACTGACCGGTCTTGCCGGTGATGCCCTGGGTGATGACCTTGGTGTCTTTGTTGATCAGGATGGACATTCGGAATCTCCTTACTTGACCGCGTCGACGATCTTCTGGGCCGCTTCGGCCATGGTGTCGGCAGCGATGATCGGGAGACCCGAATCACGCAGGATCTGCTTGCCGATGTCTTCGTTGGTGCCCTTCATGCGGACGACCAGCGGAACCGACAGGTGCACTTCACGGGCCGCGGTGACCACGCCGGTGGCGATGGTGTCGCAGCGCATGATGCCGCCGAAGATGTTGACGAGAATGCCCTTGACCTTGGGGTTCTTGAGCATGATCTTGAAGGCTTCGGTGACCTTCTCGGTGGTGGCGCCGCCGCCCACGTCGAGGAAGTTGGCCGGCTCGGCACCAAACAGCTTGATGGTGTCCATGGTCGCCATCGCCAGACCGGCGCCGTTCACCAGACAGCCGATGTTGCCGTCCAGGGAGATGTAGGCCAGGTCAAACTTGGAAGCTTCGATTTCGTCCGCGTCTTCTTCGTCCAGGTCGCGCATCGCGACGATGTCCTGCTGACGGAACAGGGCGTTGGAGTCGAAGTTGAACTTGGCGTCGAGCGCCTTGACGGTGCCGTCGCCTTCGTGGATCAGCGGGTTGATTTCAGCCAGCGAAGCGTCGGTTTCCATGTAGCAGGTGTACAGCTTCTTGAGCGTGTCGACACACTGCGGGATGGAGGCTTCGTTCATACCCATGCCCTTGGCCAGGGTCAGGGCCTGCTCGTCGGTGAGGCCGACCAGCGGGTTGATGAAGACCTTGACGATCTTTTCGGGGGTCTTGTGAGCGACTTCCTCGATGTCCATGCCGCCTTCGTACGAAGCCATCATGGCAACGGACTGGGTGGCGCGGTCGGTCAGCGCGGCGACGTAGTACTCGTGCTTGATGTCGGCACCTTCCTCGATCAGCAGGTTACGCACCTTCTGGCCTTCCGGGCCGGTCTGGTGGGTGACGAGCTGCATGCCGAGGATCTGGCTGGCGTACTGACGCACTTCGTCAAGGGTCTTGGCGACCTTCACGCCACCGCCCTTGCCACGTCCGCCGGCGTGAATCTGGGCCTTCACGACCCAAACCTTGCCACCCAGGGTTTCCGCTGCCTTGACCGCGTCGTCGACGGTCGTGCAGTGGATACCGCGCGGAACCGTGACGCCGAACTTCTTCAGGATTTGCTTGCCCTGATATTCATGAATTTTCATGGTTGCCCTTCGATCGAAGTCTTGGCCTGAAAAGGCCGCTTACGCTTGGTTGATGGGACTCTTCGGGGCACGCTGCACCCCGCGATACCTGCGCCGTTCTCCCTCGTCCAACGCAGACACCGCTTCACCTCGCATGCAATCGGCACGAATGGCCGACCGACCCGCAAGGCGATCCTGCCCCGGCCTTGCCGACGGCGAGCCGCCGGAACACCGGATTGGGAATCAAACAATTATATACGAAACCAGGGGCGCGACCGTTTTCACGCTGCACCGCGCAACCGGCGGCGGCGCGGGTCAGTCCGCCGCATCTCCGCGATACCATTTCGGGTAATAGCGCATGACGGTCTCCGAGGTGGTCTCGAGCGCGTGGCAGCGGTCGAGCTGGAAAGGCTTCTCGGCGCCGTCGTCGTTTTCCTTGCGGAACGTGGCGAAGGTCTGGATCGCCGTGGTCGGCAGGGACAGCAGCAGCTCGGTGAGATGGGAACACCCCCGCACATCGGCGAACATCTCGCCCACCGTCCGGCGGAATCCCCGCACCAGATTGAGCCCGATGAGCTGCCGATAGGCCGGCGTGATCGCGCCGCACGCTCCCGGATAGGGCACCCAGTCCGAACTCGCCGCCACATCGACGATGGTGAATGTGCCGTCGATGGTCACGCGGATGAACAGATCGTGCACCGGATCGCCCGCCTTGCGGACGCCGGTGGAGAGGGGGTAGTCCAGATCCTTCTGGTCGGTCAGGCGCGCATCCAGGTCGAACAGGCCGTCGTCACGGGTAAAACCCTGGACTTCGATGCGGCGACGGTGGGCGCGGGCGCGCCCGACTTTGGGCTGAGGCAGGGGCATAGCAAAAAGAAAAAAACGAAAAGGCTAAAAAACTCGTAAAAATTGCCGTTCGGGGTACGACTCGTCACATTTCAGGCCCGCGGCGCCCCGACTTGGCACCGCGACAGCCCACAAACTTCTTTAGAATACTGTAGCTTTGGCGATGGTGCCCGCTTCGACTCACTGCCGCCCGACCAAACAGCCAGCGTCACCTTGCCGGATCACGATCGATTTCTTGATGAACAGCACGCGCAAGTCACTTACCCTGCTCGTCGCAACCCTCGCTCCCCTCGGTAGCCCCTCCGTCAGTGCGGTCGGGCTGGGCGAGCTCGTTGCGCAATCGTCCCTCGGCGAACCGCTGCGGGCCGAAGTCCGGCTGGTCCGCTCTGCGGGCGAAGAACTCGACGTTGCGTGCTTCAAACGGGTCAGCGGCGCCGGCAGCGACGACGTTCCCTGGATCTACAACGCCCGCCTGCGCCTGGTGGGCGACCGTCTGGTCGTCACCACGCGCGAGCCGGTCAATCACCCGATCGCGATGCTCGGCCTGCAGTTCACCTGCAATGGCGAACTGCGCCGCGATTATCCGATTCTGCTCCAGCCGCCCATTCCCCGCATCGCCACGCCCACGGCCCCGCGTCAGTTCGACTCGCCGCCCGCGGTCGCCAGCGACAGCACCGGTGCGTCGGCGCGCCCTCCCCGCGCCAGCACAGCGCCACGACGGCTCGCTGTGGCCGGCGTCGACGGCCAGTCCACCGCCGCCAAACCTGCGCGCGCACCGCGCGACGCGGCTCAGCATCGCCGCGCCGAGCCTCCCCGCCACGACCGGCTGATCCTCGGCACCGGCACCGAAGCTGGCCTTGTGCCGCTGCGCATGAGTCTGGCCCTCGCCAATCCACCGACGGAGGATGCCCCCGAAGGCACCCGCGAGCAGCTACGCCAGGAACAACGCACCCTCGCCGACATCGACGACCGCATCGCCGCGCAACTCGAGGTCACCGAGAAGATCAAACGCCTCGAGGAATACCAGGCGATGCTCAAGGAGCGCGTCGCCCAGCTCGACGGCACCCCGGGCACGCCCGGCACCGTCACCACCTCGCCGCCGACCGCCGCCCGTCCTGCGACGCCCACGCCAGCAGCCCCCGCGCAACCCGATCCGCTCGGCGCCCTGCCCACCGCGCTGGCGGAGCCACTGCGCCAATGGGGGGCGCCGATTGCCGGCCTGCTGGCGGTGCTGCTCGGCGGTGGCGCGCTGATCTGGCTTCGCCGCCGGCGCCACACCGAACCCTTCGAGGCCGCCGAGCCGACCACTCAGCCCGACTTCCGCCTCAGCGCACCGCAGACCACCGCGAGCAGTCCACAGGCCGAAAAGAAGGCTGCCCCGCTCCCGCCGGAGCGCGACGAGCTTCCGGTCGTCGATCTGTCCATTCCGACGCCGGTCGATAACGGCGGGGAGTGGGCCGACCCGACCTTCGCGCCGGCCCACCCGATCCCCTTCGACGAAACTGTCGACGAGCAGGACTCGGCCCTCGAGCTGGCCGAGATCATGATGTCGTTCGGGCGCACCCAGGGCGCCGCCGAAACCCTCGCCGACTACATCCGCAACAATCCGCGCCAAGCCGTCAAGCCGTGGCTGAAGCTCCTCGAGGTCTATCATGTGGCCGGCATGCGGGCCGAGTTCGAGGTCCTCACGCGTCAGCTCAACAAGACCTTCAACGTGAAGCTGGTCAGCTGGAACGATTTCAACGACGCTCGCTCGACCCCCGACAGCGTCGAGCAGATGGGCCACATCTGCCAGCGCCTGCAAGAGCTGTGGGGCACTCAGGAAGCACAGATTTACATCCACCAGATCCTGCGCGACAACCGCAACGGCACCCGCCAGGGTTTCCCGCTCACGGTCGTCGAAGAGCTGCTGCTCCTGCTGGCCATCCTCGACGACGAACTCGGCGCCTACAAACCGCCCACCGAGCCGACGCTGGAACCCATGGATCCTGCGCCGGCGCCGGCAACGATCTCTGCCTTCGACGGCTGACGCCTTCGCGTCACACCGGGTTTTCGATCTCCACGAAGCGCACTTCAAGCCCGAACTGGGCCGCCAGATGCGCCCCCAGCGCCTTCACCCCGTAGCGTTCGCTGGCGTGGTGGCCGACCCCCAGATAGGCCACCCCCGACTCCCGTGCCAGATGGGTCGTCGGCTCCGAGGCTTCGCCCGACACGAAACAGTCGACACCGCTGGCAATCGCCTGCTCGAAATAGCCCTGCGCACCGCCGGTGCACCAACCGATCCGGCTCACCCGTCGATCCGGATCGCCCAGCACCAACGGTTCGCGTCCCAGCATCGCAGCGACCTGCCGCGCGATGGCCAGCAAGGGTCGAGGCTCCGCGAGGCGCCCGCTCCAGCCCAGGTCCTGCTCGCCGAAGCGCCCATCCGGCAACCAGCCCAGGAGCGCCGCCAGTTGCGCGTTGTTGCCCAAAGTCGGATGCGCATCCAGCGGCAGGTGATAGGCCAGCAGGTTGATGTCGTTGGCGAGCAGCGTGGCCAGGCGCCTGCGGCGCAAGCCGGTCACCCGCCCATCCTCGCCGCGCCAGAAATACCCGTGGTGGACCAGCACCGCATCAGCCCGCTGGGCCACCGCCGCGTCGAGCAACGCCTGGCTAGCCGTGACACCGCAAACGATCCGCTCGATCTGCGCGCGACCTTCCACCTGCAAGCCGTTTGGGCAATAATCCTTGAATCGCCCGACCTCCAGCAGAGTGTCGAGATAACGCTGCAATTCGGCTCGTTCCATGGCCGTTTCCCTTCCAGATTCTCAGCAAGATGAACGCGCCCGCGCGCGTCGAAGACAGATTTTACGATGCATCGCCTGTGGATGATCTTCGCCCAAGCCGTCACCATTTCGGTGGCGCTGCTTTTCGTGGTCAGCACGCTCAAGCCCGAATGGATCGGTGAGCGGGCCAGCCCGTCGTCGATCACGATCCAGGAAGCCCTCATCCCGTCCTCGACACCCGCCGGCAATAAGGCGGTGAGCTCCTACGCCGATGCCGCCCAGCACGCACTGCCATCGGTCGTCCACATCTTCACCAGCAAGGAAGTCAAGGCGCAGCGCCACCCGTTTGCCGACGATCCGCTGTTCCGCCACTTCTTCGGCGACCGCCTCGACAATCGCCCCCAGCAACGCGCCTCGGGCCTCGGCTCCGGCGTCATCGTCTCGCCCGAAGGTTACGTCCTCACCAACAACCACGTCGTCGAGGCGGCCGACGAGATCGAGGTCGCCCTCAATGACGGGCGCAAGCTGCCGGCGCGGGTCGTCGGGCGCGACCCCGAATCCGACCTCGCCGTGCTGCAGATCAAATCCGACGGCAAGCTCCACGCCATCACTTTCGGCCACCCAGAGCAACTGCGTGTCGGCGATGTCGTGCTGGCCATCGGCAACCCATTCGGCGTGGGTCAGACGGTCACGATGGGCATCGTTTCGGCGCTGGGACGGTCTCATCTCGGCATCAACACCTTCGAAGACTTCATTCAGACCGATGCCGCGATCAATCCCGGCAACTCGGGTGGGGCGCTAATCGATGCGGCGGGCAACCTCGTCGGCATCAACTCGGCGATCTACTCGCGCACGGGCGGCTCGCTCGGGATCGGTTTCGCAATCCCGGTTTCCCTCGCGCGCAATGTGATGGAGCAGATCATCCAGACCGGATCGGTCACCCGGGGCTGGATCGGTGTCGAAGTGCAGTCGATCACCACCGAACTGGCCGACTCCTTCGGCCTGCCCAACGCCGACGGCACGCTGATTTCCGGCGTGATGCGCGGCAGCCCGGCGGACCGCGCCGGCATCAGGCCCGGCGACGTGCTGCTGGCCGTCGATGGACGCAAGGTCAACGACCCGCAGGCGATGCTCGAAGCCATCGCCGCACTGCCGCCAGGCCGTCAATCCGGCTTCGAACTGCGCCGCGGCAAGGAAAAACTCGACCTCAAGGTCGAAATCGCACGTCGTCCCGCACTCTCCCGCGGCGACTGACCTGCCGCTAGGGCAAATTGACTTTTGCCCGCACAGCCCCTGAAATGTCGGCCGATCCCGCACTGGAGACGGCCATGACTTCCTCTTTCCCGCATCTGCTCGCCCCGCTCGACCTCGGCTTCACCACACTGCGCAACCGCGTCCTGATGGGGTCGATGCACACCGGGCTGGAGGAACGGGACCATCCCCACGAGCGACTGGCCGCCTTTTATGCGGCCCGCGCCCGTGGCGGCGTCGGGCTGATCGTCACAGGCGGTTTCGCTCCGAATGCCGAAGGCGGCATTCACCAGGGCTGCGCCCTGCTGGAGAGTGCGGCCGACGTCGATGGCCATCGCCTGATCACGGACGCAGTCCACGAAGCCGGCGGCAAGATCTGCTTACAGCTCCTTCATACCGGTCGTTACGCGTACGGAAAATCGCCCGTCGCCCCGTCGGCCTTGAAGGCGCCGATCAATCCGATCACCCCACGCGCCCTGACCGACTCCGAGATCCTGCGAACCATCGACGACTACGCGCGCACCGCCGCCCTCGCCCGCCAAGCGGGCTACGACGGCGTCGAGGTGATGGGCTCCGAAGGCTACCTCATCAACCAGTTCGCCGCCCCTGGCACCAATCTGCGCGACGACCGCTGGGGCGGAAGTTTCGAAAATCGCATCCGCTTCGGGCTCGAAGTCTTGCGCGCAGTGCGAGAGGCCTGCGGCTCAGACTTCATCATCATCTTTCGGCTGTCGCTCCTCGACCTCGTCGAGGGCGGCAGCACTTGGAACGAGGTCGTCGCCTTCGCCCAGGCCGCCGAGGAGACCGGCATCAACCTGCTCAACACCGGCATCGGCTGGCATGAAGCCCGCATCCCGACGATCATGAGCAGCGTTCCACGCGGCGCCTTCAGTGACCTCACCGGTCGCCTGCGCCGCGAAGTCACCATTCCGCTCATCGCCAGCAACCGCATCAACGATCCGCAGACCGCCGAGGACATTCTGACCCGCGGTGACGCCGACATGGTCTCGATGGCCAGACCGTTCCTGGCCGATCCCGACTTCGTGAGCAAGGCAGCAGCTGGGCGCCCCGATGCCATCAACACCTGCATCGCCTGCAATCAGGCCTGCCTCGACCACATCTTCGCCGGCCAGACGGCGTCCTGCCTCGTCAATCCACGCGCCTGCCGAGAACTCGACGCGCCCTCGACCGCCACCACCCAGCCCCGAGCCGTGGCGGTCGTCGGTGCCGGCCCGGCCGGCCTCGCTGCAGCCACCACCCTGGCCGAACGGGGCCATCGCGTCACGCTCTTCGATGCCGCAGCGGAGATCGGGGGTCAGTTCAATCTCGCCTGCCGCATTCCAGGCAAGGAAGACTTCGCCGAGACGATTCGCTTCTTCGGCACCCGTCTGGCCGAACTCGGCGTGACGCAACGCCTCGGTCAACAGGTGGACGCCGACGGTCTCGGCGACTTCGACCACGTCGTTCTCGCCACAGGCATCGTGCCACGCAGCCCGGACATCCCCGGCATCGACCACCCGAAGGTGGTGAGTTACGTGGACGTCGTTGCTGGCAAGCGAGAGGTGGGACGCAAGGTGGCGATCATCGGCGCTGGCGGCATCGGCTTCGATGTCGCCGAACTGTTGAGCCACACCGGTACCACCGATCCGATCGCCGACTATCGCCACGAATGGGGCCTGGATGTCGAATACACGGATCGACGGGGTGGCCTCGCCGATCCTCAGACCGCACCTGCGACACGGCAGTTGTGGCTGCTCCAGCGCAAGACCAGCAAGATCGGCGGCAACCTCGCCAAGACGACAGGTTGGGCACGTAACCTGTTATTGCGGAAACGCGGCGTTCAAATGCTTGCCGGCGTGCGCTACCTCAGCATCGACGACGCAGGTCTGCGGATCGAAATCGACGGAGAGATCCGCCTTCTCGATGCAGATCACGTCGTAATCTGCGCCGGCCAGGAGCCCGCCCGCGATCTGGCGCTTGCGCTCGAGACCCGGCACATACCCTTCACACTCGTCGGCGGCGCGGACATTGCGGCGGAACTCGACGCAAAACGGGCCATCTGGCAGGCAACCCGCTTCGCCGAAGCGTTTTCCTGAAACTGTGCGCTATGCCATCCGCTCGCCCCAGCAGGCGGCGACATCGAGCATCCTATTGGCAAAGCCCCATTCATTATCGAACCAGATCAAAAGGTTGAGCAGCCGATCGCCGCTCATTCGCGTCTGCCCGGCATCGATGATCGCAGAGTGGGGGCTGTGGTTGAAATCGATCGACGCATGCGGCGCAGCCGTGTAAGACATCCGCCCCGAATTCCGCCCGTCCGCAGCCTCTCGCAGCAGCGCGTTGACGTCCACAACGGTAGTCGGGCGCTCAAGATGCGCAACCAGATCAATGGCTGAAACATTAACGACGGGCACCCGAATCGCCTTCGCCTCAATTCGACCCGCCAGATCAGGCAGGAGACGAGCAACCCCCCGCGCGAGCCCCGTCGAAACCGGAATCATGGATTGCATGGCTGACCGCGTCCGGTGCAGATCGGCATGATGGTAGCCATCGATAAGCGGCTGATCGTTCATCACCGAATGAAGCGTCGTGAGCAACGCATGATCAAGCCCATATGCTTGGTCCAAAATCGAAAGCACCGGCACGATCGCATTGGTCGTACAAGAGGCCGCGGAGACAATCCGCTCAGTTCCCGTCAACAGGTCATGGTTGAGGCCGTAAACAATGGTCCGGTCCACATCGGTTGCGCTGTTTCCCGGGTGCGACAGCAGGACACGCTCACAACCCGCACCTAAAAATGACTCAAGTTCGTGACGGAAACTATAGCGCCCGGATGCCTCGATCAAAATATCGATTCCAAGATCCGCCCAATTCACGCCAGCCGGCTCGCGGGCGTGAAACACCTGAATCTCTTCGTTATTGATCCTGAGGCGACCATCGCCGACATCGACTGAGCCTGGAAAGCAGCCATGTGTCGAATCGAATCGCGTCAGGTAAGCCATGCTTTCGAGGTCTGACGGTTCGTTGATCGCCACGACAGAAAAACGATCTCGCAGCGGCGAGAACATCAGGGCCCTGAGAAAACACCGTCCAATCCGCCCGTACCCGTTGATAGCCAACCGCAAACGCATTTTTTCGCATCCAGAATTGAACGACATACCCACGCGCAGCGGTCGGACATGACGCAGCCGACCGATTTCTGCGCACTTCGTGACAAATAGAATAACCCACCAGTGTCACGATGTTTTCGCTGTCGCGCAGAGCTTACGAATCAGCATTCATCTTTTTTCCCCCAAAGCGTAACACCCCCTGAGGCATGTGCCTGAGGGGGTGTTGTATGGTGAGTCTGACGATGACCTACTTTCACGCACGGATGTGCACTATCATTGGCGCGGTCTCGTTTCACGGTCCTGTTCGGGAT
>NZ_JAYROR010000093.1:0-16978 GCF_041911615.1 Zoogloea sp. | reverse complement strand
GTCTCGGCACCGCTGACCCCGTCCCGCTGTCCGGTGTCCCGCTCGTGCTGCCGAACCCAGGTATGCAGTGTCTGGGCCGTGCAGCCGATCTTCGCTGCGATCGACTGGATCGCCGCCCATTGCGACGCGTGCTCGCTGCGCCGCTCGAACACCATCCGCACTGAACGCTCGCGCACTTCCGGGGTGGTTCAGACTGGCTGTCCTGCTGGGGCGCACAAGCGGTGTTGGCGCCCCAGTGGCAATCAGCGTGGAATCAGGAATACCGATTTTTCGCGGACGGCGACGCTCGCATCGTCGGTGGCCTTCACTTCGATGTAAACGGTGTTGGAACCGGGCTTGCCGGATTCCGGTGGGGTGTCGAGCCCGAGGCCGTGCAGGTCGAGAATGATGGCACGTTGCCGAAGCGCGGTGGTAATGCGGCTGCGAGCGAGATCGAGGGGGGTGGTCATGACGGTTCTCCCACATCGGTTCCAACCCGCCTAGCCTACTTCAATCCGATCACCATGGCTTCGGCGCCGGTGAGTTTCTCGCGGCGCAGATTGCGGAAACCGGCTTCGGCGAGCCAGCCCATGCAGTCGGCCGCGGTGTAGTCGAAGCCGCCGTGGGTCTCGATGAGCATCGAAAGGCTCATCAGCAGGCCGTACGCGTTGCTCTCGCGGGCGTCGTCGATCATCGCTTCGTAAACAATCAGCGCGCCACCCGGGGGCAGGGCGTCGAAGGCACGGCGGATGAGGTGGCGTTTTTCGTCCAGGTTCCAGTCGTGCAGGATGTGGCCGAGCATCAGGACGTCGGCGCGGGGCAGCGGATCGTGGAAGAAGTCGCCGGGGCAGAAGCGTACGCGGTCGGCCACGCCGAGGCGGCCGACGTGTTCGGTGAAGATCGGCTCGACGACCGGCAGGTCGAAACCGCTGCCGGTCAGATGGAGGTGGGCGAGGGCGACTTGGGCGGCGAGATCACCCTGGGCGGTGCCGATGTCGGCGAAGCTGGCGTAGCCGTCCCACGGGAACTTGCGGGCGATGGCCTGGTTGGCGCCGCGGGAGAGGGCGCTCATGGCGCCGAGAAACTGGCGGTGTCGGGGCGGGTCGGTGGCGAGGGCTTCGAAGAGGGTGGCGCCGCCGTTCTTCAGCTCGTTTTGCGGTCGGCCGGTGCGCAGGGCGTCGGTGAGCCCGTCCCAGTAGCGGTAGAGGCGCTGGTTGGCCATGTCGAGCATGGCGGCAATGCACGATTCGCTGCGCCGGTCGAGGTAGCGAGCGGCGGGCGGGGTGTTGGCGTAGATGCCGTTCTGACGTTCGAGAAAGCCGAGCGCCACCAGCGCGTCGAGGAAATCCCGGCTGGCGCGGGGGTGCAGGCCGAGCCGGCGTTCCAGGTCGGCGAGATCGCCGGGCGCTTCGGCGAGGGCGGTGAACACGTCCAGTTCGACGGCGGAGAGCAGCGTCTTGGCGGCGGTGAAGCCGGTGCCGACGCTGAGGATGTATTCGGGGCTGATGAAGGCGTCAGTCATGGGCACGCTCGGGTCGGGCGACGCGGAGTCCGCCGGCGTCGAAGGCGAGGACGGCGAGCACCGGATCGGCGAGCTCGGCGAAGGAGGCCGGGCGGGTTGGTCGGGAGGCCGCTTCGGGGGCCGGGACGAGGCGCAGCCACAGGCTGTTGAGGGGATTGCCCTCGTCCACCCAGCCGGCGAGGACGCCCGCCGGGCCGGCGTCGGCGCAGGCAAGCTGGAGGGTGGCGAGCGCGTCGCGGCTGGCGAGGCAGCGGCCATCGCCGCGCCAGCCCAGGTAACGGGCCAGCGCCGGCAAGGCCTGGCTGGGCTGGCTGGTGAGGAAGCCGATGGGCAGCGGCAGGCTGTCGCGGGCTTCGACAAGGGCGGCGCGCAGCGCGATGTCGGGGCCGCGGACGGTGGCGAGGGTGAGCAGCGCGGCGTCGGGCAGGCGGGCTTCGCCAGCGTCGTCGAGGCAGGTGAGGGCGCCGTAAAGGGCAAGCTCGACCCACGGCCCGACGCGCCGGGGGCGCTCGCCCAGCCGGGTGGCGAGGCGGGCCCGCCAGTCGGCGGGGGGCGGATCAGAGAAATGCCGGCCGGCGATGCGCCAGACTGCAGGTGTGCGGGATGAACTCATGCGTACCGATCCTCCAGCACGACGCAGGTGTGGCCACCGCCGAAACCGAGGACGTTGGCGAGCACGTGGCGCACCTGCGCGGGGCGATGGAGCGCGAGCTGCACGCCCAGGTCAGGATCGGGTTGGGATGCGGGCGGCGGTGGCCAGCAACCCTTCTCGAGACAGGCGCATAACACGGCGATCTCCGCTGCGCCGGAGGCGCCGAGGGTGTGGCCGAGCAGCGCCTTGAGGGTGACGAGGGCCGGCAGCGGGCCGAGGGCAGCCTTGAGCCCGTCGATTTCGGCGACGTCGTTGTGGGGGCTGCCGGCGGCCTGGAGCTTGACCAGATCGAGCTGGGCCGCAGCAAGGCTGGCGTCGGCGAGGGCGGTGCGCACCGTGTCGGCCACCGTATCGGCGGCGGCGCCAGCCGGGTTGCTGCCATCGATGAGGTTGGCGCCGCCGGCGATCCGCCAGCGGGCGGGGGCGCTGCCCAGATGCAGCGCGGCGACCGCTTCGCCAAGCACCAGACCGGCCCGGTCGGCGGCGAGCGGATGAGGCGCGATCGGGTCGAGCAGTTGCAGGGCGCCGAAGCCGGCGCTGCTGAAGCGGTTGGCGAGCTCGATGCCGAGCACGACCGCCTCGTCGGTGCGGCCGGCGAGGATCTGCCGGCGGGCGCTCAGCACCGCGTTGAGCGCGGAGGTGCAGGCGGTTGAAACCCAGTACGTTGGCCCGCGCCAGTCGAGCCAGCCGGCGATGTGCTCGGCGAAGCTCAGGCAGTCGGCCAGGAAGGGCGAGCCGTCTTCGAGGGCGCCCACGTTGAGGGACGAGGAGGCGATGTAGAGCGGGGCGTCGCGATCGATGCCGGGGCCGCATTCGGCCAGGGCCGCCTGTACGAGATGCCGGGCCCGGGCGTGCCAGTCGGGGGTGGCGTCGGGGATCGCGAAGTAAGGAGAGTCGGCGCCGGGCGCCATCTGCCGGTATTCGGGCGCTGTGCCGCCGGTGACGAGGTTGGCCAGCGCGGTGGGCAGGTCGGGGCCGAGGGCCGAGGCGAGCCCGGAGCCGAGAAGATGGCAGGCGCGGGTCACGACAGGCGGTCGGTGAGATGCTGGGCGAGGTTGGCCAGCGAGGCCAGGGCGCGGCGGGTTTCCTTGCTGTCGGGCATCCGCACGCCGTAGCGCTTCTGGATCGCCATCGAAATCTGCAGCGCGTCGAGGGAGTCGAGCTGCAGGCGGGATTCGGGGCCGAACAGGATCTCGTCGTCGGCGAGGCCGCCGACGGGTTCGGCTTTGTCGGCGGCGTCGAGGATCAGGGTCTTGAGGGCCTGGAGGAAGGCCGGGTCGAGGGTCGGGCTTGCGGTCATGGCGCGATTCTGCGGGAAAAGAGATAGCCGGCGGCGGTGAGGGCGACGAGCCCGAACAGCGCGAGGTGCAGCGCCCACGGCGCGGCCTCGGCGAGGCTGCCGTGGCGGAGCAGGACGGTGAGCAGGCCTTCGAGGCCCCAGTTCATCGGCGACAGGTGGGCGAGCGCCTGCATCGTGGCGGGCATCGCGAAGGTCGGCACCATGATGCCGCCGAAGGCGGCCATCAGCAGGTTGCACAGGGGGCCCAGGGTGTTGGCCTGGGCGTGGGTGCGCACGAGGCAGGCCAGCAGCAGCGCAAAGCCGATCGCGGCGAGGCTGGTGGCGGCGAGGACGAGGATGAGCGCCGGCCAGTGGATGCCGGCCAGCGACAGCCCGGGGCTGCCGAGGCGCGGCATCAGCCAGGTGCCGACGGCCAGCATCAGCGCGGCCTGCACGGCGTTGACGGCGGCATAGGGCAGCGCCTTGGCGAGGATTTGCAGGCCTTGGGGTACGCCCAGCGCGGTCAGGCGGGCTAGGGTGCCGTTGGCCTGCTCCTGGACGAACAGGCTGCTGATGGCGGTGACGACGAAGAACATGCCGAACACCAGCCAGGCGGGTACGTTCTGCTGAACCGCGTTGGTCGGGCGCAGGGTGTCGTCGCCGGCGCGCTCGGCGGCCAGGAAGGGCGCGATCGACTGACGTGTGCCGGGGCTTTCGCCGCTCAGGCTTGCCTGGATCAGTGCGGCGCGCAGTTCGCCGGTGGTGGCGGCGAGTTCGGCCTGCAGGGCGCGGAAGGCGCCGGCGTCGAGGCCGGGCTCGGCACGCAGGCGTACCACCGGGGCGGCCGGCGGCGTGAGCTTGGCGAGGGCGTCGGCCAGGCCGGGTTCGAGGCGCAGCAGGTAGGCAAGGCGCCCGCTGCGCAGGGCTTCGGCGGCGTCGACGGGCAGGGGCTGGGCGGCCCCGTGGCCGCGGGCCCAGTCGGCGACGAGGCGTCGCGCGGCGGGCGTCTGCTCGCCGGCATCGACGGCGTAGGCGAGGCGGTCGAGGGCCGGTGCGTAGAGGTTGGCCAGGGCCAGCGACATCACGACGATGAAGGCGGCGGGCATCACGAACAGCGCGGCCAGGGCGTGGGGGTCGCGGACGAGGGCGAGGATTTCCTTGCGGATCAGAGCGGCGAGCATCAGTCGTCCCGCAGGCGGGTGTCGGTGAGTTCCATGAACAGTCGTTCAAGACTGTGACGGCCGAAGCGGATCTCGGTGGCGGGCAGGCCGAGTTCGTCGAGGCGCTGAAGCACCTGAGCCGGGCGCAGGCCGTCGGCGAGCTGGATCGAGAGCCGGTCGCCGTTCGCCTGCAGGCGGCCGAACTCACCGAGGCGGGCGTGATGTGCGGCGGGCAACGGGGCGGCAAGGCGCAGGTCCAGGCGCGCCGGATCGCGGGCGAGCAGTTCGGCCAGTCCGCCCTGGCACAGCACGCGGCCGTGATCGATGATCGTGACCCGGTCGGCCAGGGCCTCGACTTCTTCCATGTAGTGGGTGGTGTAGATCACCGCCATGCCGGCGGCGGCGAGGCCGCGCACGGTTTCGAGGAGAAAGGCCCGCGATTGCGGATCGACGCCGACGGTGGGTTCGTCGAGGACGATGAGCTCGGGGCGCGGCAGCAAGGCGATGGCCAGGTTGAGGCGGCGCTTGAGCCCGCCGGAGAGGCGGTCGGCGCGGGTGCCGGCGTGGCTGTCGAGGCGGGTGGCGGCGACGGCCCGGTCGATGGCCTCGCGGGCGCCGGTGCCGGCAAGGCGGCTGGCGGCGGCGAAGCAGGCGAGGTTTTCGGCCACCGTGAGCATCGGGTAGAAGGCGTACTCCTGCGGTGCGACGGTGATGCGGGTGGGGTTCTCGCGGCGGACATCGGCGAGGGGCGTGCCGTCCACTTCGATGTGTCCGTCACGCGGCGTGAGCAGGCCGGCGAGGAGGGCGACGAGGGTGGATTTGCCCGCGCCATTGGGGCCGAGCAGGCCGAGGATCTCGCCGCGGTGCGCCGTGAGACCGACGCCGGTGAGGGCGTCGCGCGGGGCGGTCGGGTAGCGGTAGCCGAGATCGGTGACGGTGAGCATCAGGCGAGCGCGCGGCGCAGGTCGTCGAAAAAGGCCTTTTCGCGCTGGCCGAGGGCGGCGAGCAGGGCGCCGAGGGCGGGCGGATCGAACGCGTCGCGGCCCTTGACCATGCGCGCGGCGGCCAGCGCGAAGGCGCGCCATTCGTCGCCGATTTCCATCAGCCGCTCGGCCAGGGGCGCCAGCGCGGCGTGGCCGGTGTGCTGGGCGGCTTCCTGCAGGAAGGCGGCGTAGAGGAAGCGGAAACCGGCGCCGCCGGTGCCGATCTCCTCCTGCATCCGCACGATGTGACCGACCAGCCGCAAGCTGTCGGGCGCGTTCCGGTCGAGCCGGGCGATGGCGCGACCGAGGCCGCGGATGCCGCCGGCGCCGAAGATCGGCAGCGGCGCCTGCATCATGAAGGCGGTGCGGCGGATCGCGTGGCGGATGGCTGCCGGGCGAATCGCGCCGGCGGCGACGTTCTCGGGGTAGTACAGGGTGCCGCGGGGGGCCAGCATGCCCTTGGCGAAGCGGGCGCGGTTGAGATCGTCCCGATGGCAGCGCACCGGATGTTCGCCCACTGGATCGCTGATGAGGTAGTCGTCGCCGTCGCGCCCATACACCACGAGGTTGTGGGCGTTGAAGTGAAAGCGCATGTCCTCGGGGAAGTAGGGCAGCCAGTACACCGAGGTCTGCAGGCCGACGGCGTGGCCCTGGTCGAGCAGGGCGTCGAGGCGGGCCTCTCCGGCGGCCACGGAGCCGAAGCGTTCGATGTGGAAGTCGATGCCCAGGGCCTTGCGGGCGCCGCGGATGATCGCCCGGGGCGGCACCCGGTAGGCGATCAGCGGCATCTCCTGGATGCGCACGAAGGGCAGGTAGGCGAAGCTGAGGCCGCCGGCCAGCCCGAAGGCCATCGGCTCGGAGAGGGCGAGGCCGTGGTGGCTGATGAGGTTGGCCACCGTGCCGCTCTCGCAGTGGGCGGCGTGGCGGTGCTGGAAGGCGGTCATGGCAGGCGGCGCAGGGTGTCGGGCGCGATGCCGAGGGCAGCCGCGTAGCGGGCCAGCAGGGTCGGCGCGAGGCGGGCGAACACGGCAGGGCGGAAGTGACGGCGGATGCGCCAGCGCCACACGCCGGTGCTCTGGGCGAAGGTGGCGAGGTCCATCCGGCGGGCGTACATCCAGTATTCGAGCGGCGACGACTGGCCGGCCTGCACACGGGCGCGGGCGGCTGCGGCGTAGGCGTCGAAGACGTCCACCGCCTGCAGGGTGACGATCTCCTCGGCCTCCCAGCCGGCGGATTCGACGGCCACGATGCGCCCGTCGGCGCCGCGGGCATACACCGCCTTGCGGTGGCCGCCGAGGGTGGCGTTGCCGTCCTGGGGCACGTCGCGGATGTCCATCAGACCGCTTCCAGGAACACGAAGCCGCTGGAGAAGCGGCCGCTCTCGGGCACGTACATCAGCAGCCGCTGGCCCGGGCGGATGCGGCCGGAGCGGATCAGCTCGTCGAGCATGATGTAAGGCGAGGCGGAGCCGGTGTTGCCCTTGCTGACGAGGTTGGTGAACCAGCGCTCGGCGGGAATCGGGAAACCGATCTCGTCCAGCGTGCGGGCCAGGATCGGCGCGAAGTACAGCGACGAGATGTGCGGCAGGAACCAATCCACGTCGGCTGGCGCGATGCCGTGGCGCTCGCGCAGGGCGGCGATGGGTTCGGTGAGGGTGACCGGCGCGACGTGTTCGTTGAGCAGGCGCACGTCCTGCTTGAGCGAGAAGATCGAGCGCGAGGCCCAGTCGGTGACCGGGAAACGGGCCCAGCCGCGCAGGCTGCCGTCGGATTCCTTCTCGGCGCCGGCGTACATGCAGGCGGGCAGGCGGTGGGCGTTGGAGAACAGCTCGATCCAGCGCACCCGCAGGGACATGCCGGCGCCCGGGGCGGGTTCGAGGAGCACCGCACCGGCGCCGTCGGACAGCATCCAGCGCAGGAACTCCTTGTCGAAGGCGATCTCCGGGCGTTCCTCGAGGGCCTGAAGGCGGTGTTCGGATTCGGCCTCGAAGTGGCGGGCGCGCATCACCGGCGAGACGAGTTCGGAGCCGGTGGCGATGGCGCGGCGGGCGCTGCCCGAGGCCACTGCCATGGTGGCGTACTTGAGCGCCGCGGTGCCCGACAGGCAGATGCCGGCCAGGGAGACGACCTCCAGCTGGGGCCAGCCGAGCTCGCCGTGGACCATCACCCCGTGGCCGGGCAGGAGTTGGTCGGCGTTGGAGGTGCCGGTGGCGAGGCAATCGACGCGGCCCACGTCGCCGAGGCCGCGGATCGCGGCGGCGGTGAGCTGGGCGTGAGTCATGACCGGTTCGCCGGTGGCGGGGTCGAGGGCGTAGTGGCGGGTCTGGATGCCGTTGTTGCGCAGGACGATGCGCCGCGCCCGCGACGGCTTGCCGCCGACCATGCCGAGGATGGCCTCGACGCGGTCGTTGGGAACGGGGTCGAGGGGCAGGCAGGCCGCCGAGCCGGTGATGAAGACCTCAGAAATCATAGTGGGCAAGGCGTTCGACGCCAGAACCGGAAGGTTGCTCGAAGGCGCGCTTGGTGGCGGCCAGGCGCTTGCGCAGCACGGGGCGCAGCGCCGCCTGGAGCGTGAGGGAGACGGGGATCACGGTGACGATGATCGCCACCAGGAACACCAGGTAGAGCCCCAGCAGCGGCACTCGCTGCCAGGCGCCGGGGGGGCCGGCGCGGCGCAGCAGGCGGCCCCACAGCCGGAAGCTGCGAGTGCCGGCCTGCTCGCTGGCCAGCAGCTCGGGGCGCGCGCAGGCGGCGCCGAGTCCGGCCAGCAACGGCCCGTCGCCCCGCTCGTGCCCGGCCCGCAGCGCGTCGCGCAGGGCGCGCCCGAAGCGGATGCTGCGCCGGATGTCGTCGTCGGCCACGCCGGCCGGCGGCAGGCCGGGCACGACACGGCGGCGTCCGGTGAGCAGCCACAGCGGTGTGGTGACGAGGGTCGCGAAGGTGGGCGCCCGGTCGGTGAAGACGACGTTGTCCAGGTGACGGGCCTGCACGCCGGCGAGCAGGGCGCTCAGACGGCGGTGGGCCATCAGCCACATGTTGCGGCACGCCACCACGGTGACCACCGGCCGTCCGCCCAGGAGCCGCGCGCCCGCGTCGCTTTGCAGGAAGGCGGTGACCGGCTGGCTGGGGGCGAGGAACCACACCTGATAGCACAGGATCACGAGGTCGAAGGGCGCCTCGGCCGGCACGCCCAGGGGTGCCAGATGGCCCGGCGTCATGAGGGCCGATTCGGGAAAGGCGTCGAGAAAACGGAAGAACGGCCACGGGAACGGAAAGGCCTGCTCCGGCCGCAGGTTTTCGATGTGCACCGCGATGTCCGCATCGTCGACCAGCGGTTCGATCAGGCGATGGGCGATGGCGGAGAGCTGGCCCGTCTGGGTGTAGACGACGACCAGTACCCGCTTCAGTGGCCCTTGGGCGGTTGGAGGCGATGCGTTCGACACCGGGAGAACGTGTAAAAACCCTGAAAACAATAGCGATATTCTATGGGCAGGGCTGTCCTTCCGGCAATGCCGCCGGCCTGCGTGCGGCCTTGCGCTGCCCGACCGAAGCCCTACAATCCGCAGCGCCGTGCGTGCATGGGGCGACGCCCCCGCCTGGCCATGGCCCGCAAGGGCTTTCAGATTCCGCTGTCCCACCCGGAGAACGCCGTGTTTCCCACTCCGCTTACGCCCGGCCTGATGCTGGTGCATGGCAACCAGCCCGAAACCCTGCGCGAACTGCTCGTCGCCTGGGTGCGCAGCCATCCGCTGGCGCCCCTCGAGACCGAGACGCTGCTGGTGCACAGCAACGGCATCGCCCAGTGGCTGCGCCTCGCCCTGGCCGAGGATGCGGACGGCGTGGGGGGCGGTTGCGGCATTGCCGCCGGGCTCGACATGTCGCTGCCGTCGCGCTTCCTGTGGCAGGTGTATCGCGCGGTGCTGGGCCACGATGCGGTGCCGGAAGTGTCGCCCTTCGACAAACCGCTGCTGGTGTGGCGCCTGATGCGCCTGTTGCCGGCGGCGATGGGGCAGCCGATCTACGCGCCGCTGTCGCGCTTCCTGGCGGCCGACGCCGATCTGCGCAAGCGTTTCCAGCTCGCCGAGCGTCTTGCCGACCTGTTCGACCAGTATCAGGTCTATCGCGCCGACTGGCTGGCCGCGTGGGCCGCGGGCGACGACGTGCTGATCCGCCCCCGGGGCGAGCGCCAGCCGCTGCCCGACACCCAGCGCTGGCAGGCCAGCCTGTGGCGGGCGTTGCTCGCCGACGTGGCGGCCGACCCCGACGGCACGCCCGGCGCCGCCGGGCTCGGGCGTGCCGCCGTGCACCAGACCTTCCTCGACCGCGTCGCCGCCTGGCCCGACGACGCCGGTCGTCCCCCCGGCCTGCCGCGTCGGGTGATGGTGTTCGGCATCTCGGCGCTGCCGCGCCAGTCCCTCGAGGTGCTGGCCGCCATCGCCCGCTGGACCCAGGTGCTGATGTGCGTCCACAACCCCTGCGAGCACTACTGGGCCGACATCGTCGCCGACAAGGCGCTGCTGCGTGCCACCCGCAGCCGCCAACTGCGCCGGGGCGGCACGCCGGCGGCCGACGTGGCGGACATCGCCCCCGACAGCCTGCACCTGCACGCCCATCCGCTGCTGGCCGCGTGGGGCAAGCAGGGGCGCGACTTCATCGGCCTGCTCGACGAACACGACAGCGACACCAGCCGTGCCGGCTACCTGCCGCACTTCGAGGCCCTCGGCAAGCGCATCGATCTGTTCGGCAGCCACGCCACCGACCACCTGCTGGGCCAGCTCCACGACGACATCCGCCACCTGCGCCCCCTCGCCGAAACCGTCGCCACCTGGCCGCCGGTGGCCGGCGACGACGCCTCGATCCGTTTCCACGTGGCCCACAGCGCCCAGCGCGAGGTCGAGATCCTGCACGACCAGCTTCTCGCCGCCTTCAACGCCGACCCCACGCTGCGCCCCCGTGACGTGATCGTGATGGTGCCCGACATCGACGCTTACGCGCCGCACATTCAGGCGGTGTTCGGCCTCGCCGGGCGGGACGACCCCCGTTACATCCCGTTCAGCATCGCCGACCAGGGGCGGCGCCACCACGACCCGCTCGTCGGCGCGCTGGCCAAACTGCTCGAACTGCCCACTTCGCGCGTCGCGGTGAGCGACGTGCTCGATCTCCTCGAAGTGCCGGCCCTGCGCGCCCGCTTCGGCATCGCCGACGACCAGCTGCCGCTGCTGCACCGCTGGATCCACGGCGCCCGGGTGCGTTGGGGGCTGCACGCCGAACACCGCGAAGGCCTCGGCCTGCCCGACGCCCCCGAGGCCAACACCTGGCGCTTCGGCCTGTCGCGGATGCTCCTCGGCTACGCCGTCGGCGGCACCGCCGAGGCCTGGCAGGGCATTGCGCCCTACGACGAGATCGGCGGTCTCGACGCCGCGCTGCTCGGCCCGCTGGTGCAGCTCTTCGAGCGCCTCGAAGCCACCTGGCGCACCCTCGCCAGCGACGCCGACGTGACCGAATGGTGCGCCCGCCTGCGCGCCTTGATGGCCGATTTCTTCGACCCGGGCGACAGCCCCGACGCCTTCACCCTGCAGCGGCTCGAACAGGCCCTGGTGCAATGGCAGACGGCCTGCGCCGTCGGCCGCCTCGACACCCCGCTGCCCCTCGCGGTGGTGGGCGAGCACTGGCTCGCCCAGCTCGACGACGGCGGCCTGTCGCAACGCTTCTTCGCCGGCGTGGTCACCTTCGCCACGCTGATGCCCATGCGCGCGATTCCCTTCCGGCGGGTCTGCCTGCTGGGCCTCAACGACGGCGACTACCCGCGCAGCCGGGTGCCGATGGATTTCGACCTGATGGGCGGCGACTACCGTCCCGGCGACCGCTCCCGCCGCGAGGACGACCGCTACCTCTTCCTCGAAGCGCTGCTGTCGGCCCGCGAGCAGCTGCACATCTCGTGGGTCGGGCGCAGCATCCACGACAACACCGTGCGCCCGCCGTCGGTGCTGGTCGGCCAGCTGCGCGACCACCTCGCCGCCGGCTGGCGTCTGGCCGGGCACGACGACGCCCCCGACGCGCTGCTCGATTTCCTCACCACCGCCCATCGTCTGCAGCCCTTCAACCCCGATTACTTCCCGCCCGAAGCGGCCACCTCGCGGTTGTTCACCTACGCCAGCGAATGGCGCATCGCCGACGACCGTCCGCCGCCCGGCGGCCCGCTGGCCCCGACCCAGCGCGACGAGCCGCTGCGCCTGGCCGAACTGGCGAACTTCCTGCGCGACCCGGTCAAGGCCTTCTTCCGACAACGCCTGCAGGTGGATTTCGATCAGGACGACCCCGCCAGCGACGACCAGGAGCCCTTCGACCTGGACGGCCTGCAGAAGTGGAGCCTGTGGAACGAACTCATCGCCGCCCAGGCCCAGGCCATCGACGCCGACACCCCGCGCGAGGCCGCGCTCGCCGCCGGGCTCGAGCGCATCGACCGGCGCGGCGAACTGCCAGCCCGCGCCTTCGCCGCCCTCAACCGCGAAACCCTCGCCGCGCCGATGGACGACCTCTTCGCGCGCTACACCGCCGCCCTGGCCGAGTGGCCGACGCCGGCGGCCCACGACGCGGTGATCCGCTACGAAAACGCCACCCTCGGCCTGCGCGTGGACGACCGGCTCCACGACCTGCGCGTCGGCGCCGACGGCAGCCGGGGGCGCATCGTGCTCGAATCCAGCGATCTGGTGAAGGACAAGAAATACCGCCACCACGTCGTCATCCGCCACTGGGTGGCCCATCTCGCCGCCCAGCTCGATGGCGCGCCGCTCACCACCGCGATCATCAGCAAGGTCGGCAGCGTGCGCCTCGAACCCCTCGATGCGGCCGTTGCCCGGCTGCATTTCGACGCGCTGCTCGCGGCGTGGCGCGAGGGCCAGGCCCGTCCGCTGCCGCTCGCCGTCAAGACCGGCTTCGCCCTCCTGGCCGACAGCGACACCGGCCGCAGCACCGCCGCCCGAACCTACGAAGGCGACGGCTACACCAGCCACGGCGAACTCGGCGAGAGCGCCTACCTCCAGCGCGCGTGGCCCGATTACGCCAGCCTCGCCGCCAGCGGCGAATTCGCCCGGCTCGCGGCCAGCCTGCTGCGCCCGGTCTATGCCGCCACCTTCGCCCAGCCTGCCGACGCCGGAGAACCCGCATGAGCCCGCCCATTCCCGCCGCCCTGCAACCGCTGGCCTTCCCGCTCGGCGGCAGCCGGCTCATCGAAGCCAGCGCCGGCACCGGCAAGACCTTCACCATCGCCGCGCTCTACCTGCGCCTCGTCCTCGGCCACGGGGGCGACGCCGCCTTCGCGCGGCCGCTCGACCCGCCCGAGATCCTCGTCGTCACCTTCACCGACGCCGCCACCAAGGAACTGCGCGACCGCATCCGCGCCCGCCTCGCCGAGGCCGCCGCCTTTTTCCTGGCCGATCCGGCCGGGCAGGGTGGTGCCGATCCGCTGCTCCAGGCGCTGCGCGCCGACTACCCGCCGGAGGCCTGGCCCGGCTGTGCCCGCAAGCTCCAGCTCGCCGCCGAATGGATGGACGAAGCGGCCGTCTCCACCATTCACGGCTGGTGCCACCGTATGCTCCGGGAGCACGCCTTCGACAGCGACAGCCTGTTCACCCAGCGCCTCGAAACCGATCAGGACGAACTCCTCGCCGAAGTCGTGCGCGACTACTGGCGCAGTTTCATGTATCCCCTCGATGTGGCGGGCGCACGCCGGGTCAGCGGCTGGTGGGCCTCGCCCGACGCGCTCAAGGGCGTGCTCGGCGGCCTGCTGCCCCACGTCGCGCGGCTCGAACCCAGCGCCGCGCCCGCCGCCGCGCTGGCCGCCGCCGACGCCGAAAAGGCCCGCCGTCTCGCCGAGCTCAAGGCGCCGTGGGCGGCCTGGGTCGATGAACTGCGCACCCTCATCGACGAAGCGCGCCAGGCCAAGCGCTTTTCCGGCACCAAGCTCAACCGCCCCACCGGCGAGCGCTGGCTGGCGGCGCTGGCGCGCTGGGCCACCGATCCGCTGGCGTCCGTGCCCGAACTCACCTCCACCGCCTGGACGCGCCTGACCCCCGCCGGCATGGCCGAGATCTGGAATGACGACGCGCCGCCCACCCACCCCGCGCTGGCCGCCATCGAGGCGCTCAAGCCTGCGCTCGCCGCCTTGCCCGACGGCCGCGACGACATCCTGCGTCACGCCACCCGCTGGGTGGCCGCGCGCTTCGCTGCCGAGCAGGCCCGCCGCGCCCAGATGGGTTTCGACGACCTGCTGGGCCGCCTCGACGCCGCGCTCGCCGGCCCCAACGGGGCGCGCCTCGCCGAACTCATCCGGCGCCAGTTCCCGGTGGCGCTGATCGACGAGTTCCAGGACACCGACGCCGTCCAGTACCGCATCTTCGACGCCATCTACCGGGTCGCCGACAACGACGCCGCCACCGCCCTGATCCTCATCGGCGACCCCAAACAAGCCATCTACGCCTTCCGCGGCGCCGACATCTACACCTACCTCGACGCCCGCCGCGCCACCGCCGGCCGGCTCTACACCCTGCGGCGCAACTACCGCTCGACCGCCGCGATGGTCGCCGCCGTCAACCGCTGCTTCGTCCTGGCCGAGGAACGCCCGGAGGGGCAGGGCGCCTTCCTGTTCCGCCGCGGCGACGCCAACCCGGTGCCCTTCCTGCCCGCCGAGGCCGCCGGGCGAGACGACGTGCTGCAGGCCGACGGCACGCCGCTGCCTGCGCTCACCGCCTGGCGCCTGCCGCCCGCCGCCGACGACAAACCCCTCGGCAAGGAGGCCTACCTCGACGCCAGCGCCGCCGCCTGCGCCACCGAGATGGTGCGCCTGCTCAACCTGGGCGAGGCGGGCCGCGCCGGTTTCGCGGCCCCCGACGGCCTGCGCCCGCTGCGCCCCGCCGACATGGCGGTGCTGGTGAACAACCGCAAGGAAGCCGGCACGATCCGCGCCGCCCTCGCCAGCCGCGGCGTGCGCAGCGTCTACCTGTCGGAGCGCGATTCGGTCTTCCAGCGCCCCGAAGCCGCCGACCTGCAGCGCTGGCTGGTCGCCTGCGCCGAGCCCGACGACAACCGCGCGCTGCGCGCCGCCCTGGCCACCGCCACCCTCGGCCTCGACTGGTCCGAGCTCGACAGCCTCAACCGCGATCCGCTCAAATGGGACAACTATATTGACCAATTCCGTGGCTACCGCGACTGCTGGCGCCGCCAGGGCGTGCTGCCGATGCTGCGCCGGCTCCTCAACGACTTCCGGGTGCCGGCGCGCCTGCTCGCCGCCGGCGGCAGCGGCGAGCGCAGCCTCACCGACCTGCTGCACCTGGCCGAACTCCTGCAGCAGGCCAGCAGCCTGCTCGACGGCGAACACGCCCTCATCCGCCACCTGGCCGAACAGCGCGCCGACGACCGGGGCGGCAGCGACGCTCGCCAGATCCGCCTCGAGAGCGACGCCAACCTGGTGCAGGTGGTCACCGTGCACAAGTCGAAGGGCCTCGAATACCCGCTGGTGTTCCTGCCCTTCGCCTGCAGCGTGCGCGTCGCCAAGGACGACGACCTGCCCCTCAAGTGGCACGACGACGCCGGCCGTCTGCGGCTCGCCCTGGCCGACGACGGCCACTGCCTCGAACGGGTCGATCGCGAACGCCTCGGCGAAGACCTGCGCAAGCTCTACGTCGCCCTGACCCGCGCCCGCTACGCTTGCTGGATCGGCACCGCGCCCCTCGCCGATTTCGCGCACAGCGCGCTGGGCTACCTGCTCGGGGGCGATCTCGCCGGCGGCCTCGACGCACTGGCGGCCGGACAGCCCGAGATCGCCGTCGTCGACGCCCCGCCGGTGGACGACGCACCCTACGTCGGCCACGCCCGCCCGGTGGTCGAAGGCGCCGCCCGGGTGCCCCTGCGCCCGGTGCGCGAGCACTGGTGGATCGCCAGCTACTCGGCCCTCGCCACCGCCGCCGACAGCGCCGACACCGCCGCCGAGGACGTCTTCCGCGAGGCCGCCGGCGCCGTCGCGCCACCGGCGCCGGCCCTTGCCCCGGTGCCGGCGGCGCAGCCCTCGCGCGGCCTGCTGCACGGTTTTCCGCGGGGCGCCGCGGTCGGCACCTTCCTCCACGAACTGCTCGAATGGGCCGCCGCCCAGGGCTTCGCCAGCGTCGCCGCCGACCCCGTCCGGCTGCGCGACGCCGTTGCCCGCCGCTGCGCGGTGCGCGGCTGGGTCGAATGGATCGACCCGCTCGCCACCTGGCTGGAGGATTTCCTGCACGTACCGCTGGGCGACGGCGTGCCGGGCCTCGCGAGCCTGCACGGCGCGGTGGCCGAGATGGAATTCTGGATCGCCGCCCACGACGTGGACCTGAGCCGGGTCGATGCCCTCGTGCGGGCCCACACCCTCGACGCCGCACCGCGCCCCACGCTGGCCCCGGGCCAGCTCAACGGCATGCTCAAGGGCTTCATCGATCTGGTGGCCGAGCACGACGGGCGCTACTACATCATCGACTACAAATCCAACTGGCTCGGCCCCGACGACGCGGCCTACACCCCCGCGGCGATGCGCGCCTGCGTGCTCGCCGAGCGCTACGAGCTGCAATACGTGCTCTACCTGCTCGCGCTGCACCGCCTGCTCACGCTGCGCCTGCCGGGCTACGACTACGACCGCCACATCGGTGGCGCGCGCTACCTCTTCCTGCGGGGCAGCGCCGCGCCCGGCCGTGGCATCCACGCCGAGCGGCCGCCCCGCGCGCTGATCGACGCCCTCGACCACCTGTTTGCCCGCCGCCCGACGGAGGCCGCATGAACCCCGCCCTCCACGACACCGCCGCCACCCTCCGCCTGCTCGACGCGTGGGCCGCACGGGGCTGGCTGCGCGTCCTCGACGCCGCCTTCGCCGCCTTCCTGGCCCGTCAGGTGGGCGACGCGCCGCCGCTGTTGATCCTCGCCGCCGCGCTGGCCAGCCACCAGCTTGGCCGGGGCCACGCCTGCCTCGATCTGGCCGACGCCCTCGCCGATCCCGGCTTCGCGCTCTCGCTGCCCCCCGACGGCGACGCCGGCGACGCCCGCGAGCGCCCGCCGCTGCCCGCTGACGTGCTCGCCGGCCTCGACCTGGCCGCCTGGCAGGGTGCCCTCGTGCATCCGGCGCTGGTGGCCGGCGGGCGTCCTCGGCGCCCTCCTCGCGCTGCTCTGCTTCACGGAATGGTTCATCCCGGGGTATTCGACCCCGGAGAACCGGATCCGGGGCTGGGGCTACTTCGTCTACACCGGCGTCGTCGTGGTCATGTACCTCGTGCTCTTCGGGCAGACCCTGTGGCAGGCCCGGACCACGGCCGGCGTGCGCCGGCTGGAGCTGCAGGTGCTGCTGCTGGGCGGCTGCGCGGCCTGCTTCACGGTGATCGCGCTCATG
>NZ_JAYROR010000092.1:0-16927 GCF_041911615.1 Zoogloea sp. | reverse complement strand
GCTGGTCGGCCGCGAGCTCACCAAGTCGGCCCGCCCGGAGCTGGGCGCCGCCAAGATCATCGTCTCGGGCGGCCGTGGCCTGGGCAGCGGCGATGCCTACCGCGCCACCCTCGAACCGCTGGCCGACAAGCTCGGCGCCGCCCTCGGTGCCAGCCGCGCCGCTGTCGATGCGGGCTACGTGCCCAACGACTACCAGGTCGGCCAGACCGGCAAGATCGTCGCCCCGCAGCTGTACGTGGCGGTAGGCATCTCCGGCGCCATCCAGCACCTGGCGGGCATGAAGGATTCCAAGGTGATCGTTGCGATCAACAAGGACCCCGAAGCCCCGATCTTCCAGGTGGCCGACTACGGGCTGGTGGCCGACCTGTTCGAGGCCGTGCCGCAGCTGGTTTCCGCACTCTGATTTCGTAGGGGCGAACGCGTTCGCCCACCTCAATCGTAACGCCGTGCGCGGACGACCGCGTTCGCCCCTGCAGCGCCCGCCCGGCCATACCCATTGCCAGAGGAATCGCCATGAGCACCTACGTCGCACCCGTGAAGGACATGCTGTTCAACATGAACGAACTGGCCGGCCTGCAGGAGATCACCACCCTGCCCGGCAACGAGGAGGTGAGCCTCGATCTCGTCGAAGCCATCCTCGACGAAGCCGGCAAGTTCGCCTCCGAAGTCGTCGATCCGCTCAACGCCGTCGGCGACAAGCAGGGCAACAAGTGGGACAACGGCGTGGTGAGCACCGCCGACGGCTTCAAGGAAGCCTATGCCGCGTTCTGCGAGACCGGCTGGAACGGCATGCCCGCCTCCACCGAATTCGGCGGCCAGGGCCTGCCGGTCACCGTGTCCACCGCCGTGCTGGAAATGTGGAAGTCGGCCAGCATCTCGTTCTCGCTGTGCCAGATGCTGACCCTCGGCGCGGTCGAGGCCATCGCCCACCACGCCTCCGACGACCTGAAGGCGACCTTCCTGCCGAACATGGTCTCCGGCAAGTGGACCGGCACCATGAACCTCACCGAGCCCCAGGCCGGCTCCGACCTCGCCGCCATCCGCAGCAAGGCCGAACCGCGCGGCGACGGCACCTACGCCATCACTGGCACCAAGATCTTCATCACCTGGGGTGAGCACGACATGGCCGAGAACATCGTCCACCTCGTGCTGGCCCGCCTGCCGGACGCGCCCCCGGGCGTGAAGGGCATCTCCCTGTTCATCGCGCCGAAGTTCCTGGTCAATGCCGACGGCAGCCTGGGCGAGCGCAACGACCTGATCTGCGCCTCCATCGAGCACAAGATGGGCATCCACGGCAGCGCCACCGCCGTGATGTCCTTCGGTGACAAGGGCGGCGCGATCGGCTACCTGGTCGGCGAGCCGAACCGCGGCCTCGAGTACATGTTCACGATGATGAACCACGCCCGCCTGAACGTGGGCCTCGAAGGCGTCGGCGTCTCCGAGCGCAGCTACCAGCACGCACTGGCCTACGCCCGCGAGCGCGTCCAGGGCCGCATCGTCGGCGACAAGTCCGGCGAGAAGAAGCCCATCCTGCATCACCCGGACGTGCGCCGCATGCTGATGGACATGAAGTCCCGCACCGAAGCCGGCCGCGCCCTGGCCTATTACGTGGCCGGCTGCATGGACCGCGCCCACAGCCACCCGGACGCCGACGTGCGCGCCGCCAACCAGCGCCGCCTCGAGCTGCTGACCCCGGTGGTCAAGGGCTGGTGCACCGAGAACGCCCAGGGCATCACCTGGAACGGCGTGCAGGTGCACGGCGGCATGGGCTTCATCGAAGAGACCGGCGCTGCCCAGTACATGCGTGACGCGCGAATCATCACCATCTACGAAGGCACCACTGCGATCCAGGCCAACGACCTGATCGGTCGCAAGACCGCCAAGGAAGGCGGCAAGAGCATGCAGCAGCTCCTCGCCGACATCGCCGAGACCGGCACCGCCCTGCGCAACTCCGGCAACGCCCAGCTCAAGGCGATCGCCGACGCCCTGGGCGACGGCATCGCCGCGCTGGACGAAGCGACCACCTGGCTGCTCGCCAACTACGAAGCCACCCCGCAGGCCGCCCACGCCGGCTCGGTGCCCTTCCTCAAGCTCACCGGCATCGTGGTCGGCGGCTGGCTGATGGCCCGTTCCGCACAGATCGCCGCCGACCGCATCGATGAAGCCGACGGCGACTTCTACAAGGCCAAGCTGGCCACCGCCACCTACTTCGCCCAGCACGTCATCCCGGAAGCCAACAGCTACCGCGATGCCATCGTGAATGGCGCCGACGCGGTGCTGGCCCTCGAAGAAGCCCTGTTCTGACGCCAGCGCGAGCCAACCAGAGCGCGACCCGACCCGCAACCGCAGTGCCCACCGTACCCACGTACGGCTGCGCACCGCGTTGCGGCCTCGGGCCGTCGGCAGCGGCTGCGTCGCGCCGGCGGATGAATGTACGACTTGATAGCAACAACGGAGATGACAGCAATGACGCGTGAAGCGATGGAATACGACGTGGTGATCGTCGGCGCCGGCCCCTCGGGGCTGACGACCGCGATCCGCCTGAAGCAACTGGCCGAACAGGCCGGCAAGGAGCTTTCGGTGTGCGTCGTCGAAAAGGGCTCCGAGGTTGGCGCCCACATCCTCTCCGGCGCCGTCATCGAACCCCGCGCGCTTGCCGAACTGTTCCCCGACTGGCGGGAACGCGGCGCGCCGCTCAACACCGCCGTCACCGAGGACCGCTTCCTGTTCCTCACCACCGAGAAGGCCTACAAGCTGCCGACGCCGCCGCAGATGCACAACGCCGGCAACTACATTGTCAGCCTCGGCAACGTGGTGCGCTGGCTCGGCCAGCAGGCCGAGGAACTGGGCGTCGAGATCTACCCGGGCTTCGCTGCCGCCGAAGTGCTCTACCACGAGGACGGCGAACTGCGCGGCTCGGTCAAGGGCATCGCCACCGGCGACATGGGCGTCGAACGCAGCGGCGAACCCGGCCCCAACTACCAGCAGGGCATCGAGCTGCACGCCCGCCAGACCGTCTTCTCCGAAGGTTGCCGCGGTTCCCTCACCAAAGGCCTGTTCACCAGGTTCGCGCTGCGCGACGGCGTCGACCCGCAAACCTACGGCATCGGCATCAAGGAGCTGTGGGAAGTGCGTCCCGAAGTGCATCAGCCCGGCCTGACCATGCACACCGTGGGCTGGCCGGTTTCCACCGATGTTTACGGCGGCTCCTTCCTCTACCACCTCGAGACCAACCAAGTCGCGGTCGGCTTCGTGGTCGGGCTCGACTACAGCAACCCGCATCTGTCGCCCTACGAGGAATTCCAGCGCTTCAAGACCCATCCGGAAATCCGCAAGTTCTTCGAAGGCGGCCGGCGCATCGCCTATGGCGCCCGCGCGCTCAACGAAGGCGGTTTCCAGTCGGTGCCCAAGCTCACCTTCCCGGGCGGCCTGCTGGTCGGCGACACCGCCGGCTTCCTCAACGTGCCGAAGGTCAAGGGCACCCACATGGCGATGAAGTCCGGCATCGTGGCCGCCGAGGCGCTGTTCGCCCACCTCACCGCCGAGGGCGTCACCGGCACCGAGTGCATCGCCTATCCCGAGCAACTCAAGCAGAGCTGGCTGTGGGACGAGCTGTACAGCGTGCGCAACATCCGCCCGAGCTTCCGCTGGGGCCTCTTCGGCGGCATCGCCTACAGCGCCATCGACACCTTCCTGCTCAAGGGTCGCGCGCCGTGGACGCTCCATCACCACGCCGACCACACCCAGCTCAAGAAGGCGTCGGACTGCCCGCCCATCGTCTATCCCAAGCCGGACGGCAAGATCAGCTTCGACCGCCTCTCGTCGGTGTTCATCTCGGCCACCAACCACACCGAGGACCAACCCTGCCACCTGCGCCTGAAGGACGCCTCGGTGCCGATCAGCGTGAACCTCGCGCTCTACAACGCGCCGGAAACCCGCTATTGCCCGGCTGGCGTCTATGAAATCGTCGAAGACCCGAGCGGTCCGCGGATGCAGATCAACGCCCAGAACTGCTTGCACTGCAAGACCTGCGACATCAAGGACCCGACCCAGAACATCGACTGGGCCGTGCCCGAAGGCGGCGGCGGCCCCAACTACCCGAACATGTAAGCACAACCCAAGGCAGGACCGGGGGAGAACAGCAATCCCCCAACACAACAAAAAAAATCCGCAGACCAAGCCGCAAACAAGGAGGAATCATGTCGGCAGACATCTACAAGAAAGTCCGGGCGAACCCGAAATTCGCCGAACTCGAGGGCAAGCGCAGCCGTTTCGCGCTGCTGCTCACGGCCATCGTCATGGTCAGCTACTACGGCATGATGATGATCGTGGCCTTTGCGCCCGATTTCATGCGCACGCCCATCTCGGCCGGCTCGACGCTGACCATCGGCGTGCCCATCGGCGCCGTCATCATCATCGGCTCCTGGCTGCTCACGGGCTGGTTCGTGAGCCGCTCCAACGGCGAATTCGACGCCATCAACAACGAAATCGTGAAGGAGGCCACCAAGTGATCCACCTCCGCCACCTCCTCACCGCCCTCGCGGCCAGCGCCGTCAGCGGTACCGTCCTGGCCGGCGACGCCATCGGCGCCGCCCAGAAGCAGCCCCTCAACCTCACCGCCATCGGGATGTTCTTCATCTTCGTGGTGGCCACCATGGGCATCACCTACTGGGCCGCCAGCCGGACCAAATCCACCGCCGACTTCTACACCGCCGGCGGCGGCATCACCGGCTTCCAGAACGGCCTCGCCATCGCCGGCGACTACATGTCCGCCGCCACCCTGCTGGGCCTCTCGGCGATGACCTTCTCGAAGGGCCTCGACGGCTTCATCTACGCCATCGGCTTCTTCGTCGGCTGGCCGGTGATCCTGTTCCTGATGGCCGAACGCCTGCGCAACCTGGGCAAGTTCACCTTCGCCGACATCGCCTCCTATCGCCTCGACCAGGGCACCATCCGCACCTTCGCGGCCTTCGGCTCGCTGACCGTGGTGTGCTTCTACCTGATCGTGCAGATGGTCGGCGCGGGCCAGCTCATCAAGCTGCTGTTCGGCCTCGACTACGCCACCGCGGTGGTCGTGGTGGGCGTGCTGATGGTGGTCTACGTCACCTTCGGTGGCATGATCGCCACCACCTGGGTGCAGATCATCAAGGCCTGCCTGATGCTCTTCGGCGGCACTGTGCTGCTGTTCCTGTCCCTCGGCCAGTTCGGCTTCAGCCTCGAAACCGCGGCCCAGAAGGCGGTCGAAGTGCACAAGGACGGCATCAAGATCATGGGCACCGGCTCGCTGATGGCCGACCCGGTCACCGCCGTGTCCCTGTCGTTGGGCCTCGTGTTCGGCACCGCCGGCCTGCCCCACATCATGATGCGCTTCTTCACCGTGCCGAACGCCAAGGAGGCCCGCAAGAGCGTGTTCGTGGCCAGCGGCTGCATCGGCTATTTCTTCATGGTGGTGTGCGCCCTGGGCCTGATGGCCATCGTGATCGTCGGCCAGAACCCCGAGTTCTTCGAAGGTGGCAACATCGGCGGCAAGCTGATCGGCGGCGGCAACATGCCGGTGATGCACCTGGCCAAGGCCGTGGGCGGCAACCTGTTCCTGGGCTTCATGTCCGCCGTGGCCTTCGCCACCATCCTCGCGGTGGTGTCGGGTCTCGCCCTGGCGGGCGCGTCGTCCATCGCCCATGACCTCTACGCCCGGGTGATCCGCAAGGGCACCGCCAGCGAAACCGAGGAAATGCGCGTCTCCAAGCTGTCCACCATCGCCCTGGGCGTGGTCGCCGTGCTGCTGGGCATCATGTTCGAGAAGCAGAACATCGCTTTCCTCGTCGGCCTGACCTTCGGCATCGCCGCCTCCACCAACTTCCCGATCCTGATCCTCTCCATGTACTGGAAGGGTCTGACCACCCGCGGTGCGCTGCTGGGCGGCCTCGCCGGCCTGATCTCGGCCGTGGCCTTCGTGGTGCTGTCCAAGGCCGTGTGGGTGGTGGTGCTGGGCAACGCTGCGCCGATCTTCCCGTACGAGCAGCCTGCGCTGTTCTCGATGCCGCTGGCCTTCTTCTTCACCTGGCTGTTCTCGGTGACCGACAGCAGCGCCCGCGCCAAGCAGGACAAGGCGGGGTTCGACGACCAGTACGTGCGCTCCCAGACCGGCATCGGTGCCGCCTCGGCCAGCGCTCACTAATGCACCACGGCACGCCCCGCGCGTGCCGGCACAGATCGTCTTCTCTCCTCTTCCGGGAGATTTTCACGGCGCCTTCGGGCGCCGTTTTTTTGGCCCCATCCGCTCGGCGATCGGCAAACGCCGGGCAACAAAAAACCCGGCTTTCGCCGGGTTTTCTTGCGACACGCCCGAAAAGGATCGGGCGGTCGTCGGGCACTGCCATCAGCGCGGCGCATGGCGCCAGCGCTGAATCGTCGGGGACTTAGGCCACCGGAACGATGTTGGCGGCCTGCTGGCCCTTCGGGCCGGTGACCACGTCGAAGGTCACGCGCTGGCCTTCGGTCAGGGTCTTGAAACCCTTGGACTGGATCGCGGAGAAGTGCGCGAACAGATCGTCACCGCCGTTTTCCGGGGTGATGAAACCGAAGCCCTTGGAATCGTTGAACCACTTCACGGTACCTGCTGCCATTTTGAACATCCTTAAAAAAACAAGAAAACAGGGAATTCCCCCTGGAAAGGGCGAAACTCAAGACGGCGGGGTGATGAAGGGACGACTGCCGCGCCAAAGCGGGTACTGAACCTGACAACAACAACACTACTTGAAGATCGCGAGACAGGACTGTGCACTGTATCGGCCGGCAATGCAAACACTATTTGATGACAACGCCTCTTTTTCACGTAAAAACACGCCAAACGGCTCACTGCGACAATCAACCGCAGCGTTCGCCCACCGCCAGCCCGCGGTGTGGCGAGCCGCTTCGGCGATAATCGGCGCTCCGCCCACCCCCGTCGACACCCCCTCAGCCATGCCTCGCCCCCCCAGTTCCACCGACGCCCTGCGCCGCCTGATCGGCCTGCGCTGGCTGTCGATCGGCGTGATGCTCGGCGTGCTCCTGTGCGTGCCCTGGCTGCTCGACATCCCGCTGCCCGGCGCGGCCCTGCTGCCGGTCGCGGCCACCCTGATCGCCATCAACGCCGCCTCGATGCTGCGCCTCGCACATCTCGGCGACGACGTGCGCCCCGCCGAGCTGTTCGCCCAGCTGTGCATCGATCTCGCCGCCTGGAGCGCGTTTCTGTACTTCACCGGCGGCGCCACCAACCCGCTGATCTCCCTGCTGCTGCCCCTGGTGGCGATCGGCGCGGCCACCGTGCCGGGGCCATGGGCGTGGTCGCTGGCGGTACTCGCCGTGGCGGCCTATTCGCTGCTGTGGGATTTCAACGAACAGCTCGACATCTACGACTCGGGGCTCGCCGTGCATTGGCATCTGGCCGGCATGTGGCTCACCTTCGCCCTGTCGGCCGGCGTCATCGTCTGGTACGTGGTCCGCATGACCGCCGCGATCCGCAGCCGCGACCAGGCCCTGGCCGAAGCGCGTGAGGCCAGCCTGCGCAACGAGCGCATCGTCGCCCTGGGCAACCTTGCCGCGGGCGCCGCCCACGAACTGGGGACGCCGCTCGGCACCATGGCCATCCTCGCCGGCGAACTGGCCCGCAATCCGGCCCTCGACGACGACACCCGTGCCGACGCCGAACTGCTGCGCACCCAGATCGCCCACTGCAAGACCATCCTCGGCGGGCTCACCCTGCGCGCCGGCAGCCTGCGTGCCGAAGGCGGCACGACGATGGCCGCCGACGCGTGGCTGGCCGGCATCACCCAGCGCTGGCGCAGCCTGCGGCCCCACGTGCCGCTCGCCACGCGCATCGACTGCGGCACGCCGCCGCCCCTGCTGGTTGCCGACGCAACCCTCGAGCAAGCCATCCACAACCTCATCAACAACGCCGCCGACGCCGAACCCCAGGGCGTCGAATGCGCCGCCCGGATCGACGGCGCGCAGCTCGTCGTCGAAGTCCTCGACCGTGGCCCCGGCATGCCGGCCGGGCTGCAGGCTGGGCGAGACGCCGTCGCCAGCCCCGGCCCGGGGCTCGGCATCGGCCTGCTGCTCGCGTTCGGTGCCGTCGAGCGCTGCGGCGGCACCATCGCCTTCACACCCCGCCCCGGCGGCGGCACCATCGCCACCCTCAGCCTTCCTCTTTCCGCCCTTCAGCCATGACTTCGCCGGACGCTCCCCACATTCTCGTCATCGACGACGACCCCGCCTTCAACCGCGTGCTAGTGCGCGCCCTGGGCCAGCGCGGCTTCACCGTGTTCGGCGCCGCCGACCCCGAAAGCGCCCTCGCCCTGGCCCGCCAGCATGAACCCGAATACGTGGTGCTCGACCTCAACATCGCCGGCAGCTCCGGCCTGCGTCTCATCGAGCCGCTGCTGGCGGTCAATCCGGACTGCCGGATCCTGGTCCTCACGGGCTACGCCAGCATCGCCACCACCGTCGACGCAATCAAGCTGGGCGCCACCCAGTACCTCGCCAAGCCCGCCGACGTGGATGCGATCCTGAAGGCACTCTCGGCCACCGACGTGGTGATCGACGACACCCCGTCGGCAGCCCCGATGTCGGTGGATCGGCTCGAATGGGAACACATCCAGCGGGTGCTGGCCGAAAACGAAGGAAACATCTCGGCCACCGCGCGGGCGCTTAAAATGCACCGACGCACCCTGCAACGGAAACTGGCCAAACGGCCGGTCAAGGAATGAACGACAGACACGATCACGACGCCCGCACCCGCCTCGACAAATGGCTGTGGGCGGCCCGCTTCTACAAGCACCGCACGCTCGCCACCGACGCCGTCGAGGGCGGCAAGGTCCAGCTCAACGGCCTGCGGGTCAAGCCCGCCAAGGACGTGAAGGTCGGCGACACGGTGGCGATCCAGCTCGCCGAGGCGCACTTCACCGTCGTCGTCACCGGCATCGCCGAAAAACGCGGCAGCGCCACGGTGGCCCAGACGCTCTACGCCGAAACCGCCGAGAGCGCCGCCGCGCGCCAGGCCCAGCGCGAGCAGCGCAAGCTCGCCGCCACGCCCGGCGCCGATCTGCACGGCCGCCCCACCAAGCGCGACCGTCGGCAGATCGGCCGCTTCACCGACGGCTTCTGAACCGCCTCACAGCGCGATCGCCAGCGCCAGCGGCAGGAAGGCCACCGCCAGCACGTTGCCGATCAGCACCATCGAGGCGACCTTCTCCGGCTCCTGGTGGTAACGCTCGGCAAACATGTAATTGAGCACCGCCGGCGGCAACGCGCCGAAGACGATCAGCAGCGCTCGCTCCTGGGCCGGCAGCGGCACCAGCGCGAGCAAGGCCGCCGACAGCGCCAGTCCGATCAGCGGTCGCGCCACGGCGCCGGTCACCCCCAGGCGGATCGCCGAGATGCGCGACTCGCTGATCCGCACCCCCAGCGCAAACAGCATCAGCGGAATCGAGATGTCGCCGAGCATCTTGATCGCCAGCATTGCCGGCGGCCACACCTCGAAGCCCGCGATGCCCACCGCCAACCCGGCCAGCGTGGCCAGCACCGACGGCACCTTCCAGACGCTGGCGAGCCGCGCGTGATGGTCGAGATACCAGGCGCCAAACGTGAAATGGACCAGGTTCGACACCATGAACATCACCACCGCCGGCGCCAGCGCCGCATCGCCGAAGGCCAGCACCGCCAGCGGCAGGCCCAGGTTGCCGCAGTTGTTGAACATCATCGGCGGCACGAAAGTGCGCGGCGCCACGCCAATCGTCCGCGCCACCGCCCAGCCCAGCAGGCCGGAGCCGACCACCGCGACGAAGGTCACCCCGAGCAGCGGCAGGAACTGCATGATGTGGAAGGACTTGTTCGCCAGGGCGCCAAACACCAGCGCCGGCACGAATACGTCCATGTTCAGCTTGTTGGCCTGGGAGAGATCCGGTCTCGCGCGCCGGCCGACCAGGAAGCCCACGGCGGTGATGGCAAAGAGCGGGAAGAGGATGGAAACGATGCGCAGCAGCATGGGGAGGACGAGGGGAAGTTGGAGTCGAGTCGGGCCGCTCTCCGGCGGCGCGCCACCAACGGTATACGCCATCCGACCCGCAAAATAAATGAGGGGCTACCTCGGCAGCCCCTCGCTCACGTCCACCGCCGGCATGAGGCCGGCGCAGGCTTACAGCACGTAGCGCGCGAGATCCTCGCGCTGGGCCAACACTTCGAGGCGCCCGTCCACGTAGGCGGCGTCGATGGTCACAGTTTGCTCGCCGGCCCTGCCGGCTTCGAAGGCCAGCTCTTCGAGCAGCTTTTCCATCACCGTGTAGAGGCGGCGCGCACCGATGTTCTCGGTCTTCTCGTTGACCTGGAAGGCGATCTCGGCGAGCCGGCGGATGCCGTCCGGCGCGAACCGCAGGGTCACCCCGTCGGTGGCGAGCAGCGCCTCGTACTGACGGGTGAGGCAGGCGTCGGTCTGGGTGAGGATGCGCTCGAAGTCCTCGACGGACAGCGACTCCAACTCCACGCGGATCGGGAAGCGGCCCTGCAGCTCGGGAATCAGGTCGGACGGCCGCGACAGATGGAAGGCGCCGCTGGCGATGAACAGGATGTGGTCGGTCTTCACCATCCCGTACTTGGTGCTGATCGTCGTGCCTTCGACCAGCGGCAGCAGGTCGCGCTGCACGCCCTGGCGCGACACGTCGGCACCGTGGCTGTCGGAGCGCGTGGCGATCTTGTCGATCTCGTCGAGGAACACGATGCCGTTCTGCTCGACCATCTTCAGCGCCTCGAGCTTGAGCTCCTCGTCATTGACGAGCTTGGCGGCTTCCTCGTCGGCAAGCAGCTTCATCGCCTCCTTGATCTTCAGCTTGCGGGATTTCTTCTTCCCGCCGCCGATGTTCTGGAACATGCTCTGGAGCTGGCCGGTGAGCTCCTCCATGCCCGGGGGCGCGAGGATCTCGGCGCTCATGCCGGGCACCGCCACCTCGATCTCGACTTCCTTGTCGTCCAGCTCACCCTCGCGCAGCTTCTTGCGGAATTTCTGGCGGGTGGCGTTCTCTTCCGGCGTGGCCGGCTCGGCGCCGAACCCCACTGTCGGCCGGGCCGGCGGCAGCAGGATGTCGAGCACGCGGTCCTCGGCGGCGTCCATCGCGCGGTCGCGGCATTTCTTCATGGCCTGCTCGCGGTGACTCTTGATCGCGATTTCCACCAGATCGCGGATGATCGTATCCACGTCACGCCCCACGTAGCCCACCTCGGTGAACTTGGTCGCCTCGACCTTGATGAAGGGGGCGTTGGCCAGCCGCGCCAGACGGCGGGCGATCTCGGTCTTGCCGACACCGGTCGGGCCGATCATCAGGATGTTCTTGGGAGTGATTTCGCTCTTCAGCGGCTCGACCACCTGGGCGCGCCGCCAACGGTTGCGCAGCGCCACGGCCACGGCCTTCTTGGCCTTGCCCTGGCCGACGATGTGCTTGTCGAGTTCGGAGACGATCTCCGGGGGCGTCATCTGGGTCATGGCTTCAGCACTTCGATGGTGTGGCACTGGTTGGTGTAGATGCACAGGTCGCCGGCGATGGTGAGCGACTTCTTGATGACGTCCTCGGGGGCGAGCTGGGTGTTCTCGATGAGCGCGCGGGCGGCGGACTGGGCGTAGGCGCCGCCGGAACCGATCGCCACGATGCCCTGCTCGGGCTCGAGTACGTCGCCGTTGCCGGTGATGATCAGGGAGTTGTCGAGATCGGCCACCGCCAGCATCGCCTCCAGGCGGCGCAGGGCGCGATCGGTGCGCCAGTCCTTGGCGAGTTCGACGGCACTGCGCACGAGGTTGCCCTGATGCTTCTCGAGCTTGGCCTCGAAGCGTTCGAAGAGCGTAAAGGCGTCGGCCGTGCCGCCGGCAAACCCGGCCAGGATGCGATCCTGGTACAGCTTGCGCACCTTGCGGGCGCTGGCCTTGATGACGATGTTGCCGAGGGTGACCTGCCCGTCGCCGCCGAGGGCCACGTGCCGGCCGCGCCGGACCGAGAGGATGGTGGTGCCGTGATATTGTTCCATTGGAACGATCTGGGGGCGAAAAAAGGAATTACAAGAGCCCCGACCACACGATTCGTCAGGCGACGACGGGCGCGACGCCCGCCGTCCCGGCGCTCAGCCGCGCAGTTCGATGCGCGCGACCTGATGGAGCCCCATCACCTGCATCAACGCGGCGACCATCGAATTGACGCCGGTCAGCACCACCAGACGGCCCTGGGTGTGGAGCTGGGAGATGATGTTGAACAGGGTGCCCGCCGAGACGAAATCCATTCGTCGCAGCCGGCTGCAATCGATCTCGACCTTGGTGCGATCGGCCGCGAAGGCGGTGATCTTGCGCAGCACTTCGGTGTTCGGTCCGATGATCTCGCCTTCGAGCAGATAAATGCGACTCAGCGCCGCATCGACCGCCTCGGCGCCGGTCTGGCTCGCGGTGATGGCGGGCGGCGGCTCCCACGACGGAGGAGACTCTTCGAAGGTCATCGCGTAATCGACGGCCAGCTCCTCGAAACGCTCCTGCTGATCGGTGTACTGCAGGACCTCGAGGAGAAGGAGCCACAGGGTCTGATCGCTGCGCTTGCCGCTCGTCACCAGGCCGGCGAGGACATTGGCCAGATGGGCGGCGCCCGAAAGGTGAAGCTTGATCTTGGCCCGGCGCAGGCCGCGCACCGCCCGCAGGAGCAGGTCGCCGCCGGCGTTGTCGGCGCTGCGCAGGCGGCTCAGATCGATGCGCAGGGCGCCGGCGCGCATCCCGATCTGGATCAGCTGGGCGAACTGCGCGGCGGCCTGCCCGCCCAGGTGGCCGGACAGGTTGATGGTCTGCACCTTGGGCTCGACGCCGGCACGGGCCGCATTGGCGGACAGATCCTGCCAGGCCGGCGGGGAGCGCTCGAATTCGGTGGCGAAACCGAGGCTGAGGGATTCAAAGCGCTCGCGCTGACCGACCAGGCGCAGCAGGTCGAGCAGCATCGACCAGAGGTTGAAGCGGGTGGTGTCGTCGACGGTGGTCTGGAGCGCGTGCTCGAGCACCATCCGGGCTTCGTCGTCGCCGCCGTTGGCGTAGAGGATCGCCGCCTCCTCGGCGGGCGGCGCCATTTCGTCGACGCCCTCCTCGACATGAACCTTGTCGGCGCACTGGGCCAGCACGCGGTTCAGATCGCCGCCGGCGATGGTGAAATCGAGGGTCGAGGTTTCGCTGCGAGGGACCGGGCGCGACCGGGCGGCGGCCGGCGATGCGCCTACCGCGCCGGAACCGCTGCGGGAACGAGGTGCAGGACTTCCGGCAGGTGCAGGCTTCTTGCCGAAAAACGGTAGCACCACTCGCGCACCCTCCAAGTCATTTTTTTACGATTGACAAGGATAACACTCATCAAAGCACTCGCTCCGTGATTTACATCCTGTCGGAATTCACACTTGACAGCGCAGCGAGCACAACGAAAAACACCGCGCATATCGGGCCGAAGGGTTGATCGAAACCCAGCGACACCGCAAAAGCAACGCAGTAGCCCACCATTCCGATGACCGCCGCGAGCACCAAACCGGCCCGCCAGCCTCGCCCGAAGCGGTAGGCCACCAGCGGCGGCACGAAGACCAGGGCGAACGCCGCCATCACGCCGAGGCTGACCGTGGCCAACGCCACCGCGAGCCCCGCCAGCAGATCGAAGAGCATCAGCCGGGGGCGGGCATCGCGACCCCGCGCCCGGTAGAACTCCGGGAAGAAACGCCCCAGCAGCAAGGGCCGCGACAGCCAGCCGAGCAGTGGCGCGACCACCGCACAGGCCAGCCCCGCCGCCAGCAGATGCCCTTCCCCGGTGAAGTAGAGCTGGCCGTCGAAGAGCGCGTGACCGGCCTGCTCGGCCAGCGGATGATTGGCCACCAGCAGCACCCCGCCCCCCCAGGCCAGCAACATCATCAGCGCGTAGGCGCTGACGCCGGCACGGGCCATCAGCCCCTTGGCCAGCGCCGCGAGGAAGGCCGCCAGCACCCCGCCGGCGAGCATCGGCCAGCCCGCCACCATGGCCAGCAAGGCGCCGGCCGACGCCATCTGAGCAAAGGCCAGCGCCGCCAGCCACTCATGGCGCAGGCGCAGGTACATGCCGATGAGCGGCAGCAGGCCGGCGAGCAGCAGTCCGGTGAAGAACGGCACCCGGAACAGCGGATCGAACAGCAGATCGAAGCTCATGACTGCGCACCTCCGCCCACCTCGACGACGCGGGAGCACACCTGATCGATGAAACCGTGGTCGTGGGAGACGATCACGATGCCCTGCTCGGCGTGGGCACGGGCGAACCACTCGGCCAGATAGGCGACGCCGGCACGATCGAGGTTGTTGGTGGGCTCGTCGAGCAGGATCAGATCGGCCGGCGCGGCAAGACAGGCCCACAGGCGCAGGAACTGCAGTTGCCCGCCCGACAGCCGGTCCAGCCGCCGGTCGAGCCGTTCCGCCAGCCATGGCGGCAGGCCGACGGACGGGGCGCCGGTCAGCGCGAGCAGTTCGCGCCCGCTGACCGGCACCCCGCGCAGGTCGTCGAAGCCCTGGGCCTGGTGCGAAATTTCCAGCCCGGGCGCCTTTTCGACGCGCCCGGCGAACACCCGCACGCCGCCCCACAGCGCCTTGAGCAAGGTGGACTTGCCGGCGCCGTTGGGCCCGGCGAGGCCGAGGACCTCGCCCCGGCGCAGCTCGAAATCGAGCGGTCCCGCCACCGGCGCGGCATAGCCGGCGGTGAGCCGGCTCACGCGCAGAAGCACCTCGGCCATGCCGCCCCCTTACTTCAGGCCGGCGAGCAGGCGCCGGATGGTGTCGTCGAAGAGGCCGAACAGATCGCCCGCCTCCGCCGAGCCGCCGACCGTGAAGGGCAGCACCACCGCCGGGATCTTCGCCCGCTCCGCCAGCCAGTCGGACGACGCGGCGCGCGCGTAGGCCGGGCGCAGGATCATCCGCGCCGGCGTCGCCTTCTGGCGCTCGAGAATGCCGGCGAGCTGGGCGCTGCCGGCCTCGACGCCGGGCTTGGGCTCCAGGGCGCCGAGCTCCTTGAGCCCGAGCCAGTCGGACAGGTAGGGAAACGCCTTGTGCTGGACCCACACCGGCGCGCCCCGCAGCGGTGCGGCCGCCTGCTCCCAGCGTGCCATCGCGACCTTCCACCGGTCGGCGAAGCGCGCGTAGCCGGTCTTGTAGGCCGCCGCGTTGGCCGGGTCCACCTGTGCCAGTCGCGCCGCGAGCGCTTCGCCCACCTTCAGCATGTTGCGCGGATCGAGCTGCAGGTGGGGATTGCCGCCGGGATGGACATCGCCGTCGGCGCGATCGAGGCGCCCCGGCACTTCGAGCAGACGCACCACCGAGGCGGCCTCGAAGTAGCCCGGCTGGCCCGGCTGGATCGCCGGGTTGCCGGATTCGCGCAGCACCATCGGCAGCCAGCCGATCTCCAGCTCGGCGCCGGTGGCCACCACCAGTTGACTGCCGCGGGCGCGGGCGATCAACGAGGGTCGCGCCTCGACCCGGTGCGGGTCCTGCAGGGCGTTGGTGGCGGACACGGCATTCACCTTGTCGCCGCCGATTTCACGGGCCAGCGCAGCCCATTCGGGCACGCTGGCCAGCACGTTGATGGCCGCCGACGCCGGAACGGCGATCAGCAGCGCTGCGAGCGCCAGCACGGCGCGCAGAATCGATTTCGGAAACATCGCGTCACTCCTCAGAACTTGTGGGCGCCGTGGGCGCCGAGACTCATCACGTACTGCAGCCAGAGCTGGTTGTCGGGTTCGTCGGCGCGCGATTTGTCGCGCGCCAGCTGCAGGCGCAGCCGCGAGAATTCCGACGGCGACCAGTCGATCATCGCCGACTGGCGGCTCGGATCGTGGCCCGACAGCAGCGTCGGCAGCTCGGCACTGCCCAGACCGGCCACATCGACGGTGCCGCTGCGCAGCCAGTCGCCGCGCACGCCGACCCGCCAGCGCGGCATGAACTGGTACACGGCCTGCAGATAGGCGCCCGACTGGCGCAGACGGGCGGCCGAAGCCACCGACGCGCCGCCGAGCGTATCAAGGTCGTATGTCAGCTCGCCGTTCTCGCGGCGCAGGAAGTACTCGCCCTGCAGCTTGAGATGGGTCACGCTGCTGTTGCCGTTCGGCGCCCACTTGTAGACGAAGTCGGCAATCCAGGTCTGACTGCTGCCCGAGAAGCCGTTCTGCACCGCCACGCCGCCGATCTCGCCGTCCTCGAAGCGGCGCTCGCGCGGGTGGGTGCGCACGTGGGACAGGCCGACCTGCCACGCCGACGATTCGCCGATGTCGCCCCCCAGGTGGGCGAAGGCCGACCACAGGCCGGCGCCATTGGCGCTGCGCTCGGCGCCCGGGAACTTGCTGCCGCTCGCAGCTTCCATCCCCGCCTCGAAGAACAGCGCGGTGGGCGCGACCCAGCGCAGTTGCACGCCGTCGTTCTGCAGCCGGTAGCCGAAGAACGCCTTGTAGGCGAGCGGCGCGTCGGCGAAATCCCACTCGTGGGGGTGCTGCTGATTGAGGTAGCCGACGCCCGACAGGAAGCGGCCGGCCTTCAGCTTGAACCCGGTGGGCAGGGCCAGGGTCTCGACGTTCACCTCTTCCACCTCGACCTTGCCGGCGCCGTCGTCCTCGGCCAGCGAGAAGCGCGCGTTGCCGCGGAACAGGTGGTCGATGTTGGCCGAGATCGCCAGCTCCGACTCACCCAGCGAGAAACCCTTGCGCGGGGGGCCGACCTCGCCACCCGACGGCACGAAACCGTCGATGCGGTAGCTGGACGGATCGCGCTGCAGCCGCGTGAACTTGCTGTCGATGATCAACGAGATGGCCGGGTTGAAGGCGCCCTCGGAGGCCGGCCGGGCCGGCGCGGCGTCGCTGCGGACCGCAGCCGCGGCGTCGGCGACGCGAGTCG
>NZ_JAYROR010000091.1:0-23038 GCF_041911615.1 Zoogloea sp. | reverse complement strand
GAGGGCGGCCACGACCAGCAGCGTGAGTGCGGCGTTGAGCGGGTCGCCGAGCAGGCGACGCCCGAGGGCGGCGAGGTCCATCGCGCGTGCGCGCGCCGGTTGGCTCACGCGACGCTCCCGCGCAGCACGCGCCGCTCCAGCCGGTGGCTGATTGCCGCCGCGACGAGGGACAGCAGCAGGTACACCGCGATCACGATCGACAGGCATTCGATGGCGCGGCCGGTCTGGTTGAGGCTGGTGCCGGCCACCGAGACCAGGTCCGGGTAGCCGATGGCGACGGCCAGCGAGGCGTTCTTGAAGAGGTTGAGGAGCTGGCTCGTCACCGGTGGCAGGGCGGCGCGCCAGGCCTGGGGCAGCAGCACGTAGCGGAAGGCCTGGCGCGGCGTCATGCCCGTCGCCAGGGCGGCGAGGCGTTGTCCGGGCGGCAGGGCCTCGAGCGCGGCGCGCAGGATTTCGGCGATGTAGGCGGCGCTGTAGAGCACCAGGCCGATCAGCATGGCGAGGTATTCGGGGGTCAGGCGGGCGCCCCCGTCAATGCCGAAGCCGGCCGGTTCGGGCAGTTCGAAACCGGCCTCGCCCCACCACGGCAGGGCCAGCCCCGATTTGCTGAGGTACACCCCGGGCGCGAGGCGTAGCGCGGCGTCGGCGGCGGGGAGCAGGTCGGTGAGGATGAAATACCAGGCCAGCAGCTGGAGCAGCAGCGGGATGTTGCGAAAGGCACTCACGTAGGCGCTGGCGAGGCGGCGCACCAGCGGGTTGTCGGCGATCCGCCCGAAGCCGACCACGATGCCCACCCCGAAGGCCAGCGCGGCGCCGGGCAGGGCCAGGCGCAGCGTGTTGGCCAGCCCGGCGACGAAGGCGCGCAGGGTCGAATCCCCCGCGTCGACGGGAAGCAGGCTCTCGCCCAGCGTGAAGCCGGCGGGCTCGAGCAGGAAGTCGAAGCCGCTGCGGATGCCGCGCTGCGCGAGGTGGCCGGCGGCGGTGACCGCGAGTAGCGCCAGCAGCCCGGCGACGGCGAGGACGATCAGCGCCTGGATGGCGCGGGCGGCGGTGGAGGGGGGCGTGTCGTGCATCGCTGCGAGGCCGGCGGGCCGGTCAGCGCAGCGGCAGGCCGTACATCAGGCCGCCCTTGTTCCACTGGGCGTTGAGGCCGCGGGGCAACTTGAGGGGTGAGCCGGTGCCGACGTTGCGTTCGAAGATCTCGCCGTAGTTGCCACCGGCCTTGACGGCGCGGGCGGCCCATTCGCGGTCGAGGCCGAGGCTCTTGCCCAGGTCTTCGCCGACGCCCAGGAAGCGTTGCACGGCCGGATCGGGGGACGTCCTGAGGGCGTCCACCTTGCCCTGGGTGATGCCGAGTTCCTCGGCTTCGACAAGCGCCTGGACCACCCATTTCACGATGGCGAACCACTCGTCGTCGCCGCGGCGCACCGCCGGGCCGAGGGGCTCCTTGGAGATGATCTCGGGCAGCACGAGGTAGTCGTCGGGATTGGGCGCTTCCTTGCTGCGGATGAAGGCCAGCGCCGAGGCGTCGGTGGTGTAGGCCTGGCAACGGCCGCTGAAGAACGCCTTGATCGAGGGCTCGAACTTGTCGAAGACCACCGGCTTGACCTTGATGCCCTGGGCGCGGAACCAGTCGGCGAGGTTCTTTTCGGTGGTGGTGCCGGACTGCACGCAGATTTCGGCGTTCTTGAGTTGCCGGGCGCTGGTGACCTTGGTCTTCTTCGCCACCATGAAGCCCTGCCCGTCGTAGTAGGTGACGGCGGTGAAGTGCAGGCCGAGGGCGGCGTCGCGGGTGAGGCTCCAGGTGGTGTTGCGGGACAGGACGTCCACCTCGCCCGACTGGATGGCGGTGAAGCGCTGCTGCGAGTTGAGCGGCACCCAGCGCACCTTGTTGGGGTCGCCCAGCACGGCGGCGGCGAGGGCGCGGCACACGTCCACGTCGAGCCCGCGCCACTGGCCCTGGCTGTCGGCGGCCGAGAAGCCGATGACGCCGGTGCTCACGCCGCAGGCGAGCTGGCCCCGGGCCTTGACGGCGTCGAGGGTCTTGCCGGCGTGGGCGGGGGCGGCGACGGTGAGGAGGACTGCGGTGGCGGCGAGCGCGAGGGAGCGGATTCGGGGCATGGCGGTGACGATCGGGGAAGCCGGACCCCGTAGCTTAGCGGGCTTCGGCCTGCCGGCGCAAAGTGGCGCGCGTCGCGGCGGGCCGGCCCGCCCCTCAGCGGGGGAAGTACATCTTGGCCTTGTCGAGCTTGTAGCTCCAGGGCAGGCCGGCGTTCTTCCAGCCGTTGACGACGCGCTGGCCGGCCTTCGGGCCATCCTTGGCGGCGTCGCCCTCGAAGCCTTCGACGACACTGTAGACCCGCGTGTAGCCGGCGTTGGTCAGGAGGTCGGCGGCGCGCGCGCTGCGATCGCCGGAGCGGCAGATGAGGATCACCCGGTCGTTCCTGGCCAGCCCCTTGGCCTTGAGCCGCCGGTCGGCCTCGCTGACGAAGTCGCTGTTGGGCAGGAGCTGGTAGGCGCTGCGCTGTTCGTCCCAGTCGCTCATCAGCTCGGGGTGTTCCATGTAGGGCACGAGGGCGTCCACCGGCGTGGGCATGCCGACGTACATGGCCTCGGCGCGGGTGCGCACGTCGAGGAACAGGGTATGGGCCGGATCGCGGGCGACGACGTCGTTGGCCTCCCGGGCGTCCAGGTAGAGCTGCAGCCGGGTGCGCTTGGGGGCGGGCACGCTGGCCGGATCGACGTCGGCGTGGCCGGCCACGGGCAGGGTGAGGGCGAGGAGCGCGAGCATGGCGCTGGCGGCAAAATGTTTCATACTTCCTCCGTGAGTGTCGTTCGATCCAACCTCCGGGGAGGCTGACCATGACTGCAATGCGTTTTCTGGTGCTGACGGCCGGCCTGGGCTGGGCCGCGGCGAGTCCGGCGGGCGGCGATCCGGCCGTCGGCGAGAAGCACGTCGCCGAAAAGAACTGCGCGGCCTGCCATCAGCGGCTGGTGGGAGGCGACGGCAGCCAACTTTACCTGCGCAGCGAGCGGCGGGTGAAGAGTCTGGCTCAGCTCGCCGCTCAGGTGAGCTACTGCGCCAACGAGCTGAGGGTCGGCTGGTTTCCGGAGGACGAGGAGGACGTGGTGGCCTGGCTCAACCATCGGTACTACCACTTCGAGTGAGCGGCACTCATCGGGGGGCCGCCGCCCCCGCGTCGAGCGCCTGCAGCACGCGGCTTTCCAGGTAGCCGCCGTAGAGCCCGCTGCCGTCGCCGCCGGGAAGCGGGGCGGCCCGCGCCGCGCCGCGGGCGTCGAGGAACAGCACGGTGGGCGCGAACTTCACGCCGTAACGGTGGGCCAGGTCGGCGTGGCGGGCGGGCTTCCCGTCGAAGTCGGTGAGCAGGCGCGGGCTGCCGATCACGATTTCGCGGATGCGCACGCGGGCGCCAAAGCGCGGGTCGTCGGGCAGGGCCGGCAGGTAGGCGTTGCGGATGGGCACGCAGTAGGCGCAGTCGGGCAGGCTGAACAGCACCACGTAGAGTCGGTCGGGCCGGTCGGTCGGGGCGTGCAGGCTGGCTTCGAGGGGCGTGCCGGAGAGGGCGCCAGCGCTTCCGGCGAGAAGGGCCAGCACGATGGCGCGCAGTCGGGCTTTCATGCGTTCATTGCCCGAGGGATTCCCGTTCGAGGGTCAGGTAGGTGCCGTAGGCGTTGATGCGGTTGGCGGCCTCGAAAGCCGGCAGTGTGCTGAAGCGCGTCCAGTCGGTGCGGGCGTAGGCTTCGTCGAAGGGGATCATCTCGTCCACGGCCTTGCCCATCTGCGCGCGCAGGTAGGTGAGGTAGTCGCGGGTCAGGGCGAGGTTGGCGGCCGCGTCGGTGGCGTGGGCGCCGTGGCCGGTGACGAGGATCTTCGGCTTGAGGGCCGCGAGGCGGTCGATGGCGGCCAGCCAGCGGCGGCTGTCGGCGTTGCCGACGAAGGGCACCCGGCCGGCGAAGATGAGGTCGCCGCAGAACACCACGCCGTCCTCGTCGACGCTCACCATCAGGTCTTCGGACGAATGGGCCGGGCCCACGAAGCGCACCTGGAAGTGCAGGCCGCCCTCCTCGAAGGTCGTGTCTCCGTCGAGCCAGCGGTCGGCCTCGACGAGGCGGGTGGTGTCGTCCACCCACGGGAAGAGATCCTGTCGGCGCTGGGCGAGGCGGGCGGCGGCCTCACCGCTGGTGAAGTAGGCGCGGCCGGCCCGGTGGGCCCAGACTTCGGCGCCGGCAGCCTTGAAGGCAGGCAGGCCGTAGAAGTGGTCGGCGTGGTAGTGGGTGAGGATCACCCGGCGGACGGGCTTGTCGCTCACCGTGCGGATCGCGGCGAGTAGCGCCTCGCCCAGCGGCGGTGTGCCGAGGGCGTCGATGACGACCACGCTGTCGCGGGTGACGACGAAGCCGGCGTTGCTGTTGAAGCCCCGGTTGGCGGCGGAGGCCATGCCCGGATCGCCGCGCACGTACCAGACGTGCTCGGCGACGCGCACCGGGGTGAGCGCCTGGGCGGCAGCGTGGCCGGCGCCGAGCAGGGCCAGCAGCGCGACAAGGAAGGCGACGACGGCCCGGGGCCGTGTGGGGAGGGATGCGTTGCGACGGACCATCGTCGTCTCCTTGAGGGGCTGGGCGGGGCCGTTCAGGCCATGCCGGGGTTGCCGGCCATGCCCTTGAGGGTGGGCAGGTTGAGGGCGCGGGGGTGGATCACCTTCTGGCCCTTGAGGTAGCGGGCCACCAGATCCCACACCGCCTCGCCGCCGGCGTTCTTCGCGTCCTCCGACACCGGCGCCCAGCCGGCGACCTTGTAGGTCTTGCCGGCGTCGAGGGGCTGGCCGGCGAGGCGCATGTCGGTGATGCGTCGGCCCATGGCGGCGGTGGGGTCGCAGGTGTACTGCAGGCCGCCCACCCGCACCATGTCGCCGCCCTGCTGGTAGTACGGGTCGGGGTTGAAGAGGTTGTCGCAGACGTCCTCGAGCACGGTCTTGATCTGCGCGCCACTCATCATCGTGACGGTGGTCCACGGGTAGGTGATGGCGGTCTGGTCGAGCAGATGCTCCATGCGGATGGTGTCGCCGGGCAGCAGGCTGGTGCCCCAGCGAAAGCCGGGCGAGAAGGCGATTTCGGCGTTCTTCTCGGCGAGCAGGGCGTCGAGGATGAGCTGATCCCACGCGCCGTTGAAGTTGCCGCGGCGATACAGCAGGCCCTCGGTGACGGCGAGCTTTTCGGCCAGCTTGCCTTCGTAGGGCGCGCGCATCTGCTTGATGAGCGCGTCCATCGCCGGATCGGCGGGGATCAGGTTGGCGAAGATGGGCAGCAGCTTGTAGCGGAAGTCGACGACCTTGCCGGCTTTCACGTCGAGATCGAGCACGCCGAGGTATTTGCCGTTGGAGCCGGCGTTGGTGACCAGCGTCTGACCGCCGGCGTTCTTGACGATCACCGGTGCGGGCACGCCGTCGTGGGTGTGGCCGCCGAGGATGGCGTCCACGCCGCGCACGCGGCTGGCCATCTTGAGGTCCACGTCCATGCCGTTGTGGGACAGCACGACCACCACCTGGGCGCCGGCGGCGCGGGCTTCGTCCACCACCTTCTGGAGGTTGTCGTCCTGGATGCCGTAGCTCCAGTTGGGAATCTGCCAGCGTGGGTTGGCGATGGGCGTGTAGGGGAAGGCCTGGCCGACGATGGCCACCGGCACGCCGTTGATGTTGCGGATCACGTAGGGCTTGAACACCGGGTCGCCGAAGTCGGCGGTCTTGACGTTCTGGGCGACGATGTCCACCTTGCCGGCGAAATCCTTCTCCTCGATCTCCTTGACGCGGGCTTCGCCGTAGGTGGCTTCCCAGTGCAGCGTCATCACGTCGACGCCCAGCAGCTTGCAGGCATCGACCATGTCCTGGGCGTTGGTCCACAGGCTGAGGCCGGAGCCCTGCCAGGTGTCACCGCCATCGAGCAGCAGCGCGCCGGGCCGGCTGGCCTTGAGCTGCTTGACCAGCGTGGCGAGGTGGGCAAAGCCGCCGACCTTGCCGTAGGTTTTGGCGGCCTTCACGAAATCCAGATACGTGAAGGCGTGGGCCTCCGGCGTACCGGGGCGGATGCCGAAGTGGCGCAGCAGGTGCTCGCCGACGAGGTGCGGCACCTGCCCGGCCATCGGGCCGATGCCGAGGTTTACGTCCGGCTCGCGGAAGTGGATCGGCAGGAGCTGCGCGTGGCAGTCGGTCATGTGGAGCAGGCTCACCGAGCCGAAGCGCGGCAGGTCGTACATGCGCGCGGCGGCCTTTGCGGCTTCGGACGGATTGCTGTGCAGGCTGAGGCCGCCGGCCGCGGCGACGGCCAGCACCTGGAGGAAATCCCGACGGTTCATGGACATGCGGTGGTCTCCGTTCAGTCTTTGTTCACGGGCGATTCGGGATCGACCAGGAAGGCGACGATGTGGGTGATCTGCTCCGGCGTCAGCCAGTTGTGCAGCCCGAAGCGCGGCATGTTGGTGCAGGCGGTGAAGGCGTTGGAGTTGTAGATCTTGTCGTAGGCGTACTTGATGATCTCGTCGCTGTTGCCGCGCAGCTTGCCGAAGTGCTGGAGGCTCGGGCCGATGGTGCCGTAGGCGACTTCCTTCTTCGCCAGCTGGTGGCAGGCGTAGCAGTTGCCGCCACGCACGCGGCCCGGCGGGTCGGGCTGGATGAAGCCGATGTGGCCGCCGGTGCCCACCGCGGCGAGCTTCTCGCCTTCCTTCCAGTCGCCGATCAGCTTGCCCTCGACCGGGTAGCGGATCGTGGCCTGCTGGGCCTTCTCGATCTGGGCGCGCACTTTGGGCGGCGGATTGTCCTTGTACTGGCTGCACAGGCGCATGGCCTCGTCCTGGTCGAGGCGGGCCATCCAATATTTGGGGTTGTCGGGGCGGAAGCCGCTGCGGAAGATCTGCTCGGCCTGGAAGGCGACCGGGTCGGCGGCGTGGGTGCCGGTGGCGCCCAGGGCGAGGAGGGCGGCGATGACGGTGTTTTTCATGGTCGTCTCCGGGACTCAGCGCTTGATGCCGGGGGTCTGCATCACGGTGCCGCTGGCGGTCTTCTGGAGGAAGGTTTCCAGGGCGATGATCGAATCGGCGAGATAGCTCGGCTCGGGCCAGCGGGCCTGGCGCATGCAGTCGATGAGGCGTCGCTGCATGGTCCACACCGCGCCTTGCGACACGCGGTACGACGGCCAGTTGCCCATCGCGGTGCCGGCGCCGGCCGGGGTGGTGAGCTTGCCCAGTTCCTGCAGGCGGATGCGCTTGCCTTCCTGGCCGTGGCAGATCGCGCAGGAGAAATCCTGCGGGCCGCTGCGGCGGTAGAAGATGTACTCGCCCACCTTGGCCATGCGCGCTTCCTCGGGGTGACGCGCGGGCACGTTGATCTTTGCGCCGTTGGACTTGCCGCCGATGTAGGTCACCAGCGCCTCGATGTCCGAATCCTGGCCGGGCTTCGAATACCAGTTGCGGGTCGCCTCCTCGTAGCTCAGGCCCTGCAGCGTCATCATGCAGTGAACGACGCGGGATTCGGCGTCCATCACCTTTCCGGTGTCGGCGAAGTAGCGGGGGAGCTGGGCGTAGGCGCCGTCGAGCTTGCCCGGACCGAGGCCCAGGTCGCACTGTTCGAGGCTGGCGTTCTTGGGGCCGCGGGGCTTCTTCCAGAGCGCCTCGCCCTTGAGTTCGAGCAGCTCGGCGGGGTTGCCGTCGGCCAGCATCTCGCGATATTTGGCGATCTCGTCCATCGTCGAGCCCTGCGCGGCGGCGTGGCCGGCCATGCCGAAGGCCGCCACGGCGACGAGCGCGTGCAGTCGTGCGTGCATCTGTCTTCCTCCTGTGTCGGGGTGTCCCGGCCGCCTCGGGGCGGTCTTGTTCGGGCGGGGGCGAGGGCTCGCCCCCGTGACCGGATCAGTTGATCTGGACTTCGTCGGTGCGTTTGTCGCCCTTGTTGTCCACCCAGCTCACGGTGATCTTGTCGCCTTTGGCGCCGCCCTTGAACTTGAAGACCAGCAGCGGGTTCTTCGACACCGCGGTGCCGAACTGGGCGGCCAGCACCTGGCGGCCGTTGTGCTCGGCGCTCACCTCGGTGATGAAGTGGGCCGGCACGAGGTTGCCGGACGCGTCCTTGCGCTGGCCGGTTTCCATCTCGTGGCTCATCAGCACCTTCACTTCGGTGACGCCGTCCTTCGCGCTCGCGCGAATCTTCATCGGATCTGCCATTTCGATTCCTTTCTGTAGTGCAGCGCGCGGGCTCAGCCGCCGCAGCCGCCGAGGGTGACCTTGATTTCCTTCTTCGCCATGTAGAACTTGCCGCCGGCCTTGACCAGGGCATAGACGTCGGAAGTCTGGCCCATCTTGACGCGGGTCTGCACCGACGGCTCGGTGCCGGCGGGCAGCACGAAGCTGGCGGCGAGCGGGTTGGGGTTCTTCTCGACGAGGATGGCGATGGCCTCGACGCCAGCCAGCGTCGACACCACCCCCACCGGCACCACGGCGCCGTTCTCGGCGATGTCCGGCGCGGTAAGCTGCACCTCGGCGGAGGTGGCCGGGCCGGTGGCGCCCATGGCTTTGAGGGTTTCGTCGATGTTCTTGGCGTCGAAGGCGGCCTTGTTCCATTCGGCGCGGGCTTCGCCCGGCGTGATGAGGCCGGCGGCGACGAGCAGGCCGAACAGGCCGAGCCCGCCGCCCGCCTTGAGGATGTCACGGCGTTGGTTGTTCATGCGTCTCTCTCCTTGGTTGATCTCGGGTTACTGCGCCTGGGCGCCCGACAGAATCCACTTCACGAGGCGGCGGATGTCGTCGTCCTTGAGCTGGGTGTGCGGCGGCATCGGGATCGCGCCCCAGGTGCCCTGGCCGCCGGCCTTGACCTTGGCGGCGAGGCGGGTTTCGGCGTCCGCCTGGCCGGCGTAGCGGGCTGCGACCTCGGTGTACGCCGGGCCGACGACCTTGTTGGCGACGCCGTGGCAGGCCATGCAGCCGCTGTCGGCGGCCAGCTTTGCCGCCGTGGCGTTGCCGCTGGGCGCCGCTGCGGGCTGGGCGGCCGCCGCCTTGGCCGAGGTGTCCTTGCCACGCACCGGGCCCACCGTGCGGTTCTGCTCGGCGAGGTTGCCGTGGGCGGTTTCGGCGTAGGCCGGCAGCAGCGAGCCGATCTTCACCTCGGTCTTGCAGTGGCTCATGCAGGCGACGTTCTTCACGTCGGGTCTGCCGCCGTTGCCGATGCCGCCCTTGCTGGCGGGCGCGCCGGGCCACAGGCCGTGGTCGGTGGTCATGCCGTTGCGGTTGGGCATACGGGCCTGCACGTCGGCGATGTTGCGGTCGGACAGCACGAAATCGGCGGGCACCACGTCGGCCTGGTTGAGCAGGTAGGCGACCAGCGCATAGACCTCGTCGTTGCCGAGGGATTTGGGCGCGGTGAGCGGCATGGCGCGGTTGATGTAGTCGAACAGCGTCGATACCGTCGCCACCTTCATGATCGCGCTGCGCTGGGGGACGTTGCCCTTGACGAGGGCCGCCACGTGGCCGGTCTTGATGTCGTCCTGGGTGGTGCCACCGATCAGCGGGGTGTGCACCTCGTTGGATTCGCCGAAGCTGCCGTGGCAGGACGCGCACTTGGCCTCCCAGGCGGTTTCGCCCTGGGCCACGCTGCCGCTGCCGGGGCGCAGGCCCTTGAAGTCGGGGCGCACGTCGATGTCCCAGGCGCGGATTTCGGCCGGCGTGGCGGTGCGGCCGACGCCAGGGTACTTGCCGTCGGCGATGGCGCCGGCGGCGATCGCGGCCAGCGCCACGGCGATCAGCGGCTTAGAGAACCTGGACATTGCTCACCTCCCCGCTTTCGACCACCTTCCAGGACTGGATGGCGTTGTTGTGATAGATCGACTTGCTGCCGCGCACCGCCCGCAACTGGCCGTAGGACGGCTGGACGTAGCCGGTTTCGTCGGTGGCGCGGGATTGCAGGATCGCCGGCTTGCCGTCCCAGGCCCAGTCGATGTTGAAGCGGGTCAGGCACTTGGAATTGACCGGCCCTTCGAGGCGGGCACGGCGCCAGTTGATGCCACCGTCGGTGGATACGTCAACATGCTTGACCTTTCCCCGCCCCGACCAGGCCAGCCCCGAGATGTTGTAAAAGCCCTTGTCGAGCAGGATCTGCCCGCCAGACGGGGTGGTGATGACCGACTTGCACTCCTGCGTGGAGGTGTACTGGCGGTGCTGGCCGTCGGGCATCAGGTCGATGTAGTGGATCGCCTCGTCCTTGGTGGCCCAGGGCTTGTCGCCCACTTCGATGCGGCGCAGCCACTTCACCCAGCTCACGCCCTGCACGCCGGGCACCACGAGGCGCAGCGGGTAGCCGTTTTCGGGGCGCAGCATTTCGCCGTTCTGGCCGTAGGCGACCAGCACCTCGTCGGATTGCACGAGTTCGATGGGGATCGTGCGGGTCATCGACGAACCGTCGGCACCCTCGGCGAGCACGTACTTGGCTTTCTTCCAGTCGATGCCGCAGTCTTCGAGGATCAGCCGCAGGGGCACGCCGGTGAATTCCGAGCAGCTCAGCATGCCGTGGCTGTACTGCACGGTGGGCACCGCCACGTTGCCCCATTCCATGCCGGTGTTGGCGCCGCACTCGATGAAATGCATCCGCGAGACCGGCGGCAGGCGCAGGATGTCATCGACAGCGTAGACCCGTGGCTGCTTCACGAAGCCCTCGTCGGTGCCATGCACCATCAGGCGATGCCTGGACGGATCAATGTCGCTCCAGCCCTGGTGATGGCGCTCGAAGTGCAGGCCCGACGGGGTGATGATGCCGAACAGCCCCTGCAGCGGGGTGAACGACACCGACACCTGCGGCATCCGCGTGAGGCCCGGCGACTCGCGGCGCTGCAGGCTCTTCTCGTACTGCGAGGGCAGGCCGTAGGGGCGCGCGGCGACGGGCTGACCGAGGCTGGTGGTCCACGGTGGCAGGTCGAGGATCGCGGGGTCGCCGGCAGCGGCGGCGCGGGCCAGGCCGGGCGTGGCCAGCGCGGCGGATGCGGCGAGGAAGGCCTGGCGCAGGAAATCGCGACGGCCGTCCTTGACGGCGGCGATGTCGGCCTGGTTCAGGAAGTGTTCGGGCGCGGGGCGTACCCGCCCGCGCCGGGTCGGCTGATCTGCCATGGATGTCTCTCTCCCGTGTTCCGGTTGGCGTGATCGCGGGAGCGGGCGTCGAGGCGCGCCATAAAAGTTTTTTCTCCCTTGATTTGGAACAATTTATAACCATAATCTTATATAGTCAATTGCTAATATTGATGCGTCGCACCAAAACGGGCACGGGAAACAAGGATTGACGAAAGGCCGCAGATCGACGGCCTCCGCCGCTTGCTCCGGCAATCGGCTCCGGAGAACAATAAAAAAGCTGGTCCAACCGCTCACCGCTACGGCGGACCCAAGGAGGAGATGTAATGAAACTGCTTCGATGGACGACTGCCGTCTGCCTGCTCGGCGCCGGCGGCATCGCGCAGGCCGCCGGCCAGCCCGATCCGAACCTCGCGCGCAACCTGGCCGCCACCTGCGCCAACTGCCACGGCACCGACGGCCGCGCCGTGCCGGGCTCGGGCAACGAGGCGCTGGCCGGCACCGACAAGGACAAGCTGATGCAGAAGCTGCGGGATTTCCGCTCCGGCGCCAAGCCGGCAACGATCATGCATCAGATCTCGAAGGGCTACACCGAGGCCCAGCTCGAACTGATCGCGGCGTACTTCGCCGCCCGCAAGTGAGGGGGACGGACGCCATGCAGAATCGACGCGATTTCCTGAAGACGGCCGCCCTTGGCGCCGGCGTGCTGGCGCTGCCGATGCTGGGCGGCTGCGCCCTGGGCGGCAGCCGTCCGCGCGGCCATGTGGTGGTGGTGGGCGGCGGCTACGGCGGGGCGACGGTGGCCAAGTACCTGCGCATGTGGAGCGACAAGGGCGTGGACGTGACCCTCGTCGAGCGCAATCCGCAGTTCGTCTCGTGCCCGATCTCGAATCTGGTGATCGGCGGCGACAAGACCCTGGCCGACATCACGATGGGCTACGAGGGGCTGCGCGACCACTGGGGCGTGAAGGTGCTGCAGGACAGCGTCACCGCCATCGACGCGGCCGGTCGCAAGGTGAAGCTCGCCGGCGGCGCCGAGCTGCGCTACGACCGGCTGGTGTTGTCGCCGGGCGTGGATTTCATGTTCGACCAGGTGCCCGGCCTGGAGACCGAGGCGGCCCGGGCCACGGTGCTCCACGCCTGGAAGGCCGGCGCCCAGACGGTGGCCCTGCGCAAGCAGCTCGAAGACATGCCGGACGGCGGCGTGTATGCGCTGACGATCCCCAAGGCCCCTTACCGCTGCCCGCCCGGGCCCTACGAGCGGGCGTGCCTGGTGGCCAACTACCTCAAGCAGAAGAAGCCGAAATCCAAGGTGCTGGTGCTCGACGCCAACGAGGAGATCACCTCCAAGAAGGCGTTGTTCACCAAGGCTTTCGAGAAATACGCAGGCATCCTGGAATACCGTCCGAACAGCGAGCTGCGCGAGGTGGATGCGGCCAGCCGCACGGCGATCCTGGAGTTCGACAAGGTGAAGGTCGACGTGCTCAACGTGGTGCCGCCCCAGCGCGCCGGCGACATCGCCGCGAAATCGGGCGTCAAGCTCATCAACGGGCGTTGGGTGGATATCGACTGGTTGAGCTTCGAGTCGGTGAACACCCCGGGCGTGCACGTGATCGGGGACGCGATCTTCCCGGCGCCGACGATGCCCAAGTCCGGCCACATGGCCAACCAGCACGCCAAGGTGACCGCCGCGGCGATTCTCAACCTGCTGGCCGGCGAGGCGCCCAATCCGACGCCGGTGGTGATGAACACCTGCTACAGCTTCGTGGATTCGAAGAACGTGATCCACGTGGCCTCGGTGCACCAGTACGACGCCGACAAGAAGACGGTGCTGCCGGTGCCGGGCGCCGGCGGCGTGTCGGCGGCGGCCAACGAGATCGAGGGCAAGGCGGCGCTGGCCTGGGCGAAGAACATCTGGGCCGACATGCTGGTCTGACGCGTTTGCCCGACGACGAAAAAAGCCGCCCCGCGGGGTGGCTTTTTTCGTGGTGCGCGTGGGCGGCTTCAGTCGAGCGTCGAGATGTAGCTGGCGACGGCCTTGACCTCGAGTTCGGTGAGCTTCGAGGCGATGGAATGCATCACCGCGTTGTCGTTGTTGCGCTCGCGGGTGTTGAACTGCTTGAGCTGGTTCTCGAGGTAGAGCGCCTGCTGACCGGCCAGGCGCGGCAGCAGTGGCGTGCCATAGCCCTTCGGCCCGTGGCAGGAGACGCACGCGGCGACGCCCGAATAGGGGTTGCCTTTGGTGAAGATGTAGCGCCCCACGCCGGCCAGATCGGCGTCGGCGGCGTCGCTGCGGGTGGCAGGTTTTTTCTGGAAGAACTGGCCGAGGGCTTTCATTTCCTCGGGCGTGAGATCGGCGGCCATGCCGGCCATCGTCTCGCTCTTGCGCTTGCCGCTCTTGAAGTCGCCGAGCTGCTTGGCGATGTATTCGGCGTGCTGCGCGGCGAGGCGCGGATACAGGGCGGAGGCGGCTTCGCCCTCCATGCCGTGGCAGATGAAGCAGCGTCCGCCGACGATTTCCTCGGCCCGCTTGAGGTCGGTGGCGTGGGCGCCGCCGACGACCGCGGCCAGCGCCAGGCCGGCGGCGATGAGTCTCCCTTTCATGCGCGTGTCTCCTCGTTGTTTTGATGGTCCGAGGAAGATTATCAGAATCCGGTAATGTACTGAAACAGGCTGACTTCGGCGGCTTTCAGCGTGGCGCTCGGACCTGATGCCGCGCAGCGGTCTGGGAGGGCGCCTCGCCGAAGCGCTTCTTGTAGTCCACCGAAAAACGCCCCAGGTGGGTGAAGCCCCAGTCGATGGCGATGGCCGAGACGTTGTGGCCGGAGCGATCCTCGATCAGCTGGCGGCGGACTTGTTCGAGGCGGAATTTCTTCAGGTAGGCCATCGGGGCGAGCCCGACGTGCTGGCGGAACGCGTCGAACAGCGTCGAGCGGCCGACGCCGGCGGCGGCTTCGATGTCTTCGAGCCGCAGCTCGTCGCGGGCGTGGGCGTGGATGAAGTCGCGGGCCTTGACCAGGTAGTGGGGCAGTTTGCGGCCGTCGGCCTGCTGCAGTTCAGCCGAGTAGTTGTTGGGCTGGGCGAGGATCAGGCCCTTGATCAGCGCCTTCTCGAGATCGCCGGCGAAGACGCTGTGGGCGTACAGGCCGCTGGCGTTCTCGAACTCGCCGAGCATGTGGCGGACCATCCGCCACCAGGCGGCCTGGCTGCCGTGGATGGCGTCCATCGACGGCTCGAAGGCCAGCGCGGCGTCGGCGGGGCGCTGGAGCAGTTCCTCGAGCACCTGGCGCATCGCCGGACGCGGGATGGCGACGAGAATCTTGCGGCAGTTGCCGGCGATGGCCAGTTCCTGGTTGATGTCGGGGGTGACGATGAGGCCGGTGTCGCGGTCGGAGCGAACCCTGCGTTCGCCGGTGGCGAGCTCCTGCTCGCCGTCCAGGGGCAGGCTGAGGCTGTAGCTGTTGAGCGGGGCTTCGTCGCGGATGCCGATAGTGACGTCGGTGCCGTATTCGATGACACCCATCTTGGTGGCCATGCCCTTGAGCACACCGCCTGAATGATGGAACTGCAGCCGGCTGGGGCGACCCACCTTGAGCCAGTGGGGGCCGCAGACGGCGGTCATCCACGACAGGGCGCCGTCCGCGTAGTGGCGGACGACCCGGACGGCGGGCGAGGGGGCGTCGAGGGGGGTAAGCATCCGGACCGGCGAGCGTTTTGATAAATATTGTTTATTTATGGATTTGTTTTTTTAAATGATAGACGAGCTGGCGGCGGGTGCAAGCCTTCGGGCTCGTGCGCCGTGGCGTTCTCGACCATCCGGAAAAAACGGATAGCGCTCGGCGAGCGGGCGGATAGTCCGCGGCGGCCCGAGCCCCTTTAATTGTCCTCGTCGCACAACCTGACACGAGGGCACACCATGAATACCCAAAAGACCATTGCCGAGTGGCGCACGTTCGTCAACGGCTGCCTGGATTTCCGCCCGGACGAGGGCGTTTACCGGATCGCCCGGGACATGTTCACCGAGCCGGACCTGTTCGATCTCGAGATGGAGATGATCTTCGAGAAGAACTGGATCTATGCCTGCCACGAGAGCGAGCTCCCCAACCCCAACGACTACGTGACGATGCGCGCCGGCCGTCAGCCGATGATCATCACCCGGGGCGCCGACGGCAGCCTCAATGCGCTGGTCAATGCCTGCCAGCATCGCGGCGCCACCCTGACCCGGGTCTGCAAGGGGCGTGCGTCGAGCTTCACCTGCCCCTTTCACGCCTGGACCTACAAGGCCGACGGGCGCCTGCTCAAGGTGAAGGCCGGCGACCAGTACGCGGCGGATTTCGACGTCTCGAAGCACAACCTGAAAAAAGCCCGTGTCGAGAGTTACAAGGGCTTCGTGTTCATCAGCCTCGACGTGGAGGGCACCGATTCGCTGGAGGACTACCTCGGCGACGCGAAGGTCTTCTTCGACATGATGGTCGCCCAGTCGCCCACCGGCGAGCTGGAAGTGCTGCCGGGACGCTCGACCTACACCTTCGACGGCAACTGGAAGCTGCAGTGCGAGAACGGGCTCGACGGCTACCACGTGAGCACCGTGCATTTCAATTACGTCGTCACCGTCAAGCAGCGTCACCAGGTCAATGCCGAGAAGGGGGGCGCGGTCAGCAGCACCCTCGACTACAGCAAGCTCGGCGCCGGCGACGCGGCCACCGACGATGGCTGGTTCTCGTTCCGCAACGGGCACAGCCTGCTGTTCTCGGACATGCCGAACCCGTCGGTGCGTCCCGGCTACGCCTCGATCATGCCGCGTCTCGTCGAGACCCACGGCCAGGGCAAGGCGGAGTGGATGATGCACCGGCTGCGCAACCTCAACATCTACCCCAGCCTGTTCTTCATGGACCAGATCAGCTCGCAGCTGCGGATCATCCGCCCGCTGGCGTGGAACAAGACCGAGGTGATCAGCCAGTGCATCGGCGTGAAGGGCGAGTCGGACGCGGACCGGGAGAGCCGCATCCGCCAGTTCGAGGATTTCTTCAACGTCTCGGGCATGGGCACGCCGGACGATCTGGTGGAGTTCCGCGAGGCCCAGCGTGGCTTCCAGGCCCGCCTGGAGCGCTGGAGCGACATCTCCCGCGGGCACCACAAGTGGACGGTCGGCGCCACAGCCAACAGCGAGACGATCGGCATCCGGCCGGTCCTGACCGGCACCGAATTCACCCAGGAAGGCCTCTACGTCAATCAGCACGGCGCCTGGCAGCAGTCGCTGCTGAAGGGGCTGGAGCGCAAGGCGCGGCAACTGTCGAACGCCGCCACTCAGGAGTAAACAGATGACCCCGAAACAGCAGTATTCCGTCGAGCAATTCCTCTACCGCAAGGCCGAGCTGTGCGACAGCCAGGCCTGGGACGACTACCTCGCGCTGTTCGACGAGGACAGCGAGTTTCATGTGCCCCAGTGGGAGTCCGAGCACCAGTACACCACCGACCCGCGGCGCGGCATGTCGCTGATCTACTACGCCAACCGTTCGGGCCTGGAGGACCGGGTGTTCCGCCTGCGCACCGGTCGGTCGGCCGCATCCACGCCGATGCCGCGCACGATGCACCAGATCAGCAATGTGCGCGTGCGCGAGCTGGACGACGGCCGCTTCGAGGTGAAGGCGAACTGGGTGACCCATCACTATCGCTTCGACGTTTCCGATTGCTTCTACGGCTACGCCACCTACCACCTGCGCCCCGACGGCGATAGCTGGAAGATCACCCGCAAGCACGTGGTGCTGCTCAACGACCGCATCAATGCGGTGCTCGATTTCTACCATCTCTGAGCCCCGCGGCACTTTGTGCGCGGCGCGACGCGAGGTACTGAAAGATTCGCTTTCATAATTCTCGAGATTGTGAAAAAACTCGTCAGGGTGATGTCCGCCATGGCGAGTTTGCCTCACCTTAAAAATCCGGCACGCCGCAGGCGTAGCACGGACACAAACAACAACGGAGACAAGGACATGAATCAACTCAAAGGAGCCCGTGCGTCCCGGCGGACGCTTGCTGCCGGCGCGCTGCTGATGGCGTCGGTGTTCGGAGCCTCGTCGGCGCTGGCCCAGGGCAGCCCGATCCGGGTCGGCCTGATGCTGCCGGCCACCGGCACCTTCGCCGCGCTCGGCACCGCCATCACCAACGGTTTCAAGCTCTACGTGGCGGAGCAGGGCGGCAAGCTCGCCGGACGCGACGTGGAGTACTTCACCGTCGATGACGAGTCCGATCCGGCCAAGGCCACCGAGAACGCCAACAAGCTCATCAAGCGCGACAAGGTCGACGTGCTCGTCGGCACGGTGCACTCCGGCGTGGCGCTGGCGATGGCCAAGGTCGCCCGGGAGAACAAGACCCTGCTGATCGTGCCCAACGCCGGTGCCGACGAGCTGACCGGCCCGCTGTGCGCGCCGACGCTGTTCCGCACTTCGTTCACCAACTGGCAGCCGGCCTACGCCATGGGCAAGGTCGCGGCCCAGAAGGGCCACAAGAAGGTCGTCACCCTCACCTGGAAGTACGCCGCCGGCCAGCAGTCGATCGAAGGCTTCAAGGAGGCTTTCGAGCAGAGCGGCGGCAAGGTCGTCAAGGAAATGACGCTGCCCTTCCCGAACGTGGAGTTCCAGCCCTTCCTCGCCGAGATCGCGGCGCTCAAGCCGGATGCGGTGTACGTCTTCTTCGCCGGGGCCGGCGCGGCCAAGTTCGCCAAGGACTACGCCGCCTCGGGCCTGAAGAATGCGATTCCCCTCTACGGCGCGGGTTTCCTGACCGACGGCACCCTCGAGGCGATGGGCGAGGCCGGCAAGGGCCTGCTCACCACGCTGCATTACGGCGACGGCCTCGACAACAAGAAGGACGCCACCTTCCGTCTGAGTTACGCCAAGACCTACAAGCTGCAGCCCGACGTGTATGCGGTGCAGGGCTACGACGCCGCCCAGCTGCTGCGTGCGGGCCTGGCCGGGGCAAACGGCGACATCGGCCAGAAGGACGTGGTCATCAAGGCGATGGAAGCGGCGCGCATCGACAGCCCGCGTGGCACCTTCACCCTCTCCAAGGCCCACAACCCGGTGCAGGACATCTACCTGCGGGAAGTGCAGGGCGGCCAGAACAAGGTGATCGGCACGCCGATCAAGGCGCTCGCCGACCCGGCCCGCGGCTGCAAGCTCTAAGCCACCGCGCCTTTCTCCGACTCATCCGCAGACCCGGTCGCCCCACGGCGGCCGGGAGTAGGAGCTCGTCATGGATTTTGCTTCCTTCCTGATCCAGACGCTGAACTCGCTCCAGTACGGCTTGCTGCTTTTCCTGGTGGCAAGCGGGCTGACGCTGGTGTTCGGCATCATGGGCATCATCAACCTCGCGCACGGCAGCTTTTACATGATCGGCGCCTATCTGGCCTTCGTGCTGGCCAGCGCCACCGGCAGCCTGTTCATGGCGATCCTGCTGGGCGTGCCGCTCGCGCTGATCTTCGGGGCGCTGCTCGAATGGGCGCTGTTCTCGCACCTCTACAAGCGCGACCACCTGGAACAGGTGCTGCTCACCTACGGGCTGATCCTGATTTTCGAGGAGGTACGCAGCCTGCTGGTGGGCGACGAGGTGCACGGCGTGGACATCCCCGCCGTCTTCAGCGCCTCGATTCCGCTGTCGGACGTGCTGAGCTACCCGGTGTACAGGCTCGTGATTTCGGCGGTGTGCATCGTGCTGGCGGTGGCCCTGTATTTCGTCATCCAGCGCACCCGCCTGGGCATGATGATCCGTGCCGGCAACCACGACCGGGTGATGGTCGAGGCGCTGGGCATCAACATCAACATGATCTACCGGGTGGTGTTCGCCCTCGGGGTGGCCTTGGCGGCGCTGGCGGGAATGCTGGCGGCGCCGATCTCGTCGGTGTTCCCCAACATGGGCAGTCACGTGCTGATCATCTCCTTCGTGATCGTCGTGATCGGCGGCATCGGGTCGGTGTGTGGCGCGCTGGTGGCGGCGCTGCTCATCGGCTTCGTGGACACCTTCGGCAAGGTCATCGTCCCCGAGCTGTCGGGCTTGGTGGTGTATGTGGTCATGGCCATGGTGCTGCTGTGGCGGCCCGAAGGCATCTTCAAGAAGGGCTGACGCGATGCGAATCGACCTGATCTTCAAGCTGGCCGGCGTCGTCGGCCTGGCGCTGGTGCCGCTGTCCGGCGCCGATTTCTACACCGAGATGATCGCCAAGACCCTGGTGCTGGCCATCTTTGCGATGAGCCTCGACCTGCTGGTGGGCTTCACCGGGCTGGTGAGCCTCGGCCACGCCGCGTACTTCGGCATCGCGGCCTACACCGTGGCGCTGATGTCGCCCAAGTACGAAGCTGCCAGCCTGTGGCTCACGCTGCCGGCGGCGGTGGCGGCGGCAACCCTGGCGGCGCTGGTGATCGGTGTGTTCGTGCTGCGCACCAAGGGCATCTACTTCATCATGGTGACGCTGGCCTTTGCCCAGATGGCCTTCTTCGCGTTCCACGACACGCCGCTGGGCGGCGGCTCAGACGGCGTCTACGTGAACATGAAGCCCTCCGCCGAGATCGCCGGCTACCAGCCCTTCGACCTGGACAACCCGGCCCACCTGTATTACTTCATCCTGGCCATGATGGTGCTGGTCTACCTGTTCCTGGCGCGGGTGCTCAAGTCGCCCTTCGGCCGGGTGCTGGTGGGCATCAAGAGCAACGAGCACCGGATGCAGTCGCTGGGCTACGTCACCTTCCGCTACAAGCTCGCCGCCTTTGCGCTGGCGGGCGGGCTGGGCGGCGTTGCCGGTTACCTCTACGCGGTGGTGTTCGGTTTCGTCACGCCGGAGCTGCTGTCGTGGCACCAGTCGGGCAATGTGCTGCTGATGGTGATCCTCGGCGGCATGGGCAACCTCGTCGGCGCCATCGCCGGGGCCTTCGCCTTCGTGGCGATGCAGGAAGTGTTCTCGGCCTGGACCAAGCACTGGCAGCTGGCGATGGGGCTCGTGATCGTCGCCGCCGTGCTGTTCCTGCCCGGCGGCCTGTCCGCCATTCCCGGCCGCATCAAGCGTGCCCTTCAGGGAGGCTCGATCAATGACTGAGCACAACAACGCGGCCCTGCTGGTGGCCGACAAGATCACCCGGCGCTTCGGCGGCCTGCTCGCCAACCAGGACGTATGCCTGAGCCTCGAGCGGGGCAAGCTGCACGCGCTGCTGGGCCCCAACGGCGCTGGTAAATCCACCTGCATCAACATGCTGTCGGGCGATCTGCCGCCGAGCAGCGGCAGGATCCTGTTCCAGGGGCGCGACATCAGCGGCCTGACCGCCGCCCAGCGCTCCCAGGTGGGCATCGGGCGCAGCTATCAGCGCACCAACATCTTCCCGAAGTTCACGGTGCTCGAGAACGTGCGCCTCGCCGCCCAGTCGCGGCGCCAGCAGCCGTGGCGGATCTTCAGCCAGGCCATGAAGCAGCAGTGGGCGATCGACAAGGCGATGGCCTGCATCGACGAGGCCGGCCTCGCCGGGCGCGCCGAGCGCATCGCCGGCATCCTCAGCCACGGCGAGCAGCGCCAGCTCGAGATTGCCATGGTGCTCGCCACCGACGCCCAGGTGCTGCTGCTCGACGAGCCGCTGGCCGGCATGGGCTCGGACGAATCGGCGCGGATGGTCGAGGTGCTCAAGCGCCTGCGCGAGACGCGCGCGATCCTGCTCGTCGAGCACGACATGGACGCCGTGTTCGCGGTGGCCGACACCATCACCGTGATGGTGAACGGCCAGGTGCTCGAATCCGGCCCGCCGGCGCAGATCCGCGCCAGCGTGGCGGTCCAGGAGGCTTACCTCGGCGAGGAGGACACGTTCCATGTCTAGCATGCTGCTCGAAGCCAAGGCGCTTCACACCTACTACGGCGCCAGCCACATCCTGCACGGCATCGACTTCCACATCCGCCAGGGCGAGGGCATCGCGCTGATGGGCCGCAACGGCATGGGCAAGACCACGCTGATCAAGAGCCTGCTCGGCATCGTGCGGCCGCGCCACGGCCGGGTGCTGGTGCGTGGCGACGACTTCACCCGTGCGCCCACCTACCGCACCGCGCAGCGCGGCATCGCCTACGTGCCCGAAGGGCGCGGCATCTTCCCCAACCTGTCGGTGCGCGAAAACCTGCAGATGGCGGCCCGCGCCGGCGTCGACGGGCAGCGCAACTGGACCTTCGAGCGGGTGATGGAAACCTTCCCGCGGCTGGGCGAGCGCATCAACAACGGCGGCTGGCAGCTCTCGGGCGGTGAGCAGCAGATGCTCACCATCGGCCGCGCGCTGATGACCAACCCCGACCTGCTGATCCTCGACGAAGCCACCGAGGGCCTCGCGCCGCTGATCGCGCTGGAAATCTGGCGCATCGTCAAGGAGATCCGCAAGACCGGCATCGCCACGGTGATCGTGGACAAAAATCACTCGGCGGTCACCAGCATCTGCGACCGGGCGATGATCCTCGTCAAAGGCCAGATCGTCTTCGACGGTGACAGCGAGACGGTGCGCGACGACCCGGCGATCATCCAGAAGCACCTGGGGGTTTGAGAAACACGAATCGGGCGGCCGCGCGCCGCCCTGGAGACACGCCATGAAGAAATCACTGCGGATCATCCACGAGGAACACCGCGCCCTCGCGGCCATGCTCAACGGCCTGCGCCAGCTCACCGACGGCATCGAGAAGGGGCGGATGAAGGCCGATTTCGGGCTCATCGCGGCGATGATCGAATACATCGACAAGCTGCCCGAGAAGGTCCACCACCCCAAGGAAAACGACTACCTGTTTGCCCGCCTGGGCGCGCGCTGCCCCGAGGCGCTGCCGGTGATCGCCCGCCTGGAGGCCGACCACGCCCGCGGCGAGGCGCGCATCCGCGCCCTGGAGGCGGCCGCCGAGACCTTTCGCCGCGACGGTCCGCCCGCCTTCGCGGCCTTCCATGCGGCGGTGCTCGGCTATATCGACGAGGAGTGGCAGCACATGAACACCGAGGAGCACGAGGTTTTCCCCCTCGCCGAACAGCACCTGTTGCCCGAGGACTGGGCGGTAATCGACGCGGCCTTCATGGCCAACGACAACCCGTGGGAAGGGGCGGCCGGCGAGTACGCGCAGCTCTTTTCGAAGATCGTCAATCTGGCGCCGGCGCCAATCGGGCTGGGGCCGGGTTGAGCGGGCAGGGTGCGCCCTTCGGGGCGCGGCCACGGCGACCACCCAAAGCAAAAAGGCCTCGCGATCTGCGAGGCCTTTTTGCTGGAATCTGGTGGGCGGTACTGGGATCGAACCAGTGGCTTCCACCGTGTGAAGGTGGCACTCTACCGCTGAGTTAACCGCCCGGTGAGTTAGAGCGCGCATTATAGGTAGCACTCGATGCTGCGTCAAGGCCTTTTTGTATTCGACGACGATTTTCTGGATGTTGCTCTGAATTGTTGCGAAAAATTGATCGAATCTAAGCTAGTTTGTTGCGATTTTTGCTTGGTTTTGGCTTTCATGCCGATTCGCGGACCCAGGCGTTGAAGCAGGCTCGCGCCGCCGGGGCGATTTCGTCGGCGAGCAGACCGCTGTCGATCGCGTGGGCGGCGCAGTGGCGGTCGCCGGCCAGGCCGTGCAGGTGCACCGCCGCCAGCAGCGCGTCGCCGGGCGGCCAGCCGCGGGCGAGCAGGGCGACGACGATGCCGGTGAGCACGTCGCCCATGCCGGCGGTGGCCATCGCCGGGTTGCCGGTGGTGTTGATCCACCAGTCGCCGGCGGGGCTCGCGACGACGCTGCCGCAGCCCTTGAGCACGACCCACGCCCGCAGACGCCGCGCGATCTCGCGGGTGGCGGCGAGGCGGTCGGCCTGCACCGCGGGGGTGGAGACCCCGAGCAGGCGGGCGGCCTCGGCCGGGTGCGGCGTGAGCACCGCGGGCCGAGCGAGATCG
>NZ_JAYROR010000090.1:0-51169 GCF_041911615.1 Zoogloea sp. | reverse complement strand
GGACCACCCCGAACACCACGCCATGCGGGAGTGGTGCGGGGAGGACTTCGAGCCCGGACGCTTTGATTTGTATGAGGTGAATGAGCGCTTGGAGAGGCTGAAAGTCTGAGGCGTCAAGACGGGGCTGGGACGACGCTTACGCTCGACCTGGTCGCCGACCAAGTGGGACACCGATACGTCGAGCGCCTCGGCGTACCTGAACAGCGCATAGGCTGGCATCCGCCGGCCTTGTCGCAGATAGCGGTCAGTCTGATAAAACGAGACGCCCGAGAGCACAGAGAGCACAGAGAGCCGGTAGAGCGTGATCTTGCGGTCTGCCAGGACGTGAAAAACCCGCTCGGCCAGCGCGACGTAATGTGGTCGGGGCGATCACGGTGATGATCGGGAGCAACCCTTTCAAGCCTTGGGAGCCCCAGTACAATCGCAGCGAGGTGGCTCCCCTGCCGGCGCCATCAGCCGATACGCGAGAGTTGATCCAGGCTGCCCTGTGGGGACTGCGGCGGATCTATCGTTCGGGCTACGCCTACAAGAAGGCCGGGGTGATGCTGTCTGGACTGAAGCCTGTGCAGCGACGTCAGGGAAGCCTCTTGGTCGATCCAGAGCGCGAGCGAAAGTCGGCTGCCCTGATACGTCCAAAACCACCTAACCGAAGCCAGGATGCCATGGCATGCCAGATAACACACCGGCAAAACCTAAAAACAAAAAAGCCCTTGAAAAACAAGGGCTTCTTCGTGTTTCTTGGCGGAGAGTGAGGGATTCGAACCCTCGATGCAAGTTTTAGCTCGCATGCTCCCTTAGCAGGGGAGTGCCTTCGACCTCTCGGCCAACTCTCCGCAACAGCCAAGTATTATAGACAACACTTGGCGGTTAGTCAAATCAAGCGGGGGCTTGATCGAGGCCGAATGCGCGATGCAGCACGCGGACAGCCAGTTCGAGGTACTTTTCGTCGATGGCGACGGAAATCTTGATCTCGGAGGTGGAGATCATCTGGATGTTGATGCCCTCTTCCGCCAGGGTGCGGAACATGCGGGATGCGACACCCGGGTGCGAACGCATGCCGACACCGACGATGGAGACCTTCGCCATCGTGCGGTCTCCCTTGATCTCACGGGCGCCGATGTGAGCCTGCACACCTTCGAGTATCTTGATGGCCTTCTCGTAGTCGGGGCGATTGACGGTGAAGGAGAAATCGGTGGTGCCGTCATGGCCGACGTTCTGGATGATCATGTCGACATCCACATTGGCATCGGCGACCGGGCCGAGGATCTGATAGGCGATGCCCGGCTTGTCGGGAACGCCCAGCACGGTGATCTTGGCTTCGTCACGGTTGAAAGCGATGCCGGAGATGATCGGCTGTTCCATGTTCTTGTCTTCCTCAACGGTAATCAGGGTGCCCTCGCCTTCTTCCTGGAACGACGAGAGGACCCGCAGCTTGACTTTGTACTTGCCGGCGAACTCGACGGAGCGGATCTGCAGCACCTTGGAGCCGAGGCTGGCCATTTCCAGCATCTCTTCGAAGGTGATGGTGTCGAGTTTGCGCGCTTCTGGCACGACGCGCGGGTCGGTGGTGTAAACGCCGTCCACGTCGGTGTAGATCTGGCACTCGTCGGCCTTGATCGCGGCCGCCAGCGCCACGCCGGTGGTGTCGGAGCCGCCACGACCGAGGGTGGTGATGTTGCCACCTTCGTCGACGCCCTGGAAGCCGGCGACGACGACGACTGCGCCGGCATCGAGATCGCGGCGGATGTTGTCGCCGTCGATGTCGAGGATGCGCGCCTTGGTGAAGGCGTCGTCGGTGAGGATGCGCACCTGGCCACCGGTGTAGCTGCGAGCCTTGATGCCCATCTCCTCTAGGGCCATGCACAGCAGGCCGATGGTGACCTGCTCGCCGGTGGAGATCACCACGTCGAGTTCGCGGGGGCTGGGGTTCGGGCTGATTTCCTTGGCCAGGGCGATCAGGCGGTTGGTCTCGCCGCTCATCGCGGACAGGACGATCACCATCTGGTGGCCTTGGGCCTTGAACTTCGCGACCCGCTTGGCCACGTTCTTGATCCGCTCGGGGTTGCCGACGGAGGTGCCGCCATATTTCTGAACTATGAGCGCCATCTTGACTTCTAAGAAGATGAGGATTTGGAAACCCGTGATCTTAGCGGATAAAGCAAACTCTTGCAGCTTTAGCAGTTCGCCCCGATATGTGCACGACGTCACGGGAAGTTCGTGCGGTAAACCCTAACCCATCCAAATATAACGTTGTATGTGTTGCGAGTAGTGATCTATACTTTCCGACATATAACGAAAGTTATAGCAGACAACAGCCCTCCCGCTGTTAATAACGAACAGAGTCAAACCCTTGAGGAACATAAGATGAAAACCACCGAAAAAGTCGATGTCCGTGAGATCCGTCGCAAGCTTGGCATGAACCAGTCCCAGTTCTGGTCCAAGATCGGCGTGACGCAGAGTGGCGGTTCGCGCTATGAGAGCGGTCGCAACATTCCGCGCCCGGTGCAGGCCCTGCTCCGTCTGGTGCATATCGAGCAGGTCGACATCACCAAGATCAAGAAGGATGACGTGGAAGTCGTCGAATACCTCAAGGCGACCAACCCCGAACTCTTCAAGACCCTGAAGAAGGAAGCCCGCGCCAAGCGCAAGGAGCGCGTCGCGCACTGAATCGCCGACGATTCGCCCTCAGGGGTTGACGGTCACCGTCAATCCCCGGGGCGCGATGCTTTCCTGCACCCGACGGGCAATGGCTTCCATCTCGTCCGGCGTGAGCGGCTGCAGGTGTCTGGCTTCCGGCTGAAGTGAAGGCCGAGCCACGCCATACAGCAGCACCCCTTTCGGCAGCTGGCCGGCAGGGGTTTTCTGGGCGCACGTCAGTGCGTGATCCAGTGTATCCAGATAGCTCGTCACCTGTTCCTGCGATGGTAGTTCGCCATCCCAGCGGAACAGGCACGTCTGCACCCAGGTCGGGCACAGCGACGCGCACTGAGCCAGCCGACGGGCGTGGGCGAGCGGGTCGATGTCGATTCCGTTGATGCGCTGGATGTCGGCTCCTGTCCCTGCGTCGAGCTTGAACCACACCTCGCCACCGGCCTCGGCCAGTCGCGTCAGCGCGGTCTGCACGTAGGGGCGATCGATCAGGCTGCCGTTGGTGATGAGGCGAATCGGCACGTGGCCAAGCCCGGCGGCGTCGCGCAGGGCGACCACTCGCGCCACGATATCGGCAAAGGCCTTGCTGCTGGTCGGTTCGCCGTTACCCGAGAAAGCGATGTCGCGGATCACGCGTGCTTCGGGTGGCACGTGCTCGATCATGAACGTGCCGTGCACCAGTTCGTGCAGAAAATCGCCCAGTTCGGCTTCGAGCTGAGCCTGATCGATCTCCGGCGCCGCGCCGCGCACCAGTCCGGGAACCTGGCAGTAGGCGCAGTGCCAGTTGCAGGCACTGTTGGGATTCAGGTTGATACCCACCGACACGCCACCCGCGCGCCGCGACACCACCGGGTAAACATAGGTCAGATGGCTGAAGCTCCGGTTGTGGTCGGTGACCGTGAGCATCTGTCCGGTGCGGTTCATGCGGTTTATCCAGGTGCGAAAACGAGGCGCGTATAATACGGGACCTTTTTTCTCGGCCGGCGCTGCGCGTCCGGTTTTCGCCATGCAAATCACGCGCCGCCTGGAATTCGACGCCGGCCACCGCATTCCCGACCACGCGAGCCAGTGCCGACACCTGCACGGCCACCGCTATGCGCTGGAGATCACCCTGTCCGGCGACATCATCCGCGCGGACGGCATGTCGGCCAACGGCATGGTCGTCGATTTCGGCGAGGTCAAGGCAATCGCCAAGCGCCACGTGGTGGACGTGTGGGATCACGCGTTTCTCGCCTATCGGGGCGATACCGCGGTGGTGAGCTTCCTGCAGGGCATTCCCGGCCACAAGACGGTGCTCCTCGACGTCGTGCCGACCGCCGAGAACCTTGCCGTCGCCGCCTTTCGCATCCTCGATCCGCTCTATACCGGCGCGTTCCAGAACCACGTCCGCCTTGAGCAGGTGCGCATCTACGAAACCCCCAACTGCTGGGCCGACGCCCACCGCAGCGACCTGGCCTGAGGCCTCACGCCACCTGCAGCGTCAGGCGGCCCACGCCGTCGACGCCCGCCTCGATGCGTTCGCCCGGCATCACCGGCCCAACGCCCTCCGGCGTGCCGGTAAAGATCAGATCGCCCGGCGCGAGCGCGAACAGTTCGGATAGCCGGGACACGATCTCGGCCACCGACCAGATCATGTCCGCCAGATCGCCCCGCTGACGGGGCTCGCCGTTCACCTCGAGCCATACCGCGCCGCTTGCCGGGTGTCCGATGGCGCTGGCCGGCACCAGCGGCGAGATCGGCGCCGAATGGTCGAAGGCCTTGCCCGCTTCCCAGGGGTGTCCCTTCGCCTTGAGCGTCGCCTGCACGTCGCGGCGCGTCATGTCCAGACCGACACCATAGCTCCACACGTGGCGCAGGGCTTCGGGGACCGGAATGTCCGCCCCACCCTGGCCGATCGCCACCACCAGCTCCACCTCGTGATGAAAGTCGGCCGTACGGCCCGGATACGGCAGCATGGCCACCGAATCCGGCGTCACCGGCAGCACGGCATCGGCCGGCTTGCAGAAGAAAAATGGCGCCTCGCGGCTCGGATCGCTGCCCATCTCCCGCGCGTGGGCGGCGTAGTTGCGCCCCACGCAGAAAATCCGCCGCACCGGGAAACGCCCGGCGCCCTGTGCCACCGGCACGGTGACCGCCGCCGGCGGTGGAATCACAAAATCGTTCATCGTCGCTTTGCTTCCAAAAAATCCGAATCATGACCAAACCCGCCGGCGGCCGAAAGCCCCGCCGACGCGGTAACGGGCTACCACCCGGGCGGCGATTGCCGCAGCCACACTGTTCGCGTCGAATCCACCCCAAACGCGAACCAAGGAGACCAATCATGTCCAAGAAAATCCTGATGATCTGTGGCGACTTCTGCGAAGACTACGAAACCATGGTGCCCTTCCAGGCACTGCTCGCGGTCGGTCACACCGTTCATGCGGTGTGCCCCGACAAGAAGGCCGGCGACACCATCGCCACTGCGATCCACGACTTCGAAGGCAATCAGACCTACACCGAAAAACGCGGCCACAACTTCATCCTCAACGCCACCTTCGCCGACGTGGATGTCGAGCGCTACGACGCGCTGGTGATTCCGGGTGGGCGCGGGCCCGAATATCTGCGCATGTACCCCGAGGTGTTGGCCGTCGTGCGCCATTTCTTCGACGCGGACAAGCCCGTCGCCGCCATCTGCCACGGGGCCCAGCTTCTCGCCGGTGCCCGGGTGCTCCAAGGCCGCACCTGCTCCGCCTACCCCGCCTGCCGCGCTGAGGTGGAACTGGCTGGCGGCAGCTACGCCGACATCCCGGTGGATCAGGCCGTCACCGACCGCAACCTCGTCACCGCGCCGGCCTGGCCGGCCCACCCGGCCTGGATCGCCCAGTTCCTGACCGTACTCGGCACCACCATCCAGCACTGATTTCCGCCTCCGGCACAAGCGCCCCCGCAGCCCCTACAATGGCCTGGCGGGGGCTTCCCCGTTTGTGGAGCGCCACCGATGTGCCAGATCTTCATCAACGCCGATCCCGATCTCTACGCCACCCGCAGCCGCTCGATCCGCCTGCACGGCGTCGCTACCAGCCTGCGCCTGGAAAACCTGTTCTGGCAGGTGCTCGCCGAGATCGGCGGGCGCGACGGGCTCAGCGTGCCCCAGCTCCTCGGCCGGCTCTACGACGAACTGGAAGCCAGCGGCAGGCTCGACGACAGCACGAACTTCACGTCCTTCCTGCGGGTCTCCTGTCTGCGTTACCTGCAACTCCAGCTCGCAGGCCGAATTCCTGCCGATCCGCGCGTTCCCATCCGCGGCCTCGATCCGGCCTGGGTGCTGGCTGCCGAACGCCGGCCGTCCGCCTGACGCGTCCGGATCGAAAATCCACCCACGGGACCCCAATCATGATCGACCTCTACTACTGGACAACCCCCAACGGCCACAAGGTCACCCTCTTCCTCGAAGAAACCGGCCTGCCTTACACCGTTCACCCGATCAACATCGGTAAGGGGGAACAGTTTCAGCCCGAGTTCCTGCGCATTGCCCCCAACAATCGCATCCCCGCCATCGTCGACACCGCCCCGGCCGGCGGTGGCGAACCCATCTCGATCTTCGAATCCGGCGCGATCCTGCTCTACCTCGCCGAAAAGACCGGACGCTTCCTGCCCGCCGACCCGCGCGGTCGCGTCGATACCCTGCAATGGCTTTTCTGGCAGATGGGCGGCCTTGGCCCCATGGCTGGTCAGAACCATCATTTCACCCAGTACGCCCCCGAGCCGATCCCCTACGCCATCGACCGCTACGTCAAGGAAACCGCCCGCCTCTACGCCGTGCTCGACCGCCGCCTGGCCGACCGCCCGTTCATTGCCGGGGCCGATTACTCCATCGCCGACATGGCCTGTTACCCGTGGGTCGTTCCCCACGACAAGCAGCGCCAGAATCTCGCCGATTTTCCCAACGTCAGGCGCTGGTTCGACGCCATCGCCGCTCGTCCCGCCACCCAGCGCGCCTACGCGCTCGTCGCCCAGATCAACCCGGCACAGGGCACGCTGAGCTCCGAAGCACGCAAGAACCTGTTCGGTCAGGACGCCGCCACCGTCGCCCGCTCCTGACGTGCAGCAGGACGGCGGGGCGCGGTTCCGGTAAAATTAAGTGTTTTGCTGAAGCCGCCTTCTCGCTCCGGGCCCAAGACCGCTTCACCCTCCACCCGGCCCGCGCCCCGCACGCCCATGACCGCACCCATCGAACGCTTCGACCAGCTCGACCTCCAGGCGCCGATCCTCGCCGCCCTCGCCGAGATCGGCTACGAAACCCCCTCGCCCATTCAGGCCGCCTGTATCCCGCATCTGCTCGCCGGCCACGACATCCTGGGTGAAGCCCAGACCGGCACCGGCAAGACTGCCGCCTTCGCCCTCCCCGCCCTCGACCGGGTCGACCTCGCCCAGCGCAACCCGCAGGTGCTGGTCCTCGCCCCCACCCGCGAACTCGCCATCCAGGTCGCCGAGGCCTTCCAGCGCTACGCCAGCAAGATGCCCGGCTTCCACGTGCTGCCGATTTACGGTGGCCAGAGCATGGTCGTCCAGCTACGTCAGCTGCAACGCGGCGCGCACGTGGTCGTCGGCACGCCGGGTCGGGTCATGGACCACCTCGAACGCAAGAGCCTCAACCTCGACAACCTGACCACCCTGGTCCTCGACGAAGCCGACGAAATGCTGCGCATGGGCTTCATCGACGACGTGGAATGGATCCTCGAGCACACCCCTTCCGCCCGTCAGACCGCGCTGTTCTCGGCCACCATGCCGGACGCCATCCGCCGCGTCGCCCACCGCTACCTGCGCGATCCGAAGGAAGTGAAAATCAAGGCCGCGACGGCCACCGTCTCGACCATCAAGCAGCGTTTCCTGCAGATCGCCGGCCCCCACAAGCTCGACGCCCTCACCCGCATCCTCGAGGTCGAGGACGACTTCGACGCCGCCATCGTCTTCGTGCGCACCAAGACCGCCACCGTCGAACTGGCCGAAAAGCTCGAGGCCCGCGGCTACGCCGCTGCCTGCCTCAACGGCGACATGACCCAGCAGCTGCGCGAGCGCGTCATCGAGCAGCTCAAGAACGAAACCCTCGACATCGTCGTCGCCACCGATGTGGCTGCCCGCGGCATCGACGTGCCCCGCGTCAGCCACGTCATCAACTACGACATCCCCTACGACACCGAGGCCTACGTTCACCGCATCGGCCGTACTGGCCGCGCCGGCCGCGCCGGCAACGCGATCCTCTTCGTGGCCCCGCGTGAGAACCACCTGCTGCGCCAGATCGAGCGCGCCACCAAGCAGCCCATCGAACTCCTCAAGCTGCCCAGCCGCGAGGCCGTCGCCGACAAGCGCGTCGCCGCCTTCCGCCAGCAGGTCAGCGAAGTCCTGGAATCCGAAGACCTCAACTTCTTCCTGGATGTGATCGCCGGCATCGAACAGAAGCACGACGTGGACGTCCACGAGATTGCCGCCGCGCTCGCCTTCCTCGCCCAGAAGGATCGCCCCCTGCAGATGCCCGACAACGGCAAGCCCGACATCGCCCAGATCGCCGCCGGCAAGCCCGAGCTTCGCGCGCCGCGCGAGCCGCGCGAGAACCGCGGGCAGATCCTCGAGCGCCGCCGCGACTATGCCGAAGGCCGCCTCGCGCGTTACCGCATCGACGTGGGCCGCGAACACATGGCCAGCCCCAAGGACATCGTCGGCGCCATTGCCAACGAAGCCGGCATCGAAAGCCGCTTCATCGGCCAGATCAACCTGTTCGAGGACTACAGCACCGTCGAACTGCCCGCCGACCTGCCCGCCGACATCGTGCAGATCCTGCGTCGTGCACGGGTTCGTCAGCAGCCGCTCAACCTGCGCCTCGCCAGCCCCGAGGAAGCCAGCCGCGAGCGCGGCCGTCCCGGTCCGGGCGGACGTGGTGCGCCGCCGAAGAAGCCGTTCCGAAAAGAAGGCGGTTTCGACAAGCCGGCCGGCGGGTTCAAGGCGCCTCGCAAACCCAAGTTCTGACGCCGATCAAGTGCCGGACACACTTCGCTGCGTGAACGGCGCGGGGCTCTGTTAAAATTTCAAACTACATTCATTAATTTGAAACACAGAGCCCATGTTCGGACGCCTGCTGCCCCAAGAGGGGCGCTTTTTTGAACTCTTCAACAACCACGCCGAGCAAATCGTGCTCGGAGCCCAGGAGCTCGTCGCCCTGATGGACGACATCTCCAGCGCCGAAAAGCGCATCTCGTCCATCGAGACCATCGAGCAACTGGCCGACAAGATCACCCACGAGACCGTCGCCCAGGCTCACAAGAGCTTCATCACCCCGCTCGACCGCGACGAGATCCATGGCCTCATCAACGCCATGGACGACATCCTCGACACCATCCAGGACGTCGCCGAGTGCACCACCCTTTACCACATCCAGCGCATCACGCCGGAAGCCCAGCAACTGGCCAACGTCAGCCTCTCCTGTTGCTCCCGCGTGAAGATCGTCGTCGGCCTCATCTCCAACATGGACAACGCCGGCGCGATCCTGCAGACCTGCCAGGAGATCGACCGCCTCGAGACCGACGCCGACCGCATCATGCGCGGCGCCATGTCCAAGCTGTTCCGCGACGAGCGTGACGCCCTGCAGGTCATGAAGCTCAAGGCCATCTACGAGCAGCTCGAATCCATCACCGACCGCTGCGAGGACGTCGCCAAGATCGTCGAAGGCATCGTGCTGGAAAACGCCTGAGCATCGCCATGGAACCCGTACAGATCGGCTTCTGGGTCATTGCCGGGCTGGTGGTCGTCGCCCTCGTTTTTGACTTCATGAACGGCTTTCACGACGCGGCGAACGCCATTGCCACCGTCGTGTCCACCGGCGTGCTCAAGCCTCATCAGGCCGTGGCCTGGGCTGCCTTCTTCAACTTCGTCGCGCTCTTCATCTTCCAGCTCAAGGTGGCCAGCACGGTGGGCAAGGGCATCGTCGATCCCGGCATCGTCGACCACCATCTGGTATTCGGCGCGCTGCTCGGCGCCATCGCTTGGAACATCGTCACCTGGTACTACGGCATTCCGTCGAGCTCGTCCCATGCGCTCATCGGCGGCATCGTCGGTGCCGCGATCGCCAAGGCTGGCACCGAACCGTTGATCGGCGCGGGCATCGGCAAGACGGTCGCCTTCATCATCATCTCCCCGTTGTTCGGCTACGTCCTCGGCTCGCTGATCCTGGTCATCGTTGCCTGGATCTGCCGCAACAAGACCCAGCGTCGGGTGGACAAGTGGTTCCGGCGCCTGCAACTCGTTTCCGCCGCGCTCTACAGCCTCGGCCACGGCGGAAACGACGCGCAGAAGACGGTGGGCATCATCTGGATGCTGCTCATCGCTGCCGGCGTCACGCTGCCGGGCGAGCCCGTTCCGATGTGGGTCGTTGTGCTGTGCTACCTGGCGATCGGTCTCGGCACGCTGTTCGGCGGCTGGCGGATCGTCAAGACGATGGGCCAGCGCATCACCAAGCTCAAGCCGGTGGGGGGCTTCTGCGCCGAAACCGGCGGCGCGATCACCCTGTTCCTGGCCACCAGCCTGGGTATCCCGGTTTCCACCACCCACACCATCACCGGCGCCATCGTTGGGGTTGGCTCGGTGCGCCGCACCGCCGCGGTGCGCTGGGGGATCGCCGGCAGCATCGTCTGGGCCTGGATCCTCACCATTCCCTGCTCGGCGCTGATCGCGGCCGGGGGCTACTGGCTCGGTCGCGGGCTGTTCTGACCCGTCGGACCGCTTGACGCGCGAGGAGAGAAACCCGATCCTCGCGCCTCTCAGCTTCCGTCAGGTTTTCACGCCGCTTCCGTCGATGGCCACGCCTACTCTCAAGCAACAAAAGATCTTCGCCGCCGTACGCATCGTCGGCGGCTTTGCCGCCGCCCTCGTCCTGGGCTACTCCTTCGCCGTCAACGTGCTGGCCGGCAAGCCGGTCGAAGGCCCGTTGTTGCTCACCGGCGCCATGGCCTTTGTCGGCCTGGGTTACGCGGCCTACTACACGCGCAGCCTGAGTCGTCTTGCCGAAGCGGAAAAGTCCGCCGGCGAATCCTGAGGATGGGCGCCGTCGTTCGTCTGACAGCGCTGCTGGGCGGCGTGCTGATCGTCGCCGGTTGCGCCTCCACCGGTCCGGTTGAATCCCGCCCGTCGCCCAAGTTGCCATCCCCGCCCGGCGGCGGGGCGATACCTGCGCCGCCCCAGCCCGTGCCGGAAACGCCCCGACCCGTGGTGCCACCCACTGCACCGATGCCGGCGCCGCTCCCCGTGCCTACCCCCCAGGTGCCCGCCCCTGTCGCCGCCCGACCGGTCGTCGCACCTTATCCCGGCGAGCGCGAAGGCCGGGCGCTGGTGAGCCATTTCCTGCCACCTTACGCCAAGGACAAGGATGGCTGGGCCGCCGACATCTTCGGCGCGTTCGCGGCCCTGCGCATTGCGCCTACGCCGGACAACATTTGTGCCGCGGTTGCTGTCATCGAACAAGAATCCACCTTCCAGGCCGATCCCGTCGTGCCCGGCCTGTCGCAGATCGTCTGGAAGGAAATCGAGGCGCGCCGTGAGCGCATCCACCTGCCGCGCCTGCTCCTCGATGCCGCGCTGCTCAAATCCAGCCCGGACGGGCGCAGCTACAAGGCGCGCATCGACGCCCTGCGCACCGAGAAGCAGATGAACGCGCTGTTCGAAGACATGATCTCCGAATTGCCCAACGGCCAGTCGCTGCTCGGTGGTTACAACCCGGTCCGCACCGGCGGCCCGATGCAGGTCAGCGTCGCCTTCGCCGAGGAGCAGGTACGCGAGAAGCCCTACCCCTATCCGCGTCGCGACAGCATCCGCAACGAAGTCTTCACCCGCCGCGGCGGCGTTTACTTCGGCGTCGCGATCCTCCTCGACTACCCCGCGCCCTACTCCAAGATCCTCTACCGCTTCGCCGATTTCAACGCCGGCCGCTACAGCAGCCGTAACGCTGCCTTCCAGAATGCGGTGCGCCGCCTCAGTGGGCAGCCGCTGGCACTCGACGGCGATCTGCTGCGCTACGTGGACGGCAGCCCGGCCGCCGAGCCCAGTGCCACCCTCACGGCCCTGGGCAGCCTGACGGGCCGCCTCGCCATGTCTCGCGCGGAGCTCGTCCGCGACCTGCGCCTCGAAAAGACCGCGCAATTCGCCCAGACGCCGCTTTACGCCCGGGTGTTCGCCCAGGCCGACGCCGCCTTCGGCGCCCAGCCGCGGGAAACCATGCCCCAGATCGATCTCAAGAGTCCGAAGATCCAGCGCAAACTCACCACCGCCTGGTTCGCCGAACGGGTCGACGGCCGCCACCGGACCTGTCTCGGCCGGGATCGCAGCGCCCTGCCCTGATCGCCCCGCTGCCCCGCCGTTCCTTGACCCAGGCCAGATTCCGGCGTCCCCGTACCCTATACAATCGAGTACAAATCGCGGCATCGAGCCGTGGTTTAATATTTAGTTATAACGATTACCATGGGAGATAAACCGATGAACGTCCAGGCTCAATACGCCGCCAAGCGCGTAACTCCGGCCGAAGCCATTCGCAACGTCCATAACGGCGACACCATCGTCGTTCCGACCGGCGTGGCCGAGCCCCCCGCGCTGCTCACCGCCCTTTCCGAACACCGCCGCGACTTCCGCGACGTCAAGGTGTCCCAGATCCTGGCTGTCCGCAAGTTCGGCTACCTCGATCCGACCACCGCCGAGAACGTCCGCCACGTCGCCTACTTCTTCAGCGGTGCGACCCGACCCGGCTTCAAGGAGGGCGTGGGCGACTTCTATCCGAGCTATTTCTCGGAGATGCCTCAGCTCATCGAGCGCGGCCTGATGCCCGCCGAAGTGGTGTTCACCCAGGTTTCGCCGATGGACGAGCACGGTTACTTCTCCCTCGGCCTAGCCCCCGATTACACGATGGCCGCCATTGCCAAGGCCCGTGCCATCATCGTCGAGGTGAATCCCAACGTTCCGTTTGCCTTCGGCAACTGCCACATCCATATTTCCCAGGTCACCGCACTGGTCGAGAACGACGAGCCGGTGCTCGAAGTTGGCCTGCCGACCATCGGGCCCGTGCAGGAAGCCATCGGCAAGTACGTCGCCGACCTCATCGACGACGGCTCGACCCTGCAGATCGGCTATGGCGGCATTCCCGACGCCGTGGTGATGCAGCTCACTCACAAGCACGATCTGGGCATCCACACCGAAATGGTCGGCGACGGCATCCTGACCCTGCTCGAATCGGGCGCAGTCACCAACCGCCGCAAGAACTTCATGCCTGGCAAGATGGTCGCGACCTTCGCGCTCGGCTCGAAGCGCCTGTACAAGTTCCTGCACCGCAACCCGATGGTCGAGATGCATCCGGTCGATTTCACCAACGACCCGTACATCGCCGGTCAGAACGACAACCTGATGTGCATCAACGCCACGCTGGAGATCGACTTCCTGGGCCAGTGCGGCTCCGAGAGTCTCGGTCCGATCCCCTACTCTGGCACCGGTGGTCAGTCCGACTTCGTGCGCGCGGCCAACCGTTCGAAGGGGGGCAAGGCTTTCATCGTGCTGCCGTCGACCGCCAAGGACGGCACCATCTCGCGCATCGTTCCGACCCTGACTCCGGGCACCCATGTGTCCACCAGCAAGAACGACATCAACTACGTGGTGACCGAGTACGGCGTCGCGCAGCTGCGTGGCAAGACCGCCAAGCAACGTACCCAGGCCCTGATCGGCATCGCGCATCCGGATTTCCGTGCCCAGCTCACCGAGACCGCGAAGAAGATGAACCTGCTGTAAATCGGCTCCAGAGGGCCGCCACGGCGGCCCCATCTCGGCGCCATGATCTCGGCGCCATGGCCAGACGCCACAACGCCGCCCCGGTGCCTACCGGCGCGGCGTTGTCGTTAGTGGGGCCAGGCGTGTCGTGGCAGCCAGGCCGGCGATCAGGGAATCTCGTATTCCAGTTCGTACTTGGCGCCGTCGTCCAGGCCGAGCACATCGACGAGATAGGGCATGACCTTCTTCAGCGTCGGTGGCAAGGTCCACGGCGGATTCACGATGAAGAGCCCGCTGCCGTGCATCCCGAAACCGTCTTCAGACGGCGCGTGTACGTCGAGGCTCACGTGCAGCCAGCTGGTGATCGGCAGGCGCTTGAGCTTCTCGGGAAGTTCGCGCGAGGCCATGCTGTGCAGCTTCGGGTACCACACGATATAGGTGCCCGTCGGGAAGCGACGCAGGCTTTCCTTCATCATCGACACCACGGTACGGTAGTCGGTCTTCACCTCGTAGGGCGGGTCGATCAGCACCAGCGCGCGACGGGTCGGCGGTGGCAGGAAGGCGTTGATACCCGTGAAGCCGTCCTGCTCGAGGATGATCGCGCGACTGCCGGCGTCCTCGAAGGTTTTGTTGAGCAGCCGGTTGTCGGCCGGATGCAGCTCGAACAGGCGCATCTTGTCGTCCGGTCGCATCAGCGGCGCGGCGCAGCACGGCGAGCCCGGATACAGTCGCAGCTTGCCGCCCGGGTTCAGGTCGCGCACCACACGCAAGTATTCCTTCAGCTCGGTGGGCACGTCCTTGCGCCCGAGGAGGCGGCCGACGCCCTCCTCGTACTCGGCGTTCTTGCGGGCGAAGGCTTCGTCCAGCGCGTAACAGCCTGCGCCGGCATGGGTGTCGATGTACCAGTAGGGCTTGTCCTTCTGGTTGAAGTATTCCAGCACCTGGACGAGGACAAAGTGCTTGAGCACGTCGGCGTGGTTGCCGGCGTGGAAGGCGTGGCGGTAACTCAGCATGGATGATGGCCCCGGCGGACGGGACGGACAGGTTCGAAGGAATCAGGGGTGCGATGCTAACACCTCGACCAGCGCCCCGCCTCACCGCCGGTCAATCGGCGGCGTCGTATTTGCGGCGCGAGCCGCGAAAGCGCGCCACCGGGTATTTTGCTTCGTTCTTGGCGAGCTTGGCGCGTGTGGCGGCGTCCAGGTCGATGCCGGCCTTGTCGGCGATCAGCAGCAGGTAAAGCAGCACGTCGGCGCATTCGTCCTCCAGGGCTTCGCGGCCGTGGAGATCGTCGGGCAGCGTGGCGATCTCGGCATCGGTCTTCCACTGGGTCAGTTCCAGCAACTCGCCGGCCTCGAGGTTAAGGGACACGATGAGATTGCGCAGCGAATGAAATTGCGCCCAGTCGCGGGCATCGCGAAAGGCCGTGACGAGCCGCGTCAGGGCGTCCAGGTCGCCTGACATTGCTTATTGGCCCACGCCGCGCGGCGTGGGTCGTCCCGGCGCGGCGAGTCGTGTCCGAGCCATGAGTTTCCTTCTCCGCGGGCTGTCGCGAAGTGTCTCGAAAATGCCGCTAAGCCCTTATTTCGCTTAATGAAAGCGCATCAAAAAGGCGCGTTTTTCGTTGCAATCGACTGTCACCCTGATATTATGCGCGCTCTTCGTCCGGCCATTCGGCGGCACGGGCGAAACTCAACCATAACAGGAAAAATAAAATGCCGATCTACCGCCTCGGAGAACACATCCCGCAAATGCAGGACGGCGTCTGGGTTGCCGATACCGCCACGGTCATCGGCGACGTGCATCTCGGTCGCAACGTGAACATCTGGTTTGGCGCAATCCTGCGCGGCGACAACGATCCGATCACCATCGGCGAGAACACCAACGTGCAGGACGGCTCCGTGCTCCACACCGACGATGGTGTGCCCCTCGATATCGGCGCCAACGTCACCATTGGTCACAAGGTGATGCTCCACGGCTGCACCGTGGGCGACGGCTCGCTGATCGGCATCAACGCGGTGGTGCTCAACCGCGCGGTGATCGGCAAGCACTGCCTGATCGGCGCCAACTCGCTGATCCCCGAGGGCAAGGTGATCCCCGACCGTTCGCTGGTATGCGGTTCGCCCGGGCGCATCATCCGCGAGCTTACCGATCACGAGATCGCCAAGCTCCAGGCCAGCGCCGACGGTTACGTGAAGAACGCCCTGCGCTACCAGGACAAGCTCGAAAAGCGCTGAACATGCGAAACGGCCCCGAAATCGGTACAGATTTCGGGGCCGTTGTCCTTGATCGGTACAGATCGGGCCGACTCGTCAGTCCAGGGTCAGGATGATCGGCTGATGGTCCGACGCGGCGGTGGCCTGATCCACGGCGACCGCCTCGACGCGATCCACCAGGTCGGCGCTCACGAAGAAGTAGTCGCAGCAGTAGGGTCGATCGGGCCACTCGGCGCCGTTGAGGCCCACCGTGCACATGTGGGGAATGTCGCCGTAGCAGCAGCGCCAGGCGTCCTCCCAGCCCGACACGTCGGCGCTGATCGGTGCGGTCATGCGGTAATACTCCGGGCTGCCCGGTTCGCAGTTGAAGTCGCCGCAGACGATTGCCGAAGCGGGCCGCGCGAAAACCGCGAAGGGCGTGCCCTCGGCGCCTTCCTTTTCGACCATTCCACCGGCTTCGACGAGCCGCACCGCGTCACACTGCAAGGTGTGCAGGGCCACGATCTGAGTCATGCGCTGCACCCGTGAGTAGTACTCGAGATGGGTGTTGAGCACGCGCACGGGCCCGCTGGGCGCCTCGACGATCAGTTCGATGCACACCCGCGGCATGCTCGGCACCGCTTCTTCCGGGGGGCGCGGGAGGCTGTGGCGAAAAACCTGCCCAACCGGCAGGCGCGACAGCGTCAGGTTGCCGAAGCTGCTGCGCCCGCCGCGTCCGTCGGGCATGTCCACCGCGGTGGCGAAGTGCACGCTGTAGCCCGGAAAGGCCTCGGCGAAACGTCCCACGCCATCCACCGGCTGGCCGCCCTGCAGCGCCGCAAAGCCGACCGCGACCTCCTGCAGGCAGATCACGTCGAAATCGCCCAGCGTGCGAATCGCGGAGATGGTGCGCGAGAGGTCGACGACCCCGTCGGCGCCGCGGCCCCACTGGATGTTCCAGCTCAGTAGTTTCATCGGTAAACCTTTTTTCAAGCTCGACGGCCCAGGCACGGATACCCGCTTTGAGCGTTGCCGAAAAGCATAGCAAGCTTGCCGTCATTCCTCCGCCTCAATCCTCCGGCGGGCGTGCGCAATTGCCGCTCGCTGCAAAGCTCGGACACGATCGGCGGGCATATGTCACACCTGTGTACCATGACAGAGGATACTTGAATCCACCGACGAGGATTAAAGCGCCCCCCTCCGCTGCCGTAAACCTCTTCGTCTCCTGTTTGCCGAGCCGCCACTGCCATGACCACGCCCCAGGAACTCGTCGCCTGCGTCGAAAAACTCGCCAGCCTGCCTGCCGTCTATCACCGGATCCGCGCCCTGCTCGACGATCCGGACAGTTCGATCCACGAGGTTGCCGATGCCGTGGCCGGCGATCCGGCGATCACCGCGCGGGTGCTGCGCGTTGTGAACAGCGTGCTGTACGGCTTCCCAGGAAAAGTCGAGACGGTGACCCGCGCGGTCAATCTGATGGGTATGCAGCAGGTGCACGATCTGGTGCTGAGCACCGCCATCGTCGGCACGTTTTCGGGCATCCGGCCGGCCCGGATGCACATGACGCGCTTCTGGCAGGCGTGCATCTTCCGGGGTCTGGCGGCGCGGGCGGCGGCACGCCAGCTGGGGACCGGCGATCCGGAGCGGATGTTCGTCGAAGGGCTGCTGGCCGACATCGGCCATCTGGTGATGTTCCAGGGCGATCCGGAAGGCGCCAGCGCGGCGCTCGAAGCCGCGAAGACCCGCCGGATTCCCCTCCACGAGGCCGAACTGGCGGTGGTCGGGTGCAATTACGCCGAGGTCGGCGCGGCGCTGGCCTCCGCCTGGCACCTGCCGAGCGGCTTCGCGGCGGCGATCGGCGCCCAGCTGTTGCCGGCCCTCGGCGGCCCCCACGTGACCGAAGCCGCCCTGCTCCACCTGGCCAACCAGATCGTCGCCACCGACGAAGACGAAGCCGCGGACGAAATCGCCCTGCAAAACCTTGACCCGATGACGGTGGCGATGCTCGAACTCGACGTCGAGCGGATCGCCGCGATTCGTCGCGCGGTGCACGACGAGCTCGCGGCGGTGATCGCCCTGTTCTTTCCCCAGGCCTGACCCGGGCTGCGCTCAGAGACGGCGGAAAACCGTCTCGATGTGCTCGCCGGCCGCAAGCTTGCCACGCCACACCACGGTGGTGCTGGGCACCAGACGGTCGTAGCCGCGCGAGACCCAGCCGGCCAGCGGCGTGTCGGAGCCGTGCAGGATGCTCACCTCGCCGCCTTCGGGCAGCAGCATCAGCAGGCACACCGGGCCGTTGGCGACGGAGATGCCGTCCGGCGTGCACGTGAGGTTGCAGTGCTCGCTGAAATGCCAGTGCAGCGCCACCGCCTGCTCGCTGCCCGATTGCACCTCGTCGGTCACCGTCAGCTTCCCGCTGAGCCGCTCGAGCGTCCAGCTGCGGCGATGCACCGGCCGGCCGGCGAGACGCCGATAGCCGTCGTGCTCGGCCACCAGGCGGTCGGCGATGCGGGTCGTCTCGCGCTCGAGCACCGTTGTCCTGTACTTGCGCACCCACATGAACTTGCCGCCCGACACGGCCTGATCCTCGTCGCCGATGCTCAAGGTGTTGTGCATCGCCGTGCCGCGGAAGCCGTCGCGCCAGGCGCGCGGGCCATGGTAGGTGCCGGTCCCCGGGTCGACCAGAAATTCCCGCCCGGCCACCGACAGGGTGAACGACAGCGCGTCGGCGTGGCCGTGGGCGGCGATGCCACCGAGGCCCAGCGGCGCGGCGTCGGCCACGATCCGCAACTCGTCCGGCGTGTCCAGGTTGGCGCCCAGGACGTAGATGCCGCCGTCGGGAAAGTCGGTGCGGGCGGTGGCCGGTGCGGCCTGCAGCAGCAGCGCGTCGAAGGGCGCGCAGGCTTCGCGGCCGAGCAGCCAGCGGGTACGGGCGTCCACGTAGCCCGCCTTGCGGGCGAGACCGGCGTTGGAGAACAGCACCGCACCGCTGGCGAGCTGGCTCTGGAACGGGCAGCCGCCGGCGGCGAGCGAGAATCCGCTGACGCGGCCGTCGTCGGCATCGCCGAACATCGGTACGTTACCGCCGGCGTCCATAATGGCCGCGACGTATTCGAGCATCGCCTCCATGCGCTGCCAGTAGGCCTCGGAGAACGGCTTGCCGGTGGCGCGGGCGGCGAGCCCTGCGAACAGCAGGAAATCCCACACGAACTGCTGGTAGGCGGTGGTCTGCTCGCGATTGACGCCGTCCGGCGCGTTCTGGGCCAGCGCCTCGCGTTCCAACCCTTCGCGGGCGTGGCGCCGCCACTGCTTGGCTTCGTCCCAGAACGGCCAGGTCGCACCCGCCACGAACAGCCCGGCCAGTTCGCCGATCAGGTGGTTGTTGGCCGAGGAGTGGCGCGACGGGTGGCTGCGGATGAACTCCGCGTGGCGCCACACGCTGCTGAGCCAGTCGGCGCGCAGCACCTTGCCCACCGGGTGTTCGAACAGCGGCGACTGCAGGCCGCCGATCAGCTGCCAGACGATCGACCAGTTGATCAGGCGGATGCCGGCTTCGAGGGCGCTCGACCAGTTGGGGCCCAGCGGGTATGGGCATTGCACGAACCAGCTCTCCAGCAGCGTGCCGATGCCTTCGAGAAAGCGCATGTCGTTGGTGGCCTGCCAGGCCTGGGCCAGACACACCAGTTCGAGGTGGCGGTTGGGCTCCCACAGGTATTTGATGTCGCCGGTCACCGCCGTGTCGCGGAACGACATCACCTTGCCGTAGCTCAGCGGCAGCAGCGCGCCGTTGTCGGGGTTGCGGTTCCATTCGGGCGGAAAGCCCAGCGCCACCGCGTCCCGGGCGAACAGGCGCCAGTGGCCGGAGAGGATCTCGTTGGCGCGCTGGATCACCGGGGCGGTCTGCTCGGGCAGCTCGCGCGGGAGCCAGCGGGCGCCGACGCGGTCGAGGCGCACCATCGGCACATCCACCGGCGCACGGCGGCGCTCCATGGCCTGGGTGGCGGTGGAGCCGGCGCGGCCCACGATTTCGGCGACGGACATGCAGCGCAGGCGGTTCCAGTACCACCCGACCTGGTTGAGGCTAGACATCGGTTTCATTGCTCCCACTGAGCCGGCTGACGATCTGCCGGAATTTTCCATTCCGCGTGCGCGCGATCTGCGCGACGCGTTCGATGCGTACGATGACCTGGGCGCCCAGGCGGTCGCGCGCGCGCAGCAACAGCGCCTGCTCCTCCCGGTGGCCGAACTCCGGTCCCGCGACGATGCGGATGCACACCTCGTCGAGGCGTTCCTGCACCACCTGGGCTTCGACCAGGCCGAAGAGGCCGGAGAAGATCCAGTCCAGCATCACCACGTGGCGGCCGTCGGGGGTGCGGATCGCGTCGTCCACCCGCCCGAGCACCCGCTCCACCACCCGGAAGCTGCGCCCGCAGGGGCAGGCGAAGCCGGGATCGGCCAGCACCACGCGGTCGTCGGCGCGGTAGCGTAGGAAGGGCATCACGCGGTTGCCGAAGCCGGTGGCGATGAGGTTGGCGGTGCCGTCGCCGTTGGTTTCGAATTCGACGCGGCCGTAGTCCTCCATCACGTGGTAGTGGCCGTGCTCGCAGGTGCCGATGGCGGCCACCCGTTCGAAGGCGCCATACCAGTCGAACACCGGGCAGCCGAAGCGCCTGGCGATGATCCGGCGCTCGGCCTCGCCCAGGGTTTCGGACGAGGTGACGATGCCGCGCAGGGATTTGCCCCGGTAGTTGCGGTCGTGCTCCTCGAGCCAGCGGGCGAGGTAGCCCACCGACGAGGGGTAGGCCTGGATCATCACCGGGTCGAACTTCTCCAGCGCCTCGATGTAGCCGGCGCCGTTCTGGGGCGTGAGGTGGTAGGAGGACAGCATCAGCATGTTCTCCGCCCGGTTCATGCGCCACAGGGTGCCGTCGGCCTGGCGCGACGGCACCACCGGATCGCCGCGCAGCCAGGCGCGCCGTTCGCCCCGGCGGTAGCCCGCCCAGCGCGCCTGGCGCTCGACGAAGGCCTGTTCGAAGGCAATCGAGGCGCGGTCGCGCCAACCCGCCATCGCGCGGCCGGTGGTGCCGCTGGTGGAGCCCTTGAAGCGCAGCCAGGGCCCGCCTTCGGCCAGCAGGCGCTCGCCGGCGGCAATCACCTCGTCCTTGGTCAGCACCGGGATCTCGGTCAGGTCGTCCAGCGAGCGCCAGCGCCGCGGGTCGATGCCCAGGCGCGCGAACATCTCGCGGTAGTACGGCACCCGCCGCCCGGCATGCAGGGCCAGGGCGCGCATCGCTTCGAGCTGCAGCGCCGACCATTCGGCGGGCGCCAGCCACTGGCTGCGTTCGATCGCGGCGGTGGTGCGACGCACCACGCCCTGGGCGGTGATCACGCTGCGCAGGCGGCTGGTGAGGGCCAGGAGTTCTTCCTGCACGCCCGGGGAGGCGTGGCGGTAGAGCTTGGAATGACTAGAAAACATGATCGGCTCAGTCCTTCTTTTCGCGCGCCGGTTCGTCCAGCGTGCGCCAGGCCGCGGCAAGCAGGCCGCGCACCCGTTCGATGCCGTAGCCGTCGAGCACCCGGCGGCGGCCCGCCTCGCCCATCCGGCGGGCGAGCGCGGCGTCGGCCAGCAGCGGCTTGAGTGCGGTGACCAGCGAGGCGACGTCGTCCGGCTCGGCCAGCAGGCCATTCACGCCCTCGCGGATCACCTGCGGAATGCCGCCGACGCGGGTGGCCACCACCGGCAGGCCGGCCGCCTGGGCTTCGAGCATCGCCATCGGGACGCCTTCAAAGCGCGACGGCAGCACGAAGATTCCGGCGCGGGCGAGCAGGCAGGCCTTCAACTCGCCGGCGACCCAGCCGGGCAGCTCGACGCGTTCGCTCATGCCGGCGGCGGCCACCGCCGCGCGTACCCGGGCCAGGTCGCCCTCGCCGGCCATCACGAGACGCAGCTCGGGGCGCACGCCGGCCAGTCGCGCCAGCGCGTCGATCAGCACGAAAGTGCCCTTCTCCTCTTCGAGCCGGCCGAGGAACAGCAGGGTTTGCGGCTCGCGCTGCACGTCGGTGGGCAGGGTCACGGGCAGCACCGGATTGGGCAGCACCCGTACGTCCGGGTGGCCGATGGTCTGGCGTAGCCAGCTCGCCCAGGTTTCGGAGAGTACGAATACCACCCGCGCGCCGCGCACGGTGCGCGCGATCCACGCCCGTTCGAGCGCCGAGGCGCCGGCGTGGTAACGGTCGAAGGCGCCGCCGTGGAGATGGAAGATGTACGGCTTGCCGGCCAGCCGGGCGAGGCCCAGCAGCAGGCTCTTGCGCCGGAAGCTGGCGTTGGAGGCGGAATGGGCGTGCACCGCCGCCACCTGGCCGGTCGCCAGCAGGCCGCCGAAGCGCAGCAGCGCCACCACAAAGGCCAGCAGCTTGGCCAGCGCGCCGCCATCCACGTAGGTGGCCAGATGGCGCACGGCACGGCCGTCCTCCAGCCCGGCATCGCGCCAGACGCGCAGCACCGAGGCGATGCCCCCGCGGGCGTCCGGTGCAGGCCCCAGCATCACCAGCAGCGGTCGTTTTCGCTCAGGCATGGAGCGCGTGACCGTGTTCGCCGATGTGCTGGACGATGGTGCGCAACTTGCCGTTGGGCGTGCGCAGCACGTGGTCCACTTCCTTCAGCTCGGCGTCGACGAGGCCGTGGAACTTGCTCTGGAAGAACTGCTGCAGTTCGGAGCGGGTGTCCTGGCCGAGGCCCTGCTCGGTCTGCAGGCACACCACCAGCCGGCCGGGTTCGAACTGCTCGTACTGCACCGCCTCGACGCGGGTAAAGGCCGGCGGACGCAGGCCGCCCACCGAGGTCATCGGGATCGCCCGGCCGTCGCGGCCGTAGATGAAGTCGGAATCGCGGCCCTCGATCCGTTCGAGCACCGCGAAGCCCGGCAGGCGCGGGTGCGCCGGGCCGGCCGACCAGCGCGCGATGTCGCCGGTGCGGTAGCGCACGAAGGGCATCACCCGGTTGTCGAAGCCCGTCACGACGATCTCGCCGGACTGCCCCGGACGGGTGATCGGCCGGCCGGCACGATCCACCAGCTCGACCTTGCCGTACAGAGGCCACACGAAGTAACGCGGATCGTCGGCCATCGAGGCGGCCATCACGGCCCGCTCGGAATGGCCGTAGTGCAGCAGCACCGGGCAGTCGAACACCTGGCGGATGGTGTCGAGCATGAAGGGCTCGACGGTTTCGGAGAACAGCTGGATGCCGCGGATGCCGGCCGCGAAGCGCGACTTCGGATCGTGCTGGGCCAGCCAGCTGGCCAGCAGGTACACCGCCGACAGGTAGCCCTGGATGCCGCTCACCCGATGGCGCCGGGCGGCGTCCAGGTGTTCGGGCATCAGTTCGGGGGTGAGGTGGTTGGGGCTCACCGGGAGCATCCGCTTGATCGGATCGTAGGTGTGGGTGATGCCGGCCTCGGCGCCGCGCACGTTGCGTCCGCGCAGCGACAGGATCACCGCCCGCCGGGAAAGGCCGAGACGGCGGTTGAAGCTGTCGATGTAAGCGGTTTCCTTGCAGCGGGTCAGGCCTCGTTCGAGCAGAAAGCGCAAGGGCTCGGACGACGAGCCGCTGGTCTGCATCGGCAGCTCGGCGGCGGCTGGCCGGGCGACCGAGCGGTAATCCTGCGGCCGCGACTTGAGGTCGGCGCGGCAGGTCAGCGGAAAGGCGGCGAGCCAGGTCTCGACCGGATCGCCCTCGCGCAGCAGGGGGCGCACCGACGCGTAGGCCGGCACGGTTTCGGCGGCCCAGCGCAGGGTGCTGCGCAGGCGCGCTTCGGCGAGCTGGGCGAGCTTTTGCGGGCAGTTCAGCTGGGCTTCGTTCAGGAAGCGGCGGTAGCTGGCCCCGTAGCGCACGCGCTTGGGCAGGCAGCCGTAGGCCAGCCCGATCGGGGTCTTGATCCACTGGGGTGCGTCCAGGTACTTGCCCAGCCAGCGGTAGAGACGGTCTTCGACGCTCATGACGGTTCTTCTTGTTCGTGATCGCGGGGCTCAGGCCTGTGCCGGCGCGCTCGCGGCGGGCGCCGCGAGGTGCTGGATCATCAGGCGGCGCTTGCCGCGGGCGGTGCGTTCGATATGCGGTACGACCTGCAGTTCGGCATTCACCATGCCGAGCAGCTTGGTCTTGAAGTAGTCGTCGATCACGGCCAGCACGGCGGGGTCGAGCGGCGTGGCCGACTGCAGGCGCACGACGATGTGGCCCGGCACGTGCTGCTCGTACTGGGTCGCCTCCACCTGCAGGAACGCCGGCGGCCGCAGCCCGCCCAGGGAAGCCACGGGAATGCGGCGCCCGTCGCGGGCGACGAAGTAATCGTTGTTGCGCCCGTCGATGCGTTCGAGCACCGGATAACCCGGCAGCGCGGGGTGCGGCGGCTTGTCCGACCACATGGCGAGGTCGCCGGTGCGGTAGCGGATGAAGGGCATCGCCTTGTTGTCGAACCCGGTGGCGACGATCTCGCCCTGCACGCCGGGCGCGGTGATCGTCTGGCCCGCCTCGTCGATCAGCTCGACGTGGCCGTACAGCGGCCATACGAAATAGCGGTGGTCGTCGGGCATCGAGCCGGCCATCACGGCCCGCTCGGAATGCCCGTAATGCACGAGCACCGGGCAGCCGAACACCCGCTCGATGAGCGCCACCATGCCGTCGTCGGCCGATTCGGAGAACAGCTGCACGCCGCGCACCGCTTCGGTGAAGCGCGGGTGGGGATGGAAGTCGAGCCAGCGCGCCAGCTCGTACACCGCCGACGAATAACCCTGGATGAAGCGCACGCCGTGTTCGATGGCGGTCTCCACGTGGGCGGGCATGTAGGCCGCGTCCAGGTGATTGGGGCTGATCCACAGCATCCGCTTGATCGGCTCGAAACTGTGCAGCGGGCCGGCGTCGGCGGCCGCGCCGCGGATGTTGCGGCCGCGCAGCGAGAGCACCACGTCACCCCGGACAAGGCCGATGCGCTGACTGAAGGCCTCGATGTAGGCCGCTTCCTTGGCGCGCGAGACACCCTTGTGGAGCGAGAACTTGAACGGCTCGGCCACCGAGCCACTGGTCTGCATCGGCAGGCGTTCGGCCTCGCCGCAGGCGGTGGACAGGTAGGCCTGCGGATTACGCTTGTAGTCGAGCTTGGTCATCAACGGGAACAGCGCCAGCAGTTCCTCGGCCGGTATGTCGGTGAGCAGCTGGGTGGCCAGTGCGGCGTAGGCCGGCACGGTCTGGGCGGCCCAGCTGAGGGTCTCGCGCAGACGCGACTCGGCCAGACGCTTGATCTCGCCGGGCGCGGCGAGTGCCGCCTCGGCGCGATAGCGGCCGAAATCCTTGCCGTGACGCAGGCGGTCGGGCAGCAGGCTGTACAGGCGGCCCAGCGGCTCCTTGATCCACTGGGGGGCGTCCATGTAGCGCTTGAGCCAGCGGTAACCCCAGTCTTCGATCGCCATCGTGCCTCCCCCGCTCAGCGCCGGACCCACTCGCGCGCGAACAGCGCGACGAAGGCCATGTCGTCGATGAAATAGCGGCGGAACATGCGCCGCGGTTCCTGCAGGAAGCGGTAGAACCATTCCAGGCCGGCGTTCTGCATCCACACCGGCGCACGCTTGACGAGGCCGACGGCCACGTCGAAGGTGCCCCCGACGCCCATCGCGAACGGGATCTGCATCGCCGCCTGGTAGCGGGCGAGGAATTCCTCCTTCTTGGGCGAGCTGATCGCCACGAACAGGATGTCCGGGCGGGTGACGGCGATGTCGGCCACCACCCGGGCTTCTTCCTCGGGCTTCCAGTAGCCGTTGCGGTAGCCGGCCAGGGTCAGGCCGGGATAGCGCGCCGGGTAGATCCGCGCGACGCCGCTCACCACCTCCTCGCGAGCGCCGAGCAGGAACACCCGCCAGCCCTTCTGGGCGGCGCGGGCCATCAGCGCCTCGAACAGATCGACGCCGGTGACGCGCGCCTTGAGCGGCTTGCCGAGCAGACGCGAGGCCCACACCACCGGCATCCCGTCGGCGTTGATGAGGTCGCAGCCGTTGATGATCTCGCGCAGCGCGGGATCGCGGCTGGCCTTGACGATCTTGTCGACATTGACCACCACGTGCTGGTGTGGCCGGCCCGAACGGATGAAGCCGTCGACCACGCCGAGGGTTTCCTCCATGTCCAGGTTGTCCACCTTGCAGCCCATCAGATCGATTCTCATTGCGCTTTTGTTCCGTCGGAATTATCCCCAGCCCCTTCCGGGGCCCGCGTGGTGTAGGCCACGGGTCTGCGGCCGCGCACAGCGGCAAAACGTGACCGTCTTGTCAGGTAGTCGAAAACAGTGAGTCCGGCCTGGTGGCTCAGGGTGTGCACACAGGCGATGCCGGGCTGCCAGCCGGGATCGATGCGCTGCTCGGTGTGCTCCACGTATTCGGTGGGCGTGAGCGTCTCGATGCGTCGCAGGCTGAGGGCGTGGCCGTATTCCGGCACGCAGACCTGGGCGGGACGCAAGAGCTTGCCGTCGTGCTCGAACAGCGGCCCGGCCGGCCGGGCGAAGCGCGCGTCCGCCACCACCGGGTTAGCCGCGTGGGGCTGCCACGGGCCGAAGGGCGAGTCGGCGTAATAGGCGTGCAGCTCGTCGTGCTTGTCGGCGCCGGGCTCGGTAACGTTGCCCAGCAGCCACCAGCGGCCGTCGTGTTCGAAGAGCGTCGCATCGACCATGTCGATGCCGGTGAGGATGTCGGCGGCCTTCTCCCACTTGTCGGGCAGGCCGACACAGCGATACAGCTCGACACTGCGGTTGGCGCCGCTCTCGGGCACCATCCACAGCGCGCCGTTCCAGGCGAACAGGAAGGGGTAGGACAGGTGCCAGGGGCGCTCCATCACCGGCACCGGCGGCGCCCAGCTGCGGTCCGGCTTGACCCGGATCGCCTTCAGGGTGCCCTTCCCTTCCTTGTAGATCACCTCTTCGATGAACACCCACCAGCCACCGCCTTCGGCCGGCCACACCATCGGGTCGGCCCAGAAGCGGTCGGCCGGCGGTTCGATCAGCGTCGCCCGCGCCGGGTCGAGGCAGATCTCGTCGCCGAAAGCCAGCGCCAGGCCCCACTGCTCGCGGCTCAGCGCCTTCACGGCCGAGCGCGACACGGTGCGTTGCAGCAGCGTCGCGAAACGCGTCGTGGCCCCCGTCGCGGCCGCGCTGGCCGGCGCGGTGGCCGGCACCGTGCTGCGGCCGCGCGGGGTCATGCCGTCGTCGGCAAGGCGCAGCAGCGCGCGGCGAACCATGCCCATGCCCTTGGCGATGGCGCGGCGCCGGTTGCGGCGAATCGAGAAGGTGCAGGACGCGCCCAGCGAGGCGTCCAGCACCTCGCCGCCGCGCAGCGCCTCGAGGCGGATCACGGTGCTGTCGCTGCCCGTCACCACCGGCGCGGCGCCGGCCAGCGGGTCCACCGCCGGACGGCCGGCGAGCATCAGCGTCCATTGCTCGGCGGGGCCGTCGGCGAGCAAGGCCGGCGCGGCACGCAGATCGAGTAGCACGTCGCAGCCCTGCCCGGCCAGCCACGCCGACGGCGTGCCAAGCTCGGGCCGCCATTCGGCCACGCCCTCTGGCGCGACGAGGCTCACGTGGCGCAGCGGCGAGGCGCCCCGGTCGAAGACCAGTTCGTCGACCCGGTCGGCCCAGTCGGGCTCGGGCAACGTCGCGCTGTCGCGCAGCAGGCCGACGAGGGTGATACCCGGCAGGGCCGCACAGTCGCCCACGAGGCGGACGACCCAGCTCGGCACCGGCCCGGCCGGCAGGAAAACAGCAAGGCGGACTTTCATCGGCACTCCCGGTGGGGCAGCGTGTTCATGCGAAAACCTCCGGCGCCCGGCGCTGCACGGCCCGGCGCAATAACAGGTTGCGCGACAGGGTCGCGCCAAGAAGAACGACAAAAAGGCTCAGCACCGCATCGACGCCGCGCGGCGCCACCGCCATCACGCCCGCGCAGGCGACGACGAAGAACAGCAGCGACAGGACGTTCACACGCAGGGGCAGACGCGTCTCCTCGACGGTCTGCAGGTAATTGGCTTCGGGCAGCACCAGCTGACCGACGTAGAAGCTCGCCAGCTGGAGCAGGAAGATCGCGCTGGCGCCGGCCAGGGCGAAATCCGGCCGCTGGCCCCAGGCCGCCAGTGCCGCCCAGGCGACGATCGCCACCAGACTGAGGCCGCTGTTCATGCGCACCAGCCTGCGCCGCAGCGCATCCACGCTGGCCCGCACCTCGGCGCTGCCCTGCTGACGCACGACCCGCGCCAGGGCCGGCAGGGCGTTGAAGCTGAGGGCACGCGGAAACAGCAGCAGCACGCTGGTGAGGCTGCCGATCAGCGCCACCAGGCCGCCGTAGCCCTCGCCCGCCACCCGCACGGTGAGTGGCACGAGGATCATCGACATGCCGGCGCTGACGAAATTGAGGGCCGCCTGTTCGGCCGCGGTGCGGGCGCTGCCCGTCGGCAGGCGCGCGTCGCCGCCCCGGGCCTGGCGGGCCAGCAGCGCGAAGCCGGCCACCCCGAGCAGCGCGCTGGGCACCGCCAGGGCGGCGTAGGCCATCCAGCCCCGCGTGCCACCGAACAGCGCAATGCCTACGGCGAGCAGCGCGACCAGCAGCGTTTCGAGCACCAGCAGCGCACGGTAGGTGGCCAGCGCCAGCCCGTAGTGGCGGGCCAGGGTGTAGGCCGTCCAGCCGGCCAGCAGCAACGCCGTCCAGCCCGGCTCGAACAGCCAGCCGCCCCACGCCAGCAGCGGCAGCGGCAGGCAGGCCAACGCGGTGAAGGTCAGCGCACCGCGGGCGAGGCCGAGCATCACCGGCGCGCTCTTCCCCTCCCCCGCCACCGGCACGCGAGCCAGCACCAGCGCCGACCAGCCCACCGCCGAGAACAGGCCCAGCATCATCGCGATCGACAGATCGTTGGCGAAGCGCCCCAGCGCCTCGGTGCCGCAGATCGTCTGCACCAGCGCGAAGTGCAGCAGGCGCTGGCCGCCGGGCGCCGCGGTCACCGCCAGCACCTCGCCTCGGCGCATCAAGGCCGCGAAGCCGCTCATCGGGTGTCCTCCCGCTGGCGTTGCCAGGCCGCGGTGGCGGCCACCAGGGCCAGCGGCATCAGCAGGCTGGCCTGGGGACGGAACATGATCCCGTTGGAAAACGCGGTGGAGGCCACCAACGCGGCCAGCAGCGGCAGCGCGACCCCCGGCGGAAACGCGCCCGCCCACACCACCAGCACCGCGATGATCGCGCCCAGGCCGAGAATCCCCTGCTGGTTGAGCAGGCGAATGAAGTCGTTGTGCGAGTCCTTGGCGCTCCACCACCAGACTTCGGAGACGATCCAGTCCGAGCCCTCGCCGTGGCCGAACAGCCATTCGAGCAGCGTGCTGTTGGCGAGGATGTCGATCTTCTGCAGCCACATCGAGAAGCGGCCCGAGGTCACCTCCACCATCTCGTCCCAGGACGGCAGGTGGATCAGGCCGAACAGCAGCGGCACGAAGGCCAGCGCCAGCCCCACCGCCACCGCGACGAACATCGCCACCGGCGCCATGCGGGTACGCTGCACCAGCACCACCGCCCCGAAGGCCAGCGCCGCCACCATCGAGGTGCGCACGCCCCAGCCGTAGAACACCAGCAGCACCGAGAACAGCAGCAACCCGACGAACACGCGGCGTCCCAGGTGGCCCGCCTCGAACAGGTACAGCGACAGGCCCGCGCAGACCACCACGAGGTAGGAGCTGGTGTGCAGCGAAGCGAAGTAAACCGGCCAGAACGGTTCGCCACCCCGGTTGAGCGACGGCGGCATGACGATCAGCGCGAACACCATCAGCACCCAGATCAGGGCCAGGGTGATGCGCAGCAGGCGGATCAGCAGCACCGGCTCGCGCTCGAACAGGCGCAGCAGCAGCACCGAGAGCAGCGGCGGCGTGACGATCTTGAAATACTCGAACACCGCGGTGGAGAAGTTGAAGCCGGTCAGCGACTCGGTCATCAGGAACGACGCCAGCCCCACCGGCACGGCCACCAGCATCAGTGGCGCCCGCTGCAGGATCGCGTCGGCGTAGGTCACCAGCCCGGCGAACAGGGTCGCCAGCAAGGCCGCGTCGGCGAGCCGGTTGTAGATGGATTCGCCTTCCGCGTCGATCACCGGCTGGGTGAGCAGCACCGCCACCAGCAGCTTGCCCCACAGCGCGATGAAGATGCCCCACGCAAAACGCCGCGACACCCGCGCCTCGAAGGGCGTCGGCGTGCCGAGCGGCAGCGGGGCGGAAAGCGTCGCGCTCATCAAAAGTCCAGCAGCACGCCGCCGATCACCAGCACGCCGGCGTCGCGCAGACTGGCCGACAGCGCCGCCACCCGCTTGTGGGCGGAGGCATGACGGCGGGCCACCACGACGGCACAGCCGCAGGTGGCGGCGACGAGTTGGGCGTCGGCGCCCACTTCGTCGGCCGGGGTGTCGACCAGGGTCATCTCGAAGGCATCGCGGGCCAGCGCGATCTGTGCGCCGAAGGCCGGGCGGGCCAGCAACTCCTGGGGGTTGGGCGGCACGATGCCGGCCTGCAGCACAGACAGGTGGTCGAAGCGCGAATGGGGCTGGATCGCCCCGCCCTTGTCGCCCCGCTCGGCCAGCCGCGCCGCCAGACCGCCGGCCGGCGGCAGGCGGAACAGGGTTTGCTGGCGCGGATTGCGCAGATCGCCGTCCACCAACAGGGTGCGCTCGCCCAGTTGCGAGAACACCACGGCCAGGTTGGCGGCGAGCCAGCTACGCCCCTCGCCGCGCGCCGCGCCGACGATGGCGACGCTGCGCAGCAGCGGGTTGGCCATGCGCCGCAGCACCAGCTGACTGCGCAGCTTGCGCAACGCCTCGACGCGCGACGAGCCCGGCTCGAAGGCCGCCACCAGCTCCGGGTCGGCGCCCTGGTCGCCGGCCGACAGCACCGGGTAGTCGAACTGGCGCGACAGGGCGGCATGTACGTCGGCCTGGCTGACCAGACCGAGTTCGATGGCCGCCGCGCCGAAGGGAATGCCGCGCTCGCGCTGACGGGCGGCGACGCGGGCCACCGCGTCGGCCGGCAGGCGGCCGGTGGAGACGAGGATCTCGCCCAGGTTGGGGAAAGCCACCGGCGCTTTTTCGAAGGCCGACAACGGGTTACCGCTGCGGCTGGAAAGGGTTTTCATGTCCATGATGGCTCCTCAGGCGCGCCGCAGGGCGGGCAGGAAACGCGTCGGCGCGGCCGTGGGGGCACCTTGCGCCGCCACGGGGCTCGAGATTTCGGCCAGCAGCGGTGCGCCGATGGCGTCGGCCAAATCGTCGGCGCCGCGCACCCGACGGTCGATCAGCTCGCGCACGATGCTGACCGCCATGCCCAGCAGCGCGCCGATGAAGATCGCCAGGCCGAGGTTGAGCAGCAGCTTCGGGCTGGCCGCCTCGGTGGGCGGCACGGCGTGGGAGAGCAAGGCCACGTTGCCCTGGCGCGACTTGCTCTCGAGGCTGGTCTGGGTCAGGCGGGCCATCACCAGGTCGTAGGCCTTCTGGGCGCTGTCCACCTCGCGCTGCAGCACGCCCATCTCGTCGCGCTGCTGCTTGAGTTGCAGCACGCGCTGCTTCTGGGCCTCGAGACGGCCCTTGAGGTCGCCTTCGCGGGCCTGGTTGATGCGGGTGTTGGTGCCGACCACCGCGGCGACGTTGCCGGACTCGGCGCGCAGGCGGGCGCGCAGCGAATCCACCTCGCCCTTCACACGCTGATACTGGGGATGGTTCTCGCCCAGGTAGCCTGCGAGTTCGGAGAGCTTGGCCTCCTGGCGGGCCAGGTCGATCTTGAGGGCCTGGATCAGCGGGCTGGCGGTGACTTCGTTGCTGCTGCCGCCCTGGCGCTGGCGCGACGCCGTCTCGGTGCTCTGGGCCTGGACGGCGGTGAATTGGGTGGACAGTTCGGTCAGGCGCGCGCTTTCCAGGTCGAGCTTCTCGTCGCCCACCAGACCGTGGGTCCGCTGGAATTCGGACAGGCGGGCCTGGGCGTTCTCGAGGTTGGCGCGCAGGGCCTTGGTGTGCTCGTCGAACCAAGCGGCCGACTGCTTGGCCGGCTCCACCTTCAGCTCCAGGTCGGTCTCGAGATAGGCCTTGGCCAGGGCGTTGGCGTAGTCGGCGGCGAACTTCGGGTCGTCGGCCGTTACGGTGACGGTGAGCACGTTGCTCTCGTGGGACGGGCTGACCTTGACGTATTTCTTCAGGCGTCCGGCGATCCAGCGGTTGGCGTCGCCCTGCCCGCCGGAGGCCTTCTGCCACTTCTCGGCCCAGCGCGGCATCTGCGCCACCTTGAGGGCGGCCACCGCCCGCGCGCCCACGCGTTCGCTGGCCATGATGTCGGCCTGAGTGGCCAGGAAGCCCGGCGTGGTAGCGCCGCTGCCCGGCTGCACCACCAGCGGATCGCCGCCGCGGGACTCGACCACCACTTCGGTGGAGGCGACGTACTGCTTGGGCAGCAGCAGGCTGACCACCAGGGCCAGCACCACCACGCCGCCCCACACGCCGAGCAGTTCCTTGCGGCGGGCCTTGAGTACGGCCAGGATTTGAGCGATTCCCATGTTCGGTCCGATCAGAAGAGCGCCTCGCGGACGACGACCACGTCGTCGGCCTGCACCGGGTCGTTGAGCTGCGGGGTGAGGATGCGGGTGGTGCCGTCCTCGCCGCGGCGATGGATGCGCACGCCGCGCTCGGTACCGCGCTGGTTCAGGCCACCGCCCATCGCCAGCGCCTGCAGCACCGTCATCTGGCGCTCGATGCGGTAGGCGCCGGCGCGCTGCACCTCGCCATACACGTACACCTGGGGCGCGCGATTCACGTAGAGGGTGTCGCCGGCCTGGATCGGCACGTCCTTTTCGGGCGTCCAGGTGACGAACAGGTCGGTCACGTCGATCTCGGCGCGCACCCGACGGCCGCCGCGCATACCGGTCAGGATCACCTTGTCTGCGCCCTGGGGGGCCATGCCGCCGGCCAGGGCCAGGGCGTCGGTCACCTTCATCGCGGTGCTTTCCAGCGGATAGCGGCCGGGCCGGGCGACCTGGCCGAGCACCGCCACCTGGGCGCCGCGCACCTGCTGGAGCACCACCGTCACCTGGGGCTGGAGCACGTAGCCGCCCTTGCGCAGCCCGTCGGCGATGGCCTTTTCGGCCCCGGCGACGCTGAGCCCCCCCACCTGCACGTTGCCGACCAGCGGGTAGCTGATCGCTCCGGTCTCGGAGACGCGCGTCTCCAGGCTCAGGTCGGGGTTCTGGAACACCGAGATCTTCAAGCCGTCGCCGGGCCCGAGGCGGTATTCCTGCGCCGCCGGCTCGGCCACCCCATCCTTCGCCACCGCCGGCGCGCTCGCCAGCACACAGCCGGCGACCACCGCGCCGAGCCAGGCCTTGCCGCGCATCCAGCCATTCATCAAAACACCCACTGCAGACTCCCCGCCAATGTCCAATAGTTGAAACTCAAGCCCGCCTCGCTGGATTCACGCCGCTCCCGCGTCAGGGCGGTGATCCAGCGCGTGCGAGGCGCCAGTTGCCAGGTGCCGGCGACGGAGGCCAGCATCGATTTGTCTTCCCGCTGGGCGCCGGTGCTGACCCCGAAGCCCGGATCGCCCCGGTACTGGGCGTCGCGCCACTCCAGCCGGCTCTCCACGCGCAGCTTGGTCGAATAGGCCCAGACGGCCCCCAGCCGCAGCCCCTTCACGGCCACGTAGTTGGAGACGAAGTCCTGCGCCGGCTCGATGTCGTAGCGCAGCGTGGTGCCGAGCGTCGTGCGCGGCGTGACCTGCCAGTCCAGCCCGAGCATCGCGTTGCGGCCCGAGTAGTTGTTCTGCGGAAAGCGCTGGTAGGTGCGCGTCACCGAGCCCACCCGCCCGAGCAGCCGGGTTCCGCTGCGCAGCGGCAGGTTGGCTTCGGCGAACAGTTCATCCTGGTCGAAGCGCGATTCCGACAGCCCGGTGCTCGTGATCGGTGCGTTGGGGTACTGCCCCTGCGCCCGCCGGCGGGTGATCGCGACCACCGCGCCCGATTCCGGGACATAGCGCAGCACCGTGTCGAGCCCGGTGAAATCGATCTCGTTGCTCGGCCGCGAACCGTCCGGATAACGCCGGCTGCCCTGGGCCGCCTGCACGCCCACCTGCCAGTCCGGCATCAGCTGGTAGAAGCCGCCGGCGCTCACCTGGCGGGTCACCGCGAGGCTGCGCTGCTGCTGCCGGTAGTACGCAAAATCGTCCATCGCCTCCCGGTGTTCCGCCGCGAGCTCGCCTTTCCAGTCGGGGCCGGCGCTCCAGCGCCAGCGGCCCACCGCCGTGTTGGCGTTGTTGTTCAAGAAGTCGAAGGCGCCGTAGCGCGTCATCGACAGTTCGTATTCGAGTACCAGTTGCTGTCCGGCGTAGGACTTGTCCAACCCCAGGCCGAGCTTCGTCACGCTGTACCAGTCGCCCATTCCGGCAAGCCCCGCGGCCTTCGCCGCCGCCGCGCCGGAGAGGCGGAACAGGTTGCTGTCGTAGGTCAGCGTTTCGCCCAGGCTGATCCGCGATCCGATGCCCTTGCCCAGCGGCAGGTCGATCGGATCGCTGCCGCGCATCTCGGCGGCGATCCGCGCCGAGGCCTCGCTGAGCCCGCGGGTCAGCGCGAGCTCGGGCGGATCGAGCTCGTCGCTCTCGAAGAGCAGACCCGGCCGCTCTGCTTCACCCAGCATGATCGAGACGCGCAGGGGCGACGGTTCGCTGGCGAGCGCCGGAAAGCCGGCCCCGACGAGCAGCAAAACACCCCCGACACGAACACCAAATTCACGCAAATCCGCACCTCAGTTGGCAAGTTGCAGCATCTTGAGGGAGGATCAAATGAAATCAAGCCAAATTTTACGCATTTTGCAAATGAACCCCATCTGAGCACAGTTTTTTGCAAAAAAATTCACATATCCAATAAATTTGACATTAACGTACCCCAACTTACAGTACAGTCCGCATCAATTCAGACAACCCACGTAGCCGATACCCCGCCATGCAGGCCGCCATCGAACGTCACGACCCGGGCATCAAATCCCACCTGTCGCTGATCTCCATCTTCGAGGCCCTTCTCGACCCGATCGCTTTTTCCGGCAGCCTGCTGGCCGTCGCCAAGTGGTTTGGCGTTGCCTGGCAACCGGCTTATCTGGTGCTCGCGATCACGGTCTTCCTGCTCGCCCAGCCGATGCCGATGCACATCGACAGCGGCCTCAAGGCGCTCTATCGCGGAAGCTGGGTGAAGGGGGTGGCGGTGTTCGGGGTGCTCTCGCTGATCGGCTTGATCACCGGTTTCGGCAACGCCTACGCGCCGGAAGTCCTGCTCACGTGGTTTCTCGTCGGCCCCGCCACCGCGGCGCTGGCGCGCCACGCCGCCCACAGCCTGACGCCGATGGTGATGGCCCGCGCGGGCTACCGGCAGCGGGCGGTGATCGTCGGTGCCAGCCACGCCGGCCTGGCCGTGGCCGACCGACTGGAGCGCTCGCGGCGCGTCGGCAAGCGCCTCCTCGGTTTTTTCGACGACCGTCACGCGGGGCGTCACGCCCGTTCCGGTATCCGCCACCTGGGGCAGATCCGCGATCTGGCCGACTACGTGCGCAAGCACGACGTGGACGTGATCTACATCGCCCTGCCGATGAGCAGTCAGCCGCGCATCCTCCAGTTGCTGGACGAACTGCGCGACACCACGGTGTCGATCTACTTCGTGCCGGATTTCTTCATGACCGACCTGATCCAGGCGCGTCTCGACGACCTGGGCGGATTGCCGGTGGTGGCCGTTTGCGAATCGCCCTTCACCGGCATCAACGGGCTTTGCAAGCAGGCGTTCGACTTCGTCGTCGCGGCGCTGATTCTGGTGCTGATCTCACCGCTGCTGCTGCTCATCGCCATCGCGGTCAAGCTCACCTCGCCCGGCCCCGTGCTGTTCCGCCAGTACCGCTACGGCCTCGACGGCGAGCGCATCCTGGTTTACAAATTCCGCTCGATGACGGTCTGCGAGAACGGCGACACGATCACCCAGGCCAAGGTCGGCGACAGCCGCGTGACGCCGCTGGGCGCTTTCCTGCGCCGCACCTCGCTGGACGAACTGCCCCAGTTCATCAACGTGCTGCAGGGGCGCATGAGCGTGGTCGGACCGCGTCCCCACGCGGTGGCCCACAACGAGACCTATCGCAAGCTCATCAAGGGCTACATGGTTCGGCACAAGGTGCGCCCGGGCATCACCGGCTGGGCGCAGGTGAATGGCTGCCGTGGCGAGACCGAAACGCTGGACAAGATGAAGCGGCGCGTCGACTACGATCTGGAATACCTGCGCAAGTGGTCGTTCTTCATGGACCTGCGGATCATCCTGCGCACCATCGGCCTGATCCGCAAGGACCCGAACGCCTACTGAGCGGCCTGCTCCCCGTCCAGGCAATGCAAAGGGCGCCCATGGGCGCCCTTTTTATCGTCGACCGACCACGCTGCGGATCGGTCTAGAGTTCCACACTTTCGCCCTGCCGGGGCAGGCGCACGTCCTGCCACCCGAGGCGTTGGCGGATCGCCTCGGCAAAGGCCGCCGACGCCGAGGCTTCGCCATGAACCACGAAGGCGTGCCGCGGCGGCGTGTGGAAGTCGCTCAGCCAGTCGAGCAGCCCCGCCTGGTCGGCATGGGCCGACAGCCCGCCGACGGTGTAGATCCGCGCTCGCACCGGCACCGGCTCGCCGAAGATGTGCACCACCCGGGCGCCATTCACGAGGCGTCGCCCGAGGGTGCCTTCGGCCTGGAAGCCGGCGATCAGCACGCTGCATTCGCTGCGCGGCAGGTTCTCGCGCAGGTGGTACTTGATGCGCCCCGCCTCGCACATCCCGCTCGCCGAGACGATCACCGCGCCGCTGCGCACGTCGTTGAGGGCGCGCGAACCCTCCACGTCGGCGACGAACGCGATCTTCATCTTGTCGGGGTGCGCCTCGATCCAGGCGATCAGCTCGCGGGTCTCGCCGTCGAGGATCGCCGGATGGGCCAGGGTGATGCGCGTCGCCTCGTTGGCCATCGGCGAATCGACGTACATCTTCACCGGTGCAAGGCGCCCCCGCCGCACGAGATCGGCCAGGATGTAAATGATCTCCTGGGTCCGTCCCACCGCAAACGAGGGGATGATCAGATTGCCGTGGCAGGCGCGGGTACGCTCGAAGGCCGCGACGATCTCGTCCTCCGTCTCGGCCAGAGGGCGGTGCAGGCGGTTGCCGTAAGTGGATTCGATGAGCAGCACGTCGGCCGAAGGCACCACCTTTTCCGGGTCGTTCAACACCGGCCGGTCGCGCATCCCGATGTCGCCCGAGAACACCAGCCGACGTGGATGCGCGCCGCCGCTCACGGTCACCTCCAGCCAGGCCGAACCGAGGATGTGGCCCGCGTCGTGAAAGCACACCTTGACCGTCGGCGCCGGGTTGAAGGTTTCGCCGTAGGCCGTCGGCTGCAGCAGGTCCAGTGATTTCTGGGCCTGCGCCACGGTGTACAGCGGTGGCCGCACGCCCCGCTCGCCCTGGCCGCGCCGGTGCTGGTGGCGCAGCTGCCACTCGGATTCCTTCTCCTGGATGTGGGCGCTGTCGGGCAGCAGCACCGCCAGCAGATCGATGGTGGCCGACGTCGCGTAGATCGGCCCGCGAAAGCCCAGCACCGCCAGACGCGGCAGCAGGCCGGAGTGATCGATGTGGGCGTGGGTCAGGAGCACGAAATCGATGTCGCGCACGTCGAATCCGAAATCGAGGGCCCGCTGGTTCTTCGTGCGCGCCTCGCTGCCGCCCTGGAACATGCCGCAATCCACCAGAAAGCGCACATTCCCGGTCTCGACCAGGGTGCACGACCCCGTCACCTCGCCCGCCGCACCGAAAAAGCTCAAGCGCATGATTTTCTCCTCCTGACCCCGCCGAGCATGAACCTCGCCCCGGGCGATTGCAATGACGCAGGACAACCCACTGGCCGCGCCCCGACGCCGCAACCGCCGGCCGTCGCGCGGTGCAATGGGACATGGCGAAACTACATATCGGCAAATCTGCCCTCAAGAGCCCTACCCCTAGTAGCTCGTTATTGACAAGCCTGCCCCGGGCGACTAGCATTCGTAGCGTCATTGGTTCCCCGCCAGGGGATTGAAAGGGAAGCCGGTGCGAGGCACACGCCTCAATGCCGGCACTGCCCCCGCAACTGTGATCGGCGAGTTCCGCGCCCCCTCTCTGCCACTGGATTGCACCGCGATCCGGGAAGGCCGGCGCGAAACGCAGACCCGAGAGTCAGGAGACCTGCCGTGACCCATTCCTTCCGAGCTGCAAGGGCGGGGTGCCCCTGAGACAAGGTTCCTGCTGACGCCACTGCGCGCCAGCCCCCGGCGACGGGTTGGTCGGCCCCTGGGGCCGCGCGACGCCCGTCCGCGCCAGGTTCTCGCCCTGCTTCCATTGCTGCCGAAGGTCCGCTCACGCCGCCCCCGCCGCAGGGGTCGAGTCACCGCAGGTCGCACCCGATGAAGCAGCACGCGCTCCGCCTTCTCCACCTCGCTCACCGCTGGCTCGGCATCGCCAGCGGGCTGCTGATTCTCGGCTGGTTCGTCTCCGGGCTGGTGATGCTCTACGTGCCGTTCCCCAAGCTCACGCCCGACGAGCGCGTCGCTCATCTCGAGCCGCTGCGGGCCGAGTCACTCCGCCTCGCCCCGGCCGAAGCCGCCCGCGCCTGCGCCGGCGCACCCCGCAGCCTGCGGCTGGCGATGGGGGGCGGGCATCCGGTGTATCACTTCGTCACCCCCGACGGCGCCTGCAGCGTCCGCGCCGATGACGGTCGCCGCGTCGAGGTGTCGGCCGAGGGGGTGCGGGATGCCGTCCGACGCTTCGCGCCCACCGCCACGCCGCTGGCCATCGACCCCATCGAACGGGACCAATGGACCGTCTACGCCACCTACGACGTTCATCGCCCCCTGCTGCGGGTGCCTCTCGACGACGCCGCGGGCACCACGCTTTACGTCTCGTCCCGCAGCGGCGAAGTACTGGCCGACACCACCCGCTTCGAGCGTGGCTGGAACTGGATCGGCACGGTTGTCCACTGGATCTACTTCACCCCGCTGCGCGGCGACGACACGCGTCTGTGGCGCCAGCTGGTGCTGTGGCTGCCCGTGCCGGCCGTGCTCGCGGTGGGCGCCGGGCTTGCCCTCGGCGTCCAGCGGCTGCGACTGCGACGGCGTTATCCCCGCGGCGCCGTCACACCCTATCGGGGCTGGAAGCGCTGGCATCACCTGCTGGGCCTGGGCGCCGGCACGCTGGCGGCAAGCTGGCTGGTATCGGGCTGGCTCTCCAACCACCCGTTCGGGCTGCTGCCCTTCAGCGGGCTGCCCAAAGGCGCCACGCAGACCCTTGCCGGCCTCCCCTTCCGCCCCGCCGACGACCTCGGCCTGCTGCGCCGCCAGCTTGCCCAGGTCGAGGATGCCCGCGAGGCCGAGTGGTATCGCTTCGGCGGCCGCAGCTATCTCGAGGTGCGTACACCGGGCCACGTGACGCGACTCGACGATCTCGCCCGCCCTGCGCCCCCCTTCTCGCCGGAAGCCCTGGCTGCCGCCATCGAGGCCGTAGAGGGCCGGCCGGTGGACCGTGCCGAACTCATCCACGAACCCGATCTTTATTACTACGGCCGGCGCAATCAGGTCGTGCTGCCCGCCGCGCGCATCCGCGTCGCGGACGCCGAGGACACCACCTGGTATCTCGACCCGGCGACCGGCCGGGTACTGTCGCGGATCGACGACGCCAATCGCCTGCACCGCTGGGTGTTCAACGCCCTGCACCGCCTCGACGTGCCACCGCTGCACGCGCTGCCGGGGCTGCGCGAAGGGCTTGCGACGGCCCTGTGCGTGCTCGGTGCGCTGCTTGCCGGCAGCGGCTGCGTACTCGCGACCCGTCGACTTGCAAGGCGTCGCCGGAGCCCGGCGGCTGCGCATCACGCCGCTGTCGCAGTCCCGAAATGCGGCTCGGTGAGGCCGCCGTCTCCGGTCGTCGGCGCTCCGGAAGGCCCCGTCGGCTGAACGGTGTGACGTCGCTCCCACGCAGGAATTCGTCATCGCAGGCCGGCATTTTCCCGACAAATCAAAGGCCTGAGACGGTTTTCCGACGTTTTTTCATTGAATTTTCAGCCGAAAAACACTACTAAATGTAGTAGAAAAAAAAGTTTTAGCCCACTATTGATTTTTTTAAGTGTTTGTTTTTTAAGTTTAAAAATTTTTGCTCATTTCATCCTTCGGGGGTAAGCTATGCGCCGAATTAAATCCCTACCGATCAGCCATCCAAGAGCCATGACTGCCACGACCAAATCCGCCAAAATCCAGCCCGTCACCGCCGCCAGCCTCGAGCCCCAAGAGATCTCCGGCGAGGTCCTGCTCGAGAAGTACGCCAAGGGCAACGAGCAGACCATCTCCGAGGTGCGCCTGCGTGTCGCGCGCGCCCTGGCGGCCATCGAGTCCGAGGACAAGCGCCTGTTCTGGGAGACCAAGTTCCTCGAAGCCCAGGAGCGCGGCTTCGTGCCCGCCGGCCGCATCAACTCCGCCGCCGGCACCAACCTCGCCGCCACGCTGATCAACTGCTTCGTGCAACCGGTGGGCGATTCCATCACCGAATCCGTCGACGGCCGCTGCGGCATCTACACCGCGCTGGCCCAGTCCGCCGAGACCATGCGTCGCGGCGGCGGTGTCGGCTACGACTTCTCCTCCATCCGTCCGAAGGGCGCGATGGTGCGCGGCACCCAGTCCAACGCCTCCGGCCCGGTCTCCTACATGCGCGTCTTCGACCGCTCCTGCGAGACCGTCGAATCCGCCGGCTCCCGCCGCGGCGCCCAGATGGGCGTGCTGCGCTGCGACCACCCGGACATCGAGGAATTCATCCACGCCAAGGACCACGGCGACCTCACCAACTTCAACGTCTCCATCGCCGTGACCGACCTGTTCATGCAGGCCGTCGAATCCGATGGCGACGTCGAGCTCGCCCACAAGGCCGAGCCCTCCAACGACATCAAGGCCGCCGGCGGCTACCAGCGCGACGACGGGCTGTGGGTGTACCGCAAGGTGCGCGCCCGCGACCTGTGGGATCAGGTCATGCGCTCGACCTACGACCACGCCGAGCCGGGCATCCTGTTCCTCGATCGCATGAACAAGGACAACAACCTTTACTACTGCGAAACCATCGAGGCCACCAACCCCTGCGCCGAGCAGCCCCTGCCCTCCTACGGCTGCTGCTGCCTGGGCTCGATCAATCTCACGCTCTACGTGAAGGACGCCTTCACCGAGAAGGCCAGCTTCGACTTCACCGGCTTCGGCAAGACCATCGAAACCTCCATCCGGATGCTCGACAACGTGCTCGAAGCCACCCACTGGCCCCTCGAGCAGCAGCACGCCGAAGCCCAGTCCAAGCGCCGCGTCGGCCTCGGCTTCACCGGCCTCGGCAACGCGCTGGCCATGCTGCGCCTGCGCTACGACACCGACGAAGCCCGCGCGATGGCCACCCAGATCTCCGAGTTCATGCGCGATCAGGCCTATCTGGCCTCCGTCGAGCTCGCCAAGGAGCGCGGCGCCTTCCCGCTGTTCAATGCCGACCTGTACCTCTCCGGCGGCAACTTCGCGTCGCGCCTGCCCAACGAAGTGAAGGACAAGATCCGCAAGCACGGCCTCCGGAACTCGCACCTGCTGTCGATCGCCCCCACCGGCACCATCAGCCTGGCCTTCGCCGACAACGCCTCCAACGGCATCGAGCCACCGTTCTCCTACACCTACACCCGCAAGAAGCGGATGGCCGACGGCACCTTCAAAGAGCACGCCGTCGAGGACTACGCCTGGCGCCTGTACCGTCACCTGGGCGGTGACGTGAACAAGCTGCCGCCGTACTTCGTGACCGCGCTGGAAATCTCCGCCAAGGCCCACAAGGACATGGTCGCGGCCGTCGCCCCGTACATCGACACCTCCATCTCCAAGACGGTGAACGTGCCCGAGGACTACCCCTACGCCGACTTCGAGGACCTTTACCTCGAAGCCTGGAAGGCCGGCCTCAAGGGGCTCGCCACCTACCGGCCCAACAGCGTGCTCGGTTCGGTCCTGTCAGTCACCCCGAGCAGCGAGCAGAAGCAGCCCCAGGACGTCGAGATCTCCGACGACACCAACCGTCGTCTGTCCATCAAGAACCTGCCGGCACCGGTGCTCTCCTCCCTGCGCTGGCCCGGCCGCCCCGACCTGCCGGACGGCAACGCCGCCTGGACCTACATGCTGAACACCCCGCAGGGCAACTTCGCCCTGTTCGTCGGCCACATGGACCCGACCGAGGACAGCCCCGCCAAGGGCGCCTTCCCGTTCGAAGTGTGGGTCAACGGCGCCGACCAGCCGCGCGGCCTGGGTGCCGTCGCCAAGACCCTGTCGATGGACATGCGCGCCAACGACCGCGGCTGGCTCAAGCTCAAGCTCGAGGCCCTCGCCAAGACCGTCGGCGAAAAGCCCTTCGAACTGCGCTTCCCGCCCCACGGCGAACAGAAGCTGATGCCGGGCGTCGTCTCCGCCTTCGCCCAGGTCGTGCGCTACCGCTGCGAGAAGCTCAACGCCCTCGACGGCGACCTGCCGACCCCGGTGCTCGACAGCGTGTTCAGCCTGCAGGAACCCAAGACCGGCACCGACGGCACCCTGTCCTGGACGGTGGACATCCAGAACCCGGCTACCGGCGAAGACTTCGTGCTCGGCCTCAAGGAAATCACCCTGCCGGACGGCGTCACCCGCCCCTACTCCATGTGGCTGTCGGGCAACTACCCGCGTGCTCTCGACGGCCTGACCCGCATCCTGTCCCTCGACATGCGCGTCATGGACCCGGCCTGGATCGGCATGAAGCTGCGCAAGCTCATCGACTACCCGGAACCCCTGGGCGACTTCATGGCCTTCGTGCCCGGCACCCGCCGCCAGCAGAACTGGCCCTCCACCGTCGCCTACATGGCCGCGCTGGTGATCCACCGCTACGCCATGCTGGGCGTGCTCGACGAAGCCGGCTACCCGACCCGCGAAATGGGCATCCTCGAAGCCCCCCGCGACGACAACGAGCCCAAGCTGATGCAAGGCGCCCTGTGCGGCGAATGCGGCAACTACTCGGTGATCCGCAAGGACGGCTGCGACTTCTGCACCGCCTGCGGCGCGGTGGGAACCTGCGGCTGAGCGGCTATATCAATGGCTTTTTTGCTTGTGTGGGAGTCCCCATATCGTGCAAGTTAGACCCCATATCTTGCAAGTTTGGACCCCATATCGTGCAAGTCGACAGGCCAGCTAGCCGGTAAGCCGTAAAACCTCAATGCCCACCCTCACCGGTGGGCATTTTTTCGTCTCAAGGCACGAGGGGACAGGGCTCGAAGCGCACCGAAGCCCCAGTTTGGGCACAAAACCGGAGTAATCAGGGAGGTGAAGGTGACCCTATAGGAACTAGGCGTCTATAGCCTGCGTGGCTTGGACCCCATATCTTGCAAGTTTGGACCCCATAACATGCAAGTCCGCCACTCATTAAAATCAATGGGTTGGGTCGTAAACTTACCCATAACCTGCAAGTTTCCTCGGCAAGTTTACGCATATCGTGCAAGTTTCGCCGGGAATGGGACAGCGCAGGATAGGCTGGCCAGGGACAGCTCTAACGGTGCAGCAGGCGCGGCAAAGGGTCGGTAACGCGACGAGGTGCGCTGACGACAGCTAGCGCCGAAGACGAATCTGTTGAGCTATGGGCCGCATTTCAGCCAAAAGCGGGAGGACTGGCTTTGGCGTGGTGCCCGACTTGCGGGCACCACCACATTCGGAGAAGCAGGCCTTCAAAAGGTTGGTTACATCAGCTCCGAGCTCTCGGATGATAAGATGAAAGAATACTTATATCGCTTGGGGAACAAATGGCGGACTGTTATCTGTGCGGAGCCTATGTTCCTCGAGGGCAAGGCTACCGACGGAATGTTCAGACGGGCACCTCGCATCGAATTTATGTCGGACGGCGCCTCAGCGGATCCACGGGCGTGCAATATGGAACCCGGACGCTCTGTCACACCTGCGCCAGAATCCTGGATGAGCAGACATCGGGCGGCGGCCTCCGGGCCGTCGGCTTCTTCGGCCTGTGCGCGGTGCTTCTTGTTCTCGGCTTCAAAGCTTTCAAGGCCGAGATGCCCCTCGTCGGCTTTGCGCTGTGGGCAGCCGGCCCCATCGCTTGGGCCATCGTCGAGTCCAGCATCAAGAGGCAGATCGCCAAACGGGTTTGGCAAGAAGAGAATCAGCCCTACATTCAGCCCCAGCAAGCCTTTGATACCCCTGCACCTACCGAGGCGCAAGACGAGGACAACGGCTCCGCGGGCATGGAAGCCTTGCGCGGCTCCTTCTCGGCGGGAGACTTCCGCCTCGGTTTTTCCGCAATCAAGGACGACGAAAGTCTCATGGAATGGTGCGAACGCACCGCGGAGGCTTTCCCTACCGGCTTGGACTTCAGCAAGAAGGAAATCTACGACCTGCTCCTCTCCGCCGTACAGTTCCGCAAACCGAGGGCGGGCGAGCCTGTCGCTGTTTGGTTCGAAGAAACAATCAAGCGCATGCGGGAGGTGTCGAGGAGCGTTTCGACCAACCTCTTTGGCCCGGAATCAGGTCGGAGGCCGGACGAGTCGAACCTCCAATGGCTCAGCCGCGTCGGCCCCCTATTCCTGAACGTGAAGGACGGGGAGAGCATGGATGACGTCATCGACGCGCTGGCTGGAATCGCCGACCAAGCACCTCCGAACAAGGGCGAGGGCGTTATGGCTTGGTTCGAGCGGGTACGGCCGCTCATCATCGAATACAACGCACGCCAAGACGAAGCAGCGTAGGTGAACTCGGCGATGAAGAAGTTCGATCTGAATATCGACCGGATGCTTGAAAACTGGGAGGCGTTCCACGCCGTCAGGGAAATCATTGCTAACGCCCTCGACGAGCAGGCCCTGACCAGCACACCCGAAATCTCCATCGCTCGCGACGCAGAAGGCCTCTGGCGGATTCGGGACTTCGGCCGGGGCCTAAGCCACGAGCACTTCACGATGAACGAGAACCAGGAGAAGCTCGAACATCCGGGGCTCATCGGCAAGTTCGGCGTAGGCTTGAAGGACGCTTTGGCCACCTTCGATCGACTCGGAGTGGAAACCCGCATTCTCTCCAAGTTCTGCGACGTCGCCTTCGACCGCTCAGAGAAGCATGACTTCTCCGACGTAATAACCTTGCACGCGTGCATCTCCGCCCCTTCCGACCCCACGTTCGTTGGCACGGAGTTCCTCCTCAAAGGCTGCTCCGACGAGGATGTAGAGAAGGCCAAACGGCTGTTCCTCTGCTTCTCCGGCGAGGAGGTTCTTGAACGGACGCCCTACGGGGAAGTTCTGCGGAAGGCTGGCTCAGTCGCCTACATATACATAAACGGGATCCGCGTCGCCGAAGAGGAGAACTTCCTCTTTTCCTACAACATCACCTCGCTGACAGCAGCCATCAAGAAGGCCCTCAACCGCGAGAGGACGAACGTTGGCCGTACGGCCTACTCCGACCGAGTGAAGTCGATCCTGCTCGCCTCGTCCTCGGAGGCAGTCGCAAAGGCTCTGGTTGACGACCTCGGCCATTTCGGAAGTGGAACCCTGCATGACGAGATGAAGTGGGCGGACGTCTCCGTACATGCGTCGAAGATCGCCAACGCCTCGGGGAACTTCCTCTTCCTGACCGACGAGGAGATCATGGACGCACCTCGGTTCGTCGAGGAGGCCCGGGCGAGCGGCCGACAGATCGTCACGATCCCTAGCTCTGTCAAGGAAAAGCTCTCGGGACAGGTCGACGCGGGCGGCCACGCCATCCAGGACCTGGGCAACTTCGTCTCGGCTTGGAACGACAGCTTCGAGTTCAAATTCGTTTCCGCCAACGCGCTCACTCCCGGGGAGCGATCGGTATTCGAAACGACTGATCGGCTCGCCGGCCTCATCGGCGGCCTGCCTTCGAGCGTTAGGAAGGTGAGGATCTCAGAGACGATGCGGCCCGAGACTGGCAGCTTCTCCGAAGCCCGAGGGCTCTGGACTGGTGAGGACATCGTCGTCAAGCGGAGCGAGCTCGCCTCCATCGAGTCCTACGCGGCCGTTCTGTTGCATGAGCTTGGGCACGCACGCAGCGGGGAGACGGACATCACCATCGGCTTCGAACAGGAACTGACCGCTCTTCTCGGGAAAGTTGCCGCCGAGGCCCTGCGCGAAGCTGCGGCCCGTGCGGAGGAACCGCAGCAAGCGCAGGCCAGGCCTCGAAGCCCCAACCTCCCTGACGCATTGCATCAGCAGCAGGCGGCAAGCCTCCAGACCTCCCCCGAGAAGAAGTCAGGGTTTTGGGCCCGGCTGTTCGGCAAGGGCTAGCTGTCACGGAGCCTTTTGGCTGACTTCAACGAGTCAAGGCGTTACGAGCGTCCTTCGGAGGCCCTAACCCTATCTGGAAGCAGGTGGCGGATACTTATCGAGACTGTCGGCAATCTCCGGAAACAGGAAAGCAATGAGGCCGTCGAAGCGACGGTCGGGTTGGTATTCCGAGGAACCTTGGTCCATCAGCGGCCTGTAGTGCGCGACCCTCTTCCGCCAAAGTCCGGACTGGTCCTGGGACAGAATCATCCCCCCGCGGCCGTAGGCAGCCAAGGCGAGGCGGAAAACCCACAGGTAGCGCTTGTGCCCACCGGCTATGCGGTGCGCAATCTCGATGAACTTCTTGTAGTTCCATCCGATGATCTGACCGTGCTTGGCGCTATACAGGGCGTTGAGCAGGGTCTCCGAGCCTTCCCCACCTGGATAGGTCGTCAGTTTCAGACCGACCTCGTCAAAGGCCTTCCGGAGTCCGTTCCAAGGCACCAAATCGTCGCGGCTGTCGTTCCGGCCGCGCTTCGCCCGATCTAGCCAGAACGTCTCGAAACGTCGCCGCAGTGTCTCTTCCCCGGCGATCTTCGAGTCCGCGGACCGCTGGGCGACGGCTCCGTCGAAGTCGTAGAAGTAAATCCGCTGCCGCTCGGCGTCGATGGTGAGTTCGTCGATGGAAACAATCTTCCGCCGCCATTGGAGGACAACCGAGCCTCCATCCGCAACTGGCTCCGTCCAGCGGCATTCGAGGCACAGCTTGCCGGCTGCCTTCGAGGCAGCGAGCGTCTCCTCGCTAGCCAAAAACACATTGCGGTTGTTGTTGTAGAAGACATCGTCTTGCGTGAGCCGGTTGCCGCCATCGTCGAACCGCTTGAACAGCCAGATCAGCAGGCCACCCTCCTGGAGGTAGAACTCCCGACGTTCGGCGATAACGCGGATATAGGTGGTTGAGAGCTGGATCTCAAAGGCCATCCGCAGCTCCCCAAACTTGGCCTGGACATCCGGACGGCGCCACGCCCCAATAGCCCCCTTCCAAGTCTCCTCGGTCTTCGGGAGGGAGAACCTATGGTCGCAGGCGATGCTCTCGGCGACGATCTCCTTCATTCGGAGGTGATCGCGGCTCTCCTTGGCTCCGTTGTATCGGCGGGCGTCGATCTCCCTTTCGCTGAGCTCACCTCGTGTACGTGCGGAGCAACGGCCATCCTCGACCTGGTGGCGGAAGAAGAATCGACGGCCTTCCTTTCGGGAAACCAGATAGACGGGGACCTGACAGATCGGGCACAGGAACTTGGGTTTTTCCCGGGCGATGGCTGTACGCAGCTCCATCCTGAACTGAATGGCCTTGGAGTAGTCGTTTCCGATCGCTTTTGCGGCCCCGATCGTCTCCCCGCTGTCCATGTCCAGGATTTCAGGGATCTCGGGATTTTCAACCACCAAGGATTGCCATTCGCTCATGTCGAAAGGATACGGCATCGTTGAAACCGACAGAAGAGCGGCGGTACGAGCCGTCGCGCTCAACGTCTCTGCATTCGGACGTACCGACTGCGGCCCAGAAGCGGCTGGCCAGGCAGAGGATGAGCACTTCAGCCCCAGGCTAACCGGCGCTACAGCTCAGACGCCGCGGCGCCGAAAGCCACCGTGATCGATTCAAAAATACTGCCATAAGAGTATTTATTGGTCAAAACTGCCATCCAACACCTAAAATTCGGCCATAGTAGTATTTTAAAGATCATCATGCGTCGAGTCATACCCCGAGCCTTTCCTCCCGACAACCTCGTGGGAGAGCCCACCACCGTGGCCAACTTCATCCGTGCAGCCAGGACTCAATCCGGCTTAACCTTAGAAGACGCAGCGCTGGCGACCGGCGTCGCCAAAAGCACGCTACAAAAAATTGAAACAGACCCCTCAACAGTGAGCTTCGCTATCGTCTTGGAGGTAGCAAGGCAGCTCGGGGTCACGCTCTTCGCCGTCCCGGCCGAGCGGCGTGAGATAGTCCGCCGGATGATCGCCCACCTCCCCGACTCCTCGACGCGCGCCCCCCAAGCTTGAGGAGCCACGCACCACGAGGCTACGCGCGGGAGATTGCAGAGCGGGGGGAGCATCACTCCATCAACCGGATCGACGCTCTGAGTGCGCTCCCTGCGACTGAAGTCTGCGACAATGCTAGATCAATCAAAATGCCCGTGATCCCGTGACGCCCGCAGCCTTTATCGCCAAGTGGAAAGACAACCCCCTTTCTGAACGAGCCGGCTCACAAGCCTTCTTCCTCGACCTCTGCAACATGCTAGGGGTGCCCACTCCGAGCGACCCCGACAACTACTGCTTTGAGCGTGGCGCAACTAGGACTGGCGCAGGACATGGCTGGGCGGACGTCTGGATGCGGGGCCACTTCGGATGGGAAAACAAGGGCCCCGGCGGCGACTTGGCCGGCGCGCTGCGCCAGCTCATGACCTACGCCCTTGCGCTCGACAACCCTCCCCTCCTGGTTGTCAGCAACCGGGAACTTACTGAGATCCACACCCACTTCACCGGCACACCGAGCGAGACCCACACTATCCGCCTCGAGGACGTCGGCACACCGGAAAACCAGCAGAAGCTACGCTGGCTCTTCACAGACCCCGAGAGATTCCGCCCGGGCCGTACGGTTCTCGACATCACCGCCGACGCAGCCGGGCGTTTTGCCGACATCGCGAAGTCAATGACTGCTCGGGGGCACGAACCCCAGAAAATCGCTCACTTCCTCATCCAGTGCCTCTTCTGCATGTTCGCCGAAGACATCGGACTGCTTCCCCGGAAGATGTTCGAGCGCGTTATCGACAAGCGACAGGGCGACGCTCGAAAGCTCGCTGTCTCTGTGGCAGAGCTGTTCGCTGCCATGCGCTCCGGCGGGGATTTCTTGCTTGAGGACATCGCGTACTTCAACGGCGGCCTGTTCGAGCACATCGACGTAGTCGAGATGATCCCTGAAGAAATCGATGCCCTGCTCAAGGCGAGCAAGATGGACTGGTCATCGATTGAGCCGTCGATCCTGGGCACGCTGTTTGAGCGCGGGCTCGATCCGAAGGTCCGCGCCCCGCTGGGAGCTAACTACACCGACCCCGGCACCATCATGAAGCTCGTCGGCCCGGTTGTCGTCGAGCCGCTCGAGCGTGAGTGGGACAGCGCAAAGGCCAAGATCGGACCGCTAGTGGCCAAGTATCAAGCCGGCGGCCGCGGGTCTCAAACGGCGGGCCAGGAGGCGCAGGCGCTCTTCCTCGGGCACCTGGAGCGCCTCAGGAACTTCCGCGTGCTCGACCCGGCCTGCGGATCGGGCAACTTCCTGTACCTCAGCCTGCGCGCGCTGAAGGATCTGGAGCACCGCGCCAACCTTGACGCCGAGGCGCTGGGCCTTCACCGGCAGCTCACGATCGAGACCTGCCCGGACAACGTGCTGGGCCTTGAGATCAACGCCTACGCCGCCGAGTTGGCCCGGGTAACCGTGTGGATCGGCGAGATCCAGTGGATGCTCAAGCATGGCTATGACTGCCGCAGGAATCCTATCCTGGCCCGCCTTGATCACATCGAGAATCGGGACGCGCTGATCAACTTCGTCCAGAGCACCGACTGGGACGACACCGACGCCGACGGCAACGCCATCCACGGCGAGATGAGCATCGCCAGCGAGGCCCCCTGACCGACCTGCGACGCCATCGTCGGCAACCCGCCCTTCCTGGGCGACAAGCGGATGCGCTCCGAGCTGGGTGCTGCCTACGTGGATTGCCTGCGCAGGGAGTACAAGGGTCGCGTTCCCGGCGGCGCCGATCTGGTGCTGTACTGGTTCGAGAAGGCCCGCGCCCAGATCGAGGCCGGTTGCTGCCAGGCTGCCGGGCTGGTCGCTACTAACTCGATCCGCGGCGGCGCCAACCGCAAGGTGCTGGACCGCATCACCGAGACAACCCGCATTTTCGAGGCTTGGAGCGATGAGCCGTGGGTGAATGAAGGCGCTGCGGTCAGGGTGTCGCTGGTTGGATTTGGCCCCCTGTTCGACACTCAACGGAAAAGCCGGCTCGACGGGGTGGAAGTCACTTGCATTTATGCGGACTTGAGCGCAGCTGATGAGGTCAATCTGACCAGAGCCGCAGTGTTAGCTGAAAACAGGCGGTGTGCTTACATCGGTGGCATGAAGAAAGGCTCCTTTGATGTTGAAGGACAAACCGCCCGTGCATGGTTGCAACAAGGCGGCAATCCCAATGGCCGACCAAACTCAGATGTCCTCCGACCTTGGGTAAATGGCTTGGATATAACGCGGCGGCCATCGGACACCTGGATCATCGACTTCGGCTCGAATTGCTCACTGGACTTCGCTCTCAGCTACGAAGCTCCATTCCAGCACGTCATTGAGAACGTGAAGCCAGCTCGCGAGCACGTCAATAACGCACTGGAGAAAGAGCGATGGTGGCTACATGCCCGCTCGGCTCCTGATCTTCGTAGCGCTATCGAAGGGTTACCGCGGTTTATGGCTACTGCCCGCGTAGCCAAACACCGTCTATTTGTCTGGTTGCGTCTCCCAGTCGTTTGCGACGGGCAGGTCGTCGTCATCGCAAGATCAGACGACACCACCTTTGGCATCCTGCATTCCCGCTTCCATGAGCTGTGGGCGCTGCATCTCGGCACCAGTCTCGAAGACCGGCCCCGCTATACCCCCACCACCACCTTCGAGACCTTCCCCTTCCCCACCGGCATGAGCCCCACCGACACCGCCGCCGGCGCACCAGGGGGCCCAGCGGCCGAGGCCATCGCGGCCTCGGCCCGGCGCCTCGTCGAACTGCGCGACAACTGGCTCAACCCCGCTGACTGGGTGGAGCGCGTCCCGGAGATCGTGCCCGGCTACCCTGACCGCCTCATCCCCCGCCCCGGCCACGAGGCCGAACTGAAGAAGCGCACACTCACCAACCTCTACAACCAACGCCCGGCCTGGCTCGTCAAAGCTCACCAGGCCCTCGACGCCGCGGTGGCCACCTGAATCGCCCCGGGTTTCGCGGAGGCTCCCACTCTTGAGAAGATGGAGCCATGAAGAAGACAACGAAATACGCCCCGGAAGTGCGCGAGCGTTCAGTGCGGATGGTGTTCGAGCAGCGCAGCGAGCACCCGTCGCAATG
>NZ_JAYROR010000089.1:0-81471 GCF_041911615.1 Zoogloea sp. | reverse complement strand
TGCCGGGCAGCGCGCCGCAGGCGGCGAGGCCCAGGGCGCTGACGCCGCCGAGGAGGACGCGCCGACGCGGATTCATGCCGCGCCCCGGCTGCGCACCATCGAGATCGCCAGTTCGACCGCGGCGAACAGGCTGCCCGGGTCGGCGCGGCCGCTCCCGGCCAGGTCGAGGGCGGTGCCGTGATCCACCGAGGTGCGGATGATCGGCAGGCCGAGGGTGACGTTCACCCCGCCGCCGAAGCTGGCGTGCTTGAGCACCGGCAAGCCCTGGTCGTGGAACATCGCCAGCACCGCGTCGCCCTGCTGCAGGGTGTGGGGCACGAAAAGGGTGTCGGCCGGCAGCGGGCCGACGAGCCGCATGCCCTCGGCACGCAGCGCTTCGAGCACCGGCGCAATGGTGTCGATTTCCTCGGTGCCCATGTGGCCGCCCTCGCCCGCGTGGGGATTGAGGCCGGCGACGAGGATGCGCGGCGACGCCAGCCCGAAGTGGCGGCGCAGGTCGGCGTCGAGGATGCGCAAGGTGTCGGTGAGCAGCGGGCGAGTGATCGCCGCGGGGACGTCCTTGAGCGGCAGGTGGGTGGTGGCCAGCGCGACGCGCAGCCCGCCGCCGACCAGCATCATCACCACCAGCGGCGTGCCGGTGGCTTCGGCGAGGTATTCGGTGTGGCCCGAGAACGGCACGCCCGCGTCGCAGATGATGCCCTTGTGCACCGGCGCGGTGACCATCGCGGCGAACTCGCCCGACTGGCAGCCGGAAATGGCGCGGTCGAGCAGCGACAGCACGTAGGGGGCGTTGGCGACGTCGAGGCGGCCGGGCGTGGCCGGGCGCGTCAGCGGCACATGGAGCACCTCGATGGCACCCGCGCGGGGCGTGCCGTCGGGCACGTAGTCGATCAGATCGACGGAGGGTTCGACGGCGTGGATGCGGGCGGCGATCATCGCGCGGTCGCCCAGCACGACGGGCCGGGCTGGCCAGTCGCGGCGCGGCAGCGCGGCGCACAGATCGGGGCCGATGCCGGCGGGTTCGCCGCTGGTGATGGCGAGGATGGGCAGGGACATGGCGGAGCGATGCAAAGCTGGAATCAAAAAAACCGGCCGGGACGGTCGCGCCCGCTGGCGCACCCACCCCGGCGACAGGGCTGGGACGGCGCGGCCACCCGCGCCGGCCCAGCGGGCTTACTTGTCTTCGAGCCGGTATTCGACGTAGGCCCGATCGCGCAGCTGACGCAGCCAGTCCTGGTAGGCCTCGTCGGACTTGCGTTCGCGCAGGGCGTTGCGGGCGGCGGCGCGCTTGCGGTCGTCGGAGACGTCCTGGACGCGGCGCTCCTCGACCAGGATCAGGTGCCAGCCGAAGGGCGACTGGATCGGCTGACTGAGCTCGCCGGGTTTGAGGGCGTCCATCGCCTGCTCGAATTCGGGCACGGTGTCGGCCGGGTAGATCCAGCCCAGATCGCCGCCCTTGGAGGCGGAGATGTCGGCCGAGTACTGGCGGGCCAGGTCGGCGAAGCTGGCGCCGCCCTGGACGATGCGCTCGCGCAGTTCGGTCAGGCGACGGCGGGCGTCGGCGTCGGACACCACCTCGCTGGTCTTGATGAGGATGTGGCGGGCGCGGGTCTGCTGGACCTGAGCCGGCACGCCGGCCTGGCTGCCACCCTTGCGGTCGAGGAGCTTGACGATGTGGAAGCCCGCGGCGCTGCGCAGGATCGGCGTGACCTGGCCGGGCTTGAGATTGGCGACGGCCTCGGCGAACAGGCCAGGCAGACGCTCGGCGCTGCGCCAGCCGAGATTGCCGCCGGAGAGCGCGTCGGGGGCGTCGGAGTAACCGGCGGCGAGCTTGTCGAAGGGCTCGCCGCGGGCGACGCGGGCGGCCACGTCCTCGGCCTTGGCGCGGACGCGGGCGAGCTGGTCGGGGCTGGCGCCCTCGGGCGTGCGCAGCAGAATGTGCGCGAGGTTGTACTCCTCCTGGCCGACGGCGTTCTCGGGATGCGAGAGGAAGTTGTTCACCTCGGCGTCGGAGACGATGATGCGGCTCTCGACCTCGCGCTCGCGCACGCGGGCGACCAGGATCTCGTTGCGGATTTCCTCGCGGAAGCGCGGCCAGGTGATGCCGTCGCGTTCGAGCGCCTTGCGGAAGTCGGTCATCGACAGCTTGTTGTTGTCGGCAATGCGGCCGATGGCGCGCTCGAGGGTGACGTCATCGACGCGGATCGAGGTCTCGTTGGCGAGCTGGATCTGCAGGCGTTCGACGATCAGGCGTTCGAGCACCTGGCGTTCGAGCACGTCGGCCGGCGGCAGCGGAGTGCCCTGGCGGGAGAGCTGGTGGGTGACCTGCTCGACCCGCTGGCGCAGGTCGGCTCGGGTGATCGCTTCGCTGTTCACCACGGCCACGATGCGGTCCACTTCCACCGGGCCGGCGGCGTGGACGGACAGCGTGAGCAGGGAGGCGACGATCAGGCTTGCAATGCGTTTCATGGGGCGGGGGGCTTTCAGTAATCCTCGTCTTCGGCGCCGAAATAAGGCACGGTGCCGCCGTTGATCTTCCCATAACCGGGCACGTTCCGCTTGAGCATCTCGAGCGGGCTGGAGCCGATACTGCCGGCGCCGTTGAATTCGAGCTGGAAGAAGAACGAACGGTTGTTGTCGTTGGACGTGGTGACGAGCTGCTGGATCACGCTGCGGAACACCCAGCAGCCGGCGTTGTATTCGAGGCCGGCGATGCCCTGGGTGAGGCGGTGATCGCGCAGGTTGCGGTTGTAGCGGCCGACGCCGTACCAGTTGCCCCACAGGGGCCACTGCCCGGAGATGTCCAGGTCGCGGAAGCCGTCGGGCGAGGTGGGGTCGGCGGAGTAGTTGTGCTTGTAGCGCCAGTTGACCGACACCGCGCGGGCGTAGGCGGGCTGGAAGCGCACGCCGATGTTGAAGCGCTCGGTCCAGTTGTCGCGCGGGTTGTACTGCCACGCGGTATCGAACTGGAATTTGGGCATGAAGGTGGCGCTGAAGGCGGCCAGCAGGTCGGCCTGCTTGCCGGTGCGCATCGGCGCGCCGTCGTTGAGGGCAACGCGCTGGTCGACCAGGTAATAGCGCTGCCCCAGGGCCGCGCGCACGCGTTCGGCGCCGGTCTCCGGGTCGATCAGGCGGCTTTGCACCGCGGTGGTGACCTGGTTGGCGTTGGAGATGCGGTCGCCCCCGGTGTAGACGTTCTCGGCGAAGATCTGCGCGAAGTTGAAGTCGTAGAAACCGGAGTCGAAGTTGGGAATCCGCGACTGATCGGTGTAGGGCACATAGAGGTAGTACACCCGCGGCTCGAGGGTCTGGATGTAGTTGCGGCCACCGAAGGTGGTGTCGCGCTCGAAGGTCACCCCGCTGTCGACCGAGATGATCGGCAAGGTGCGACTCTGGCTGGTGTCGCCCGTGGGCGTGCCGCGGTAGTCGAGGTCGTACTGGGTGGCATGGACGCCGATCTTGGGCGTCACGTAGAAGGCGGACGTCTGCAGCGGCAGCGACAGCTGCGGGTAGAAGGTGAGACGACGCCCTTCGGTCTGGGTCGGATGGCTGAAGCTGACGAACTCGCTGGCGAGGTGGAAGGTCGTCGGGCCGAGGATGTCCGGGCGCAGGGCGTTCAGGGTGATCTGCGGCAGACGCTTGTAGGGCTCGGTGCGCACGCCGGTGACCGGGTCGGGCAGGTTCTGGAACGACTGCAACATGCCGGTCACGGTCCACCAGCCGCCGCCGGCGTAGGTCAGCGAGCCCTGGCGCGGGATGTTCACCGTGGAGGTGAGCGCGACGCGGGTCGACAGATCGGTGAAGTAGCGCGGATCGGAGATGCCGCCGAAGTTGATGTTGCCGGTCCAGCCGTTGCCGAAGGTTTGGTCGTGGCGGATCGAGCCAGCGTAGCGGCTGCGCTGCTCGACCTGGTCGTTGGGCAGATACTCGAGCAGGGTGAGGCCGCGGTAGGTGGGCGTGACGTAGCGCGTCTCGTTGCGCACCTGCAGCCCGCGCAGCCCCATGTAGCGCAAGGTGAGGGTGTCGTCGTAGTTGGGTGCGAGGTTGAAGTAATACGGCACCGACAAATCGACACCAACCTTGTTGGACGTGCCGAAGGTGGGCGACAGCACGCCCGAGCGACGCGCTTCGGACAGCGGAAAGTCGGCCCACGGCATGTAGCCCAGCGGCACGCCCTTGAACACCAGGGTGCCGCCCTTGGCCTCGCCGACCTCGCGGTCGTAGTCGAGCTCGAGTTCGTTGGCGCGCAGATACCAGTCGGGGCGATCCGGCTTGCAGCTGGTCCAGGTGCCGTTGAGGAAGCGGAACTGGTTCTCGCCCTCGAGATAAAGCTTTTCGGCCGATCCGTGGCCGGTGAGGGGCTGCTGGGCGCGGGGCACCGACTGCCCCGGCAGCAGGATCTGCCCCGGCGGCGCCGGCCGGCCGGGACGGCTGATGACGTATTCGGGCGAATCGAAGGCACCGACCTGCTCCTCGACCTTCATCCGCATGTGCGGGCCGGTCATGGTGTCGCCGCCCCGGGTGACGCGGACGTTGCCGGTGGCCTCGACCTCGTCGGTGAGTTCGAAGTATTGCAGCCGGTCGCCTTCGAAGCGGGCCGCGTCGCGCACCAGTTCGGCCGAACCTTCGGCCACGGCGTCCACGTCCTGCAGACCCGAGACCTTTTCGGCGGTGATCACCGTGATGCCCGTCTTGGGCGGCTTGGCGGGCGCCGGGGCGGTGGCAACGCGGCTCACCCGGCCGGGCGCTGGCGCCACGGGCCTGTCGGCCGGCTTGTCGAGGGCGACACGCGGCTCGGCAGGCTTCGCGACGACCGCCTCGGCCTTCGGCGTGACGGGCCTCGCGACAGCGGGCCTGGCGGAGCGACGATCGGCCTGGGCGGCGTCGGCATCGGCCGGCGCAGCGGCGGGTACGGGCCCGAGCAGCGCGGGCGACACCACGAAGGGCGGCAGCGCCTCGGCACCGGCACGCCCCCACAGGGCGAACAGGGCGATCGACAGGAAGCGCAACTGGGTACGAGGAGGTTTCATCCCGGAACAGGAACCAGCCGGCGAGCCGACCGCATGGTTTGATAAACTGCGCGATTTTACACGAACCGATTTCCGACTCCCGTGGAACGACGCCAACAACTCCAGTCCTGGCTCGCCGCCGAATTTCCCGGCCGCCCCTTCGACATCGCCCCGGCCAGCGCCGACGCCAGCTTCCGGCGCTACTTCCGGGTTACATTTGCTGACGATTCGGTGCCGCTGATCGTCATGGACGCGCCGCCCGCCCACGAAGACTGCCGCCCCTACATCAACGTGGCCGAGCTCTTCGGCGCTGCCGGCGCCCACGTGCCGCAGATCCTGCGCCAGAATCTCGACGAGGGTTTCCTGCTGCTGTCCGACCTGGGCAACACCACCTACCTGCAGGCGCTCACCAAGGAGAACGCCCATCACCTCTACGCCGACGCCCTGGGCGCACTGATCTGCATCCAGAAGGCCAGCCAGCCCGGCGTGCTGCCCGAGTACGACCGCGAGCTGCTGATGCGCGAACTGGAGCTGTTCCCGGTGTGGTACGTGGGCCGCCACAAGGGCGTGACCCTCACCGAGAAGCAGACCGCCGACCTCTACGAGGTGTTCGACCGCATCGTCGAGGTCAACCTCGCCGAGCCCCAGGTCTTCGTGCATCGCGACTACCACAGCCGCAACCTGATGCTGAGCACCCCCAACCCGGGCGTGCTGGACTTCCAGGACGCGGTCTACGGCCCGCTCACCTACGACCTCGCCTCCCTGTTCAAGGACGCCTACATCCACTGGGAAGAGGATTTCGTGCTCGACATGCTGGCCCGCTACTGGGAAACCGCCCGCGCCCTCGGCCTGCCGGTGCGCGCCGACTTCGCCGAGTTCCACCGGGATTTCGAATGGATGGGCGTGCAGCGCCACATCAAGGTGCTCGGCATCTTCGCCCGCCTGTATCACCGCGACGGCAAGGACGGCTACCTCAAGGACATGCCGCTCGTCATGCAATACCTGCGCAAGACCTGCGAACGCTACGGCCAGCTCAAGCCCCTGCTGCGCCTGCTCGAGCAGCTCGACCCGCAGGTCACCGAAGTCGGCTATTCGTTCTGAGCGAGCCGCCATGAAAGCCATGATCCTGGCCGCCGGCCGTGGCGAACGCATGCGCCCCCTCACCGACACCTGCCCCAAGCCGCTCCTGGCGGCCGGCGGCAAGCCGCTGATCGTCTGGCACATCGAACGTCTCGCCGCCGCCGGGATCGCCGGCCTCGTCATCAACCACGCCCACCTCGGGCAGATGATCGAAGACGCGCTCGGCGACGGCACCCGCTTCGGCCTGCCCATCGCCTACTCGTCCGAAAGCAGCGCGCTCGAGACCGCCGGCGGCATCGCCCGCGCCCTGCCGCTGCTGGGCGAGGCGCCCTTCGTCGTGGTCAATGGCGACGTCTTCTGCGACGCCGATTTCGCCGCCCTCGCCCGCACAGCGGAAGGCCTCTCGGCCGACGGCGCCCTCGCCCACCTGCTGCTGGTGCCCAACCCCGCCCACAACCCCGGCGGCGACTTCGGCCTGCTGCCCGACGGCCACGTGGTCGACGACGGTCGCCGCGAACGCCTCACCTTCTCGGGCATCGGCGCCTACCACCCGGCGCTCTTCGCCGGCATCGCCCCCGACCAGCCCGCCAAGCTCGCCCCGCTGCTGCGCGCCGCGATGGCCGCCGGCCGCGTGACCGGCGCCCGCCACGACGGCCGCTGGATCGACGTGGGCACCCCGGCGCGCCTCGCCGAGCTCGACGCCAGCCTGCAACCGGCCGGCACGCCGCCGGTCAACGCCTGAAAGCCCCCACGGTAACCGCCCCATGCCCCTCGACATCGCTCCCTTCCAGGCCCGCCGCGCGCGGCTTCTCGCCACCATGCAGGCCGCCGGCGGTGGCGTGGCGGTCATCCCCACGTCGCCCGAGCGCCACCGCAACCGCGACACCACCTACGCCTACCGCTTCGACAGCTACTTCTATTACCTCACCGCCTTCCGCGAGCCCGAGGCGGTGCTGGTGCTGGTGGCCGGCGACACGCCCCGGAGCATCCTGTTCTGCCGCAGCAAGGACGTCGAGCGCGAGATCTGGGACGGCTACCGCTTCGGCCCCGACGCCGCCAAGGATGCCTTCGGCTTCGACGAGGCGCACCCCATCGACGCGCTGGACGAGCAGCTCGGCGTGCTCCTGGCCAACCAGCCGGCGGTGTTCCACTCCATCGGCTACGAGCCCGACTGGGACCGCCGCATCGCCGACGCCCTCAACCGCGTGCGCGCCCAGGCCCGCACCGGCGCCCAGGCCCCCGCGCAGATCCGCGACGTGCGCAGCCTGATCGACGAGATGCGCCTCATCAAGGACGCCTCCGAGATCGCCACAATGCGCCGCGCCGCCGACATCTCCGCCGGTGCCCACCTCCGCGCCATGCGCGCCGCCCGCCCCGGCGTCTTCGAATACGAAGTCGAGGCCGAGCTGATCCACGAATTCCGCCGCCACGGCAGCCAGGCGCCGGCCTACAGCTCCATCGTCGCCACCGGCCCCAACGCCTGCGTGCTGCACTACGTCGAGAACGACCGCCAGCTGGCCGATGGCGACCTGCTGCTGATCGACGCCGGCTGCGAGCTCGACGGCTACGCCTCGGACATCACCCGCAGCTTCCCGGTCAATGGCCGCTTCAGCGGGCCGCAGAAGGCCGTGTACGAACTGGTGCTCGCCGCCCAGGCCGCCGCCATCGCCGAGATCCGCCCCGGCGCCAGCTGGAACGCCGGTCACGACGCCGCGGTGCGCGTGCTCGCCCAGGGTTATCTCGACCTGGGCCTGCTCACCGGCAGCCTCGACGGGGCGCTCGAATCGGGCAGCTACCGCCAGTTCTACATGCACCGCACCGGCCACTGGCTGGGCCTCGACGTGCACGACGCCGGCGACTACAAGCTCGCTGGCGACTGGCGCCCGCTGCAGCCGGGCAACGTGCTCACCGTCGAGCCCGGCACCTACATCCGCCCGGCCGAAGGCGTGCCCGAAGCCTTCTGGAACATCGGCATCCGCATCGAGGACGACGCCCTCGTCACCGACAACGGCAGCGACATCCTCACCCACGCCACGCCCAAATCCGTGGCCGACATCGAAGCCATCATGGCGGAGCGCTAACGTGGAACGACACGACATCGCCATCGTCGGCGCCGGCCCGGTGGGCATGACCCTCGCGCTAGCCCTCAAGGACGCCGGTCTCGACATCCTGCTGCTGGACGCCCGCGCCCGTGGCGCCGCCCGTCACGACCCGCGCGTGCTGGCGCTCTCCCACGGCAGCCGGCTGACGCTGGAGCGCCTGGGCATCTGGTCGCAGTTGCCGGCCACGCCCATCGAGACGATCCACGTCTCCCAGCAGGGCGGGTTGGGTCGCACCGTGCTCGAAGCCCGCGAATACGGCCAGCCGGCGCTGGGCTACGTGGTCGGCGCCGGCCCGCTCGCCGCCGCGCTAGACGACGCCCTCGCCGCCGCCGGCATCCCGATCCGCGACCACGCCGCGGTGAGCGGCCTCGCCGCCGGGGCCGACGACGTGATCCTCACCCTCGGCGACGGCACGCCCGTCGCAGCCCGCCTCGCCGCCTGCGCCGAGGGCCTGATCGACGGCGACGACGGCGCCCGACTCGTCGAACGCGACTACGCCCAGCACGCGGTCATCAGCGTCGCCACGCCCGCCATGCCCCACGGCCAGCGCGCCTGGGAACGCTTCACCCCCCACGGCCCGCTGGCCGTGCTGCCCTGCGGCGCCGACTGCGCCATCGTCCACACCGCCAGCCCCGCCGACGCCGATGCGCTGATGGCCCTCGACGACGACGCCTACCTCGCCCGCCTGCAGCGCCATTTCGGCGACCGCCTGCGCTTTTCCGCGGTCGGCGCGCGGGCCCGCTACCCGCTCAAGCTGCGCTACCGCCCCGACCCGGTCGGCCAGCGCAGCGTCTGGCTCGGCAACGCCGCCCAGACGCTGCACCCCGTCGCCGGCCAGGGCTACAACCTCGCCCTGCGCGACGTGTGGGCCTGCGCCCAGGCGATCCTGCGCGCAGGCGGCGACCCGGGCGCGGCCGACACCCTCGCCGGCTACGCCCGCGCGCGACGCCTCGACAGGAGCGGCACGATCCGCTTCACCGACGGCCTGGTGCGCCTGTTCAGCAATGCCGTCGCGCCGCTCCAGCACGCCCGCGGCGCGGGGCTGTTCGCCCTCGATCTGCTGCCACCGGCCCGTCATTTCGTCGCCAAGCGGATGATGTTCGGCGCCCGCGCCTGGCCCTAGCCCGGGGCGGGTCGCAAAAGGCCCAAAAAAGGCCCGAAAACCCTGCATCTGCGGGTCGCCGCGGCGCAGCAAACCCCGTAGAATCCGCAGCCTGCGCGCCAGCCCGGCGCCCCGCCGCCCACGGGAAGTTCCGCCATGGCCGAAGCCGACGACCTCCAGCACCACGACGACCTGGACAGCCACCTGAAGGAGGTCCAGCACCTGCTCGCCCGCCACAAGCTGGTAGAGGATCTGGTCCATCGCCAGGACATGCCCAAGCACGATCTCGTCGAGAGCCTCGTGCACAAGCAGCACGTCCAGGAACTGAGCCACAAGCTCGACAGCCTGCACTCGGCCGACGTCGCCCACATCCTCGAAGCGCTGCCGCTGGAGGATCGTCTCTTCGTCTGGGATCTGGTCAAGGCCGAGCGCGACGGCGAGATCCTGCTCGAAGTGTCCGACGCGGTGCGGGAATCCCTCATCGAGTCGATGGACCCGGCCTCGCTGCGCGCCGCTGCCGAACAGCTCGACGCCGACGAACTGGCCGACCTCGCGCCCGATCTGCCCCACGAAGTGATGGAGGCCGTGTATCGCGGCCTCGACCCGGAAGAGCGCGAGCAGCTGCGCGCCGCCATGTCCTACCCCGAAGACTCCGTCGGCGCCCTGATGGATTTCGAGATGGTCACCGTGCGCGAGGACGTGACCCTCGAAGTGGTGTTGCGCTACCTGCGCCGCTTCGACGCGCTGCCCGACCACACCGACCAGCTCTTCGTCGTCGATCGCGACGAGCACCTGCGCGGCGTGCTGCCGATCAACCGGTTGCTCCTCAACGACCCGGAAACCGAGGTGAGCGAGATCATGCTCACCGATACCCTCACCCTCGAGCCCGCCGACGAGGCCGAGACCGCCGCCCAGGCCTTCGAGCGTTACGACCTCGTCTCCGCGCCGGTGGTCGATTACCACCGCAAGCTGGTGGGCCGCCTCACGGTGGCGGCGGTGATGGACTTCATCCGCGAGGAAACCGAGAACGAACTGCTCTCCCAGGCCGGCCTGAAGGAAGGCGAGGACATCTTCGCACCGGTGTGGGATTCGGTGAAGAACCGCTGGGCCTGGCTGGCCGCCAACCTGGTCACCGCCTTCATCGCCAGCCGGGTGATCGGCGCCTTTGAAGGCTCCATCGAAAAGCTGGTCGCGCTGGCCGCGCTGATGCCCATCGTGGCCGGCATCGGCGGCAACTCGGGCAACCAGACGATCACCATGATCGTGCGCGGCATCGCCATGGGCCAGGTGCAGGACGACGCCCTGTCGCGCCTGCTCAAGAAGGAGATGGGCGTCGCCCTCATCAACGGTCTGGTGTGGGGTGGCCTGCTCGGCGTGCTGGCGTGGTTCCTGTACGGCAGCAGCAAGCTCGGCGCGGTGATGACCGCCGCGATGACCCTCAACCTGCTCCTCGCCGCCTTCGTCGGCGTGATGGCGCCGATGATCCGCAATCGCCTCGGGCAAGACCCGGCGGTGGGCTCCAGCGTCATCATCACCGCCGTCACCGACTCCGGTGGCTTCTTCATCTTCCTCGGGCTGGCGACGATCTTCCTGATGTGATCGCCGCCAGCCGGCGGGCAAGCGGTCGAAAGCGCTTCACCCGCGCCGGGCGGCGGTCCATTGCACCACGAGGACGCTCGCCAGCACCACGATCAGCCCGGCCAGCGCCGAGCCCGTCAGCGACTGGGAGAGCAGCACCCAGCCCAGCACCACCGCCGTGAGCGGACTCAGCAAACCGAGCGAGGCCACCGCCACCGTCGGCAGGCGGGCCACGCCGCGGAACCACAGCGCGTAGGCAAGCAAGGCGCCGGCCAGACTCAGGTAGGCGTAGGCCGACCACTGAGACCGCGTGAGCGCCGGCAGCGGCCCATCGGCCAGCCAGGCCACCGGCGCGAGCATCAACCCACCGATCAGCAGCTGCCAGCCCGTGAGCGCCAGCACCGGCAGATCCAGCCGCCAGCGGTGCGTCAGCCATACCCCCGCCGCCATGCTGGCCGCACCGAACAGGGCCGCGGCAATGCCCACCGGCTCATAGACCGTCTGCGGCGACAGCAGCAGCACCGCCATGCCGACCACGCCCGCCAGAGACGCCCACAGGGTGACGCGGGACGGCGTACGGGCGTCCACGGCCCAGGCCAGCACCATGATCAGCAGCGGCTGGACGGCCCCCAGCACGGCCGCCAGGCCACCCGGCAAACGGTAGGCCGCGATGAACAGCAGCGCCTGGAAGAGGCCGATGTTCAGCGCGCCGAGCACCATGAGACGCCAGCCATCCCGCCGGACAGGCAGGCGGCGGGTGAGCAACAGCAACACCAGGCCGGCCGGCAATGTGCGAAGGAGAGCAGCAGTGAAAGGACGGTCGGGCGGCAGGTATTCCGAGGTCACGATGTAGGTCGAGCCCCAGATTGCGGGCGCCACGGCGGTAAGCATGACATCGCGCCAATGGCGCCATGAAGCGGTGAGCGGCATGGTTTTATCTTCAATTCAAGTTATCATGATGGCGAAGCAAATTAACTTGAAGTCAAGACAAATGAAATCCCAGACCACGCCACGCCCCGCGGACGCGGTGGATGTCATTCTCGAGCAATGGCGGCGAGAGCGCCCCGAACTCGACCCCAGCCCGATGGGACCGATCGGACGCCTCGCGCGTTGCGCAGCCTTGCTGGCGCCCCGCCTGGAGTCCTGCTTCGCAGGCTTCGAGCTGAGCGCCTGGGAGTTCGACATGCTCGCCGCGCTGCGGCGCGCCGGCGCACCGTACCGACTGAGCCCGACCGAGCTGTTTTCGACCTTGATGGTGACATCGGGCACCATGACTCACCGACTCAAGCGCCTGGAAACCCGGGGGCTGGTGACGCGCGAGCCCAACGCGGAGGATGCGCGCAGCCTGCTCGTGCAGCTGACCGCCGCCGGGCTGGCGCTGATCGATCAGGTCGTCGAGGCGCACATCGAAAACGAACGCCGGATTCTGTCGCCCCTGCCGACCGCGATGCTGGCGGACCTGGACACGGCCCTTTGCGCGCTGCTCCAGGCACTGGAAGGCTCGCCCGGCAGCGACCGAAGCTGAACGCAGGGCGACGCGCCCCATGAAAAAAACCCGACGCCCTTGGCAGGAGTCGGGTCTTTCAAACACGGCCAGGCACCGGGCGGCGCCTGGCCGTTCAGGCGCGATGCGACGAAACGGTCAGCCGGCGTTCGCGGCGAACCACTGCTCCGCGGCGGCAACGGTGGCGTCGATGTCCGCCTCGGTATGGGCCGCCGACACGAAACCCGCCTCGAAGGCCGACGGGGCGAAGTAATGGCCCGCGTCCAGCATGGCGTGGAAGAAACGGTTGAAGGTCTCGCGGTCCGAGGCCATCACGTCGGCGTAGCGCTGGGGCACGGCCTTGGCGAAGTACAGGCCGAACATGCCGCCCACCGAATCGGCGATGAAGTTAACCCCGTGCTTCCTGGCTGCGGCGTTAAGGCCGGCCACCAGCCGCTCGGTGCGCGCGGTGAGGGTCTCGTAAAAACCCGGGCGGGCGATCTGCTCGAGGCTGGCGAGCCCGGCGGCCACGGCCACCGGGCTGCCCGACAGGGTGCCGGCCTGGTACACGCCGCCCAGCGGGGCGATCTTCTCCATGATGTCGCGACGGCCGCCGAAGGCGCCCACCGGCATCCCGCCACCGATCACCTTACCGAGGGTGGTCAGGTCCGGCGTGATGCCGAACAGGCCCTGCACGCCGCGCGGGCCGACGCGGAAGCCGGTCATCACTTCGTCGAAGATCAGCACGGCGCCGTGCTCGGTGCACAGCCGGCGCAGCAGGTGCATGAAATGGGCCGACGGCTTGACGAGGTTCATGTTGCCGGCGACCGGTTCGATGATCACGCAGGCGATCTCGCTGCCGCGGGCCTGGAAGGTTTCCTCGAGCTGGGCCGGGTTGTTGTAGTCGAGCACGACGGTGTGCTTGGCGAAATCTTCGGGCACGCCGGCGGACGACGGGTTGCCGAAGGTGAGCAGGCCCGAGCCGGCCTTGACCAGCAGGCTGTCGGCGTGGCCGTGGTAGCAGCCCTCGAACTTGACGATCGCGTCGCGGCCGGTGAAGCCCCGGGCCAGGCGGATCGCGCTCATCGTGGCTTCGGTGCCGCTGGAAACCAGGCGCACCATTTCCATGCTCGGCAGGAGCTCGCACAGGCGCTCGGCCATGTCGATCTCGCGCTCGGTGGGCGCACCGAAGGACAGGCCGTCGAGCGCCGCCGCGCGCACCGCCTCGACCACCACCGGATCGGCGTGGCCGAGGATCGCCGGGCCCCAGGAGCCCACGTAGTCGAGGTATTCCTTGCCGTCCGCGTCCCACACCCGGGCACCCAGCGCTTTCTTGAGGAAGCGCGGGGTGCCGCCCACCGAGCGGAAGGCGCGCACCGGCGAATTGACGCCGCCGGGAATGGTGCGCTGGGCGCGGGCAAAGAGGGCTTCGTTGCGACTGGTCATGCTGGAGGCTTTCTGAGAGGTCAATCGAACAGCCCGGCGTAGGCCGCCGCGCGGGCGGCGGGGTCGGGCGCGGAAAAAACGTCGCTGATGACGGCGAGCAGGCTGGCGCCGGCTTCGATCAGCGCCGGGGCGTTGTCGAGGGTAATGCCGCCAATGGCCGCAACAGGCAGGTCGAACTCGTGCCGCGCGCGGGTAAGCAGCGCACGGCCGGCGCGCGGTGCGGACGGCTTGGTGGACGACGGGAACATCGCCCCGAAGGCCACGTAGTCGACACCCGCCGCGGCGCCGGCCACGGCGCGGGGCCATTCGTCGTAACAGCTCACGCCGAGGATGCGGCCGACCCCCAGCGCGGCGCGGGCCGCCGCCGGATCGCCGTCGTCACGTCCCAGATGGGCGCCGTCGGCGCCCAGTTCGAGGGCCAGGGGCAAATCATCGTTGATGATCAGCGGCACCCCAGCGGCGCGACATACGGGCAGCAGACGCTCGGCCTGGACGCGCTTCAGGGCCCGGTCGGCAAGCTTGTTGCGATATTGCACGAGCGCCGGACGTGCCGGCAGCACCGCAACGACGGCGGCGACGAGCGCATCGGTGTCGGACTCGTCGGGGGTCACCAGGTAAAGACCGCGACGCATCACCATCAGCCGCCCCCCTGGTTGGCCGGACCGGCCCAGAAGAAGCGATCGGGGATGTACTGCCCCATGCCCGGACGAAAACCCGCCACCAGGGTCTGCCAGGTGAACCCCTGCGCCTCGAAGGCTGCGCTCGACATGTCCATGCCGTGGGCCAGCGCCGATGCCAGCGCGGACGCCAGGGTGCACCCCGAACCGTGGTAACTGCCCGGCAGCCGCTCCCAGGGATCGGCCCGCAGCACCCCCCCGCGCCCATAAAGGGTATTGACCACCTGAGGGGTATTGGCGTGGGAGCCGGTGATCAGCACGTACTCGCTACCCATTTCGAGCAACTGCACGGCGCAGTCCGCCATGCTGCGCTCGTCATAATCTTCGCCGCCGTAGCAGGAGATCAGCCGACGCGCTTCCATGGTGTTGGGGGTGATCACGGTGGCCTGGGGCAGGATGAACTCGCGCAGGGTCGCGAGCATCGCCTCGGAGGCCAGTTCGTCGCCGCGACCGGAGGCGACGATCGGATCGACCACCACCGGGATGTGTGGATAATCGGAGATGATCTCGGCAATTACCTCGATGTTCTCGATACTTCCGAGCACACCGAGCTTGAAGGCCTGGATCGGCATGTCCTCGAGGACGGTGCGCGCCTGCTCGATCACGAAGTCGGAATCGACCGGCAGAATCTCCTCGACGCCGACGGTATCCTGCGCCGTGAGCGCGGTGATCACGGTCAGGGGGTGACACCCCATGCCGGAGATCGTCATGATGTCAGCCTGGATTCCAGCGCCACCGGTGGGGTCGGAGGCAGCAAAAACAAGCACCAGCGGAGGGGAAGGATCGTTGCGGTTAGTAGTCATTCCGGGAAACGAGGACGCACAATTTTAACTGCGACTGCGCTACCATTCACGATCCAATCGATTCTAGCCGAAATCAAAGCGACACACCCACATGGCAAGCCTTCCGTACCGAACCTGGATGTGCCTGATCTGCGGTTATATCTACAACGAGGAAACCGGCGCCCCCGAAGAGGGCATCGCCCCCGGAACGCGCTGGGAAGACATCCCTCCGAACTGGACCTGTCCCGAGTGCGGTGCACGCAAGGACGATTTCGAAATGATCGCGCTCTGACGGTTCGACCGCCAGCGCACGGCACTACCATCATCAGCACGGAGCCCGGAGGGTCAAGGTGAATCTCAGCGGAATCAAGGTCATGGTCATCGATGACAGCAACACCATCCGCCGCAGCGCAGAGATCTTCCTCGCCCAGGCCGGTTGCCAGGTGGTGCTCGCCGAGGACGGTTTCGACGCCCTGTCGAAGATCGCCGACCATGCGCCCGACCTCATCTTCGTGGACATCATGATGCCGCGCCTGGACGGCTACCAGACCTGCGCGCTCATCAAGAAGAACCCCCGCCTCAAGGCCACGCCGGTGATCATGCTGTCCTCCAAGGACGGCCTCTTCGACCGCGCCCGCGGCCGCCTCGCCGGCTCCGACGAATACCTCACCAAGCCCTTCACCAAGGAAAGCCTGCTGCGCTCGGTCGCGAGCCACACCCAGGCCCGCCAGCTTTCCGCCCACGACTGACCCCACGAAACGCCGCCTCCATGCCGATCAAGAAAATCCTCGTCGTTGATGATTCCCCGACAGAACGGCTCGCCCTGTCCGAAGTGCTGGTCAAGAACGGTTACCAGGTGATCACCGCCGACAGTGGCGAAGAGGCCGTGGTCAAGAGCAAGGCCGAGTTGCCCGACCTGATCCTGATGGACGTCGTGATGCCCGGCACCAACGGTTACCAGGCCACCCGCACCATCGTGCGCGACGACGCCACTCGCGACATCCCCGTCATCATCTGCACCAGCAAGGGTCTCGAGACCGACAAGATCTGGGGCATGCGCCAGGGGGCCTTCGACTACATGGTCAAGCCCCTCGATCACGCGGTCCTGCTCGAGAAAATCCGCGCACTCAACTGACGACTCCCCATGGCGAAGCGGATCAGCCTCCACGAATTCCAGGCCGGGCTCGCCCGGCGCCTCGCCGATGCCCGCGACAGCCGCGCATCGGCCCTCCTCGGCATCCAGGCCGGCAAGCGCAACTGGCTGGTGGACCTCACCGAGGCCGGCGAGATCCTCGCCGTCCCTCCCCTGGCCACCGTCCCGCTCAGCCAGCCGTGGTTCCGCGGCCTGGCCAGCGTGCGCGGCAACCTCTTCGGGGTCGTCGATTTCTCGGCCTTCCACGGCGACACCCCGATCGCGCCGATCGGTCAGTCCCGGCTGCTGCTCGTCGGCGTGCGCCACAACCTCAACTGCGCCCTCCTCGTCACGCGTGCCCTGGGTCTGCGCGCCATCGAGGACTTCGAACCCCTCGCCACCCCCTTCGATGCCGACCAGCCCTGGATCGGCGACCAGCTCCAGGATGCCTACGGCAACCCCTGGACCCGGCTCAAGGTGAGCGAACTACTGAACAACGCACGTTTTCTCGACGCCGCGCAATCGTAAAACCATTCAGGAGGAGCGGCGGCCCGCACCGCCCAAGGACGACAAACATGGCATTCAAGCTTCCGGGATTCTCGCTGGGCGGCAATAAGGCTGCTTCGACCAACGTGGATACGATCATCGAAGCCGGCGACGGCACGCAGCCCGGCGCGGCCCTTCCGTTCCTGGCCGGCAAGAGCGCGTCCGAGCAACTGCGCGTCCTGCGCGTTCCCTTCCTGATCTTCTCCGCCATCACCGCCGCGCTGGTGCTCTACCAGATCCGCGACAACGGCATCGGCACCGCCTACGTCACCGCCGCCGGCAAGATGCGCACCCTGTCGCAGCAGATCGCCAAGGCCAGCCAGCTCGCCCTGCAGGGCGATACCGCCGCGTTCGCCGAACTCAAGGAAAGCCGCACCCAGTTCGAGCAGCTGCGCGAAGTCCTCACCGACGGCGGCGAGATCGACGGCACCCACGTGCCCGGCGGCAGCGGAGCCGTGGCCGAGGAACTCGAGGCCGTCTCGACCCTCTGGAAGAAGACCGCGGCCGATGCCGACAAGCTGATCAAGGAAGAAACCAACCTCACCGGTCTGGGCAAGGCGGTGGCCACCATCAACGGCAAGAACCCCCACCTGCTCGAACTGTCCGAGCAGGTCGCCGCACTCAAGCTGCAGGGCGGCGCCTCCGCCCGCGAGATCGCGACGGCCAACCAGGTCGTGATGCTCACCCAGCGCATCGCCAAGAACGCCAACGCGCTGCTCATTGCCAGCGCCATCGACCCCGAAGTGGCCTTCCTGCTCGGCAAGGACACCATCACCTTCCGCGAGCAGATCGACCAGCTCCAGAAGATGACCGGCGACGGCACCGACACCAAAGCCAAGCTCTCCGAACTCGAAAGCGCTGGCAAGGAAAACCTCACCGCCGTCCAGACCATCCTCAACAACATCCAGCTCCTCGTAAAGGCGAAGGAAGCCGGCAGCCACATCTTCCGCGACTCCACCCCGCTGCTCGAGAAGACCACCGCCCTCGCCAACGGCTACAACAACGCCTACACCGGCTTCTTCACCTGGGTGAGCCTGGCGATCATCCTCAGCGCGCTGCTCGCCCTCGCCTGCCTGGCACTGATGGCCAAGACCTACAACGACGACATCGCGCGCCGCCGCCAGGCCTCCGAACAACTGCGCGAAGCGGCCGAAAACGAGCGCAACGGCACCCAGCAGGCCATCCTTCGCCTGATGAACGAGATGGGCGACCTCGCCGACGGCGACCTCACCGTGCGCGCCACCGTCACCGAGGACATCACCGGCGCCATTGCCGACTCGGTCAACTACACGATTGAGGAACTCTCCGTGCTGGTGCGCCGCATCAACGACGCCGCCCTGCGCGTGACCAGTGCCACCGAATCCGCCCAGCGCACCTCGGACGAACTGCTGTCCGCCACCGAACGCCAGGCCCAGGAACTGCGCCTGGCCGGCGAAACCGCGCAGAGCATGGCCAGCTCCATGAGCGCCGCCTCCGAGGACGCGATGCAGTCCGCCCAGGTGGCCCGTCGCTCCCTCGAAGCCGCCCAGAAGGGCGCCGCCGCGGTGGAGGACACCATCAAGGGCATGAACGACATCCGCGAGAAGATCCAGGAAACCTCCAAGCGCATCAAGCGCCTCGGCGAATCCTCTCAGGAGATCGGCGAAATCGTGGAACTGATTTCCGACATTACCGAACAAACCAACGTGCTGGCCCTGAATGCCGCCATCCAGGCCGCCTCGGCCGGTGAAGCCGGTCGCGGCTTCTCGGTGGTTGCCGAAGAAGTGCAGCGCCTCGCCGAACGCTCCGCCGAAGCCACCAAGCAGATCGGCGCGATCGTGAAGACCATTCAGACCGATACCGGCGACGCCGTGACCGCCATGGAAAACGCCACTCGCGACGTGGTCGACGGTGCCCGCCTGTCCGAAACCGCCGGCCAGGAACTCGCCGAGATCGAACGCGTGTCTGCCGAAACCGCCGCGCTGATCGAACGCATCTCGGTCAGTACCGAGGTCCAGGCCAAGGCCGCCACCCAGGTGGCGGAGAAGATGCGCAGCATTCTCGCCATCACCGACCGCACCACCACCGGCACCCAGCAGACCGCCGTCTCCATCGGCGAACTGGCCGATCTGGCCGTCGAACTCAAGGGCTCGGTGTCCGGCTTCAAGGTCTGAACCTCAGCCGCACCCACGCCCCGGAACGGAATCCGACCTGCACGCACCGATGAGCTCTGCACACGAACTCGACCTGGGTCCGCTGACCTGGGTCAAAGGCGAAATCGATCTGGCCCTCGAGCGGGCCGCGGCGGCGCTCGCCGAAGCCGCCACCGCACCGGACCGCTCCGGCAAGGTCAAATTCGCCCAGACCCACCTGCACCAAGCCCACGGTGCCCTGTCGATCGTCGGTCTCGACGGCCTCACCCAGTTCTCCGAGCAACTCGACCGGCTGCTCGGCGAGATGGCCGGCGGTCAGGTCACCACCACGCCCGACACCCTGCGCCTCGCCACGCGCAGCATCGCCGCCATCGGCAACTATCTCGACGAGCTCACCCGCGGCCAGCCCGACCAGGCCCTGCGCCTCCTCGGGCTCTACCTCGAGCTCGCCCAGGCCCGCGGCCAGGAGCCCCCCACCGCCGGCGAACTGTTCTTCCCCGACCTCTCCCTGCGCCCGACCTTCACCCGACCGGCCGACACCAGCGACGACCCCAAGCGTCTGCGCGCGCTGCGCGGGCGCTTCGAGCGCGGCCTGCTCAAGTGGTTCCGCAACGGCGATGACCCGACCGGCCCGCAAGAGATGCGCGACTCCGTCGCCGGCATCGAACAACTGCAGGGCGTGCCCGCCTCACGCGCCTTCTGGTTCGCCGCCACCGCGTTCTTCGACGCCCTCGGCCAGGGCGACATCGCCCCCGACGCCGCCACCAAGCGCCTGTGCGGCCGCATCGACGCCCAGATGCGGCGCGTCATGGAAGGCTCGGCGATCGTCGCGGAGCGGCTGATGCGCGACGTGCTCTACCACGTCGCCACCGCCGCCGCCCAATCGCCGGTCATCGATGCCACGCGCGACGCCTACCGGCTCGGCGAACTGATCCCCGGCGCCGATCGCCCGCTGAGCGACAAGCCTCTCGCGCCGGTGTTGCGCAAGCTGCGCGAAAACCTGTCCGACGCCCGCGAGGCCTGGGACCAGTTCTCCAAGGGCGGCGCCATCGGATTGCCGCGCTTCCAGGACACCATCGCCCTCGTCATCGGCGACGCCCGCACCCTGGGCCAGCCCGAAGTCGCCGATCTCGCCAGCGCACTCGGCGAACTCGCCCGCTGGCTGCGGCAGGATCCGCTGCGCCTCACCGAAGCCCTGTCGATGGACGTCGCCACCACGATGCTGGTGCTCGACACCCGCCTCGACGCCCACGCCCGCGCCGACGTCCAGGAAGACGCCCAGATCGAAGTCCTGCTGCAGCGCTTGACGGCCCACCAGCGCGGCGAACAACTCGCCCCGCTGGCCATCGCCGAGCCCGACTCCCAGGCGCGCCAGGTCAACCGTCAGCTCGCCCACGAAATCCTCACCAACCTGTCGGAAGTCGAGCAGAGCCTCGACAGCTTCTTCCGTTCGCCCAGCCGTCTGGACATCCTCGACGCCGTCCGCGCCCCGCTCAAGCAGGTCGAAGGCGCCCTGTCGGTCATGAACGAGGACGGTGCCGTGCGACTGGTCCAGGATGCCGCCACCCGCATCGCAGCCCTCACCCCCGACGACGCCAGCGGAGACACCCGCGCGTTCGAGGAGATCGCCCACCGCCTGTCGGCCCTCGGCGTCTACATCGAAGCGCTGCAACACGGCCCCGCCGATCTCGACCGCATCCTGCGCCCCGACACCGGCCCCGCCGCCACCGACACCGTCGAAGCCGAACTGGCCCAGCAGAAGCGCGAGACCGCGGCCCTCACCGCCGCGCTCAAAGACAACCCCGACGACATCGGCCTGCGCACCGAACTGCAGCTCAACCTCGAGAGCCTGCGCCAGGACGCCTCGCTCACCGCCGACCTCGAACTCGAAAAACAGGCCCGCCAGGCGCTCACGATGCTCGACGCCGGCGAGCTGTTCACCGCCGAAGCCCCCATCGCCGCCGCCCCCGAAGCGCCGGCCCTGTCCGATGCGGCGAGCCGCCTGCTCGACGCCTCCGAAGAAGAAATCGACGCCGAACTGCTGGCCATCTTCATCGAAGAGGCCATCGATGTCCGCACCACCATCGCCGCCAAGCTCGTCGAACTGCGCGAGCGCCCCCACGACGTGGATGTGCTCACCACCATCCGGCGCAGCTTCCACACCCTCAAGGGCAGCGGCCGCATGGTCGGCCTCAAGGATTTCGGCGAAGCCGCGTGGGGCATGGAGCAGACGCTCAACCACTGGCTGCGCCTCGAACTGCCCGTCGGCGCCGATCTCCTCGCCCTGATCGCCGACGCCCACGCCGCCTTCTCCGCCTGGATCGACCAGATCAAGGCCGGCGCCGGCACCCACAAGAACGTTGACGCGTTGCTCGCCGACGCCGAGCGCCTGCGCAGCGAGGACGAAGCCGCACCGGTGGCTACGCCCGCCGTCGCCCCGGCCCCGGCCATCCCCACTCCATTCCCGGTGGTGGACGACCTGGCCGCAGAAGTCTTCAACCTCGAAGCCACCGTGGTCGTGCCCGATCACGACTTCACCGAAACCGACATCGGCACGCCGATTCCGCGCTTCGACGACACCCCTGTCGCCGAAACGCCGGCCCCGGCACTGGCCCTCGATTTCCCCGACCTCAGCTTCAGCGAGACCGCCCTGTCGCCGGTGATCGACATCCCCATCGACGACGGCCCGGCGATCGATGTGGAGGCCACGCCCGAGGCGCCCCGTGTCAGCGTCGCCGCCCCACCGGCCGCGACGGCCGTCGAACCCCTCGCCTTCGCGCTGCCGACCGATGCCGAGCCCATCGATCGCCCGCCGCTCGAACAGCCGGCTTTCGACGTCCCCACCGCGGCCCCGATTGCGCCGCAACCGGTCGGGCTCGACACGCTCGGCGCCGCCGAGGTCGAGCTGGAAGCCGAACTCGACGCCCTGCCCGACCTGGCCGACGCGCCGCTGACCGTCGAAGAAGCCCTGGCCGATCTGGAGGCCCACGTCACACTTCCCGAACCGGTCGCCTCCGACGCCCCCGAGCCCTCCGTTCCCGAAATTCTCGCCGACGACGCCCCCGTCTTCGAGCTGCCGACCTTTCACGCAGCGCCGATCGACACCGCCTCACCGCCTCTTGACGACATCGACGACCTCTACGTCGAGGCGTTTTCCGCCGATGAAGCCGTCGCGACGGACGAAGCCGACCAACCCCGCCCGCCCGAGCCGGACGACGAATCCGACGCCGGCGATCCGGACGAAGTCCGCCTCGGCGACGTCACCCTGTCGCGTCCGCTGTTCGACCTCTATCTCGTCGAAGCCCGCCAGCACGTCGCCACCCTGCGTCATGAGCTGGCCCGCCTGTCGGTCAATCCGACCCTCGTGCCGCCGCAGGCCGCCATTCGCGCCGCGCACACCCTGGCGGGCATCTCCGGCACCGCGCGCTTCATCGCCCCGCAGCGCCTCGCCAAGGCACTCGAACTGGCCCAGCAGCGCCTCGCCGACCACGACCGCGCCCCCGCCGCCGAACAGGCCACCCTGCTGGGCGCCGCCGCCAGCGCCCTCGAAAGCATGTTGGTGCAGCTGGCCGCCCGGGTGCTGCCGGAAGCCGTTCCCGAGCTCGTCGAACAGCTCGACGACATCCTCGCCGCGCATCTGGCCGAAGTCATCAACCTGCGCCCCGACGCGCCCTCGGCCCTCGTCACCACCCCGATCGTCAGCCCGCGTCCGGCCGCCGAACCCAGCACGCCGGCCCCGCAGCTGCGCGACGAGATCGACACCGAGCTGCTGCCGATCTTCCTGGACGAAGGTCAGGAGCTCCTCGACCAACTCGACACCGCCGTACGCAACTGGCGCGACGCCCCCACCGACCCGGCCCACCCCGCCGGCATCGCCCGCCTGCTGCACACCCTGAAGGGCAGCGCGCGGATGGTCGGCGCGATGACCCTCGGCCAAAGCCTGCACGATCTCGAAACCCGCCTCGAGCGCGCCCGCAGCCAGGACCCGGGCAGCACCGAAATCCTCGACGAGCTCGAAACCGCCCTCGACCAGACCCGCCAGGCACTCGACCTCCTCGAACACCCGGCCACGGCAGCGGCCGAGCCCGCCGCGGCGCCCGCCAACGTGGTCGAAACCGCCATCGCCGTCGACGACGCACCGGCCCAGCCCGGCGAAGCCCTCGCCCAGGCGGCCCGCACCCAGCTGCGGATCGAGGCCAGCCGGATCGACCAGTTCGTGAACGAAGCCGGCGAAATCTCCATCGCCCGAACCCGCATCGAGGGCGAACTGCGCACCCTGCGCCGCTCGCTGCTCGACCTGACCGAAAACGTCATCCGCCTGCGCAATCAGCTGCGCGAGGTCGAGATCCAGGCCGACACCCAGATGCAGTCGCGCCTCTCCCAGGTCGAAACCCACCACACCGAGTTCGACCCCCTGGAGATGGACCGCTACACGCGCCTCCAGGAACTCACCCGGATGATGGCCGAGAGCGTCGGCGACGTGACCACCGTCCAGCAGAACCTGCTCAAGAACCTCGACGGTGCCGAATCCGCCCTGCACGCCCAGTCGCGCATGGCCCGCGAGCTTCAGCAGTCGCTGATGTACGTGCGGATGGTGCCGTTCGACAGCCTCGCCGAGCGCCTCTACCGCCTGGTCCGCCAGACCGCCAAGGAACTCGGCCGGCGCGCCAACCTCGACATCGTCGGCGGTCAGATCGAAATCGACCGCAGCGTGCTCGAAGCCATGACCGGCCCGCTCGGCCATCTGGTGCGCAACGCCGTCGCCCACGGCATCGAGGCACCCGAGGCACGCCGGGCCGCCGGCAAGCCCGAGATCGGTCAGATCACCCTGCGCGTCACCCACGAAGGCAACGACGTGGTGATCGAGTTCCGCGACGACGGCGCCGGCCTCGACTTCGCGCGCATCCGCGCCCAGGCCATCGAAACCGGCCTGATCGCGCCCGACGAGGAAACCGACGACAAGCGCCTCACCAACCTGATCTTCGTGCCTGGCTTCACCACCGCCAGCCTGTCCAGCCTCGCCGGCCGCGGCGTCGGCATGGACGTGGTGAAGAGCGAAACCGCCGCCGTCGGTGGACGCATCAGCGTCGCCACCGAAGCCGGTCAGGGCACCACCTTCCGCATCCACCTGCCGCTCACGCTGGCGGTCACCCAGGCGCTGCTGATCCGCGCCGGCGGCCGCACCTTCGCGATCCCCTCCTCGATGGTCGCCCAGGTGCTCGAGCTCAAGCCCGAAGCATTGCAGGAAATCCGCGCCAACCAGGGCACCGAGTGGCTCGGCGAACACTTCAGCTATCGCTACCTGCCGCGCCTGCTCGGCGACCGCGAGTCGCAGCCGCAGCTCGACCGCTTCAACTGGGTGCTGCTCCTGCGCGCCGGCAGCGAAACCCTGGCCCTGCACGTGGACACCCTGCGCGGCAACCAGGAAATCGTCGTCAAGAACGCCGGTCCGCAATATGCCCGGATGGTCGGCTATTCGGGCGCCACGGTGCTCGGCGACGGCGAGATCGTGCTGATCCTCAACCCGGTCGCCCTCGCCGGTCGCAGCCCGGCCTTCCTCGACAACGACGCGCCGGCGCGGCCCCAGGCTCCCGCCGTGCCGGCCCTGCCCACCGTGATGGTGGTGGACGACTCGCTCACCGTGCGCAAGATCACCGGCCGCCTGCTCGAACGGGAAGGCTACCGGGTCATCACCGCCAAGGACGGCGTGGACGCCCTCGAGCAGCTGCTCACCGCGACCCCCGACGTCATCATCGCCGACATCGAGATGCCGCGGATGGACGGCTTCGACCTGACCCGCAACATCCGTGCCGACGCCCGCCTGAAGGCCGTGCCGATCATCATGATCACCTCCCGCACCGCCGACAAGCACAAGCGCTATGCCGAGGAGATCGGCGTGAATCACTACCTCGGCAAGCCCTACGACGAGGACGTGCTGCTGCAGCTGATTCGCGATTTCGTCACCCGCCGCGCGAACTGATCCGGACGAAAGCGTCGGCTTTCGTCCGGGCCGGGCTCCGGCTTGGCTATAATCGGTCGTTTTCCCCCGCGATCGATCCATGAATCTGCTCTTCGAAGAGGATGGCGCCTTCAAGACCGGCACCATCCTGACCGACAATGACGCCTCCCTGCAGGTGGAAACACCCCACGGCAAGCGCCTCAAGCTGAAGAGCAACCACGTCCTGATGCGCTTCGCCCAGCCGGCCGCGGGCGAGCTTCTCGACCGCGCCGAAGCCGAAGCCGAGGGCCTCGACACCGAATTCCTGTGGGAAGTCTGCACCGACGACGAGTTCGGCTTTGCCGACTTCGCCCGCGACTACTTCGGTCATGAACCCAGCCCCGTCGAATCCGCCGCCGTGCTGCTGCGCCTGCACGCCGCGCCGATCTACTTCCACCGCAAGGGCCGCGGCCGCTTCCGCAAGGCGCCGCCGGAAATCCTCCAGGCCGCCCTCGCCGGGCTCGAAAAGAAACGCCAGCAAGCCGCGGCCATCGAGCGGATGCGCGACGAACTGCTCGCCGGCACGCTCCCCGACGAACTCAAGCCGCTGGTCCGCCAGTTGCTCTACAAGCCCGACCGCAATCGCCTCGAGACCAAGGCGCTCGAAGCCGCCTGTGCCGACAGCGGCAAATCGCCGGCCCGTCTGCTGCTCGCCTGCGGCGCCCTGGCCTCCTCCCACGAGCTGCACTTCGACCGTTTCCTGTTCGAGTATTTCCCCGACGGCACCGGCTTCCCGTGCGTCGACGCCCCGCGCGAGCCGGACGACCTGCCGCTCGCCGACGTGCGCGCCTTCTCCATCGACGACGCCGCCACCACCGAGATCGACGACGCCTTTTCGGTCACCCCCGTCGAGGGCGGCTGGCGCATCGGCATCCACATCGCCGCGCCGGGCCTCGGCTTCGGGCGCGACTCCGAACTCGACGCCATCGCCCGCGCACGCCTGTCGACGGTCTACATGCCGGGCAACAAGATCACCATGCTGCCCGACGCCATCGTCGAGCGCTTCACCCTCGCCGAGGGGCGCGATTGTCCGGCCCTGTCGCTCTATCTCGAGGTGAGCCGCGATCTGGTGGTGACCGGCCACCATTCGCGGGTCGAGCGCGTGCCGATCGCCGCCAACCTGCGCCATCACGACATCGAGCCGGTGTTCAACGAAACCACTCTGGCCGACGGCGGGCCGGATTTCCCCTGGAAGTCCGAACTCACCCTGCTGTGGGAACTCGCCACCGTGCTCGAAGCCGGCCGCGGCAAGCCCGCCGCCAATCAGAATCTCGTCGATTACAACTTCAGCGTCGACTGGACCGAAACCACCGCCGACGGCCCCGGCCGCATCGAGATCGGCCGCCGCCCGCGCGGCTCGCCCCTCGACAAGCTGGTGGCCGAGCTGATGATTGCCGCCAACAGCACCTGGGGCAAGGCGCTCTCCGAGGCCGGCATCCCGGCGCTGTACCGCGCCCAGACCGGCGGCAAGGTGCGCATGACCACCGCCGCCGCACCCCACGAGGGCCTCGGCGTCGATTGCTACGCCTGGTCCAGCTCGCCGCTACGGCGCTACGTCGATCTGGTCAATCAGTGGCAGCTCATCAGCTGGCTGCAGCAGAGCCCGCCGGTATTCCCGTCCAAGTCGCCCGAGCTGATCGCCGCAATGCGCGACTTCGAGCTCACCTACGCCGCCTACGCGGAGTTCCAGCGCGGCATGGAGCGCTACTGGTGCCTGCGCTGGCTGCGTCAGCAAGGCCACCCCACGATGAGCGCCCGCGTGCTGCGCGAAAGCCTGGTCCGCCTCGAGGAAATTCCCCTGATCTTCAAGGTGCCGTCGATGCCCACGCTGCCGACCGGCACCCGGGTCCAGCTCGCCATCGACAGCACCGACCTCATCGACGTGGACGTGCGCGCGACTTACCTCGAAACCCTCGCACCGGGCAGCGGCGAGCCAGCCCCCCTCGACGACGAACTCGACGCCGCCCTGCCCACCGACGCCGCCCCGCCGCCCGCCGAAGCCGCCGAGGCCAGCCCCACCGCCTGATCCGCAATGCAGCAGCCGCTTCAACGTCCTCCCGTCCAGCCCGCGCCGCCAGCCCTCTCGGCCGGCGGCGGCGCCCCGTGGCCGGTTTTCACCGGCCGCTCGGCCCGCTACGCGCTCGAATGGGGCGTCGGACTCTCGCTGCTGGCGCACGCCATCCTGCTCTCGGTGCATTTCGTGATGCCCGATCCGGCCAAGTTCAAGCGCAACGACAAGGGCCTGGAAGTCGTGCTGGTGAACTCCCGTCACGCCCAGCGACCCGATGCCGCCGACATCCTCGCCCAGACCAACCTCGACGCCGGCGGCACCAACGACGCCAAGGCCCGCCCGTCCACACCGCTGCCTCCCCAGGAGCAGACCCGCCAGGGCGACAACCTCGTCGAGGCCCAACGTCGCAGCGAACCCGAACAGGCCGCCCAGATGCAGGCCATGACCGCCCCGAAGGGCAAGACGGCGCTCGCGGTCGATCCCCAGCAGGTGAGTCCCACCGAGGCGCCGCGGCCGGTCAGCGGCTACGACCTCCTCGACAGCTCGGCGGCAGTGGCCCGCATCGAGGCGCAGATCGACAAGGATCTGATGGAATACGCGGCCCGCCCGCGCCGCAAGTTCGTCGGCGCCCGCGCCCAGGAATACCGCTTCGCCCAATACGCCGAGGACTGGCGCCAGAAGATCGAGCGCGTCGGCACCCTCAACTACCCCGACGCCGCCCGCGGCAAGCTCTACGGCAGCCTGCTGCTGTCGGTGACCATCCGCGCCGACGGCAGTGTCAGGAACGTCGAGATCCAGCGCTCGTCGGGCTACAAGGTGCTCGACGACGCGGCCCGTCGCATCGTCGAGCTCGCCGCCCCCTACGCCGCCTTCCCGCCGGACATCCGCAAGGACACCGACGAGATCGAAATCATCCGTACCTGGACCTTCACCAACGCCGACATGCTGCGCACCTCGGCAAAGCGGGAGTAACCCGACCATGGACCGTTACGCCGTGATCGGCAATCCGATCGGCCACAGCAAATCGCCGCGCATCCACGCCGCCTTCGCCGCCCAGACCGGCCAGCAGCTCCGCTACGACGCCCTGCGGGCGCCCCTCGACGGTTTCGTCGCGACGGCCCTCGACTTCCGCGACGGGGGCGGCCGCGGCCTCAACGTCACCGTCCCGTTCAAGCTCGAAGCCTTCGCCCTGGCCGACCGGCGCACGCCGCGCGCCGAGGCCGCGGGCGCGGTGAACACCCTCGCTTTCGGCGCCGACGGCATCCTCGGCGACAACACCGACGGTGCCGGCATCCTGCGCGACATCACCGTCAACCTCGGCTGCCCGATCGCCGGCAAACGGGTGCTGCTGCTCGGCGCCGGCGGCGCCGCCCGCGGCACCGTCCTGCCGCTGCTGGACGCCGCACCGGCCGAGCTCGTCGTCGCCAATCGTACCGCCGCAAAAGCCGTCGACCTGGCCGCCGCCTTTGCCACCCCAGGCCGCCTGGCGCCCACCGGCTGCGGCTTCGCGGCGCTCGCCGGCCGCCGCTTCGACGTGGTCATCAACGCCACCAGCGCCAGCCTCGCCGACGCCGCCCCCGATCTGCCGCCGGGCCTCTACGCCCCGGGCAGCCTCGCCTACGACATGATGTACGGCAAGGGTGACACACCCTTTCTCGCTGCGGCCCGCGCCCAAGGCGCCGCGCGCCTCGCCGACGGCCTCGGGATGCTCGTCGAACAGGCCGCCGAGAGCTTCGCCCTGTGGCGCGGGGTTCGCCCAGACACGGCGCCGGTGCTCACCGCACTCCGCGCCGACCTCTGAGCCGGGCGGCGATGCTCCACCTCTGGCGCTGGACGCGCCGCGCCCTCCTCGCCCTGGTCCTGCTGTTCATCGGCTACCAGGTGTGGCTGCTCGGCCACGTGCTGTGGTGGAAGTGGAACCCGCCGGCCGCCACCAGTTTCATGAGCCTGCGCCTCGACGAGCTCAGCGCCGACAAACCCGACGCCGAGCTTCACTACCGCTGGGTGCCCTACGAGAACATCTCGATCCACCTCAAGCGCGCCGTCATCGCCGCCGAGGACGACAAGTTCGTGGACCACGAGGGCTTCGACTGGGACGGCATCCAGAAAGCCATCGAGAAAAACCAGAAAAAGGGCAAACCCGTCGCGGGTGGATCGACGATCAGCCAGCAGCTCGCCAAGAACCTCTTCCTCACCCCGACCCGCAGCTACTTCCGCAAGGCCGAGGAAGCCCTCATCACCGTGATGATCGAAGCCCTGTGGGACAAGCGACGCATCCTCGAGGTCTACCTCAACGTGGTCGAATGGGGCAACGGCATCTTCGGCTGCGAGGCCGCCGCCCAGCGCTACTACCGCATTCCCGCTGCCCAGCTGGCCCCCGCCCAGGCCGCCCGGATGGCGGTGATGCTGCCCAACCCGCGCAAGTACGAGAAGAGCTTCGGCCCACGCCTCGCCGCCCACGCGGCACGCATCCAGGGCCGCATGCAGTACGCCGAAGTGCCCTGAACGGCGCCCCCGCGCCCCGCCTAGCGACGTCACAGCCCCTGCCCGCCGAACGCCCCTTCGGGTAGAATGCTATGTTTTCCAAGTCGCGCCCTCCCCCGATGCAATTCGCCGGATTCACCTTGCGAAACAACCTGTTCGTTGCGCCCATGGCCGGTGTGACGGACCGCCCTTTCCGCCAGCTGTGCAAGAAGATGGGGGCCGGACTCGCCGTGTCCGAGATGGTCACGTCCAACTCCCTGCTGTACGGCAGCACCAAGACCCAGCGCCGTGCCAACCACGACGGCGAGGCCGATCCGATCTCCGTGCAGATCGCCGGCGCCGACCCGGCCATGATGGCCGAGGCCGCCCGCCACAACATCGACCGCGGCGCCCAGATCATCGACATCAACATGGGCTGCCCGGCCAAGAAGGTCTGCAACGTGATGGCTGGCTCCGCGCTGATGCAGGACGAGCCGCTGGTCGCGCGCATCCTCGAGGCCGTCGTCGGCGCTGCCGGCAACACCCCGGTCACCCTCAAGTTCCGCACCGGCTGGAACAAGGCCAACAAGAACGCCGCCACCGTCGCGCGGATCGCCGAAGAGTCCGGCATCCAGCTGATCGCCATCCACGGCCGCACCCGCGCCTGCCAGTACACCGGCGACGCCGAGTACGACACCATCGCCGACGTGAAGACCCGGGTGCGCATCCCGCTGATCGCCAACGGTGACATCACCACGCCGCAAAAGGCCAAGTTCGTGCTGGACTACACCGGCGCCGACGGTGTGATGATCGGCCGCGCGGCCCAGGGCCGCCCGTGGATCTTCCGCGAGATCGAGCATTTCCTCGCCACCGGCGAGCAGCTTCCGCCGCCGCTGGTTTCCGAGATCCTGCAGGTGTGCAAGGAGCACCTCGCCGACCTCTACGCCTTCTACGGTGAGGATACCGGCGTCAAGATCGCCCGCAAGCACATCAGCTGGTACACCAAGGGTCTGGTCGGGTCGGCACAGTTCCGCCACGTCATGAACACCCTGCCCACCGTACAAGAACAAATTGCCGCCATTGACGAGTTCTTCGGCCGGCTCGCCGACAGAGACAGCCGACTGGTCTACACCGACCCCGAAGAATTCCCCCAGGAGCTTGCAGCATGAGCAGCACCAGCAATGACATCGCCGACTCTGTCTGTCGCGCGCTGGACACCTATTTCCGCGACCTCGACGGCGAAAAGCCCAACGCCCTGTACGCGATGGTGATCAAGAACGTCGAGCGTCCGATGCTCGAGTTCGTCCTCAAGCAGGCCGGCGGCAACCAGACGCTGTGCGCCGAGATGCTCGGCATCAACCGCAACACCCTGCGCCGCAAGCTCTCCGAGCACGAACTCCTGTAATACCGATTTCCGTTTTTCGCGCCGCCCCGGCGGCCTTTTCGAGATACCCATGAAAGTCACCCAAGCCCTGCTCAGCGTCTCCGACAAGACCGGCGTCGTCGAATTCGCCCGTGAACTGTCCGCCCTCGGCATCGCCCTGCTGTCCACCGGCGGCACCGCCAAGTCCCTGCGTGACGCGGGCCTGCCGGTCACCGACGTGTCCGACTACACCGGCTTCCCCGAGATGCTCGACGGCCGCGTGAAGACGCTGCACCCCAAGGTCCATGGCGGCATCCTCGCCCGTCGCGACCTGCCGGAGCACCTGGCCAAGCTCGACGAGCACCAGATCCCGCGCATCGACCTCGTGGTGGTCAACCTCTACCCCTTCCAGGCCACCGTCGCCAAGCCCGAATGCACGCTTGAAGACGCCATCGAGAACATCGACATCGGCGGCCCGACCATGGTCCGCGCCGCGGCCAAGAACCACGGCAACGAAGCCGGCGGCGTCGGCATCGTGACCGATCCGGCCGACTACGCTGCGATTGTCGCCGAGCTCAAGACGGGCAACGGCGCCCTGTCCTACAAGACCCGCTTCGACCTCGCCCGCAAGGCCTTCACCCACACCGCCCGCTACGACTCGGCGATCTCCAACCACCTCACCGCCCTCGCCGACGACGGCAGCAAGCAGGCCTACCCGGAACGCTTCCAGCTCGCCTTCGACAAGGTGCAGGACCTCCGCTACGGCGAGAACCCCCACCAGACCGCCGCCTTCTACCGCGAATCCCAGCCCCAGGCCGGCAGCATCGCTGCCTACACCCAGCTGCAGGGCAAGGAGCTGTCGTACAACAACATCGCCGACTCCGACGCCGCCTGGGAATGCGTCAAGGCCTTCGACGGCGTTGCCTGCGTCATCGTCAAGCACGCCAACCCGTGTGGCGTGGCCGTTGCCGCCAGCCCGCTGGAAGCCTACAAGAAGGCCTTCTCCACCGACCCGACCTCGGCCTTCGGCGGCATCATCGCCTTCAACACCACCGTCGACCGCGCCGCGGCCGAAGCCGTCAGCGCCCAGTTCCTCGAAGTGCTGATCGCCCCCGCCTACACCGACGAAGCCCTCGAGCTCCTCAAGGCCAAGCAGAACGTCCGCGTGCTGGTCAATCCGCTGGGCACCGTCCGCCAGCCCGATTACAAGCGCGTCGGCGGCGGCCTCTTGGTGCAGAGCGCCGACTTCGCCCCGATCACCGCGGCCGATCTGAAGGTCGTCACCAAGCGCGCGCCCACCGAACAAGAGCTCGGCGACCTGCTGTTCGCCTGGCGCGTGGCCAAGTACGTCAAGTCAAACGCCATCGTCTACTGCAAGGACGGCATGACCATCGGCGTCGGCGCCGGCCAGATGAGCCGTGTCGATTCCGCCCGCATCGCCAAGATCAAGGCCGAGAACGCCGGTCTCGTGATCCCCGGCTGCGTGGTGGCGTCCGACGCCTTCTTCCCGTTCCGTGACGGCCTCGACGTGCTGGCCCAGGCCGGCGCCACCGCCGTCATCCAGCCGGGTGGCTCGATGCGCGACGCCGAGGTGATCGCCGCGGCCGACGAGCAGGGCATCGCGATGGTCCTCACCGGCTTCCGCCACTTCCGTCACTGATCCGGGCACCCCCATGAAGATCCTCGTCATCGGCTCCGGCGGACGCGAACACGCGCTGGCCTGGAAGCTCTCCCGTTCGCCGCGCGTGCAGAAGGTGCTGGTTGCCCCGGGCAACCCGGGCACCGCCCGTGAGCCCGGCATCGAGAACGTCGCCGTCACCGCGATCCCCGAGCTCATCGAACTCGCCCGCCGCGAGCAGATCGCCCTCACCGTCGTCGGCCCCGAAGCACCGCTGGCCGCCGGCGTGGTGGATGCCTTCCGTGCCGCCGGGCTGCCGATCTTCGGGCCGACCAAGCTCGCCGCCCAGCTCGAGAGCTCCAAGGATTTTGCCAAGCAGTTCCTGATCCGCCACAAGATTCCGACGGCCAAGTACCAGACCTTCTCCGACTCCGCCGCCGCCCACGCCTACGTGGACGCCGAAGGGGCGCCGATCGTCATCAAGGCCGATGGCCTCGCCGCCGGCAAGGGTGTGGTGGTCGCGATGACCACGGACGAAGCCCACGCCGCCATCGACGCCATGCTCACCCACAACACCCTGGGCGTGCAGTACGACGAGCGCGGCCCGCGGGTGGTGATCGAGGAGTTCATGGACGGCGAGGAAGCCAGCTTCATCGTGATGGCCGACGGCCGCCACGCTCTGCCGCTGGCCACCTCCCAGGATCACAAGCGCCTCAAGGATGCCGACCAGGGCCCCAACACCGGCGGCATGGGCGCCTACTCGCCCGCCCCGGTGGTCACCCCCGAAGTCCACGCCCGCGCCATGCGCGAGATCATCATGCCGACCCTCGCCGGCATGGCCGCCGAAGGGCTGCCCTACACCGGCTTCCTGTACGCCGGCCTGATGATCGACGCCAAGGGCGCGCCCCGCGTCGTCGAGTTCAACTGCCGCATGGGCGACCCGGAAACCCAGCCGATCATGATGCGGCTCAAGACCGATCTGGTCGATCTCGTCGAAGCCGCCATCGCCGGCAAGCTCGACAAGATCGAAGCCGAATGGGACCGCCGCTTCGCCCTCGGCGTGGTGATGGCCGCCGCCGGCTACCCGGACAGCCCCCGCAAGGGCGACGCGATCCACGGTCTACCCGGCACCGCAACGGAAGACGTGCATGTCTTCCACGCTGGCACCACCGAGGCGGACGGTCAGGTGGTCACCAACGGTGGCCGCGTGCTGTGCGTCACCGCGCTGGGTGACAACGTGAAGAGCGCCCAGAAGCGTGCCTACGAGCAGCTCGACCAGATCCACTTCGACGGCATGCAGTGCCGCCGCGACATCGGCTACCGCGCCGTCGGTCGCAAAGGCTGAACCATGCCCCACCTGCGCATCGAGTACAGCACCAACATCGCCGGCCGGTTCGATCCGGCCGCGGTGCTGACGGCCACCACCGATGCGCTGGTGGCAAGCGGCGTGTTCGCCCCGGCCGACGCCATCAAGGCGCGGCTGTTCCCGGTCGAGCACTTCCGGGTCGGCAGCGGCGCCGACCACGGCTTCATCCACGCCGGCCTGGCGCTGCTGTCCGGCCGTGACAGCGCCACCAAGCAGCGCCTCACCGCCGCTCTTGTGGAGGCCATCGCGCCCCTCGTCGCACCCGGCCCCCAGGTGGTGCAGATCACCTCCGAAGCCCGCGACATGGATCGCGACACCTACTCGAAGCGCCTCATTCCCGGCGCCTGATTCATCCGCCGGCCGCTGGCCGGTTTTTTCCATCCCCGGAGCCCACCCCATGCCTGACCGCGCCGCTGTCAAAGCCTATCTTCTCGACCTTCAGGCCCGCATCGTCGCCGCCCTCGAAGCCTTCGACGGCAAGCCCTTCGTCACCGACAGCTGGACCCGCCCGGCCGGCGGCGGCGGCCTCACCCGCCTGATCGAGGAAGGCAATTTCTTCGAACGCGGCGGCTGCAACTTCTCCCATGTGATGGGCGAAGGCCTGCCGCCCTCCGCCACCGCCGCCCGGCCCGAGCTCGCCGGCCGCAGCTACGAGGCGATGGGCGTCTCGCTGGTGCTCCACCCACGCAACCCGTACTGCCCCACCGTGCACATGAACGTGCGCTTCTTCATCGCCTCGGCGCCCGGCAAGGACGACGTCTGGTGGTTCGGCGGCGGCATGGATCTCACCCCCTACTACCCCTTCGAGGAAGACGTCCGCCACTTCCACGCCACCTGCAAGGCCGCCGTGCTGCCCTGGGGCGAACCCGAATACCAGCGCCTCAAGGACTGGTGCGACCGCTACTTCTTCCTCAAGCACCGCAACGAGCCCCGCGGCGTTGGCGGCCTGTTCTTCGACGACCACGGCGCCGACGGCAAGGTGGATTTCGACGCTGCCTTCGCGCTGACCCGCAGCGTCGGCGACGCATTTTTGCCCGCCTACCTGCCCATCGTCGAGCGTCGCCGGGACACGCCCTACTTTGATCGCGAACGCGATTTCCAGGCCTATCGCCGCGGCCGCTACGTCGAGTTCAACCTGGTCTTCGACCGCGGCACGCTGTTCGGCCTGCAATCGGGCGGGCGCACCGAATCCATCCTCATGTCGATGCCGCCCATCGTCAAATGGCGCTACGACTGGCAGCCGGAAGCCGGCAGCCCGGAAGCGCGGCTCTACACCGACTTCCTGATCCACAAGGACTGGGCCTGACCTAAAAGCACGACCGCCGGGCGCAAACCCGGCGGTTTTTTTTGGGCACGGAAACCCGGATCAGTTGCGGATCAGATGATCGAAGGCCGACAGCGACGCCTTCGCCCCCTCGCCCATCGCGATGATGATCTGCTTGAACGGCACCGTGGTCACATCGCCGGCCGCAAACACACCGGGCACCGACGTGCGACCGTGGGCATCGACGACGATCTCGCCACGGGGCGACAGCTCCACCGTACCCTTCAGCCAGCCGGTGTTGGGCAGGAGGCCGATCTGCACGAAGATGCCGGCGAGCGCGAGCGCGTGCATCTCGCCGGAGACCCGATCCTTGTAGATGAGGCCGGTCACCTTCTGGCCGTCACCCTTCACCTCGGTGGTCTGGGCATTCACGATGATCTTCACGTTGGGCAGGCTCTCGAGCTTGGCCACCAACACCGCATCCGCACGCAGCTTGCTGTCGAACTCCAGCAGCGTCACGTGATCGACCACGCCGGCCAGGTCGATCGCCGCCTCGACGCCCGAATTGCCGCCGCCGATCACCGCCACCGGCTTGCCCTTGAAGAGCGGGCCGTCGCAGTGCGGGCAGTAGGTCACGCCCTTGGTGCGGTACTCGGTTTCGCCCGGCACGTTCATGTCACGCCAGCGCGCGCCGGTGGACAGGATCACCGTCTTCGAGCGCAGGCTGGCGCCGCTCGCCAGCTTCACCTCGATCAGCTCGCCGGGCACCAGGGCCTCGGCGCGCTGCAAGTTCATGATGTCCACGTCGTATTGGCGGACGTGTTCTTCCAGCGCGGCGGCAAGACGCGGTCCCTCGGTTTCCTTCACCGAGATGAAGTTCTCGATCGCCAGGGTGTCGAGCACCTGACCGCCGAAGCGCTCCGTGACCACGCCGGTGCGAATCCCCTTGCGCGCCGCGTAGATCGCCGCCGCGGCACCCGCCGGCCCACCGCCCACCACCAGCACGTCGAACGCGTCCTTTGCCGCCAGCTTCGCAGCCGCGCGGGCGTCGGAGCCGGAATCCACCTTGGCGAGGATCTGTTCCAGCTCCATCCGCCCCTGGCCGAACGCCTGGCCGTTCAGGAACACCGTCGGTACCGCCATGATCTGCAGCCGCGTGACCTCGTCCTGGAACAGCGCGCCATCCACCGTCTCGTGGCGGATCTTCGGATTGATCAACGCCATCAGGTTGAGCGACTGCACTACCTCGGGGCAGTTCTGGCACGACAGCGAGATGTAGGTGACGAAATTGAACTCGCCATCGAGGTTGCGAATCTGTTCGAGCACTTCGTCGCTCACCTTCGGCGGGTGGCCGCCGACCTGCAGCAAGGCCAGCACCAGCGAGGTGAATTCGTGCCCGAGCGGGATCGCCGCAAAGCGGATCGCGGTGTCGGCCCCCGGCTGGGCGATCCGGAACGACGGCTTTCGCTCGGCGCCGTCCTCGCGCTCGACGAAGCTGACCAGCGGCGACAGGCTCGCGATCTCCTGCAGCAGTTCGCGCATCTCGCGGGCGCTGGCGCTGTCGTCGAGGGACGCAACCATCTCGACCGGACGGGTCACCCGGGTCAGGTAGGCTTGCAACTGGGTCTTGAGGGTGGCATCGAGCATGACGGATCCTTCCAACTACCGGTTCGTGAATGTGAAAACGCCCGGGGCCAGAGGGCGCCCGGGCGTCTGAAAAAGCAGCGAAGCTGCCTGGGCGCGGCTTAGATCTTGCCGACCAGGTCCAGCGACGGCTTCAGGGTCTCGGCGCCTTCCTGCCACTTGGCCGGGCACACTTCACCCGGGTGGGAGGCAACGTACTGGGCAGCCTTGACCTTGCGCAGCAGCTCGGAGGCGTCGCGGCCGATGCCCAGATCGTGGATCTCGGCGACCTTGACCACGCCTTCGGGGTTCACCACAAAGGTGCCACGCAGGGCCAGGCCGGCTTCCTCGATCATCACGTCGAAGTTGCGGGAGATCGCACCGGTCGGATCGCCGATCATCGGGTACTTGATCTTCTTGATGGTCTCGGAGGCGTCGGCCCAGGCCTTGTGCACGAAGTGGGTGTCGGTGGAGACGGAGTAGACCTCGACGCCCAGCTTCTGGAATTCGGGGTACAGGTCGGCCATGTCGCCCAGCTCGGTCGGGCAGACGAAGGTGAAGTCGGCGGGGTAGAAGAAGAACACGGACCACTTGCCCTTGACGTCGGCTTCGGTCAGGTCAACGAACTTGCCATTGTGGAAAGCGGTGGCCTTGAACGGCTTGATTTCGGTATTGATCAGGGACATTGATGTTTCCTTCACTGGTTGGGATGGGAAAGCCACATGATAGGGCCGCGCATCATATCGTTCAAATTGATTGATGAAATGATATGGATTGTCTGAAGCTATCAACCCAGCGCTGAGCGAACCCCGAGCGGACTATGTTATTCCGCTAATTTGAAACAGGGAAGACGGGCCGCTTCCGCCGTCCCTGCAATCTGCCGACGCGGCGACATCAGCGCCGGGAGAGTTCGGCCGCCGCCCGGTAATGACGGTTGGCATCGTCGGTGCGCCCGACGCGTTCGGCCAGGTGGGCCAGCTCGACGTGGGCCTCCCAGCCCGGCTCGACGGCCAGCGCAGCCTCGAGGTAACTCTCGGCCTTGCCCCATAGCTGCGACTGCACGCACAGGCGGCCGAGGGTCAGCAGCAACTGGGGATCGCGAGGTTCCTGCTTGAGCCAGTCCTCGGCGTGGGCCAGACGACTGCGCACGTCACCGCCCTCGCAACGCCCGTAAATGCCCGCAAGCACGGAATCCCAACCGAAGGCGAGCTGCGTTTCGATGATCTTCTGGGCGGCGTCGCCGTCGTCCGCAGCGATCAGCGCGCGGGCCAGGGCTGCGACGAGGCGGGCATCGCGCTGCTCGTCGCGGGGCACCTCCTGCCAGTAGGCGGCGAGCGCCTGGGCGTCGCCGGCGCGCTGGCGCAGGCCTTCCTGGTGGGCGCGGCGCTTGACCGGCTCGGCCTGCTCGACGGTGAGCGCCTTGACCTTGACCAGCTGGCGCACCACGCGCACCGCCTCGGCCCAGTTGCCGCGGGCCTGGGCCGTGCGCAGGGCAAGACGCAGCGCGGCGATGTGGCGCTGGCCACCCGCATTGAGTTCGTCGATGCGCTCCGCGGCCTCGTCGAAGCGGCGCTCCTCGACGGCGAGCTTGGCTTCGGTCATCAGCCGCGCCAGGCGCATCTCGGCGTCGTGCTCGGCCACCTTGCCGAGCCAGTATCGGTAGCGCGTCTCGTCGCGCAGCGAATGGGCCGCGCGGGCCGCCAGCAGGGCCGCGAGCCCGGGCGACTCGCCGGCCTCATAGGCGGCGGTGGCCTGCTTGAGCGCCTGCCCGAAGCGCCCCTCGATGCGCAGGCGGACGGCGTCGTAGATCGCCTGAGCCGCCCGCTCGCGCCCCTTGCGGGCCCGGAACTGCTGCACCGCGCGGGGTAGCGCGAGGGTTCGCGAGACCAGCCGCGACAGCGCGTACAGCGCCGCGAAGCCGCCCACCAGCAGCACGATCAGCAGGTTGAGGGAAATCTGGACCCGATACGGCGGCCACACCAGCAGGGCGTAGCCCTCGTTGTAACGGCCGGCCACCGCCAGGGCGGCGGCGAGGGCGAAAAGGCCGAGCAACCACAGCAATCCGCGCATGGCCGGCCTCAGTTCTTCTTCGCCGGGGCGGCGACGGGCTTGTCGGGCGCGGGCGCGTCGATGCGCCGCTCGGGCACCGACTGCAGGCTGTGCAGGGCGGTGAGGCTGGCCTGGAGATTGGGCAGATCGACGCCGACCGGCGTTTTCTGGAGCTCGGCGAGATCGTCGCGGGCGGCGCCGACACCGGCGTTCTTGACGTCGAAGTAACGTGCCAGCCAGTCGGCCGAGATGCGCACGTCTTCGCGGAAGGTGTTGCCGTCACGGGAGAGCAGGGCCAGACGGGCGTTCATGAGGCGCAGCTTGAGGTTCTCGCGCAGGAACACCGCATTGCTCGGCGCGAGCAGCGCCGGATCGGGGCGATCCATGCGCTCGACGCGCACCAGCTGGCTGAACTCGGTCCAGAAATCCAGCCACAGGCGCCGGGCCCAGGACGGCGGCGGCTCGTCGGCCTTGGTGGCCTCGGCGCGCGGCTTGGCCTCGAAGGCCAGGGGCAAGGTGTCGAGGCGGCCGATCAGGCTCTCGAGCTTGAGCGCGACGCTGGCCGCATCGACCTGGGGCAACGCCTTGAGGGCGTCCAGGTCGCCCGAGATGGCCTTGCGCAGCGGCAGCCAGTGGGGCCGGTCGACGCTGCCGAGGCGCGCCTCGGCGGTCTGCAGGGCGAACAGCGCGGCCTGCACGTTGCCAGCCAGTTGAAGCTGCTGGGCGGCGATGACGATCGCCTGTTCGACCTCGGCGAGCAGGCGATCGTCGCGGGACCGGGAGAATTCCTGGTACATCGCCTCCAGGGCCACCTGCTGCCCCTGGGATTCGGAGAAGCGGGCCTCGAGGGCGCCGACCTTGCCTTGCAGGTCCTGGAGGTTTTCCTGGGCCTGCTTGGCCAGCGCGCGGCTTTCCTTGGCGACGGTGTCGCTGTCGGCGAGGCGGCGCGCCAGGTCTTCCTGCATGTCGGCGACACGGCCACGGGTTTCGAGCCACTGCCAGCCGAGCAGGGCCAGCGCGGCGGCGGCGATGAAGGCGGAAGGACGACGCCACGCCGACGGCGCAGGCGCCGGCCGGGCGGAATCGGGGGGCGGGAGGCTGGGGTTTTCGCTGCTCATGGGTGGAGTTTAACCCGGATGGGCCTTGAGGTTGGGCGCGGAAAAATGGGCGACGAGGCCGTCGAGCAGGCCCCGGTCGGCGGCGTCGGTGGCGATGACGGTGGCGAATCCGGCGTCGCGGGCGGCGGCGGCGATGCGCGGATGGGGCGCGAACACCGGCACCGAGCGCAGCGCCTCGACACCTGGCAGGGCGAGCAGATGACCGACGCCCTCGCTGCTGGTGAGGGTCAGGGCGTCGAGGCGGCCGCGGCGGGCACGGGCGACGAGGGGCGCCGGGTCGTCCACCGGGCCGCCACGGTGGTAGCAGGTGAGGTATTCGACGGTGGCGCCGCGACGGACCAGGGTGTCACCGAGCAGGTCGCGACCACCGTCGCCACGCAGGATCAGCACGCGCCGGCCTGCCACGGCGGCAGGCTGGAAGGCCGGCAGGGCGAGCACCGCTTCGCTGTCGAAGCCGTACTGGGGCGCGATCACGTCGGCGAAACCGCGTGCCGCCAACGCCGCCTCACTGCCCTTGCCGACGGTGGCGACACGCGTCGAAGCGGGCCACGGCGCCACCGGCAGCATGGCGTCGAGGGCGAACTGGACGGCGTTGGGACTGACGAAGAAGGCGAGGGAGAAATCGGCGAGGCGACGCGCCATCGCCACCAGCGGCGCCGGATCGGCCACGGGCGCGATGGTGAGCAGCGGAAAGCGCAACGGCTCGGCGCCCAGCGCGGCCAGCGCCGCGCACAGCGCATCGGCCTGCCCGGCTGGACGGGTGACGACGACGCTGCGCCCGGCGAGCGGCTGGCCGGCCATGTCGCGGGCTTACAGGCCGGCGAGGATGTCGTCGGCGCCGTCGGCGCGCAGGTCTTCGGCCAGCGCGAGGCCGAGGGCTTCGGGCTGGTCGATCGGGCCGCGGCGCTCGGCGCGGGCGATGCGCGAGCCGTCGGGCAGGGCGACGAAGCCGCGCAGCCACAGTTCGCCGTCCTTCACTTCGGCGTAGGCGCCCAGCGGCACTTCGCAGCTGCCGGCCAGGGCGCGGGAGGTGGCGCGCTCGGCGCGGACGCAGGCAGCGGAGTTGGCGTCGGCGAGCGGGGCGATCCAAGCAGCGACTTCGGGCCGGTCGGACAGCGCCTCGATGCCCAGCGCACCCTGGCCGGCGGCCGGCAGGGACACGTCGGACGACAGCGTGGCGCGGATGCGGCTGGCGAGGCCCAGGCGGGTCAGGCCGGCGGCGGCGAGGATGATCGCGTCGTACTGGCCTTCGTCGAGCTTGCGCAGGCGGGTGTCGAGGTTGCCGCGCAGGCTGGTGACGGCCAGCATCGGGTACTGGGCGTGGATCTGGGATTCGCGGCGCAGGCTGGAGGTGCCCACCACGGCGCCCGGTGGCATGTCGTCGAGGCTCTCGTACTTGTTGGAGACGAAGGCGTCGAGCGGCACCTCGCGCTCGGCGATGGCCACCAGCGCGAACTCGGGCGCGAGGGTCATCGGCACGTCCTTCATCGAATGCACGGCGATGTCGGCGGCGCGGTCGAGGAGCGCGGTTTCGAGTTCCTTGACGAACAGGCCCTTGCCGCCGACCTTGGCCAGCGGCCGGTCGAGGATCTGGTCGCCGCGGGTGGTCATGCCCAGCAGTTCGACCTTGCAGGACGGGTAGAGGGCTTCGAGGCGGGCCTTGACGTGCTCGGCCTGCCACAGGGCGAGGCGGCTTTCACGGGTGGCGATGACGATGCGGTCGGGCGTAGGGGCGCTCACGGTATTCGGGCTCGGCAAGGGTTGATGGTGGTGACGCGAGGATGGACAGCGGCGGGCTCGGGCGGCAATCTGCGGCTTCTGCAGTGCAGCATCAGGGTAGCCACCTATGGCGGGCATCCGGGCCGGGATTCTAGCATGGCCCCCTGCTGCGCCTCCCGCGCCGACCGCAACCGACTGGACAGGATTTCCGATGAGCGAACACAACAAGAGCGACGACAAAGACCTCCCCCTGCGCGACGACATCCGCCTGCTCGGCCGCATTCTCGGCGACACCGTGCGCGCCCAGGAGGGCGAGGCCGTGTTCGATCTGGTCGAGGCGATCCGCCAGTGCTCGATCCGCTTCCGCCGCCACGAAGACCACGCCGCCCGCCGCGAACTCGAAGCCACGCTGGACTCCCTCTCCCGCGACCAGACCATCGACGTGGTGCGGGCCTTCAGCTACTTCTCGCACCTGGCCAACATCGCCGAGGACCAGCACCACATCCGCCGCTCCCGCGCCCACCAGATCGCCGGCTCCGCGCCGCGCGAGGGCAGCCTCGCCCACGCCCTGCAGCGCGCCTTCGACGCCGGCATGGCGGCGCCGGAGCTGTCCGCCTTCTTCGAAACCGCCAACGTGGTGCCGGTGCTCACCGCCCACCCGACCGAAGTGCAGCGCAAGAGCATCCTCAACTGCCAGATGGCGATCGCCCGCCTGCTCGACGAGCGCGACCGCATGCAGCTCACGCCCGAGGAGCAGGACGCCAACGACGAAGCGCTGCGCCGTGCCGTGCTCACCCTGTGGCAGACGCGGATGCTGCGCACCGAGAAGCTGTCGGTGATGGACGAAGTCACCAACGGCCTGTCGTACTTCGACTACACCTTCCTGCGCGAGCTGCCGCGTCTTTACGCCGGCGTCGAGGACCGCCTCGCCGCCCACGACCGTAGCTGGGGCGCGCTGGAGCTGCCCAACTTCATGAAGGTGGGCAGCTGGATCGGCGGCGACCGGGACGGCAACCCCTTCGTCACCGCCGAAATCCTCGAAAAGGCGCTCGCCGTGCAGGCCGAGAAGGTCCTCACCTTCTACATGGACGAGGTGCACACCCTGGGCTCGCAGCTGTCCATCGCCCAGGGCCTGGTGAGCGCCTCCGACGCGCTGCTGCGCCTCGCCGAAGCCTCGCCGGACGGCTCGCCGCACCGCGCCGACGAGCCCTACCGGCGCGCGCTCACCGGCGTGTATGCGCGCCTCGCCGCCACCTACGCGCGCCTGCTCGGCCACCAGCCGCCGCGCCACGCCGTTGCCCCGGCCGCGCCCTACGACAGCCCCGAGGCGCTGGCCGACGAGTTGGAGGTGATCCACCGCTCCCTCACCGCCAACGGCCTGGGCAGCCTCGCCCGCGGCCGCCTGCGCCTGCTGCGCCGGGCGGTGTCGGTGTTCGGCTTCCATCTGGCGCCCATCGACCTGCGCCAGAACTCCGACGTGCATGAACGCGTGGTGGCCGAACTCATCAAGTCCATCGACCCCGCCCGCGACTACCTCGCGCTCGACGAGGCCGGCCGCGTCGAGATGCTGCTCGATGAGCTCGCCAGCCCGCGCCTGCTCGCCTCGCCGTGGCTCGATTACTCCGACGAGACCCGCGGCGAGCTGGCGATCTTCCGCGCCGCCCGCGCCGCCCACCTGCGCTACGGCAAGGCCGCGGTGCCCAACTGCATCATCTCCAAGACCGACGACGTCTCCGACCTGCTGGAGGTCGCCGTGCTCGCCAAGGAAGCCGGCCTGCTGCGCCCGGCCGAAGGCGTGCTCGACGTGAACATCATCCCGCTCTTCGAGACCATCGGCGACCTGCAGAACGCCGCTGGCGTGATGGACCGGCTGTTCGCCATCCCCGCCTACATGGCGCTGCTGGAATCCCGCAAGCGGGAGCAGGAAGTGATGCTCGGCTACTCCGACAGCAACAAGGACGGCGGCTTCCTCACCTCCGGCTGGGAGCTCTACAAGGCCGAGATCGGCCTCGTGGACACCTTCGCCCGCCACAACGTGCGCCTGCGCCTGTTCCACGGCCGCGGCGGCTCGGTCGGCCGCGGCGGCGGCCCCAGCTACCAGGCGATCCTGGCCCAGCCGGGCGGCGCCGTGCAAGGCCAGATCCGCCTCACCGAGCAGGGCGAGGTGATTGCCTCCAAGTACGCCAACCCGGAAGTCGGCCGCCGCAACCTGGAGGTGCTCGCCGCCGCCACGCTCGAAGCCACCCTCTTCGCCCCGCGCGACCCGGCCCCGCGCCCCGAATACCTCGAGGCGATGGACGAGCTCTCCGACGGCGCCTTCAAGGCCTACCGCAACCTGGTCTACGAGACCGACGGCTTCGAGCGCTATTTCTGGGAATCCACCGTGATCTCCGAAATCGCCGCCCTCAACATCGGCAGCCGCCCCGCCTCGCGCAAAAAGTCGACGGCCATCGAAGACCTGCGGGCGATCCCGTGGGTGTTCAGCTGGGCCCAGTGCCGGCTGATGCTGCCGGGCTGGTACGGCTTCGGTTCCGCGGTGCAGGCCTACCTGGCGAAGCACGGCGACGCCGGCCTCGCGCGCCTCAAGGCGATGCACAAGGAATGGTCGTTCTTCGCCACCCTGCTCTCCAACATGGACATGGTGCTCGCCAAGAGCGACATCGCCATCGCCAGCCGCTACGCCGATCTGGTGAAGGACGGCGCGCTGCGCGAGGCGATCTTCCCGCGCATCGAGCAGGAACACGCCGACACCCTGCAGGCCCTGCTCACCATCTCCGGCCAGGGCGCGCTGCTCGACGCCAACCCGCTCCTCAAGCGCTCGATCCACAACCGCTTCCCGTACCTCGATCCGCTCAACCACGTGCAGGTCGAACTCCTCCACCGCTACCGCGACGGTCACCAGGACGAGCGCGTGCGGCGCGGTATCCTGCTGTCGATCAACGGCGTCGCCGCGGGCCTGCGCAACAGCGGCTGAAGCCTGCGCTTCGCGGCTCCGCAACGGCCGGCCCTTGGGCTGGCCGTTTTCACGTCCGGCGTCCGCCCACCACGCGTAGGCATCGGCTTACGCGCTTTTCGGCCTTCCCCGGCAGGGGCTGTAGGCGCACGCCGGCGGTGGCGACCCGCGCCGATCCGTAATCTGACAGCCAGTGACGCAGCCGCCGGCCCCCCGCCGCGACACCGCGCCACCGACCTCAGCCAACACGACAAGGAGCAACGCCATGATTTCCCACTTCGCCCGCCGCATCCTGCCCGCCTTCGCCGTCGCCGCCCTGACGGCCGCTCCCGCCTTCGCGGCGAGCAGCACCGCCCCCTACGACGCCACCAAGCAGCAGGCCGAGCAGACCTACGACGCCGCCCTGAAGGAATGCGCCAAGCTCTCCGGCAACGGCGCCGACGTGTGCAAGCTGAAGGCCAAGGCCGAGCGCACCCGCACGGTCGAAAGTGCCCACGCCCGCGCCAAGGGCACCGCAGCCGCGGCCTACGACGCCCGCAAGGAAATCGCCGAAGCGGACTACAAGCTCGCCAAGGAAATGTGCGACGACAAGACCGGCAACGCCAAGGACGTGTGCAAGAAGGAAGCCAAGGAAGCCTACGTGCACGCCCAGGAAGACGCCAAGGCCCGCCTGAAGACCCAGGAAGCCTGGCATGACGCCGCCGAGGCCAAGAACGACGCGGCCTACGCCACCGAAAAGGAAAAGTGCGACGCCCTCGCCGGCGACGCCAAGGACCAGTGCGTCGCGCGCGTCAAGGCCCATTTCGGACGCTGATCCCACCAAGCAAGGGCCACGGCGCCCCTGAAACGAAAACAGCCGGGCGCGCGCCCGGCTGGTTTCGTTCACGCCCGGCCGGATGGCGGCCGACGCCGGGTCAGATGCCCAGCGCGTTCTTCACGTCGCGGAAGAAGGGCTTGATGTCGCGCAGGCTCCAGACGTAGTAGCGCACCGACGGGCGCAGGAAATCCACCGCGAAACGCAACACCTCGCGCACCGGCCGGACGCGGAAACTGCGGTCGCGGATCTGCCCCGGCTCGAGCAGGATGCGCTTCAGGCGCTTGATCTCGGTCGCCACCATGCGGCAGCGCAGGTTCTCGCGCAGCGGCGGCAGCTCGGGCATCAAGCCCTGCCCCTGCAGGCTGTAGGCGAGCAGACCGAAGCCCGCCCCGCAGTACATCGCCAGCGGGAAGCTTCCCCAGAAGCGGCCGTTCACTTCCATCAGCACGGCCCGCCCACTCGCCGGATCGTAGCGGTATTCGACCATCGCCACGCCCTCCCAGCCGATCGCCTGGAGCAGACGGATCGACAGCGCCTGCAATTCGCGGAAGCGCTCCAGCGGCACCGCGTCGCAGACGCTCGAAAACCCACCCTCGGGCGGCCACTCGGCCACCCGCAGATGCTGGAAGCGCCGCACCGCCTTGCCCCGGTGCATGAAGAAGAACTGACCCAGGCCAACCCCGGCGCAGTACGCCTGCACCAGCGGCCAGACGCCCACCGGCCGATAGCGCCCGGCCACGCGCAGGAACTCCTCGGCGGTATAGACGTACTCGGCCTTGACCAGCTCGATGCCTTTGGCGTGCAGCGCCGGGGCCACGCCGTTGGGGTCGGCCCACTTCAATACCGCCGGGAAAGGGAAGCTGCGGGCCAGCGCCTCGACCTCGTCCCAGGAGGTCGGGTTGGCGCTTTGCGGCACCTCGATGCCCACCGCCTCGGCCACCTCGAGGGTGCGCTCCTTGTCGAGCACCACCTCGAAGGCCTCCTTCGACGGCAGCAGCGGCTGCAGCACCCCGAGGCGGTCGCGGTTATCGATGAGCCAGGTGGTATTGGCCTCCGAGACGGTCAGCAGATAACCCGCACCGTGACCTTCGCCGATGGCTCGCAGCTCGGCCAGGCCCTGGTCGGTGCGCGGGTGGCGCAACACTTCGCCGTGGGTCAGGTAACGGGACTGCAGCCCGATGGCGTCGTCCCGGGCGGCGATGCCGATCACCGGGACGCCCGCTTCGCCCAGTTCGCGAACCAGGCTCAGGCCGATCTGGGTTTCGATGCCGAGCACGTAGCACGGCGGACGGACTGACTTTTCTGTCATGGACACTCTTCAACCGAACATCTACCCGAAATGGGCACCACGTCGAACTCTGCCAGCAAGCCCGAGCACGATCAACACACCGATGGAAACGATTGTGACCCAGCGTGCCATCGCGAACAGCGGCGTCTCCGTCCATTCGAGCCGCACCTCGTGGGCGCCGGGTGCGAGTTCGACCTGGATCAAGCCTGTTTCGGGGTCGTGCACCGCCGGGACGGGCTTGCCATCCACCTCGACCGCCCACATCGGGAACAGGAACACCGGCAGACGCAGCGGCGTCGCCGCGCGCGCCTCGATGTGCCAGCCGACGGTGTTGGACACGTAGCGGGCCGGACCGCACACCGCGCCGCGCTGCGCGCACTCCTTCGCGAAGCCCGCCATCGCCCAGTCGAAGAACGCCGGCGTGGCGTGCTTGGTGGCGTATTCCGGCGTACCGCGGAAAGCCCCCGCACTCAGCGGCAGACGCAGGCAGGCATTGCGGTCGACAGCGCAGGCGAAGCCCCCGTCGGGCGTGCGCGACCACTGGGGCAGCAGCTCGAACGAATACTGGTCGCGGGCCATCGCCGGCAGCAGCTTGCCACCGTCCAGGTAAGTCGCCTTGGCGGCGATCAACAGCCCCAGCACGCCCACCGCCGCCACCGAGCGGACCAGGCCGATCTCCCAGCCGCGACGGCCTCGGGCCCGCGCCGCCTGGGCCGCCAGCACACCGATGACGATCACCATCACATAGGCCACCGACAGGAAGCGATAAGGCAACTGGATGCGCAGCAGCGGCGACTGGATCGTCCACAGCGGGTACGACAGCTCCGAGGCGAAGAACACCGCCACCGCCAGCACCAGGAAGAGCTGCATCAGCAACGGCCGGATCGGCTGCCCGTCGGCACCCTTCAACTTGAACAGGAACCACGCCTGCACCACCAGCAAGGCCAGCACCGGCACCGCCAGCGGCCACTGGAAGGAGAACCACTGCACGCCGTGGATCACCGCCGAGAAGGTCGGCCAGGCGAAGGCCTGCAGGATGTGCGGGCCGGTCCAGGCGTCGGTATTGATCAGCGACTGGGAACCGAGTGCCGGCAACAGGTAGATCGCCCCCATGCCGAGGCCCAGTGCCACGGTGCAGCCCCAGGCGACGAGACGCCGCGGCAGCCCCGCCACCCGCACTTCGCCGCCGCCCGCCGGCGCGACGAACACCGCCGCCGAGTAGCAGACCAGCATCACCAGGGTGCTCATCGTGTGGCCGACCACTGCGATGCCGAGGGCCACCGCGGCAAGCAGGTTGATGCGCGCCGGGTCGGCCTTGGGTCGGAACATCGCCCACAGCAGCATCCCGTGGGCCGCGTAGCCCACCGACGCCCAGGCGAAGCCCTGGAACTTGTAATGCAGCATCACCAGAAAGGGGTTGAGCGACGCCGCGAAGCCGGCCACCAGGGCCAGCCGGTTGCTCGCGTAGTGACGGCAGGTGAGATAGACGAACAGCCCGAACACCGCGTTGCTCAGCACCTCGACCACGTGCATCGCGTTCCAGACGGTCATTCCGCCCAGCGCCAGCAGCGCCGACAGCAGGTAGTAGAGCGGCGAGTAGAACACGAACACCGGCTCGCCCAGGCCGAAGCGGGCGAAGAAGGTCCAGCGCGGATACCACCAGCCATGGGCGACGCTCTCGGCGTATTCCTTCGCCCAGTGGTAGTGCAGGTAGAAGTCGAAGTTGGGGTCGCCGTAGTGCGAACCGTAGTGCGGGAAATGCAGCACCAGCGCGAGCACCAGGAATACCCCGAAGGCCTTGACGCCTTCCGCCAGCGTCAGCGGCGATTCACTGCGGGTGAGCCCGATCATTGGCCGTCTCCGAAATCGCGCCCGCCGGCGATGGTCAGCGGGCTGCGGTCCACGCCGCCGCGGCTCGCCTGGCGCGGACGCGGGCGACGGATGATGAACATCGGGCGCTGCTTCTGCTCGTCGTACATGCGCGCCATGTAGATCGAGATGACGCCCAGCGCCATCAGGATCATGCCGCCGAGCATCACCTGCACGGCGATCACGGTGGTGAAGCCGATCGCCGCGGTGCCGGCGAAGTAACGGTACAACGTCTGCAGCAGCAGCAGGCTGCCGAGGCCGACGGTGGCGAAGCCCACGTAGGCCACCGCAACCAGTGGCATCGACGAGAAGGCCAGCAGGTTGTTGAGCGAGTAGCGCATCAGCGAACCGAGCGACCACTTGGTGGCGCCGATCTCGCGCTCCTGCACGTCGAACTCCACGTCCGCCACCCGGAAGCCAACCCAGGTCACCATGCCGCGGAAAAAACGATTGCGCTCGGGGAACTGCAGCAGGGTGTCCACCACCTGGCGGTCGAGCAGCTTGAAGTCGCTGGCGCCAGCCATGTCGCCCCCCACCGCGCGGCTCATGAGGCCGTTGAACAGGTTGGCGAAGGCGCGATACACGGCCGGCTCTTGTCCGCGGCGGCGCTTGCGGCCATTCACCACGTCGTAGCCCTCGCGCCACTTGGCGAGCAGTTCGCCGAGGATCTGCGGCGGATGCTGCAGATCGGCGTCCATGAACACCACGCACTCGCCGCTCGCCACCGCGAGCCCGGCGGCCATCGCGGCTTCCTTGCCGAAGTTGCGCGCAAAATTGACCGGCACCACGTCGGGCCGGAAACGTGCGATGTCTTGCAACACCGCTTCGGTGCCGTCCTGCGAGCCATCGTTCACGAAAACCAGCTCGGCGCGCACATCGAGGGACGCGATCACCCGGTCGATCTCTTCGAGAAAGCGGGGCAGCCCCTCGGCTTCGTTGAAGGCCGGCACGACGACCGACACCTCAACCCTGTCCGTATCCAGTTTCATCGGAACACCCTACTGAGGCAAAAATAATTGAAGGCCACCATCACCACCTCGGTGCCGAGCTTGGCGGCCACGAGGTTGTCCGACAACGCCAGCAACCCGACCAGCACCAGCGGCGACACGCAGAGGGTGATCGCGGTCACGGTGGCATAAAGCAGCACCTGGCGCAGCGGCATCGCCGGCCCGTCGCCGGTGTTGCGGAAGGAGAAATTCTTGTGACCGAAGAAGCCCGCCACCGCACCGGCCGCGCGGGCCGCGAACTGCGCCAGGGCCGGCTCGACCTGCAGTCCGCGCGCCAGCACGAAGAACACCGCCATGTCGAGCAGCAGCAGCGCCACGCCGGTGATGGCATAACGGACCGCGGCGGCACGGCGGCGATCCCGCAGCAGCGGCGGCGGCCGGACGTCGGCCCCGTCGCTCACGGCCGTCCTCCGGCGAGGCGGGCGCAGACCGGTCGGAAGAAAGGGATGCGCGTCATGAAGGCCTCGGGAAGTCGGAGCAAGAGCGGTGCGCGGGCGACACGATCAGGAAAACACCCGACCATGGGCCGGGAGCGTCATCCGAGGAAGCGGCGAGCCAGCTGCTCCCCGTGGCGCCAGAGCGTTGCGGGCAGGCTGGCAACCGGAAGGCGGGGCTGCGAACCGGGGTGGAATGTTGGCAGCATAGCCGCGGTGGCGACAGTAAATTCATCACGCCGGCGCGCCAAAAATTTGCATATTTTTTCAAACCGCCGCACCACGATGGCATCCGGCTCGCTGCGCCCCTGCTTGAGCATCTCGAAGTTGTGCGACAGCATGACGAAGTGCTCGACACCGCGCCCGCGCGCCGATTCGAGCGCGCCACACAGTTCGGCGACGCTGCAGGCGCCCAGCTGCGCCGGACGCAGGCGCCCGGTGCCGTCGCGGAAGATCGTCATCGGCACGCTCTGCACGCCGTCGATGCGCTGGGGATTCAGGAAGTCGACCTTGCCGCGCAGGTCGGGACCGCTGTCGGCGCACACTTCGTTGAGGCTGAAATCCACCGTCAGTCCGCAGGCGCGCAGGGCGCGGAAGGTATCGGCGTTGGCCGCGAAGCTGCCGGCCCGGAAGGCCGTGATCGGGGCGCAGCCCACCTGGGCCAGCAGGTCGAGGCCCATCCGGATCAGGATGGTCTGCTCCTCGAGGGTGTAGAAGGCCAGGTGCTGGCGCTTGCGGCTGGCGCCGGGAAACGGCAGCGGGGTCAGCTCGTCCGACCACTCGGGGTGCAGATGCAGCTGCACGTCGTGGCCGCCGGCGCGGATCAGGTCGACGATCACCGCCAGCTTGTCCACGCCGAAGCGCGCCGCGAACAGCGGCTCGACGAAGAACACCCCTTTGAGGCCGTTGCGGTCGAGGATTTCGAGGGTCTTCGGCAGCGCGTAGTCGCCCTTCGGCGAGCGGCCATAGACGTAGCGCTCGAAGCTGCCCGGGAAGTTGCCGTCGAGGTTGTTCCAGCCGCCGCACCAGACCTCGATGTCGAAGGTCAGGTAGACATTCACTTTTTGCTCAGACACGGGCTTTCTCCCAGGCGCAGTTCCTCGACCAGATTGGCCACTGCCGAGTGGATGATGGCGAAGCAGGTACGGAAATACTGGTCGGTGTGCAGGTGGGGGTCGTGGATGTGGATGCGGTGCGGACGCGACCAGTGTCCCAGCAGGGCGATCGCGTCGGCCGGAATGCCGCGGCGGATCAGCTCGTGCACGTGGCGGACCTCCATCGCCAGCAGCAGGTCGCCGGGCTGGTAACGGAAATCCGTGAAATCGGTGGCGCGATGGGCGCCCAGATCGATGCCGTACACCGGGGCCGCAGCGATCGCCTTCTCGAAGGCCGGCGCGCCGGTGGTGGTGGACAAGCCGAGGGACGCCACCTGGGCACCGAGCTTGTCGGCCACGGCGTGCCCGAAGGCACTACGGTTGATGTTGCCCAGGCACACGAAGACCAGGCGCTTCACCTCACGGGGGCGAATCTGCACGAAAGGCCGCAGGCCGCCACCAACGAAGGCCAGCTCCCCCAGGACCAACCGCACGAACCCCCGGAAGGTGCCGAAACCGACATCGATCAGCGAGGCGATCCGCCCGCTGAGGCTCGAACGATAGACTAGCTTTTCCACTTTTCACCAACGAATGACGGGACATTGAAACGGCAGCGCCCCCACGGCAGCGTAACAGCATTTAACTTAACGATGGACTGTTACAAACCGCCGCAGCCGCCGCGATCGGTGCGACACGGCCGCGGGCGCCGGGAACCCACGTGACATGGGCGCCGCATGATACCCGGCAGCGCGCCGGCGCGACGTGCAGCACGTCGCGTTCGCGACGAGAGCTTACCGCCCGCCTCCACGGCGTGGCGGCGGCGCCCGACGCGCGCCCACCGGGCTGGCCGCCTTGCCGCCGGTCTTGCGCGGACTGCCGGCCGTGGGCTTGTCACCGCGCGCGAGGATCACCGGCTGATCGCGCGGCACCAGATGACGCGGCGAGGCGCCGATCAGATCGCCGCGGCCCATCGCCCGCAGCGCCTCGCGGATCAACGGCCAGCCTTCCGGGTCGTGGTAGCGCAGCAGCGCCTTGTGGAGCCGGCGCTGACGGCCGGACTTGGGCGTGTCGACCGACTCGGACGTGGCCGACACCTTGCGAAGCGGGTTCTTGCCGGAGTGGTACATCGTCGTCGCCATCGCCATCGGCGTCGGCATGAAGGTCTGCACCTGGTCGAGCCTGAAATTGTTCGACTTGAGCCACAGGGCCAGATTGACCATGTCCTCGTCCGTCGTGCCCGGGTGGGCGGCGATGAAGTACGGGATCAGGTGCTGCTTCTTGCCGGCCTCTTTCGAGAAACGCTCGAACATCTCCTTGAAGCGGTCGTAGGTGCCGATGCCGGGCTTCATCATCTTGCCGAGCGGGCCGTCCTCGGTGTGCTCCGGGGCGATCTTGAGCAGGCCGCCCACGTGGTGGGTGACGAGTTCCTTCACGTATTCGGGCGAGCGCACGGCGAGGTCGTAGCGCAGGCCGGAGCCGATCAGCACCTTCTTGACACCCGGGATCGCCCGCGCCTTGCGGTACAGGCGCACCAGCGGGCCGTGGTCGGTGCCGAGGTTCTCGCAGATGCCCGGGAACACGCACGACAGCCGACGGCAGGACGACTCGATCTTCGGGTCCTTGCAGGCCATGCGGTACATGTTGGCGGTGGGGCCGCCGAGATCCGAGATGGTGCCGGTGAAGCCTGGCGTCTTGTCGCGGATCTCCTCGATCTCGCGCAGGATCGACGCCTCGGAGCGGCTCTGGATGATGCGGCCCTCGTGCTCGGTGATCGAGCAGAAGGTGCAGCCGCCGAAGCAGCCGCGCATGATGTTGATCGAGAAGCGGATCATGTCCCAGGCCGGGATGCGCGCCTCGCCGTAAGCGGGATGCGGGCGGCGGGCGTAGGGCTGGCCGAAGACCCAGTCCATCTCCTCGGTGGTGAGCGGCACCGGCGGCGGGTTGAGCCACACGTCGCGGCAGCCGGGGCCGACGCCGTGGGCCTGCACCATCGCGCGGGCGTTGCCGGGGTTGGATTCGAGATGGAAGGTGCGCGACGCGTGGGCGTACATGACCCGGTCGTCCTTCACCACCTCGTAGGCGGGCAGGCGGATCACCTGCTTCGCCCGGTCGGCCTTGCGGGCCGCGACGCGCTCGGCGGCCGGCACGATGCGCACCGGCTGGGCGCCGTCGGCGGCGGGCGCCGTCTGCTGCGGCTCCATCGCGTAGGGATCGGGATGCGGCTCGACGGGGCCGGGGCGGTCGATGGCGATGGAATCCACCTCGACGAAGCCCTCCGGCCGCCAGCCGGGCTTGACCATGAAGGCCGTGCCGCGCAGGTCGCGGATCTGCTCGATCGGCTCGCCGGCGGCCAGGCGGTGCGCGAGGGCGATCACCGCCCGCTCGCCGGAGCCGAACACCAGCAGGTCGGCCTTGGAATCGGGCAGCACCGAGCGGCGCACCTTCTCGGACCAATGGTCGTAGTGGGCGATGCGGCGCAGGCTGGCCTCGATGGAGCCGATCACGATGTTGGCGTCCGGGTAGGCCTCGCGGGCGCGCTGGGCGTAGACCACCACGGCGCGGTCGGGGCGCTTGTCGGGCTGCGCGTCGGCGGTGTAGGCGTCGTCGGAACGGGGTTTGCGGTCGGCGGTGTAGCGGTTGATCATCGAATCCATGTTCCCGGCGGTGATGCCGTAGAACAGCCGCGGCTTGCCCAGCGCGCGGAAGGCGTCGGCCGAGTGCCAGTCGGGCTGGCTGATGATGCCGACACGAAAGCCCTGGGCTTCGAGGGCGCGGCCGATCAGCGCCATGCCGAAACTCGGGTGGTCGATGTACGCGTCGCCGGTGACGACGATGATGTCGCATTCGTCCCAGCCGAGGGCGTCCATCTCGGCCCGACTCATGGGCAGGAAGGGCGCCGGCGCAAGCATGGGCCGGTGGCGGGGATACGAAAGCAGGGAGGGAGTATTGCCGGGGTTTTCCATGGGCGCGATTGTACGGGAGCCCTCCTTGGAACACCCGCGAAAGCGGACGTTCCCGCCCGCGAGCGGGGTCAGGCCGCCATCACGCCCCGCCGAGCGAACAGGGCCAGCAGCCACCCGCGCAGGCGGTAGCGGTGCGCCTCGGTCTGGCGGCTGACGAGCACCACGCTGGCAAAGACCAGGGCGGTCACCGTCAGCCAGTACCACGGCTGCGCGGGGTTGCCGCGCACGATCGCGCTCCACATCAGGAACAAGGGCAGATGCAGCAGGTAGAGCGTGAAGGTGCAGCCGGCCACCTGCCGTATCGGGCGTTCCAGCGCGATCAACCAGCCGCCCGAGCCGGCCAGCAGCGCCCGCATCCCGGCGAAGTTCAGGCACACCAGCAGCGTCAGCAGGTAGTCGCCGACCACGTAGTTGGCAAAGCCGAGATACTGGGCGACGTCCTGGCCGAGCGCAGCCTTGAGCCACAGACAACCCCAGCGGTCGATCTTGAGGGCGTGGAACAGCCAGAAGCCGGTGAGGCTGAACCCGACCATCGCCAGCGCCGAGCGCCGGCCCAGCCAGGGCGGCATCCGCCAGCGGTAGAGCAGCACGCCCGCCCACCAGATCGGCGCGAGCAGGATGAACTTCGGCCCGAGCGCCAGGGCGAGCAGCGCGGCGGCGACCCAGCCCACCCGTCGGGGCAGGAAGATCACCAGCGCAAAGGCAGCGTAGTACCAGAACTCGACGCAGATCGACCAGAACGGCAGGTTCGAGAAGCTCATCACCGACAGCAGCCACACCTCGTTGAGCAGCAGCAGGCTCAGCACGACGCGCGCCAGCACCTGGTCCGAAGCGCTGTGGGCGTAGATTTCGGGCGCGAAGGCGCGCCCGACAGTATCGAACAGCAGGGTCAGGAAGATCGCCGGCACGGTCACCGAGAAGATGCGCGCGATGCGGCTGGCGACGTAGTCCGCCCAGTGCGCTTCCTTGCTGTCGGTGACGTGGCGGATGACGAAGCCCGACAGCACGAAGAACACCACCACCGCACTGTGGCCGAATCCGCTGAAAGGGACTTCGGAGGTGCTCAGGAAACGCTGATTCGAGTGATACAGATAGACAAGAAACGCTGCCGCAAAACGTATCAGATCGAGGTAGATCGAAAAGGACCGCCCCACGCCACCGCTCCCACTGTCATATGCGAGCGGAGAATTTACATTTTATTACAGACAAACCGGCCGCCGTTCGTGACGCGGCCGTGACAAAGTTGGCGGCGGGGCATCGGCACCCGGGAACTTCACACCCCGAGCGCCTCCTTGACCGCCGGCCACTGCCGCCGGCTCACCGGCAACTGCTCGGGAATGCCTTCGAGCAGGATCACCCAATGCGCCTCGCCATCCACGCCGGTGGTGGCGCGCGCCACGCCCTTCACGGCGTCGCGGGCAATCAGGCAGTTGCGGTGGATGCGCAGAAAACGCCCGGAGAACTCCTCCTCCAGTTGCACCAGCGATTCGTCGAGGAGATATTCCCGCGCCACGCTGCGGGCCACCACGTATTTCTGCTCGGCCTTCAGGTAGCGCACGTCGGCCACCGGCACCAGCAGGATGCGCCCGCGCTCGTTGATGCTGAAATGGCTGCGCGTCGCCGGCGCCATCCGACGCAGGATCTCGTCGGCCGGCGGTCGCAGGCGGCGCGCCTTGGCGACGGCCTCGGCGAGCCGCGCGGCGCGCACCGGCTTGAGCAGGTAATCGACCGCCGCCAGCTCGAAGGCGCGCACCGCGTACTCGTCGTAGGCGGTGGTGAAGATCACCGCCGGCGCCCGCTCGAGCCGCCCCAGGTGACGGGCCAGCTCGATGCCGTCCATCGCCGGCATCTGGATGTCGGTGAGGACCAGATCCACCGCTTCGCGCTCGAGCACCGCCAGCGCCTCGACGCCGTTGGCCGCCGTGCCGGCGATCCGGGTGGGCTGGGTATCGGCGATGTCGCCGAGCAGATCGGCGATACGCTCGCGAGCCGGCGCCTCGTCGTCGACGATCAGCACCGACAGCGGCGCGAAGGCGTGTTCGACGGCACCGCTCATCGTTCGCTCCTGAAGGGCAGGCGGATGCGCACCCGGAAGGCGTCCGCATCCTGTTCGGTGTCGAGGGTGGCTTCGAGGTCGTAGAAAAGCATCAGTCGCTCACGAATGTTGTCGAGGGCCATGCGGTTGCCCGTGTGGTGGCTCGCCGCGTCGAGGCGCGGGTTGGCGATGCCGATGAGCACCTCCGGGCCGCGCCGGGCGATGGTAATCGAAACCGTGCCCGGCACCGCCGCCGGCTCGATGCCGTGATAGACGGCGTTCTCGACCAGCGGCTGGAGCAGCAGCGGCGGCACCAGCGCCGCGTCGGCCGCCCCGTCGCGCTGCCAGCTCACCTGCAGGCGCTCGCCCAGGCGCAGGCGCTCGAGGCTCAGGTAGCGTTCGCACAGGACGATCTCGTCGGCCAGCGGAACGAGCTCGCGATTATCCTGCATCAGGGCGCGGAACAGGTCGGCCAGCTCCTCCAGGCCCTCCTCGGCCCGTCGCGGATCGCGGCGCAGCACGCCGAGCACGCCGTTCAGGCTGTTGAACAGGAAATGCGGGCGGATGCGGGCAGTCAGCGCCAAGAGCCGCGCCTCGGCCAGCGCCGGCGCCTGGGCCGCGTTACGCTGGTGGAAGTAGGCCAGCACCGCCAGCGCCACCGTCAACGACCAGATCAGCGCCCGCGGCGCCTCGTCCACCTCCACGGGTGCCAGCAACACCTGGCTCGCCGCCGCCACCGTCAGCACCACGCCGAGCACCACCGCCACGCCGGCGACGTAGGGCAGCCGACGCAGCAACGGCTGCAGCAGGAACAGGGCCGCGACGCCGAGAATCAGGGGAAACTCGACGCGCACCGCCATCTCCATGCCTTCCGCCGGCAATGCCGCGAGCGCGCTGTTGCGCACCAGCAGCGCGGCGAGCGCCAGCGCGTTCACCAGCAGCAGGATACGCAGCACCACGCCGAGGTTGCGGAAGTCGGGCAGGCTCGCCGGATGCCGGCTCCAGCCGGCGGGGCGTGCTTTTTGCTTTATACTCATGAATCGAAATCCGGGCCAAAACCTTGAATCCACGGGATTCTCGCCGCAGATAGCCCCCCTTTATCGCAGAGAGCATTTTTAATTATGGCAGATCAATCCGTACCGCAGGACGGCGCCGCCAAGGCCTGGTCCGGTCGCTTCTCCGAACCCGTCTCCGAGCTCGTCAAGCGTTACACCGCCAGCGTCTTCTTCGACAACCGCATGGCCGCGCAAGATATCCGCGGCTCGATCGCCCACGCCACCATGCTGGCCCGCCAGGGCATCATCGGCGCTCAGGATCTGGCCGACATCGAACGCGGCATGGCCCAGATCGCCGGCGAGATCGAGCGCGGTGAGTTCAACTGGAACCTCGACGACGAGGACGTTCACCTCAACATCGAGAAGCGCCTGACCGCCCTCGTGGGCGACGCCGGCAAGCGCCTGCACACCGGCCGCAGCCGCAACGACCAGGTGGCCACCGACATCCGCCTGTGGCTGCGCGACGCCATCGACACCATCCTCGGCCTGATCCGCGAATTCCAGCTGGCGGTGCTCGACCTCGCCGAACACCACGCCGACACCCCGCTGCCCGGCTTCACCCACCTGCAGGTCGCCCAGCCGGTCACCTTCGGCCACCACCTGATGGCCTACTACGAGATGACCCGCCGCGACGCCGAGCGCTTCGCCGATTGCCGCAAGCGCGTCAATCGCCTGCCGCTGGGCTCCGCCGCGCTGGCCGGCACCACCTACCCGATCGACCGCGAATACGTGGCCGAGCTACTGGGCTTCGAGGAAGTCTGCTTCAACTCGCTCGACGCCGTCTCCGACCGCGACTTCGGCATCGAATTCTGTGCCGCCGTGTCGCTGCTGATGACGCACCTGTCGCGCCTGTCCGAAGAGCTGATCCTGTGGATGAGCCCGCGCGTCGGCTTCATCGACCTCGCCGACCGCTTCTGCACCGGCAGCTCGATCATGCCCCAGAAGAAGAACCCGGACGTGCCCGAGCTCGTGCGCGGCAAGACCGGCCGCGCCAACGGCAACCTGATCGCCCTGCTCACCCTGATGAAGGGCCAGCCGCTGGCCTACAACAAGGACAACCAGGAAGACAAGGAGCCCCTGTTCGACTCCGCCGACACCGCCATCGACACCCTGCGCATCTACGCCGACATGATGGGCAGCCGCATCGAGAACGGCGAGAAGATCTTCAACGTCCGCGTGAAGCGCGACGCGATGCAGGCCGCCCTCACCCAGGGCTACGCCACCGCCACCGATCTGGCCGACTACCTCGTCAAGAAGGGCCTGCCCTTCCGCGACGCCCACGAAGCCGTGGCGCTCGCCGTGCGCGCCGCCGACGCCAAGGGCGTGGATCTCCCGCAGATCCCCCTGACCGAGCTTCAGGCCGCGATGGCCCACGTGCCCGGCGCGGTCGAACGTCTGGCCGACGACGTGTTCCAAGTATTGACGGTCGAAGGTTCGCTGGCATCGCGCAACCACATCGGCGGCACCGCGCCGGTGCAGGTCCGCGCCGCCATCGCCCGCGCCCGGCAGCGTCTCGGCTGAGGAGCTCACCCATGGAAAGGATCGGCAAGTACGAGATCAGGCGGCCGCTGGGCGAAGGCGGCACCAGTGTCGTCTACCTCGGCTTCGATCCTTTCGCCCAGCGCGAGGTGGCCATCAAACGACTGCATCCCGAGATGCTGCGCGTCACCGACCACACCACGCTGTACCACCACATGCTGCTCAACGAGGCCGCCCTCGCAGGCAAGCTGCAGCACCCGCACATCGTCCAGATCCACGACGCGGTGATCGACGAGCGCGACGCCTACGTGGTGATGGAATACGTCCCCGGCGGCACCCTCGAAGCCTTCGCCCGGCCCGGCCACCTGCTGCCGTTCGAGCGCCTGGTCGAGATCATCTTCAAGTGCACCCGGGCGCTCGACTACGCCTACCTGCAGGGCGTCACCCACCGGGACATCAAGCCGGCCAACATCCTGCTCGTCTCGCCCGACGGCCAGGACATCAAGCTCTCCGATTTCGGCGCAGCCATCTTCACCGCCACCGAAACCACCCAGCTCGCCGGCCTCGGCTCGCCGGCCTACATGGCGCCCGAGCAGGTGCGAGAACAGCCGCTCGACCACCGCACCGACATCTACTCCCTCGGCGTGGTGATGTACCAGCTGCTCACCGGCCGCCTGCCCTTCGAAGGCAGCAGCAACGTCAACCTGCTGTACCAGATCGCCCACGAAACCCCGCCGCCGCCGGCCAGCATTCGCCCCGAGATTCCACCGGAACTCGACGCCATCGTGCGCCGCGCCATGCAGCGCGACCCGGCCGCCCGCTACGCCACCTGGCTCGAGTTCTCCCACGACCTCGCCCAGGCCTACCGCAACCGCAGCCTCGCCGCCACCCCCGGCGAACTGCCCGACAGCGAGAAATTCGAGCGCCTGCGCGCCTTTCATTTCTTCCGTGAATTTTCGGACATCGAGATCTGGGAGATCGTCCGCTTCGGCGAATGGCGCCTGATTCCGCCCGGAACGGTGGTCATGAAGGAAGGCGAACCCGGCAACTACTTCTGCTACGTGATCGCCGGAGAGCTGCGCATCGTCAAGAAGGGCCACCTGCTCAACACCCTCAGCCCGGGGGACTGCTTCGGCGAGATGGCGCTGTTCGCCGCCGGGCGCGGGGCGCGCACCGCGTCGGTCGAAACCGTCACCGAGACACGCATCCTCACCATCCGCGCACCCGCGCTGCTGCGCGCGTCGAGCCTGTGCCAGATGCACTTCTACAAGGGCTTTCTCGAAGTCCTCGCCAGCCGGCTGTCGCTCGCCAACAGCCGCATCGCCAGCGTCTGACCTCCGCCCTGCGCCGACACCAATTTTGTCGGCATTTTTTACACATGCTTGCCGATTTTGCCGGCGGTTTTCTCCGTTGGACTTTATTTCCTTTAGAATCAGAATCCTAAAACGAGCCCAAAAATCCGGAACAAAATTTGCTTTGCCTATTTTGACCAAAAAGCGGACCCACGTCACACCGCCGCAAAACGGGCCCGCCTATACTGCACTCAACCGCGCTCCCCCGGAGCGTCAGTTCAACGAGGTTTAGGATGAAGCTGGAACACTCCGAAAAAACCGCCGAGCCGCAACACGTCAGCAGCAGCTCCGCACCCCAGGCAACCCGTCGCAAGCTCATCCAGACCGGCCTCGCCGGCGCCCCCGTGCTGCTGGCGCTCACCAGCGTTCCCGCGCTGGCGGCCGAGTGCAAGCAACCCTCCGGCTTCTCGGCCTCCGGCAACCTGAGCCAGAACGGCACCACGCCCTGCTCGCCGAAGATGAACGGCGTCAAGTTCTGGCAGGACTACGCCGCCGCCAACCCGAATCCGCCCAACGTCATCGACGATCTGGACAACAAGAACTTCGGCGACGTGTTCTCCTCCACCGTCACCGACAGCATCCGCAAGGTTCTCACCGTCAGCGGCTCGCCGCTCCAGAAGAAGATCATCGCTGCCTGGCTCAGCGCCAAGGCCAGCCCTTCGCTGTTCACCGAAGCCACCGCGATCCGCATGTGGAACGAAGGCATCGTCAGCAATCACTTCGTGCCGAACCCCAGCGTGCCGAGCATCGCCTGGACCGCGTCCCAGGTCGAGCAATACCTGGATTACGTGCTGGCCAACCCCTGATTCGCCCCGCTTCGCGTCTTGCTCACGGCCGGCACGTCGTACATCGCCTCTGAAACCCTGTTCGAAGGGCTGGCCGAAGTACTCTGGAAAGAAGTCGATGAAGGATGGGTCCGCTACGATCCATCCGCCGGCGAGACCCTGCTGCTCGCCCCGCTCACCCGCTTCGTGCTCGACCAGCTGACCGTTCCCGGCCGCCGCCTGACCGGGCAGCATCTCGTCCGCGCCATCCTGCACGAAGAACCCGACGCAGCCCCCGAAGACTGCCAGCGCCTCGTCGCGATTGCCCTCGACGCCCTCGTCAAGGCCCACCTGATCCGCGTCGAATCGAGCCCCGCCCTTGAAAATCCGTGACCTCTCCCCGGCCGAATTTCGCGCCCGGCTGACAGGGGACGGCCTGCGGCTGGCGGCTGGCCCGTTCAACTGCCGCCTGCAAAGTGGCATCCCCGAAATCGCCGACGAACTGGCTCAGCTCTACGCGCACCACCGCCTTGTGGACGCTGCCGATTTCACCGATTTCCATGTCGCCGTCCGGCCCGGCCACGGGCTGCGCCGCTGGCTGGCGCCTCAGGCCCGCTTCGTCGTGGACGCGGTCGAGCCCTTCACGCCGCTGCCCCGCAACCAGGCCCTGGCGATGCTGGAATGGGGTCTCAACTGGTGCGTCACCGCCTACAGCCATCACATCCTGGTGGTCCACGCCGCCAGCGTCGCCCGCGGCAGGCACGCCGCGATCCTGCCGGCGCCCCCCGGTTCGGGCAAGAGCACGCTGTGCGCTGCGCTGGTCAACCGCGGCTGGCGCCTGCTGTCGGACGAACTCACCCTGATCCGCCTCGACACCGGCGAGATCATGGGCCTCGCCCGGCCGGTCAACCTCAAGAACGCCAGCATCGACATCATCCGCGCCTACGCCCCTGATGCCTTCCTGACCCGCCCGGTCAAGGACACCACGAAGGGCACCGTGGCGCTGATGGCCCCCACCCGGGCCAGCGTCGACGCCGTCGGCGAATGGGCGCAGCCGCGCTGGATGGTGCTACCCCGCTACCGTGCCGGCAGCGAAGCCGTCCTGACCCCGATGGGCAGCGGCGCCGCCTTCATGCAGCTCGCCGACAACGCGATGAACTACCACGTGCTCGGTCCGCGCGGCTTCGCGGCGGTCGGCGCCACCACCGACCGCTGCGACAATTACAGCTTCGAATACAGCCGGCTCGACGACGCCATCGCCGTGTTCGACCGTCTCGCCACGGAGGCCGGCGCATGAACCTGCTGCTTGGCGCCTACCGCCAGCCCGACTCGATCCGCCAGCTCGGCGCCGCCGACTGGGACCTGCTGGTACGCCAGGCCCGTCACGCCAATCTGCTCGGGCGCCTGTTCCTGCGCCTGCAGGCCGCCGGCCTCGAAGCCGAGATTCCCGAGCGGCCGCGCAACCACCTGCTCTCGGGCGCGGTGATGGCCGGCGAACAACGCCACGCGATCCGCCGCGAAGCACGCTTCCTGCGTGAAGCACTCGCACCCGCCGGCATCCCGGTGATCCTGCTCAAGGGTGCCGCCTACGTGGCCGCCGGGCTACCCGCGGCCCGAGGAAGGCTGTTCTCCGACATCGACATCCTGCTACCCAAGGATCGCCTCGCCGACGCCGAATCGGCGCTGCAGCTCAAGGGCTGGGCGAGCACCGCCACCGACGCCTACGACCAGCGCTACTATCGCCGCTGGATGCACGAACTGCCCGCAATGCGCCACGTCTTCCGCGGCTCGGCGCTCGACGTGCACCACACCATCCTGCCGCCTACCGCCCGTCTCAAGCCCGACGCCCGGCTGCTGATCGACGCCAGCGTGCCGCTGCCCGACCTGCCCGGCGTGCGCACCCTCTCGCTGCCCGACCTGATCCTGCACAGCGCCTCCCACCTGTTCCACGAGGGCGAACCGGACAACCTGCTGCGCGATCTCACCGACCTCGATCTGCTGCTCCGTCACCTGGACCAGGACGACGGCGCCTGGACGCAGCTCCTCGACCGCGCCGAGCGGCTGCAACTCGCCGGCCCGCTGCGTCTCGCACTGCGCTACTGCCGCAGCCTGCTCGACACACCGTTGCCGGAAGCCGTGATCGCCCGCAGCCGCTGCCTGGAGCGCGGCGGCATCGGCCAGCGCGCCCTCGACGGCATCTACGCCCGTGTGCTGCGCCCGCAACATCCGAGCACCGCCGACGCCTTGACCCCGCTCGCCCGCCGCAGCCTCTACATCCGCGCCCACTGGCTGCGGATGCCGCCGCTGCTGCTCGCCTATCACCTGGCCCACAAGGCGATCTTCCCGCCCGAACAGCCGACCCACCCACTATCCACCGAGCAGGTCACGCTGCCTAAAGGCGAAAAAAAAGCGGCCTGAGCCGCTTTTTTGTGTCGAACCGCACTCAGGCGCTCAGCATCTGCTGCAGCTCGCCGGACTGGAACATCTCTCGCATGATGTCGGAGCCGCCGACGAACTCGCCCTTGACGTAAAGCTGCGGGATGGTCGGCCAGTTGGAATATTCCTTGATGCCCTGGCGGATGCCCTCGTCGGCCAGCACGTCCACCGCGAACACTTCGCCCACGCCACAGGCCTGCAGGATCTGCACGGCGGTTGCCGAGAAGCCGCAGCGCGGCATCGACGGGGAACCCTTCATGTAGAGCACCACCGGGTGGGATTTAACCTGTTCGTCAATGATCTTTTGAACGTCCATCGTGATCTCGCAAAAATAGTTGAGCAATTCAGTCGGAAAAGTCTAGGCCCGCCAACGGATCGCGTCAAGGGCGACGGCCGCAGGTGACGCGCTCGATACCCGCCAGATCGCGCTCGGACGCCACCTCACCGAAGCCCGCGCCCCGCAGCAATCCGCGCACCGCCTCGGCCTGGTCGTAGCCATGCTCCAGCATCAGCCACCCGCCGGGCAGCAGGAAAGCCGCCGCCGCCGCGACGATGCGGCGGATGTCGTCCAGCCCGGCCGGCCCCGAGGCCAGCGCGGAGGCGGGCTCGAAGCGGACGTCGCCCTGCGACAGGTGGGGGTCGCCGTCGACGATGTAGGGCGGGTTGCTGACGATGAAATCGAAGCGCTCGCCCGCATCCAGCGCCGCGAACCAGTCGCTCTCGACGCAGCGCACGCTGGCGCCCAGCGCCGCCGCGTTGGCCCGTGCAATCGCCAGCGCGGCCGGCGAGAAATCCACCGCCGTCACGGTCGCCGCCGGCCGCTCCAGCGCCAGCGTCACCGCCAGCGCACCGCTGCCGGTGCCGAGATCGAGGATGGCGGGGGCTGCCCCCGGCACAACCCGGGCCAGCACCAGATCGACGATCAGCTCGGTTTCGGGTCGAGGGATCAGCACCGCCGGGCCAACCTGGAAATCGCGTCCGTAGAACTCCCGCACGCCGAGCAGGTAGGCCACCGGCTCGCCGGCGACGCGGCGGGCGAGCAGGTCGGCGAAGCGGGCAGCCTGCTCGGCGCTGAGCGTACGTTCCGGCCAGGCAGCGATCTGGGCCGCACTGGCGCCGCTCACCTCGCGCAGGAACAGGCGCGCCTCGCTGGCCGGGATGCGGCCTCGGGCGGCGGCGAGGGCTTCGCCGAAGCTGGCCGGCAGCGCGCGGTCAGGCATTCTCGTCGGCGAGCTGGGCCAGCAGCTCGGCCTGGTGTTCGGCGGTGAGCGCGGCGATCACCTCGCCCAGCTCGCCCTGCATCACCGCATCGAGCTTGTACAGGGTGAGGTTGATGCGGTGGTCGGTGAGACGCCCCTGGGGAAAGTTGTAGGTGCGGATGCGCTCGGAGCGGTCGCCGCTGCCCACCAGGCTCTTGCGCGTCGCGGCCTCCTTGGCCTGCTGCGCGCGCACCTGCACGTCCTTGATCCGCGCCGCCAGCACGCGCAGCGCCGAGGCCTTGTTCTGGTGCTGGGAGCGACCGTCCTGGCATTCGGCGACGATGCCGGTGGGCAGGTGGGTGATGCGCACCGCCGAGTCGGTCTTGTTGATGTGCTGGCCGCCGGCGCCGGAGGCGCGGAAGGTGTCGATGCGGAGATCCGCGGGGTTGAGCTCCACGTCGCCCACTTCGTCGGCTTCCGGCATCACCGCCACGGTGCACGCCGAGGTGTGGATGCGCCCCTGGGTCTCGGTGGCCGGCACGCGCTGCACGCGGTGGCCGCCGGATTCGAACTTGAGCTTGCTGTAGGCGCCGTGGCCGGCGATGCGGGCAATCACTTCTTTATAGCCACCCAGCTCCGAATCGCTCGCCGAGATGATCTCGACGCGCCAGCCCTGAGTTTCGGCATAGCGGGTGTACATGCGCAGCAGGTCGCCGGCGAACAGCGCGGCCTCGTCGCCGCCGGTGCCGGCACGAATCTCGAGGAACAGGTTGCGCTCGTCGTTGGGATCCCGGGGCAAGAGTGCGGCCTGCAGCTCGGCGTCGATGCGGGCCTGGACGGCCTGGGCGGCGTCGAGCTCCGCGGCGGCGAGCTCCTTCATCTCGGGATCGGCGAGCAGTTCGCGGGCGGTCGCCTCGTCGTCGAGGGCCTGGCGATAGTCACGGTACAAGGCGACGACCGGACCGATCTCGGCGTGCTCGCGGGTCAGCTTGCGGTAGTTGTCCATGTCGGCCGCGGCCTCGCTGGTGGCGAGCAGACGGTCGAGCTCCTGCAGACGGTCGGCGAGGTTGTCGAGCTTGTCGCGGATGCGCTGTTTCATGGGAAGGCGGCCTGCGGGCGCAGGCGGGGGAGACGCCCGGGCGGGCTAGTGGTTCTTGTCGAGGTTGAAGAGGCGCTGGACCAGTTCGGCACAGTCGCCCGGCGCGCCGTCGGCGTCATTGAGGAAGCGCGTCGGGGCGTGGAGAAACTTGTTGGTAAGGCCATGACTGAGGGCTTCGATCACCTTGTGCGGGTCTTCGCCCTTGGCGAGCAGGCGCAGCGCCCGCTCGACCTCAGCCTGACGCAGGTGGTCGGCGTGTTCCCGGAGGGCGCGGATGGTCGGCACCGTGCCGCGGCTGTCGAGCCAGTGCAGGAAACCGTCGACGCGCTCGTCGATGATGTTCTCGGCTTCGATCACCGCCTGCTGGCGCGATTCCAGCCCGGAATCGACGACCTTGGCCAGATCGTCGACGGTGTAGAGGAAGACGTCGCCCAGCGCCGCCACTTCGGGCTCGATGTCGCGCGGAACGGCCAGGTCGACCATCACCATCGGGCGGTGACGACGGGCCTTGAGCGCCCGCTCGACCATGCCGAGGCCGATGATCGGCAGCGGACTGCCGGTACACGAGACCACGATGTCGTAACCCGCCAGCGCCTCGCCAACCTGATCGAGGCGCAGTACGTCGGCGCCGAAGCGTCCGGCCAGCGACTCGGCGCGGGCCGCGGTGCGGTTGGCGATGCTCACCTTGCGCGGCTGCTCGCCGCAGAAATGGGCGGCGCACAACTCGATCATCTCGCCGGCGCCGACGAACAGCACGCGCTGGTCGCGCACCCGCTCGAAGATGCGCTCGGACAAGTGCACCGCCGCCGCCGCCATCGACACGATGTTGGCGCCGATCGCGGTGGTGGAGCGGACTTCCTTGGCTACCGAGAACGTACGCTGGAAAAGCTTGTGCAGCGTGGTGCCGAGGGTCCCGGCCTGCTCCGCGTGGCGCACCGCATCCTTGACCTGGCCGAGGATCTGCGGCTCGCCGATGACCATCGAGTCGAGCCCGCTGGCAACCCTGAACACGTGACGCACGGCGTCCCGCTGGGGAAAAGTGTAGAGGTAAGGCGACAGATCCTGCAGCGCGACGCGGTGATATTCGGCGAACCAGTCGGCCGCGTAATGGGGCTTCTCCGTCGCGAAGTAGAGCTCGGTGCGATTGCAGGTGGAGATGATCGCGGCCTCCTTGACCGGCTTCGCGCGCACGAGATCACCCAGCGCCTGCACGAGCAGTTCCGGCCGGAAGGCCACCTGCTCGCGGATCGAGACAGGCGCGGTATGATGATTGAGTCCGAGGGCGAAGAGTTGCATGCGCAACACCGGGCGAGGGCGGAATTTTTCAGCCGGCGATTATATCACCCGAGCTTTTCACGCAAAGCGGGCGCTTGCCGGATGGCGCCCCCACGGCACGCCGCTCCCGAAAAACCGGCCCGCGCGAAGGCAGGCCGGCGACGCTATGGCGCCGCGAGTCAGAACGGCGTCTGCTGCAGCGGCGTGTGGCGCATGTGCAGGCGCAGGCCAAGTGCGGCGAGATGCTCGCCCTCGCGACCGAGGATGCCGCGCGCGAGCGGCAGGAAGTGCTGCTCCTCGAACTGGGCATGGGCCTGGTAATGCGTCACCAGCTGACGCATTACCGACACCTCCACCTCAGCCTGCCCGCCGGTGGCCACCGCCTGCAGCTCGGGCTCGAGTTTCGACCAGAGAGATTCGAGATAGCGATGCTCGCGCACCAACCGGTCGACGAGCCCCTGCACGCGCTCGCGCTCCTCGCCCTTGCCGGCGTGGGCGAGCACGGACGGAAAAAGCTCGCGCTCCTCGTCGGTGTGATGCTCGAATAACGCGCTGCGAAAAAAACGCAGCGCCTCGGCTGCCAGCCGGCGCGCGCGCATCGCCGGCTCGAGCAGCGGAGCAAGTTCATCGAGCTGCTCCAGGTGGGACACGATGCCGGCGTGGCACTGGGAGAAATCCTCGATCGGGGCAACGCCGTCGGTGCGGTTCAGATCAATCATGCGGTCTCCTTGGATATCGTTGGTATCGGCGCATACGCTGCGACGCACGGCTTCTGGCAAGCCTTCACAGCGTATGCGAGTCCACGCGGCCCGGATTTGAGCCAGCTCAAACCCGGGCTAGCGCAGTCTTTTCTTGACGCACCGCACCAAAACGAAGAAAATGGCGGATCGCCTGCAGCCTTGCGTTGCCCCCCCCCAAACAGGGGATGTCCGACCGATCCAGCGATCGGTAGGTCAGTTCAACCGCACGCGCCCGGAAAACTAGGTCGACCCTGCGTCGGCCTAATTTTTTTCCGCCGGGGGCACCGCGCAACGGCAGCACACAGCGACGTTCATCTTCGCCTGCGACACTGAGCGCAGACACTGCACGCGCCGGCCCGCCGATATCCGCGCCGACATCCGACTGCCCTGCCCCACCCGGGCCGCGGCGAAATCTGGCCCACCAAGGCGGTGGCGGGCCACGGCCGACATGCTCCGCGCACCACAGGGGCACCCCCCGGCCACCCACAAGGAGCCCGACATGGCCAAGGAAGAACTCATCGAAATGCACGGCAAGGTCACCGAAGTCCTGCCCGACGGACGTTACCGCGTGACCCTCGACAACGAGCACATGCTCATCGCCTACGCAGGCGGCAAGCTCAAGAAGAACCACATCCGCATCATCGCCGGCGACGAGGTGACCCTCGAGATGTCGCCCTACGACCTCTCCAAGGGCCGTATCACGTTCCGCCATCTGCCCGCCCGCAACGGCGCCCCGGCCCCCGCGCCCGCCCGCCGCTACTGAGCCTCGCCGCAGGGCAGCGTGCCCCGCGAGACACGGCGCAAGCACAGCAAGGCCCTTGCCGATGGCGGCGAGGGCCTTTTTGTTTGTACCGCCCCCGTTGAACAAAATCGCGCCGCGACGCCTCTGACGAAAACGATGAACGCCGACCGGACCGGCCCCAAACCGATGCCTCGCCAGCCCTTCGCCCATGCGCTGCGGCGCCTGCCGCGCGTGCTACCCGCCGCCCTCCTCGCCGTGACCTTGACCGCCGCCGCCGGCGCTTTCGACGCTGCCCCGGCGGTGAGCGAGGACGACGTGACCGCCTACAAGAGCGGCAAGCGCTTCGTGGTCGATGCGGTCATGCACGCCCCGGTGCCGCCAGCCCTCGCCTGGGCCGTGCTGACCGATTTCGAGCACATGACCGACTTCGTCCCCAACCTGAGCTTCAGTCGCGTGACCGCCCGGCAGGACACGCTGCTCACCGTGCACCAGAAGGGCACCGGCCGCTACGGCTTCTTTTCGGCGGATTTCGAATCGGTGCGCGAGATTCACCTGGTGCCGCTGCGCGAGATCCGCTCCCGCGGCATCGGCGGCAACATCCGTCAGGTCGAGAGCCTGATGCAACTGGAAGCCGAGGGAACGGGAACCCGCCTGCACTACCACTCCGAAGCCCAGCCGGGCTTCTGGCTCCCCCCCTCATCGGCCCGGCGGTAGCCCGCCACGAGACCGCCGAGCAATTCTCGGCAATGATCCGCGAGATGCAGCGCCGCCAATCCAGTCCGGCCGCCGACGCCCGCTGACCCCCTCCGATTCGCCCCGGCGCCCCCTCGCCTGTGCCGAAACGTGAAATATCGCCGTATTTCTCGCAAAGATGCAGCAGACATCCTTGCGGCCGGCCATTGGTCTTGCTACCATGCGCGCCGCTCCAGACGGGTTGTTGGACATCGGGCCACTTGGCCAGATGCCACGCCACAGACCCGCCGGGCCGCCTTCAGCGGTTCCGACAGCAGTGCTCATGTAGCTCAGTGGCAGAGCACTCCCTTGGTAAGGGAGAGGTCGGCAGTTCAATCCTGCCCATGAGCACCAGCTTTCCTCCCCCTCTCCTCAGCATCACGCACACACCGTCCTGACGCCTTCGTCAATCCGGTCGCCCCACCTTGACGAACTTCAGGGTGAATTTGTCGCTTTCCCCGATCGCCAGATATTTGTCGCGCTCGACGTCCTTGAGGCGCAGGCTCGGCGGCAGGGTCCACACACCGGCCGGGTGATCCTTCGTATCGCGGGGATTCGCCGCCATGTCGCCCCGCGCCACGAGGCGGAAGCCGGCCCGCTCGATCAGCGCCACCACTTCGTCCTCGCGCAGGTAACCCGCCTTGAGCTGGACGGCCTGCGGGATGTCGTCGCGTCCGCGATGATCCACCACCCCGAGCACACCTCCCGGCTTGAGCGCCCGCTGGAACTCCCGCAGCACGTCGCCGACGTTGCCATCGACGATCCAGTTGTGCAGGTTCGAGAAGGTCAGCACCACATCCACCGAATCGTCCGGCACCGTCTCGCCCAGCCCTGGGCTGTGCGCCAGCCGGACTGCACCGAAACGCGCGGGATCGGCGGCCATCCGCGCCGCCACCGCGGCCTGCTCGGCCCGCGCGGCCGCCGGATTAGGGGCGCCAGCATGTAGGGCCGCGACATAGCCACCCCGCTCGCGCAGATAGGGCGCGAGGATTTCGAACCACCACAAGCCCACGCTGGGCCAGATTTCGACCACCGTCTGGTCGGGTCGCAGCCCGAAGAAGGCCAGCGTCGCCGCCGGCTGCCGGGCCCCGTCGCGGGCACGATTGGCCTCGCTGCGCTGGGGACCGTCGATCCACGGCGCGAGGGTGGGGTCGGGCGCCGCCACGGCCTGGGCGGCGACGAGGAGCGCCGAAATCGTTGCGAGAAAACACCGGGGGAGTCGCATTCCGTATCGCCTTCGCTCGAAGCGGGACCTCGATTATCCACCCCGCGGCCAACTTGAGGCACACTGCCGCACTGGCAGGCATCGGCCGCAAGAGGCGCGGTGTGCCACGCGAGGATGCGGCGCCCCCATGATTTCCCGGCTTTTCCCGAAACTGTCCACCCAGCCGCTGCAACTCATCCGCCTGGGCATCGCCGGCGCCACCCTGCTGGCCCTGGGTATCGCCTGGTACGACCTGCTCCAGTCGGTCGAGCAGAACGAATACGACACCCGCGCGCGGGTCCGCGCCCAGGCCCTGCTGCAGTCCCGGGTCGCCGCCGAAACCGTGCAGGCGACACTCGATCGCTTCGACTTCGTACTGCGCACCGCCCGCGCCTCGGCCGGCGACCGGCTCGCCATCGAGACGCTGCGCGAGCAGGTGCTGGCCGCCGCGATGCCGTCGGACCTCATCCTGCAGCTGTTCCGCATCGACGCCGCCGGCTACCTGAGCTATTCGTCCCTCGGCGAGGCGCCGCGCAACTTCCTCGGCGACCGGGCCTACTTCACCCGGCTGGCCAGCGACGCCGGCGATTCGCTGGTGATCAGCCCCCCGGTGCTGGGCCGGCTGACCGGCAAGTGGAGCCTGCAGATCGCCCGCGCGGTACGCCGCAACGGGCAATTCGACGGCGTGGTGTCGCTGGCGGTGTCGCCCGACGCCTGGACGGCCCAGCTGGCCCGTTTCGAATCCGCCCCCCACGACACCCTGACCCTCGTGGACGCCACCGGCCATGTGCTGCTGCGCACCCTCGACCCCGGCGCCCACTACGGCAAGCAGGCGCCCCAGCAACGCGAGTACATCACCCGCCCCGATCTGCGCGAAGGCGACTACGTGGCCCACGCCACTGTGGACGGCATCCTGCGGCAGTACGGCTGGACGCGCCTGCCGTCGGGGCTGGTGATGATGTCCGGCATCGCCCTCGACGACGCCCTGGCACCGATGCGCGCCCAGAACGCCTGGGCGCTCGAGCGCGGCGCGATGTTCAGCCTGCTCTTCATGCTGGTGATCGGTGCGCTGCTGGTGGCGCTGCGCCGCTACGAACGGGTCGTCCACGACCTGGCCAGCCACGAAGCGCACCTGCGCGGCGTGCTCGACAACATGGCCGAGGGCATCATGATCATCGACACCGAAAACCGCATCGTCGACATCAATCCGGCCTTCAGCGCGATCACCGGCTTCGGCATCGACGAACTGCGCGGCCAGCACATCTCGACCCTGCCCGCCGGCCGCGCCGGCGGCTGCAGTCTGGCCGAACTCCTCGGCCCCGCCGAACTGCACCACCAGCGCGGCGACTTCGACGGCCGCCGCCGCGACGGCGAGGCCTACACCGGCCACGCGATGATTTCCGCCGTGCTCGACGCCGAAAACCACGTCACCCACCGGGTCGCGCTGATCTCCGACGTCACCGAACTGCGCCGGCGCGACGGCGAGATCTGGCAGCGGGCCAACTTCGACCGGCTCACCGGGCTGCCCAACCGCTCGCTGATCAACGACCGCCTCGAGAGCATGGTCCATCACGCCAAGCGCCAGCACGCCGAGGTCGTCGTGCTGTTCATCGACCTCGACCGTTTCAAGCCGGTGAACGACAGCTTCGGCCACGACATCGGCGACCTGCTCCTGCAGCAGGTCGCCAAGCGGCTGCAGCGCCTGTTCCGCGACGAGGACACGGTGGCCCGGCTGGGCGGCGACGAGTTCGTGGTGGCGATGCCCGCCCAGGCCGGCAGCACCGCCGTCGGCCCCACCGCCGCGAAGGTCGTCGATGCGCTGTCGCAGCCCTTCGAAGTCGAAGGCCACACCCTGCGCATCGCCTGCAGCGTCGGGGTGGCGCGCTTCCCGGCCGACGGCGAGAACGCCGAACGCCTGCTCAGCGCCGCCGATCACGCCATGTATCGCGCCAAGAACACCGGCCGGGCGCGCTGGAGCGCCTGAGCCCGTCCGCGCGTCCGCGTCGCGTCAGCCCATCGCGCCGCGCCTCGACCACCCCACCAGCCCGACCAGGGCCAGCGCCGCGAAGGCCGCCCCTGCCAGGAAGGTCGCCCGGGACCCGAAGGCGTCCCACAGCCCGCCGGCCAGCACGCTGGCCAGCAGCAAGGCCACGCCCCCCGCCAGATTGAACACGCCGAAGGCGGTGCCGCGCAGGTTGTCCGGCGCCACATCGGCCACCAGCGTCGCCAGCAGGCCCTGGGTCATGCCCATGTGCAGCCCCCACAGCGCCACGCCGAGGGCCAGCCCGACCAGTCCGGGCAACAGCGCCAACGCCAGATCGGCCGCCACCAGCATCGCGAAACCGAGCGCCAGCAGGGTGCCGCGGCGCATCCGATCGGCCAGCACGCCGATCGGGTAGGACGACAGCGAATAGACCACGTTCATCACCACCAGCACCGCCGGAATCCACATCGTCGCGACGCCCAGCTCCTGTGCCCGAAGCACCAGGAAGGCCTCGCTGAAGCGCGCCACCGTGAACACCGCGGCGATGCCCACCACCCACCAGTAGGCCGCCGGCAGTCGCCCCAGTTCGGCTCGCGACAAGGGCGCGCGCGGCGCCTCGAGACCGGGCCGGGGCGCATCGCGCACCGCCAGCGCGATCAGCGCAAACGCCCCGCAGGCCGGCACCACCGCCACCCAGAACACCAGCCGGATGTCGCCGCCCGACGCCGCCATCAGCCCGATCGCCAGCAAGGGCCCGAGGAAGGCGCCCGCGGTATCGAGGGACTGGCGCAGCCCGAAGGCTGCCCCGCGCAGGCCCGGCGGCGCCAGATCGGCGATCAGCGCGTCCCGCGGGGCGCCGCGGATGCCCTTGCCGATCCGGTCCACAAAACGTGCGGCCACCACCCAGCCCACCGAATCGGCCAGCGGGAACACCGGCTTGGTGCACGCCGCCAGGCCGTAGCCGATGGCGGCCAGCAGCTTGCGCCGCCCCAGCCAGTCCGACAACGCGCCGGAAAAAACCTTGGTGATCGCCGCGGTGGCCTCCGCCACACCTTCGATGAAGCCCACCGCCAAGGTCGATGCGCCGAGGGCGCCGACCAGATAAACCGGCAACAAGGCGTGGATCATCTCGGACGAGATGTCCATCAGCATCGACACCAGACCCAGCGCCCAGATGCCGGGCGGCAGACGGGTCGGGACGGCGGGAGCGGAATCCGTGGCGCGCGCTTTCATCGTGCGAAGTCTCGTCTCATTGTTGTCTGATCGAAATCAATACCGGGGATTGCTCACTAACCACAAACAATCCCGGCGGAGCGGCGGGTTATCCTTGATTCCGTGATCCCGCAGCGGATCGAAGAATGACATGCCAGGAGTAGACAGAACATGACCGATCAACAGGGCCTGCAGTGGACCGACGCGTTCCTGCTCGGTTTCGACGCGATGGACGACACCCACCGGGAGTTCGTCGACATCGTCGACCGCCTGCTGACCTGCGCCGACGCCGACTTGGCCGGTGCGATGCACGACTTCATCATCCACGCCGAAGCCCATTTCGGACAGGAAAAGGACTGGATGGAAGCGACCGACTTCCCCCCGCGGGACTGTCACGTCGACGATCACAACGCGGTGATGGAATCGGCCTATCAGGTCGAACAGCTGGTGAAGGACGGCGAACTGGCGGTGGGCCGGGAGTTTGCCACCGCGCTCGCCAACTGGTTCCCGAGCCACGCCGACTACCTGGATTCGGCTCTCGCCCAGTGGCTGGCCAAGAAGAAGCTCGGCGGCGTGCCGGTGGTGCTGCGCCGCAACCTGCCCATCGACCGCTGAGGCCGGCGCGCCCCTTCAGCCCCGCGGCGGCGCCAGCCAGCGCAGCAGCGCGCCGAACAGCACGTCCGGGTCCACGGGCTTGACGACAAAATCGTTCATGCCGGCGGCGAGGCACATCTCCCGGTCCTCCGAAAACGCGTTGGCGGTCATCGCCACAATCGGCACGTCGCGCCCCCAGGCCGCCGCGCGGATGCGCCGGGTCGCCTCCAGCCCATCCATGCGCGGCATCTGCATGTCCATCAGGATCAGCGCGTAATCGCCGGCCCCCGCCATCGCCACGGCCTCGACGCCGTCCTCGGCGCACTCGACGGCCAGCCCGGCATCGGCGAGCAGGTCGACGGCGATCTCGCGGTTGATCTCGTTATCCTCGACCAGCAGGATGCGACGGCCGGCGAAATCGCGGCGCAGCCGCAGCTCCGCCGACTCCACATCGACCGGCGCGGACGGCCCGACCTGCGCCGCCCCCTTGCGCAGACGGGCGGTAAACCAGAACGTGCTGCCGGCCCCGGGCGTGCTCCGGGCACCGGTCTCGCCGCCCATCAGGCGCGCCAGCCGACGGGTGATGACCAGCCCGAGACCGGAACCGCCATATTCGCGGGATGTCGTCGCCTCGGCCTGTTCGAAGCGGGCAAACAGCCGGGCCAGCGCCTCCGGCGCAATCCCGATGCCGGTATCGGTCACCTCGATGCGCAGCAACACGCTGCCGGCGTCCTCTTCCACCGCCCGGACGCACAGCGCGATGCTGCCGGCGTCGGTGAACTTGACCGCGTTGGTGGCGTAGTTGAGCAGCGCCTGCTTGAGCCGGGTCGGATCGCCAAGCAGCGCCACCGGCGGCAGTTCGACGCGCACCGTCATGGCGAGGCCTTTTTCGCGGACCCGCTCGGAGAGCATCGAGGCGACGCCCTCGGCGATGCCGGCGATATCCACCGGCAGTTCCTCGAGGCTGAGCTTGCCGGCCTCGATCTTCGACAGATCGAGGATGTCGTTGATCACCGCCAGCAGATGCCCGGAGGCATCCTGCAGGCGGCCCAGGTGCTCGGCCTGGCGCGGCGACACGCCGTCGCGGCGCATCAGCTGCACGACGCCGGCAATGGTGTTCATCGGGGTGCGGATCTCGTGGCTCATGCTGGCCAGGAAATCGGACTTGGCGCGGTTGGCCGCCTCGGCCTCCTCCTTGGCCTGGGCGAGCGCCGCGTGGGCGAGCTGAAGCGCCTTCTCGGCGCGCCGGCGCGCGTGGATCTCGCGGGTCAGCTGGACGGTGCGGCTGGCCAGCTTGTCGTACATCCCCATCACCGTCTCGATCAGCGCCCGGGCCGCCCCGGACATCCGCGCGTCGGCGATGCGCTTGGCCGACGCCACGTCGGCGCCCTCGCGCAGCGCCAGCACCGCCAGCGCCATGCGGCGGTCGGACTCGATGATGTGCAGCGCCAGCCAGTGGGTCAGGAAGCCCACCACATCGGTGAGCACGTCCTCGTAGGGCCGGGAATCCGCCTCGGCCTGGAGTTTTCCGACGGCGTCGACGAAGCGCTGGTGAGACTCGGAGTGCCCGGTCTCCCAGGGGTCGCCCTGGAAGGCCTCGCGCCAGATCGCCTCCTCGGACTCGAAGTGCTCGAGCGCGTAACGCGCCAGGGCGTCGAAGACCGACTTGAGCGTCGGCGCGTCCGCCTGACGGGTCAGGTGGCCGACCAGCTGGTTGAGCAGTTCGACGAGGCGTCGATGCTGGACGTCGATCTCCGCAATGCCGGTTTCAAAGTTGGCGTTCCAGGGAAAAATCTCGATGGTGTCGATCATGGCGCAGCAAGACGTCATTTGAGGAGCACGAAGCGCCCGTCGCGGATTTCCGTGAAGAACACCTTGCGTTGGGTGTCGCCGTTGGCGTCGAAGACGATCTGCTGCTGCAGGCCCTGGTAGGGCCCGTGGCGCAGCACCGCCATCTTGACCGACTCGCCGGCGGTACGTCGGGCGAGCGCGTCGAACAGCACCGTCGCCGCGTCGTAGGCCGATACCGAACTGTAGCCGGGGTTCTTCTGGAAGCGTTTGAAATAAGCCTCGCGAAACTCGCGATAGCGCGGCGAATCGTCCTCCCGGTTGTAGTTCTGGACGATCACCAGGCCATCGACCACCTTGCCACCCAATTCGATGAGTTGTTCGCTGGCCGCCCACTCGGACGCACCGATCGGCAGCCCCGGCGCCTGTCGGCGCGACTGCTGGGCAAGGCGCGCCACGTCGATGCCGCCGGAGATGAAGAACAGCCCGTCCGGCTGACCTTTGAGCATCGCCGCCACCACCGCGCCGAAGTCGACGTCGGGGCGCGATTCGTAGGCCACTTCAGCCGCCAGCGTGCCGCCGAGGGCCGCGAAAGCCTTGCGGAACTCGCCCAGCCACGACTCGGAGAACGAGCGGTTGCGCACGTCGTAGGCCACCGCGATGCGGCGCTGACCGCGGCCGAACAGCACGCGGGCGTAATCCTCGGCGTTGTCGCGGGTGCTGCGGTTGATACGAATGAGGTTGTCGTCCTTGCCGTGGAAATCCATCGACGTGAGGGTCGGACTGATCGCCAGGGTGTTGCGCCTCGCCAGGACCGGCACGACGGCCGCCGCCATGCCGCTGGTGAAGGGACCGATCACCGCCTCGACCTTCTCGGCGGCCAGCTCGGCGGCGGACTTGGCGGCGATCTCCGCGTCCTGCGCATCGTCGCGGGACACCAGCTCGATCTTGTGCCCCCCGATGCCGCCGGCGCGGTTGGCCTGCTCGACGGCGAGCAACACCCCGTTGTGGCCCGCCTGGCCGACGTCCGAGTTGCGATCCGAAAGGCCGCCGATGAACCCGATACGCAGCGGCGCCTCGGGTCCGCAGCCCAGCAAAATCAGGCTGCTCGCGAGCACCACCCCCCACCTCATGCGCGACATGACTCTCCCCTCAAGGCTCCGCCCGGCCCCGGATCATACTGCCGTCATTCGCGCGGCAACAGGGGGCGTCGGGCGGGCGCGCGCAATCGACGCACGCCCTTCACAAACCACGGCCGGGACGGCACAGACTTTACCCGCGCGTGCCCGGACGGCAGCCGCGGGCGGGCTCCGGCGCAGGTTGCGTTTTTTCATGCTGTAACGAAAATAACAAAATTGTAGAATTTGACGAATCAGCCCCCTAACCCACTCAAGTCCCACGCGCGCGCGCCGTCTACCTCTCGCCAAGGCGGCGTGCATCTGGCAGCCTTGTCCTGCCACGGGCCGCCTCGCGCGCGGCCCAGCCCACAACCGGCCCGGGAAAATCGCTCGAACGACACCATGCTCTCCCGTTTCCTGTCCGCTCATCGTCCGCTCCGCTGGCGCGGGTCGCTGCGTCTGCGGCTGCTGGCGCTGGGCCTGGCACCGCTGCTGGTGGTCTTCCCGCTGATCCTCGGCACCCTGATCCTGCTCGGCGGCGCGCGCTTCGACGACCTCCTGATCGCCAACGCCCGGAGCAATCTGGCCAGCGCGCACAACTACATGGAGCAGATGCGCAGCCAGACGCTCCAGCACGTCGAGGAGATCGTCCGCGTCGAGCGGATCGCCCAGCTGCTGAGCGCCAACCACGACGACGTGGCACGCCAGCCCATTCCCGCCCTCGACCAGCTGCTCGCCGCGCGGGCCGAGGCGGCGCGACTGGACTACCTCATCATCGCCACCCAGGGCGGGCAGGTGATCGCCTCCAGCACCGGCATCGCGCCGGGCAGCCCGCTGCCGTCCAACTTCGACTACCGACAGGCCAGCACCGGCATCTCGTCGGCCAACTACACCCGCTTCAGCGCCGAGGAGCTCGCCGCGCTGTCGCCCGATCTGCCGGCGCGGGCGCGCATCGACATCAGCAGCGCCGACGGCATCACCACCGAAACGCGCGGCCTCACCATCGACGCGGCGGCTCACCTTCCGCTGACCAACACCCACCCGGACGCAATCCTGGTCGGCGGCGTGCTGATCAACAACAACCTGCCGATGATCGAGCGCATCCGCGACGTGGTCTTTCCGGTGGATTCACGGGTCGGCGAGAGCGGCGGCGTCACCTCGATCTTCCTCGACGATCTGCGCGTGACCACCACCGTGACCCTCGCCAACGGGCAGCGCGCCATCGCCACCCGCGGGGTGCCCGAAGCCAGCGCCCAGGTGCTCGGGCAGGGCTTGCCGTGGGCCGGTCGCGCCCAGATCTTCGACAACGCCTGCGTCGTGGGCTACACGCCGCTCACCGACGGCAACGGGCAGCGCATCGGGATGCTCGGCATCAGCTTCCCGGAAGCCCGGTTCATCCGCGAGAAGTGGCTCCTCACCGGCAGCGTCGCGGCCCTGCTGGCGCTGGCGATGCTGGTCCTGTCGCTGTCCTACCTGCGCGGCTCGCAGGACATCACCCGGCGCCTGGCCCGCATCTCCGACACCATGACGGCGGTCCACCAGGGCGACGAGCGCGCCCGCGTGCCCCTCGACGACGAGTTCGACGAAATCGCCCAGCTCGCCACCCACTTCAACCGCCTCCTCGACACCCTCGGCGCCCAGCGCGTGGCCCAGCAACAGGCGCAGCAGGCCACCGCCGAGGAAGCCTCGCGGCGGCGCACGCTGTTCGAGATGGATCGCGACGGCATCGTGATCCTCAACGAGGACGGCGGCGTCTTCGAGGCCAACCCCCAGTTCTGCGAGTTGATCGGCTACACCCCGGAGGAAGTCGCGCGCCTGCACGTGTGGGACTGGGAGGGCCGCTTCAAGCAGCCCGAACTGCAGCAGATGGTGCGCAGCATCCGCCCCCTCGGCGAGAGCTTCGAAACCCTCCACAAGCGCAAGGACGGCAGCACCTACACCGCCGACATCAAGTCGAGCCGCGTCGAATGGGGCGGCCGGACCTACGTGATGTGCGTCGTGCGCGACATCACCGAACGCAAGCAGCTCGACAGCGAACTCGAGGCCCACCGCCACCACCTGACCGACCTGGTCGAGCAGCGCACCCGCGAACTGGCCGCCGCCCGCGACGAGGCCGAAAGCGCCAACCGCGCCAAGAGCGCCTTCCTGGCCAACATGAGCCACGAGATCCGCACCCCGATGAACGCGATCATCGGCCTGTCGCACCTGCTCCAGCGCGAGATCGAGGAGCCCCAGCAGCTCGACCGGGTCACCAAGATCGGCGCCGCCGCCCAGCACCTGCTGCGCATCATCAACGACATCCTCGACCTGTCGAAGATCGAAGCCGACAAGATCACCATCGAATCCATCGACTTCCCGCTCCGCCCGACCCTCGACAAGGCCGCCAGCCTGGTGCGCGAGAGCGCCCGCCAGAAGGGCCTCGCGCTGGTAGTGGTGGTCGATGCGGCGCTGCCGCCGGTGCTGCGCGGCGACCCGGTGCGGATCGAGCAGATCCTGGTCAACTTCCTGTCCAACGCGATCAAGTTCTCGCCCCACGGCGCGATTACCCTGCGCGCCCGCCATCAGCCGGGCGCCGTCGCGCCGCGCATCGGCCTGCGCCTGGAAGTCGAAGACCGCGGCATCGGTCTCAATGCCGCCCAGCAGGCCTCGATCTTCAAACCCTTCGAACAGGCCGACAACTCCACCACCCGCAAGTACGGCGGCACCGGCCTGGGGCTGGCGATCAGCAAGCGCCTCGCCGAGCTGATGGGCGGCGAGATCGGCGTGGCCAGCACCCCCGAGGCGGGCAGCACCTTCTGGATCGCGCTGCAGCTCGACATCGGCCACCCCGGCGCGCTCGGCGAAACCACCCCGGGCGGCCCGGTCCCGCTCCCCGCCCCGGCCGACGCGGCCAGCCGCCTGCGGGACGTGGGTGCCGGCCGTCGCGTACTGCTCGCCGAGGACAACCCCCTCAACCAGGAAATCGCCTGCGAGCTGCTGAAGGACGCCGGCCTCGCCGTCGAGCTGGCCGCCAACGGCCTCGAAGCGGTGGACAAAATCCGCCACGGCGGCCACTTCGACCTGATCCTGATGGACCTCAGCATGCCGGTGATGGGCGGCCTCGAAGCCAGCGCGGCGATCCGCGCCCTGCCCGGCGGTAGCCAGGTGCCCATCCTCGCGATGACCGCCAACGCCTTCGACGAGGACCGCAACCGCTGCCTCGCCGTCGGCATGAACGACCACGTTGCCAAGCCCGTCGACCCGGACGTGCTCTACCAGGCGCTGCTGCGCTGGCTGCCCACCACCCCGCCAGCCGCACCGCCCAGCCCGACGCCGGCCGTGGTCGCCCCCACGGCGCCTGCGCCGGCCCCCGCCAGTCTGGCGGACATCGAAGGTCTCGACCTCCAGGCCGGGCTGCGTGCCACCCACGGCCACGAGGACCGCTACCGCCGCATCCTCGGCATCTTCACCCGCAGCCACCGGGACGAAATCGCCAAGCTGCGCCAGTGGCTCGCCGACGGTCGGCACAGCGACGCCGAACGCGCCGCCCATACCCTCAAGGGCAGCGCCGGCTCGGTGGGCGCCACCGAGGTGAGCCGCTGCGCCGCCGAGCTCGAGCTGGCGCTGCGCCAGCACGCCGCCGCCGAACAGGTCGAGGCTCTCATCGCGCGGCTCGACGTCCGGCTCACGGGCCTGATCCCGGCCATCGACGCCGCCCTGGGTACCCCGCCGGCCGCCAAGCCGCCCCGCCCCGCCGGCGATCGAGCCAGCATCCGCCGCTTTGCCGACGACCTGGCCAAGCTGCTGGCCGAGGACGACATGCAGAGCAGCAGCCTGTGGCGCACCAACGGCAACCTGCTCGACGCCCTGCAACCCGACGCGGCACGGGAGATCGGCGCGGCCATCGACAACTTCGAGTTCGAAGCCGCCCACCAGCTGCTCACCGACCTGATCGAGCGCTACCTGGCGAAAGACGCCTGAGCCCGCCCGCCGGGGCTACAGCGGCATGTCGAGGCTGGCCGCCGCCTCCCTGAGGCTTGCCAGGGCCGCGGCCAGATCGAAGCTGCGCACCGCCTCCTCGATCACCGGGAAGCGGTGGCCGAGCCCGGCGCGCAGCAACGCCTCGTTGGCTTCCAGCGTGTGGCAACTGGCGAAATCGTCGGCCGCCAGCTCACCGGCCAGCCGGGCGCACACCGCCTGCAGTGCCTGTGGATCGACCTCGACCCGCACTGGTGCGGGCCGCTCGCCGGGCAGGCGCGCCGCCAGCGCGTCGAGCAGCGCGCCCAGCCGCAGCACCAGCGCATCGAGGGGCGACGCCAGCGCCTCGGCCGCGTCACCGCGGCGCAGAGCCGCCTCGAAGGCTTCCGCCTGGGCGCTCAACGGTCGGGCCCCGATCTGGGCCGAGACGCCCTTCAAGGTATGGGCCAGCCGCTCCGCCGATACCCGGTCGGACTCGGCCAGTGCGGCCTTCAGGTGGGCGCCGAAATCCCGCTGTCCGGCCACGAACTTGCCCAGCAGCGTGAGATACAGCGCCTCCCGGCCGAGGGCGTTGCGCACGCCGGCCGCCACGTCCAGCCCCTCGATGTCGCGCAGGGTGG
>NZ_JAYROR010000088.1:0-16583 GCF_041911615.1 Zoogloea sp. | reverse complement strand
CGACGGCGTGGCGCTGGGGGCGCTGGGCGTGGCCGATCCGCTGCGCGCCACGTCCCGGTCGGCGGTTGCGCGCCTGCAGGCGCTGGGCGTGCGGGTGGTGATGCTGACCGGCGATCACCCGGCGGCCGCGGCCCGCATCGCCGCCGAGGCCGGCATCGGGGAGTTCCGCGCCCAGGTGTTGCCCGGCGACAAGGCGGCGGCGGTCGAGGCGCTACGCGGAAACGGGCTCGTCGGGATGGTCGGCGACGGCATCAACGACGCGCCGGCACTCGCTGCGGCGGACGTGTCCTTCGCCATCGGCGCGGGCTCGGACGTGGCCATCGAGGCGGCCGATCTGACCCTGGTGCGCAACGATCTGGGCAGCGTCGCCGACGCCATCGCCCTGTCCCGCGCGACCCTCGGCAAGATCCGCCAGAATCTGTTTTTTGCGTTCATCTACAACGTGCTGGGGATTCCGGCGGCGGCCCTCGGGCTGCTCAATCCGGTGATCGCCGGCGCGGCGATGGCGATGAGTTCGGTGTCGGTGGTCAGCAATTCGCTGTTGCTGAAGCGCTGGCGCCCCGGTCGAGACTGAAAGGAACGAGGATGGAAAACGTGGTGATCAAGGTGGGCGGCATGAGCTGCCAGGGTTGCGTCCGGAACGTCACCGGGGCGCTCAGCGCCACGCCGGGCGTGGCCAGCGTCGAGGTGTCGCTGGAGGCCGCCGAGGCGCGGGTCGGCTACGACCCGGCGCAGGTGTCGGCCAACGCGCTGCGCGCGGTGATCGAGGAGGCTGGCTTCGACGCCGCGTGAGCGGATTTCCGCCATAAGGGTTTATCCGATAGTCACAAGGCTCACTTATAATGGTGAGCTGTCTTACATCAAATAAACGGGAGGTAGTGATATGGGTTTTGATCAAGTCAAGGCGGGCAAGGACGTTCCGAACGACGTCAACGTGATCATCGAGATCTCCGCTCAGGGCGATCCGATCAAGTTCGAAGTGGACAAGGACAGCGGCGCCGTGTTCGTCGACCGCTTCATGGGCACTTCCATGCGCTACCCGATCAACTACGGCTACGTGCCGCACACCGTCGCCGGCGATGGCGATCCGGTGGACGTGCTGGTCGTGACCCCCTTCCCGCTGCAGCCGGGCGTGGTGATCCGCGCCCGTCCGGTCGGCGTGCTGAAGATGGAAGACGAAGGCGGTGTGGACGCCAAGGTCGTGGCCGTGCCGGTTTCGAAGCTGACCCCGCTGTACGACAAGGTCCAGACCATCGACGACCTGCCCGAGCTGCTGATGAAGCAGACCGTGCACTTCTTCGAGCACTACAAGGATCTCGAGCCGGGCAAGTGGGTCAAGGTGACCGGCTGGGGCACCGTCGAGGAAGCCAAGCAGGAAATCCTGAACGGCATCGCCGCCGCCCAGAAGTAAGCGCATCCCGTCGCCGGATGACCGAGGCCCGCCCAGTGCGGGCCTCGTTGTTTTGATGGCGTGGTCGATATTGTTGAGCGCTGCTCGACAATGATGGTCTCGGCTAGACCGACTGCCCCGCCGCATAGCCGCTGGCCCACGCCCACTGGAAGTTGTAGCCGCCCAGATGGCCGGTGACGTCCATCACCTCGCCGACGAAGTACAGGCCGGGCACCGCGCGTGCCTCCATCGTCTTGGACGACAGCGCGCGCGTATCGACGCCGCCCACGGTGACCTCGGCCTTGGCGTAGCCGAGGGTGCCGTTGGGCGCGATGACCCAGCCCGACAGTGCCGCGGCGACGGCGTCGAGCTCCTTGCCGTTGAACTGGTTGGCCGGTCGGTTCCAGCCGCGCTGCTCGCACCAGGCGTGGGCGAAGCGTTTGGGCAGGCGCTCGGCGAGGAGGTTGCCGAGCAGCGTCTTGCTGCGGGCGCGTTCGGCGAGCCAGTCGCGCACGTCGTCGGCGGGAAAGAGATTGATCGTGACCTGGGCGCCGCCGCAGGTCGCGCCGTTGGTTTTTTCGTAATCGCGGCTCTGCCAGTAGGACGAGACCTGCAGGATGACCGGGCCCGACAGCCCGCGGTGGGTGAACAGCAGGTTCTCGCGGAAATGTCCGTCGCCGCATTCGGCCACCGCGTCGAAGGCCATGCCGGCGAGGTCCTGGTAGATCGTCAGTTCCTCGGGCGGCAGGGTGAGCGGGACCAGCGCCGGTCTGGGCGGCACGATGGCGAGGCCGAACTGCTCGGCGATCCGGTAGCCCAGCGGCGAGGCGCCGATCTTGGGAATCGACAGGCCGCCGGTGGCGACGACCAGGTTGTCGCAGGCGATGCGGCCGTGGCTGGTTTCGAGGACGAAGCGTTCGCCCGGCGCTTGGCCGGCGGCGACGGCGTCGAGGGTGCAGGGCATCGCCCAGCTCACCTTGCCGTCCTCGCAGCCGGCGCGCAGCATGTCGATGATGTCCTGGGCGGAGTCGTCGCAGAACAGCTGGCCGTGGTCGCGCTCGTGCCAGGGGATGCCGTGGCGGTTGATGCGTTCGATGAAGTGCCCCGGCGTGAAGCGCGCCAGCGCGGAGCGGCAGAACTGCGGGTTGCGCGACAGATAGTGGGCGACGCCCACGTCGAGGTTGGTGAAGTTGCAGCGGCCGCCTCCCGAGATGCGGATCTTTTCGGCGAGCCGCGACGCGTGGTCGAGGAGCAGGACGCGGCGACCGCGCTGGCCGGCTTCGGCGGCGCACATCATGCCGGCGGCGCCGGCGCCGATCACGACGACGTCGAAACGGGAAGGATGGGAGGGGTTGGACATGGCAACGGGACGGGCGGGAACGGCCGGCAGGATAGTCCGCGGTTTGTCTAACCGCAAACCCTGCGCACGATGACATTCTCAGCCATGCGCCGGCCTGCTAGGCTTGGACGACAAGACAGGCGTGGCGCCCGGCGGGCGGCGCACTGCGGAAAAGAACAAGGAAGATGAAGATGGCGCAGAAACTGCGTGTCGGCCCGAGGCCGTTGAAGTGGGCGCTGTGGGGCGCCGGAGTCGTCGTGGCGATCGGTGTGGCGGGGGCGCTGGTGGCCCCGCCGCTGGTCCGCTCGATCGCCCAGGACAAGCTGACCGAGCTGCTCCACCGCCCGGTGACCATCGACGGCGTGTCGATCAACCCCTATGCGTTGTCGGCCGAGGTGCGCGGTTTCCGGATGCTGGAGCCGGACGGCAGGACGCCGGCGGCGAGCTTCGCGTCGCTGTACGCGAACGTTGAGCTGGAGTCGCTGCTGCGCGGCGGCGTGGTGGTGCAGGAGGTGAAGCTGGTCGAGCCGGTGGTGAGCGTGGTGCGGCTGGAGGGCCGGCGCTTCAACTGGTCGGACGTGATCGACGAGATCCTCGCCAAGCCCGACGACGGCTCGAAGAGCCTTTTCGCCGTGCACAACATCCGCATCGAGAAGGGGCGCATCGATTTCGACGACCGGCCGGCGCAGCAGAAGCACGTGATCGCCGACCTCGACCTGGGCGTGCCCTTCGTGTCCAACCTGCCATCGGCGGTGGAGACCTTCGTCGAGCCGCTGCTGGCGATGAAGGTGAACGACACGCCCTTCGAGATTCGCGGCAAGGCCAAGCCTTTCTCGGCGAGCCGCGAATCGGTGGTCGAGCTCAAGTTCGACGGCTTCGACCTGACCCGCTACGTGGATTACCTGCCGGTGGAGAAAACCTTCCGCCTGCCTTCGGCGCGCCTGTCGTCCGACCTCGACGTCTCCTTCGCCCAGCCCGCCGGGCAGCCGCCGAGCGTGACGCTGAAAGGCACGGTGGGACTCGACGCGGTGGAAATCCAGCACGCCGACGGTCGCCCGGCGGTCAAGCTGCCCTCGGTGCGGGTGGGCATCGACAAGCTGGCCCCGCTGGCCGGCGAGTTGCTGCTCGGCACGGTGGCGGTGGACAAGCCGGAAGTGGTCGTCGGCCGCGATCGGGAAGGGCGCATCAGCCTGTTGTCGCTGGTGCCGAAGCCCCTGCCGGCCACGGGTGCGCCGGTGCCGGCCCCCGCCACGCCGCCGGCCGAGCCGGCGCGGCCGTTTGCGGTGAGCCTGGGCGAATTCAAGCTCAGCGGCGGTCAGATCGCGTTTTCCGACGATTTGCCGGGCGGCCTCTACCGCAAGACGCTGCAGAATCTCCACGTCTCGCTGCGCAAGCTGCAACTGACGGGCGGCGAACCGGCGGCGCTCGACTTCGGCTTCGCCACCGACGCCGGTGAAACGCTCGAACATCAGGGGCACGTGGGCCTGGCGCCGCTCAAGGCGAGCGGTACCGTCGAACTGACGGACATCGATCTGGCCGGTCCCAAGCCCTACATCGCCGCGGCGCTCGCCAACGGCGAGGTGCTGTCGGGCAAGCTCGCCGGCAAGATCGGCTACGACTTCCTGCAGGAGGCGGCCGGCGATCCGAAGATCAAGCTCAAGGCCCAGACCCTGGCGGTGAAGGCGCTGGGCGTTCAGATGAAGGGCGAGAAGACGCCGCTGGCGAAGGTCGGCCTGCTCGAGATCCGCGAGGCCGACGTGGATACCGCCAGCCGCAAGGTGAGCGTGGGCGAAGTGCTCGGCAAGGCCACGCGGATTTCGCTGGTGCGCGACAAGGACGGCAACTTCAACGCCCAGAAGATCGCCGCCGCCGACGGCAAGGTCAAGCCGGCGCCGGCCGCCCGCACCGCGCCCCGACCGGCTGCCCGGGCGCCCCACGGCGCGGCACGCGGGGGCGACTGGCAGGTGGACGTGAAGCGGCTGGCCCTCGAAGACTGGGGCGTGCGCATCGAGGATCGCACCCTGGCGCCGGCCATCGTGTTCAATGCCGAGCCGCTGACGCTCAAGGTCGACGGTCTCAGCACCACGAAGGGCAGCAAGGCGAAGCTCGATCTGCAGGCGGCCATCAACAGGCGCGGCAAGGTGGGCGTGGCCGGCAGCGTCGGCCTGACGCCGCTGGCGGGCAATCTCGACCTGAACCTGCAGGCTGTCGACCTGGCGATGCTGCAGCCTTACGTGACCGAGAAGGTGAAGATCGCGATCACCCGCGGCAACGTCACCTCCCGTGGGCGGCTGGCCTTCGAGCTGCCGGCCGGTGGGGCGATGAAGGGTGGCTTCAAGGGCAGCCTCGCGGTGGGCGACTTCGCGTCGGTGGACAAGCTCAACGCGGCGGATTTCCTGAAGTGGAAATCCCTCGCCTTCAGCGGTGTCGATGTGCGCCTGTCGCCGATGGCAGTGAGTATCGACGACATCGCGCTGACCGATTTCTACACCCGCCTGATCCTCGACGCGAAGGGGGGGCTCAACATTCGCGAGATCACCGCCCAGCGCGCCGAACAGCAGAAGGCGGCCGAGGACGCGGCGGCGAAGTCGGCGGGCGCCGGTGCGCCGGTGATCCGGCCCGCGCCGGGTGTCGCGGTCACCAAGGTGGCGCCGCCGCCCGAGCCGCCGGTGCCGCTGTCGATCAAGCGGATCACCCTGCAGGGCGGCAACATCGCCTACAGCGACCGCTTCATCAAGCCCAACTACGACGCCAACCTCACCGGCATGGGGGGGCGGCTGATCAACCTGTCGTCCGACCCGAACGTGATCGCCGAGCTCGACCTGCGCGGCAAGGTGGATAACTCGGCTCCGGTCGAAGTGGTTGGCAAGCTCAATCCCTTCCGTCAGGATCGGGCGCTGGACATCCGGGCCGCGGTCAAGGATTTCGAGCTCTCCAGCGTGTCCACCTACGCCGCCAAATACGTGGGCTACGGGATCGAGAAGGGCAAGCTGTCGGCCAACCTGAGCTACAAGGTCGAAGACCGCAAGCTCACCGCCACCAACCAGATCTTCCTCGATCAGCTCACCTTCGGCGAGAAGGTCGAGAGCCCCGACGCCCTCAAGCTGCCGGTGCTGCTGGCGGTCTCGCTGCTCACCAACAGCCGGGGTGAGATCGACCTCGATCTGCCCATCGGCGGCTCCCTCGACGATCCCGAATTCAGTGTCGGGCGGATTGTCGTGAAGGTGATCGTCAACCTGGTGACCAAGGCCATCACGTCGCCCTTCGCGCTGCTCGGCTCGATGTTCGGCGGCAACAGCGAGGAGCTCGCCTGGCTCGATTTCGAGCCCGGCTTCGCGCGGCTCGCCGACGGCGCCGACGGCAAGCTGCAGGCCATCGCCAAGGTGATGAAGGAAAAATCCGGCCTCAAGCTCGACATCGCGGGCCGCGTCGATCCGGTGACCGACCGCGAGGGCTTCAAGCGCGCCCAGCTCGTCAGCAAGGTCGAGGCGCTCAAGGTCAAGGACATGGCGAAGAAGGGCGAGTCGGCCGGCGAGGACGGTCGCGTGCGGGTCGAGCCGGGCGAATACCCGGCGCTGCTCGCGCGGGTCTACAAGGACGAGAAGTTCGCCAAGCCCCGCAACGTGGTCGGCCTTGTCAGGGATCTGCCGGTTGCCGAGATGGAGAAGCTGATCGTCGCCAACACTGCGGTGGCCGACGAGGACGTGCGGGTGCTCGCCCAGCAGCGTGCCCAGGCGGTCAAGAACTGGCTGGTGGACAAGGGCCAGGTGCCGGCAGAGCGGATCTTCGTGCTGTCCGGCCGCGAGGGCGACGACGGCAAGCAGCCCAAGGCCAGGGTCAGCCGGGTCGATTTCTCGCTGCGCTGACCGACCGGAGCCGCCCATCATGCGACCCGTTCGACTCGACCCCGCTCCGCTCGCCGAGGCCCTCGCCGGCCTCGACGGCTGGCAGCCCGTGGAGGGTCGCGATGCCATCGCCCGGAATTTCCGTTTTTCCGACTTCAACGCGGCCTTTGGCTGGATGACGCGGGTCGCGCTGATGGCTGAGCGGCTCGATCATCATCCCGAGTGGCGCAACGTCTACAACCGGGTCGAGGTCGTGCTCACCACCCACGACGCCGGCGGCGTTACGGAACTCGACCTGCAGCTGGCCCGTTTCATGAACCGGATCGCGGCCGGCTGAGCCGTGCTTTGCCGCATTGCGGAATGCGTCCGCGCCGGGAGGGTGATAACCTTTGCTGCGACATCCCCGGAAGCGCGTGGAGACAAGAGCCGATGCACCTGACGTTTGACTGGAACACGACCCTGCGTCGGGTGCGCCAGCGGACGGCTTTCGTCCCGGCCGGCAGTGGCGGCGCAAGCTGTCGTGGCGAATGGAAACGCTTTCCTTACGGCGACCGCGTGTATCGCTTCGGCGGCGACGCCCTTGCCGGCAACTGGGCGCGCCTGCATCGGGGCGACTGCGAACCCTATCCCGATGCCGGCGGCCTCGCCGGTCTGCTCGACGCCAATCCCGCACTGGCCACCCAGGTCGGCGACCGGGCCGCTACGGCGGGGTTGCTCCAGAGCGCTTGGCGGGCCTATCACGCCGGCGATTTCGCCGAGGCGGCCGACCAGGGGCAGGCCGCCGGGGTGGTCGGTACCGTCGTCGCGGTCAGGGCGGCCCTGGTCCACGCCACCTATCTCGAAGAGAGCGAGACCCGTCGCGCGGCGATCCTGCGCGAAGCGGTCGAGGCCTGCGGGGCGTTGGTCGAACTGGCGCCCAACTGGCCCAACGCCTGGTTCGTGAATGGGCTGGCTCTGGGGCGCTACTGCCAGCACGTGCCGCTGGTCCGTACCCTGGCCCAGGGCCTCGGCGGCAAGGCGCGGGACAGCCTGAACCGGGCCGTCCGGCTCGAACCCGCCCATGCGGACGCCCACGTTGGTCTCGGCATCTATGGCGCCGACGTCATCGACAAGGTGGGCGCGATGGTGGCGGCACTCACCTACGGGGTGCGCCGCGAGCACGTGCTTGCGCACTTCGAGGCAGCGCGGACGCTCCATCCCCAATCGCCGATGGTGTGCGTGGAATACGCGCGGGCGTTGCTCCGCATCGGTGGCGGGGGGGATGCGGCGCGGGCCCACGGGCTTTACGCCGACGCGCTCGCCTGTTCGCCTGCCGACGCCCAGGAACGCCTCGACGTCGAATGGGCACGCGCCGAGCTGGCCTAGGCTCAGGCGACGCCACGGAACGGCGTCAGCCCTTGGCGCGAATCAGGCGCGCCTTCTCGCGTTCCCAGTCGCGCTCTTTCTCGGTTTCGCGCTTGTCGAACTGCTTCTTGCCCTTGGCGAGCCCGACGCTGATCTTCACGCGGCCCTTGCTGTAGTGCAGGTCGAGCGGCACCAGCGCGTAGCCGGCCCGTTCCACCTTGCCGATCAGCTTGGCGATTTCCTCGGCGTGCAGCAGCAGCTTGCGGGTGCGGGTGGGGTCCGGGTGGATGTGGGTGGAGGCCGATTCGAGGGGGGTGATGTGCATCCCGACGATGAAGATCTCCGCCCCGCGGATCACCACGTAGCTTTCCTTGATGTTCGCGCGTCCGGCGCGGATGCCCTTCACCTCCCAGCCTTCGAGGACGAGGCCGGCCTCGTACTTGTCCTCGATGAAGTAGTCGTGGAAGGCCTTGCGGTTGTCGATGATGCTCATGGCGGATCGGCTCTAGGGCGTCGGCGCATTGGCGCGGGCCTGCGCGGACGCGTAAAATCGCGTATTTTAACAGCTCGTCTCCCCGCTCGCGTCCCGATGGCTGCCGTCAAGAAAATAGTCCTGATCGAGTTCACGCCGGCCCAGATGTTCGATCTGGTCGACCGCTGCGAGGATTACCCCAAGTTCCTGCCCTGGTGCGGGGGCAGCGAAGTGCATAACCGCGATGACCAGTTCACGCGGGCCACGCTGCACATCAACTACCACGGCATCAAGTCCCACTTCAGCACCGAGAACGAAAAGCGTTATCCGTCCCACATGCTGATCCGCCTCACCGACGGGCCCTTCACTCATCTCGACGGCAGCTGGGATTTCACCCCGCTCGGCGATGCCGCCTGCAAGGTGGAGTTCAATCTGCGCTACGAGTTCTCGAACCGGTTGATCGAAAAGGCCGTCGGCCCGGTGTTCAGCCACATCGCCAACACCTTCGTCGATTCGTTCGTGAAGCGTGCCGGCCAGATCTACGGACGGAGCTGATCCATGCCCAGCGATGCCAGTCAGGATTCGATCAACGTCGAAGTCTGTTACGCCCTGCGCGAGCGCCAGGAAATCGTGCGTCTGCGCCTGCCGGCCGGCGCAACCGTCCAGCGCGCCATCGACGCCTCCGGCCTGCTGCAGAAACACCCCGAGATCGATCTCGCCAGGACCAACAAGCTGGGCGTCTTCGCCAAGCTGGTCAAGCCCGACGCGGTGCTGCGCGACCGCGACCGCGTCGAGATCTACCGCCCGCTGATCGCCGATCCGAAGGAGGTGCGCCGCAAGCGCGCCGAGGAAGGCAAGGTCATGAAGAAGGGGGGCGGGCCGGCCGAGGACGGCGCGGCCTGATCCCGATGGCCCGGTCGGGCCGCGTGGTCGTCATTTGCAGTTGCGTTCGATGGCCCGACGCAGGTTGTCGATCGCGGCGCTGCGTTCGTTGTCGTCGAGGAAGACCCGCTCGCCGTTTTCGTTGATGCGGTTCATGCGCTGGCCGCTTTCCAGCGCCAGCAGCTGATTGCGGTTGTCGGCGCATTCCCGTTGTCGCATCTCGTCGTTGGCCTTGTCCTTGCGCGCCTTGTCCTCGGCTTCGGCCGCCTCGGCGCGGCGCTTGCGAAAGGCCAGTTCCTGCTCGGCGAGCGAGGGCGCGGCCGGCGTCGCAGACGGCGTATCGGTGCCGTCGGTGGAGCGGGCCGGCTTTGGCGCCAGCGGTCCCTGGCGCAGCGTGCGCACCTTTGCGTCGGGCGGCGGCATGTCGGAATAGAACACCCGGCCGCTGGCGTCCTTCCAGCTGTAAATGCTCTGGGCGAAGGCGGTCTGGCCCGCGCAGATCAGCAGCACGAGGAAAAAATTACGGAACATCTTGACTCCAGTCAGACAAAGCTTTTGCCGCGACGCGGCCATGTACGTATAATACGGATTTGATTCAAGGGATTAAAGCCATGCGAGTGATCCAGAAGGCGCTGACGTTCGATGACGTCCTTCTCATCCCGGCCCATTCCAGCGTTCTCCCGCGCGACGTCAGCCTCCAGACGAAACTCACGCGCAACATTACCCTGAACATTCCTCTGGTGTCCGCAGCCATGGACACCGTCACCGAAGCGCGTCTCGCAATTGCCCTCGCCCAAGAAGGCGGGATCGGTATCGTTCACAAGAACCTCACCGCGCAGCAGCAGGCGGCCGAAGTGGCCAAGGTAAAACGCTTCGAATCGGGCATCCTCAAGGACCCGATCACCGTTCCGCCGACCATGACGGTCCGCGACGTACTGATCCTCACCCGCGGCCACAAGATCTCCGGTCTGCCGGTGGTCGAGAACGGCAAGGTCATCGGCATCGTCACCAACCGCGACACCCGCTTCGAGACCAATCTCGACCAGCCGGTCTCCGCGATCATGACGCCCCATTCCCGCCTCGTCACCGTCAAGGAAGGCGCCAGCCTCGACGAGGCCCGCGCCCTCATGCACAAGCACCGCCTCGAGCGCGTGCTGGTCCTCAACGACGAAGGCGGCCTCGCCGGCCTCATCACCGTCAAGGACATGATGAAGTCCACCGAGCACCCGCTCGCCTCCAAGGACGACTTCGGCCGTCTGCGCGTCGGCGCGGCGATCGGCGTCGGTGCCGGTACCGAAGAGCGCGCCGCGCTGCTGGCCGAGGCCGGCGTCGATGTGATCGTCGTCGATACCGCCCACGGCCATTCGCAAGGCGTGCTGGACCGGGTCAACTGGGTCAAGAAGAACTTCCCGAAGGTCGAGGTCATCGGCGGCAACATCGCCACCGCGGCGGCGGCGCGTGCGCTGGTGGATGCCGGCGCCGACGGCGTCAAGGTCGGCATCGGCCCGGGCTCGATCTGCACCACCCGCATCGTTGCCGGCGTCGGCGTGCCGCAGATCACCGCGGTCGACAACGTCGCCACCGCGCTGGCGGGGACCGGTGTGCCGATGATCGCCGACGGCGGCATCCGTTACTCGGGCGACATCTCCAAGGCCATCGCGGCTGGCGCCAACGTGGTGATGCTCGGCGGCCTGTTCGCCGGCACCGAGGAGGCGCCGGGCGAGACGGTGCTGTTCCAGGGCCGCTCGTACAAGTCCTACCGTGGCATGGGTTCGCTGGGCGCGATGCAGCAGGGCGCCGCCGACCGGTACTTCCAGGATAACGAAGGCAACGTGGACAAGCTGGTGCCGGAAGGCATCGAAGGCCGCGTGCCCTACAAGGGCGCCGTCACGGCGGTGATCCACCAGCTGATGGGTGGCCTGCGCGCCTCCATGGGCTACGTGGGCTGCGCCACCATCGACGACATGCGCACCCGCGCCGAGTTCGTCGAGATCACCTCGGCCGGCATCCGCGAGTCCCACGTCCACGACGTGCAGATCACCAAGGAAGCGCCGAACTACCACGTGGATTGATCGTCCCGATCCGCAGGTTCAGCGAAGGCAGCCGCAAGGCTGCCTTCGTGCGTTAACGGCACCCCGCCTCGGCGATAATCGGGCCGGAATGAACCTCCGGCCCTTGCCCGCACTCCATCTCAGCATGCTGAACAAGACCCCGACCCAGGTTTTCTCGACGGCCGCAGCACTGGCGCCCGTCGTCGAAGTGAGCCACCTTTCCCGCCACGTACCCGCCGACGGCGGCGGCACGCTGCGCATTCTGGACGACGTGTCGTTCTCGATCATGGCCGGTGAAGCGGTGGCCATCGTCGGTGCTTCGGGCTCCGGCAAGTCGACCTTGCTGGGCCTGCTCGCCGGGCTGGACTCGCCGTCGGGCGGCAGCGTGCGCATCCGCGGCCAGGATCTGTTCGCCCTCGACGAGGACGGGCGGGCGGCGCTGCGCGGCGCGTGCGTCGGCTTCGTGTTCCAGTCGTTCCAGCTGCTGCCGGCGCTCACCGCGCTGGAGAACGTGATGCTGCCGCTCGAACTGGCCGGCCGGCGCGACGCACGGGCCGAAGCGGCGCAGTGGCTCGGGCGCGTGGGCCTGTCCGATCGTCTCGGCCACTATCCTCGGCAGCTCTCCGGCGGCGAGCAGCAGCGCGTCGCGGTGGCGCGGGCGTTTGCGCCCGGGCCGGCGCTGGTGCTGGCCGACGAGCCGACCGGTAACCTCGACGTGAGTACCGGTGAGGCGGTCATCGAGCTGATGTTCTCCCTCAACGCCGAGGCCGGCACGACGCTCGTGCTGGTGACCCACGATGGCGCGCTGGCGGCCCGTTGCGGCCGCAGCCTGCGACTCGCGGCGGGGCGTCTGGAGTCGAGCCGGTAACGCGCGACGGGCGGAAGCTCCCCGGTCGGATCAGGGGCTAGGCAATCCCCAGCAGGTTTTGCTCCCTGAGCCCACAGCGCTTGAGGATGCTGCGCCCGGCGATGACGCCGCTCTGCACGGCGGCTTCGAGGGTGGCGGGGTAGTCCGATGCCACGTAGTCGCCGGCCAGCCACAGGCCGGGCAGGGGGGTGGCGCAGCCCGGTCGATCGAGGCCGGGCGTGCAGGCGAAGGTGGCGCGCTTCTCGGTGATGATCTGGGCCCGCTTGAGCGTGGGCAAGGGGCCGAGGGCGGCCTGCAGCTCGCCGAGCAGCGCGAACTCGAGTGCGTCCTTCGAGATCGCCTGATGGGCGCCGCTGGCGCTGATCACCACTGCCACCAGGCCGGGCGGCCCGCCCAGGGCGGCGCGGTCGAAGGCCCACTGGCCGTAGCCGCCGGTGAGACCGATCATCGGTTCGGGAAAGGCCAGCGGGCCGTCGAAGGCCAGCCAGGCGGTGGCGATGGGCTCGTGCGCGAGTGCGGCGATCCGCTGCGCGAGGGGGGCCAGCGCGGGCAGCGGTTCGAGCAGCGGGGCGACGTGGTAGGGCGCGGTGGCGACGACGACGTGGTCGTAACGGGTGCCCCACGGATCGCCGTCCAGGTGGAAGCGGTCGCCTTCGGCGTGGATGGCCTTGATCGGCTCGGCGGTGCGCACGGTGTGGCCGCGCATCGCCAGCCAGCGCGACGCCGGCACCGGGAACAGCTCGGACAGGTCGACTTTCGGCAGCAGCAGGTCGGACGCCGAGGCGCCGGCGGCGAGGCTGTCGCGCAGCACGTTGGCGAAGACCTGCGCCGAGGCGCTCGCCACCGGCGTGTTGAGGGCCGCGACGCACAGGGGCTCCCACACCAGGCGGGTGATCCGCGTCGTCTGAGCGGTGTCGGCGAGGAGGTCGGCCACCGGACGGTCGGGGGCGACGCGGAAGCCGTCGCGCTTCAGGCGGCCCATCAGGCGCAGCATCGCCCGCTTGTCGGCCCAGCCGAGGCCGCGGGCGCGGAGCAGGCCGATGGCCAGGTGGAGCGGAGCGGGGAGCGGCGCAGCGCGCAGCAGGCAGCCGTCCGGGCCAGGGTAGGCGAGCGCCAGCCGGCGGGTCTCGAGCACGCTGGGGCGCACTCCGACGAGGCGCAACATGCGCAGGGTTTCGGCGTAGGCGCCGAGCAGGATGTGCTGGCCGTTGTCGATGCGGTGGTCGTCCTTCTCGACGACCCGGGCGCGTCCGCCGAGGGTGCGCGAGGCTTCGAACAGCGTGATCCGGGCGCCGCCGCGGGCGAGCGTGACGGCCGCCGCGAAGCCGGCGTAGCCGCCGCCGATAACGGCGACCTGCGGTGCGCCGGCGCTCGAGAAACCCGGGATCACCCGCGGAACCAGGTCATGCCGGCGAGCCAGATCTTGCGCAGCGGCGTGAGCGAGGTGCGCCGGTCGAGCACCTGGAAGCCGTCGGCCTCGATCTCGTCGAGCAGCGTGCGGTAGATCGCCGCCATCACCAGGCCGGGACGCTGGTTCTTGCGGTCCTCGGGCGGCAGCTGGGCGAAGGCCTGGTCGTAGTACTGCCGCGCGCGGGTGGCCTGAAAGGCCATCAGCTGGCGGAAGTTGTCGGAGTACTCGCCGTCGAGGAGCTGACGGGCCGGCACGTTGAACTGCTTGAGCTCGTCCACCGGCAGGTAGATTCGGCCGCGGCGGGCGTCTTCGCCCACGTCGCGGATGATGTTGGTGAGCTGGAAGGCGAGGCCCAGGTCGTGGGCGTACTTGAGCGTCTGGCGGTTGGCGTAGCCGAAGATCTCGGCCGATAGCAGGCCAACCACGCTGGCCACCCGGTAGCAGTAGAGATTGAGCGCCTTCCAGTCGAGGTAGCGGGTCTGCTGGAGGTCCATCTGCATGCCGTCGATGATCTCGAGCAGTTGCTCGCGGGGCAGGCTGAACTGGCGGATGACGTCCTTGAGGGCCTGGCCGACGGGATGCTGGGGCGTGCCGTCGAAGATCCGGCCGACCTCGCCGCGCCACCAGTCGAGCTTGGTCTGGGCGATCTGCAGGTCGTGGCATTCGTCCACCACGTCGTCCACCTCGCGGCAGAAGGCGTACAGCGCGGTGATCGCCTGGCGCCGCTCGGGCGGCAGGAACATGAAGCTGTAGTAAAAGCTGGAGCCGCTGGCGGCGGCTTTTTCCTGGCAGTAGGCGTGGGGGTCGGTCATGGCGGAGGTCAGCGGGTCAGGGCCCGCCAGGCGAGGCGCAGCCAATCGGTTTTGCCGAGCACGGGGCGGTGGTTGAAGACGTCGTAGGCGTTGGCCTCGATCTTGTCGAGCACGGCGAGGCCGCCCTGCACGACGAGGCGCAGTTCCCAGCCGATGCGCCCCGGCAGGCGGCGGGCCAGCGGGGCGCCTTGCAGCATCATGCCGCGGGCGCGCTGGATCTCGAAATCCATTAGCGCCGAGAACTGGTGGGTGACCTGGCCGGCGACGATGTCGGCTTCGCCGACGCCGAAGCGTTCCATGTCGGCCTGGGGCAGATAAATGCGCTGCTTCTGCCAGTCGACGGCCACGTCCTGCCAGAAGTTGATGAGCTGCAGGCTGGCGCAGATGCGGTCGGACATCGCCAGGTTCTTCTCGGTGGCGGCGCCGTACAGGTGTAGCAGCAGGCGGCCGACCGGGTTGGCCGATCGGCGGCAGTAGTCGGCGAGTTCGGCGAAATCGGCGTAGCGGGTCTTCACCACGTCCTGGCTGAAGGCGTCGAGCAGGTCGCGAAAGAGCCCGACGGGCAGCTTGAACTGGCGGATGTTGGCGCCGAGTCGTTCGAAGATCGGCACCAGGCTGGGGTCGTCGAAGGGCCGGCCCTGTTCGATGCAGTGGAGCGCCTTGCGGTAGTCGTTGAGGCGGGCGAGACGCACCAGCGGCGCGGCGTCGCCCTCGTCGGCGATGTCGTCGGCCGAGCGCGCGAAGGCGTAGATCGCCTCAACCGGCTCGCGCAGGCGCGCGGGCAGCAGGAACGAAGCGACGGGAAAGTTCTCGTAGTGGTCGACGGGCATGGGCGGGCGGAGTATACCGGGCCGGGCCCGGCACCGAATCGATTTTGTCTTGCCGTGCCGATGATCGATCTCACCGTTTTTTACCTTCATGCTCGAGATTAGCGCGCTCTCCCGCCACTTCAACGGCCGCCCGGTGCTGGCCGGAATCGACCTGCGACTCGCGCCCGGCGAATACGTCGCCATCGTCGGCGAGTCGGGGGTCGGCAAGTCGACCCTGCTGAACCTCGTCGCCGGGCTCGACCGGCCCGACGGCGGCAGCCTGCGCCTCGACGGTGTCGACTACGGCCGCCTCGACGACGACGCCTTGACCCGGCTGCGGCGCGACAAGCTCGGCTTCGTGTTCCAGGCCTTTCACGTGCTGCCTCACCTCACCCTGCGCCAGAACGTGGCCCTGCCCCTGTGGCTGCAGGGCGTGGCGGGCGCCGCGGCGGACGGGCCGGCGCTGCAGCTGCTCGATGCGGTCGGCCTCGCCAGTCGGGCCGACGACTGGCCGCGGACGCTGTCCGGCGGCGAGATGCAGCGGGTGGCGATCGCCCGGGCGCTGGTGCACCGGCCGCGCCTGGTGCTGGCCGACGAGCCCACCGGCAACCTCGATCCCGCCAACGGCGCGCGCGTGCTCGCGCTGCTGGCCGCGCGCATCCGCGAGGCGGGGGCCATCGGCATTCTGGTCACCCACTCGCTCGAGGCCGCTGCCACCGCCGACCGGGTACTGCGCCTCGACGCGACGGGACTGCACCCGTGAGGGCACGCCAACTGGCGCCGGTGTTCCTCGGGTCGCTGGCACGGCGGCGGGTGGCCACGCTGTTTTCGTTCGTTGCCATCGTGCTCGGGGTGGCCCTGGGAATGGCGGTGCAGGTGGTGCACGAGGCGGCGCTGGGCGAGTTCGGGCAGGGCCTGCGCGCCATCGCCGGCGAGGCCGACCTGCAGGTGGAGGGGCCGCGCGGGGGCTTCGACGAGGCGCTCTACGCCCGGCTCGCGGCGGCGCCCGAGGTGGCCGAGGCGAGCCCGGTGGTGGAACTGGAGCTGAAGCTGGTTGGCCGCGACGAGACGCTGCGCCTGCTCGGGCTGGACGTCTTCGCGCTGGGGCGGGTCAATCCGCGGCTGCTGCCGCGCGCCGACGACCGGGATGCGCGCCTGGCGGTGCTGGCCGACGACGCGATCTTCGTCAGCACGGCGGCCCGTGAGGCGTTGGGGCTGGCGCCGGGCGCCCGGCTCCGGGCCCAGGCCGGCGTCGCCGGGGTGGACCTGCGGGTGGCCGGCGATGTGCCCGGTGTGGGCGACGGGCGGCCGCTGGCGGTGATGGACATCGCCGCGGCGCAGGCCCGCTTCGGCCGCGTCG
>NZ_JAYROR010000087.1:0-5533 GCF_041911615.1 Zoogloea sp. | reverse complement strand
CTGCGCCGAACATAGGGGCCACGCCGAGCCCCTTGGGCTGCCTTCTCAATTTCCATGGTGTCCACCCATCAAAAATGGTGGACACCTTCGCTGCTCAAAGAAATGGGATCAAGACGGGACAGGGGCGACGCTTACGATCGAGCGCGCCATCACCGAGGTCCTACCCAACCTCAAGACGCCGCTGGTGCCTCGCAATGTGCCGTGGTTCACCGTTCGGGCGCAGGATTTCCCCAATCCCGAGATCGCCCGGGAGATTCTGGACGCCTACGGCGAGGACAGGGGTGAAGGCCGGCGCCTGTACCGCTTCCCGGTGGTGTTCCCCTCCGACTACTGGCAGACCGTGATGCCGCACGAATTGGCGGCCTGGGGGACGCACGAGAAGCACTACTGGTCGCAATACTCGGCCGATGGTCGGGTGCGCCACTGCATGTGCCATGCCCCGGTGCCGGTCGACGAGACGGGCCGGCGCACGATCCGCCTCTTCGGCGGGCGCAAGACCATGGTCCGCGAGGACAACGGCGGCCTGTGCGACCCCGAGAACTGCCGCGAGTACCAGCAGCGCCAGTGCAACCTGACCGGACGCTTCCTGTTCTTCATACCCGGCATCCGTTCGATCAGCGCCTTCGAACTTCACACCAACAGCTTCTATGCAATGAACGCGGCGATCCAGAAATTCGAGACGGTGGGCTTCCTGCGCGGCGGACGCATCTCGGGTTTCCTCGACCGGCAACGCACGCCGTTCTACCTCACCAAGAAACTGATGGAGGTGGCGCACATCGACGAGCAGGGGAGGGCGGTGCGCGTGCCGCAGTGGATCATCGACCTGGAGGCGCCGGTGGATGTCACGGCCTTGTTACGTGAGAACGAAGACACCGAGACGGCCCTGGTCCAGGCCCAACTGGCGACGCAGGTGCTTCAGGGGAACTCGGTGGCGGCGAGCGCCGAGCCGCTACAGCAGGAGGCGGCCGAGGGCCAGGCGGTGATGGCGACCGAGGTGGCATCCGTCGAGGCGCCACCGCTGCGCGATGGGCATCCCAGCCTTGAGCAACTGATGGCGCGTGTGCAGGCGTACAGGATGCCGCCGGAACGCTACCAGACGTATGCCGATCGGCGGTGGGGACGGGGCTGGAAGATCAACCCGCACGGCCGTGCCCGGGCCTGGGACGAACTGGAGCGCTACCGCAACGACCCGCAGGGCTATCTCGACAAGATCGAGAGCGAACTGCAGCTCGCCTCCCGCGGGAGGGCATCATGATCCGCATCGCTCATTTCTCCGATCTGCACTACGGCACCAAGAACCTGTTCGAGGCCGATCGCTGCTTCGGCGCCGCCGTCGACCGCGCCATCGCGCTGGGCGTGGAGGCGGCGGTCCTGTCGGGTGACGCCACCGACCATGGCCTGGACTTGCACGCACCGGCCGCCGAACGGCTGCTCATGCAGGTGCGCCGGCTGGCGGAGCATTGCCCGGTGCTGATGCTGCAAGGGACGTTCTCGCATGAGCCGCCGGGCACTCTGGCGATCTTCCGGCTGCTGGGCGGACGGCATCCGGTGCATGTGGCCGACCGGATCGAGCAGGTCGCGCTCTCGGCCCAGGGCGAATGGCTGGCGTCGGCGGGCTGGTGCTTCGACCGGCTGCCCGGCAATGCTCGCGCGCTGTTTTCCTGCGTACCCACGGTGAACAAGGCCGCGGTCGCGGCGGCGGTCGGTGCGGCGGACGCCGCCCAGGCCGTCGGCGAGCAACTGGCCCTATTGCTGCGCGGCTATGCGTCGATCCATCGCGCGGCCCGCCGACAGGGTGTGCCCGCCATCGGTGTTTCCCACGGCACGGTGTTCGGCTGCGTGAGCGAGCACGGCGTGCCGATGGCCGGCTTCGATCACGAGTTCACCACGGGTGCGCTGTTCGCCGCCGAGGCCCAGGCCTTCATGCTCGGGCACATCCACCGCCATCAGGCGTGGGAACAGGAAAGCAGGGCAGGGCGGCAGTGCATCGCCTATCCCGGATCCATCGGCCGCTTCCACTATGGCGAGGAGGGCGATAAGGGATTCCTGTTGTGGGAGGTCGACACCGACCAAGCGCGCTTCACCCTGGAGCCCACGCCCGCGCGCCGGACCATCGATATCGTGTTCGATGGCAAGCCCGATCTCGACGCCCTGCGGGCCGCCGTCGCGCGGCAGGACGTCGCCGGCGCGTTCGTGCGCGTGCGCTGGACCGTTGCTGATGAAGACCGCCACGAGGTCGACCGAGCGGCGATCGAGCGGCTGCTGGCAGGGGCGGCGGATACCAAGTTGGAGGGCCGAATCGTCCCCGTGGTGCGCACGCGGGCGGCCGGGATTTCGCAACTGGCGAATCTGGCGGACAAGGTGCGGGTATGGGCGCAGGTGACCGAGGCGCAGGCGGAACCGTTGCTCGAGTGCCTCCACGCGCTGGCCAGCCAGGCACCGGATGCCATTGCCGAGAGCGTGCTGCGGAGGCGGGCCGGTCCGGTATGCGAGGCAGCCGTCGAAACGCCTATCACCCGGTCTTCGCAGCAGCCTGACTTGGCGCCTGCGCTGTCGTCCTGACCTTGCCAAGTCCGTTCCCTTGGGGACGGGCTTGCCGACCTACTTTCATGCGGGAGACTGAATTGGGCATCCCGCAGGAGCACCCCCACCATGCAACCTCTTTCCCTCACCCTCAAAGGCTTTCGCGGCATCCGCGATGGCCTGGGACGCGATGTTCTGACCCTCGATTTCGAACGACTGGCCGATGGCGCTGAACTGGTCGCCATCATCGGCGCCAACGGGCGCGGCAAGACCACCGTGATGGACAACATGCACCCGTATCTCACGATGCCCTCACGGGCCGGCGCGGCGGGTCCGGGCGGGTTCTCCTATTACGACCACGTCTGTCTGCCCGAGAACGAGAAAGATTTGATCTGGGCGCACGACGGCCGCAGTTACCGCTCGCAGGTCGTGCTCCGCCTCAACGGCCGGCGCAAGACCGAAGCCTTCCTGTTTGTGCTCGCCGACGATGGCGCGTGGAAACCCATGGCGCTCGACGACGGCACCGTGTCCGACGGCAAGGTGGACACCTATACCCGCTGCGTCGAGAGCATCTGCGGCAGCGCCGACACCTTCTTCACCTCGGTGTTCTCGGCACAGGGCAAGCGGCAGCTGAGTGCCTACCGCAATGCGGAGATCAAGACCCTGCTGGCCGATCTGCTCGGGCAGGAGGAGATCCGGGCCCTCGGCCAGAAAGCAGCCGAGACCGCGCGTCTGCTCAAGACGGGCCTCGCGGCGATCCGGCAGGAACAGGCCTCGCTGGACGAGGAAGCGCAGCGGATCGAGGGCGAACGGCGGCGGCTCGACGGCGCCCAGGCTCGCGTCGCGCAAAGCCTGTCGACCCGACAGGCGGCCCACGCCGAGCAGGAGTCGGCGCGAACCCGGCATGCTCAGTTGATCGCCGAGCGCGAGCAGGCGCAAGGCGTGGAAGCGCGCCGGCGACAACTTCAGGGCGAATGCCAAGCAGTGATCCAGGCCGGCAAAGAGGCCATCGAAGCCTTGCAGGCACAGGATCGGGGCGAGCAACAGCGGCTGGAACGGCTGGAGCAGCGCATCGCCCAACGTCTCGGTCAGGAGCGCAACCGCCGGCAGGTCTTGCAGAACCAGCGCCGGCAGTGCATCACCTTGCTGGCGGGTGCGCCAGCCGTGCGACGTGGAGAGCGCCGTCTACCGCTGGCTGAGCGGCTCTCCTCGCTAAGATCGGCGCAGGTCGCAACTTGGCGAGAGCAGGTTCAACGCCTGACCCAGTGCGAGGTAGCGGCGCGGATGGCCCAGCAGAAACTGTCCGGGATCGAGCGCGAGGCCGGGCAGGCGGTGCTCAAGGCCGAGGAGTTGGCGCGGCGCTTCGGGCTGACCGGCGAGGTGCCGTGTGCGGGTACCGATCTGCAGGGGCAATGCAAGCTCCTGGGCGATGCGCGGGAAGCCCAGGCCCTGATGCCCAGCGCCGAGGGGACGATCCAGCGCCTGGGGCGCGAGAAGTCGACGGTACAGAAAGAACTGGACGCCTTGCGCGAACAGCATGAAGCCCTCGCCGCCGCGCCGCAGGCATTGGCTCGGGCCGAGCACCGGGCCGAGTGTGCCCGGGCGCGTGCCTCGCGGTTTGCGCTGCTGGCCGCCCAGGTCGGGGAAATGGAACGGGCGCGAGCCACGCTGGCCGGGATCGACCACGAGTTGACGGAACTGGGGACGGTGCTAGGCCCTGATGCCGCCGCCGATCAGCTGCCGATGGAGACCCCCGAGGAGGCTGCCGAGCGCCAGCAGATCGGCGTGGCGCGGCAGGCGATCGCCCAGCAGCACGAACAGCAGGCCAAACACTATCGCGCTACGCTGGACCGGCTCAAGCAGGCGCTGGCGGCCTTGCCTGCCCCTTATGACGAGCAACGCCTGACCGATGCGCAGACGAGGGTGGAACAGGCGACACAGTCGGTCACTGCCGCCGAGCAGGCCCATCTGAACGCAGTGCGGGATGCCGAAATCCTGGGTACCCTGATGCAGCAGGCAACGGCCCTGGCCACCCGCCGGGCACGGGTGTCCAGCCGCATCGCTCAGGTCGAAGCCGAGTTGGGCAACTGGAACCTGTTCGCCAAATGCATGAGCAACGATGGGCTGATCGCGCTGGCCATCGATGATGCCGGTCCGGCCTTGTCGGCGCTCGCCAATGACCTCCTGCTCGCCTGCTACGGTCCCCGCTTCACGGTGTCGATCCAGACGCTGGTGGAGACGGGAAAAGGCGAACAGAAGGAGGGCTTCGACATCCTGGTGCATGACGGCGAGTCGGGCGAGAGCAAGAGCGTCGGCCTCATGAGCGGCGGCGAACGGGTCTGGATCAACGAATGCCTGATCCGGGCGGTGGCGCTGTACCTCGCCCAGCATACCGGGCGACGCTACGGTGCGCTGTTCTCGGACGAGGCCGATGGGCCGCTGGACCCCGAGCGCAAGCGCATGTTCATGGCGATGAAGCGGGAGGTGCTGAGGTTGGGGGGTTACCAGCGGGAGTTTTTCGTGTCCCAGACGCCGGAACTGACCGCCATGGCGGATGTGGTGATCGATTTGGACGTTCAAGTGGAATCGCACAAAGTCTACGCCAGGGTCGGTCTGATTGTGTAGCTTGAATGCGTACATGATTGCGTTGCCTGTCGTCGAGGCGTACTAGATAAAGGAGACTGAGCTTCCCCGTGAGCTCTGGTTTCAAGTGATGACAAACGCTCATTTGTACCTATATGATCGCAAGCTGGCTGTATGTAGTGTGAATCTAGAGCTTTCGTTTGTCGGGGGAACGAGGAGGGGGGAGGAAACCATGAAACGTGGTCCTTACGCCGGGTGCGGCGATGCGTCGTTCGGTTCGGCCGGGACTGAATCGCCCCGGGTTTCGCGGAGGCTCCCACTCTTGAGAAGATGGAGCCATGAAGAAGACAACGAAATACGCCCCGGAAGTGCGCGAGCGTTCAGTGCGGATGGTGTTCGAGCAGCGCAGCGAGCACCCGTCGCAATG
>NZ_JAYROR010000086.1:0-24774 GCF_041911615.1 Zoogloea sp. | reverse complement strand
TTCCGGACGACTCGATGGGCCGTTGGACGCCTCCTGTAGCCGCTGCCGGCCGCAACCTCGGCACCGACGTAGCAACACTGATCGCGACGTTGGAAGCTGACTCGCTGTAGGCCCGTATCAACCATCATTTACGGATACCCCTTTTTTTCCATGAACAGCGCGGCGCCCATCGCCGGATCGAGCTGGTACGGCTGAAAGCCGAATTCCAGGTAGGCCCGGTGCGCGCCGCGGTTGCCTTCGAGCACTTCCAGGGTCAGCTTGCAGCAGTCCCGTCCGCGCGCCACGTCCTCCACGTGGGCGAGCAGGGCACGGGCGACACCGCGGCGGCGGAAGTCTTCGTGCACGACGATGTCGTGGACGTTCAGGAGCGGCCGTCCGGCGAAGGTGGAGAAACCTTCGACGCAGTTGATCAGCCCGGCGGGCCGGGATTCCCCATTTTCGACGAGATAGGCGAGGTAGCTGAGCACGTTGGTGCGGTGGCGCAGGGCTTCCGGCAGGCGGGCGCGTAGCGCGTCGTCCATCGGCGCGCCGTTGCCCGTGCGGCCGCGCATGTAGTGGTCGAGGAGGAACAGGAAGTCGGCGCGCTGGGCCGGGGCATCGAAGTCGACGGGCTGGATCGTGAGGCGGGACATGGTGGCTGGATGAGCTGGTAAGTGAGTTTCCGATTGGCCGGTCAATGGCTTGTCGGCTGGCTCGTGGGCGGACCTTGCTGGACCGGTTTTAAAAGCTAAACCCTTGCCAGGAAAGAGGTTTTGCGGAGCGCGCAAACTGGGCACGGTTCTTGTTAATTCCCGCTGAGGCTACGCGACCTTGTCGGCCCGGTTTCGTCGCGGCAGATCAGAACATATCCGGGCGTGATGTTCCAGGAGGGGAGGGCTGACGTCCATGACCGAAACATTCTACGAAGTGCTGCGCCGGCAGGGGATCACCCGGCGCAGCTTCATGAAATTCTGCAGCCTGACGGCCACGTCGCTGGGGCTCGGTAGCGCCTTCGTGCCGAAGATCGCCCATGCGATGGAGACCAAGCCGCGCACGCCGGTGATCTGGCTGCACGGGCTGGAATGCACCTGCTGCTCCGAATCCTTCATCCGCTCGGCCCACCCGCTGACCAAGGACGTGGTGCTGTCGATGCTGTCCCTCGACTACGACGACACCCTGATGGCCGCCGCCGGCCACCAGGCCGAGGCGATCATCGAGGAGGTGAAGAAGAAGTACAAGGGCAACTACATCGTGGCGGTGGAGGGCAACCCGCCGCTCAACGAGGACGGCATGTTCTGCATCCACGGCGGCCGGCCGTTCGTGGAAGTGCTGAAGGAAACCTGCGCCGACGCCAAGGCGATCATCAGCTGGGGCGCCTGCGCGTCTTACGGCTGCGTGCAGGCCGCCAAGCCGAACCCGACCCGCGCCACCCCGGTGCATCAGGTCATCACCGACAAGCCCATCGTGCGCGTGCCCGGCTGCCCGCCGATCGCCGAGGTGATGACCGGCGTCGTGACCTACATGCTGACCTTCGACCGCATCCCCGAGCTCGACCGCCAGGGCCGGCCGAAGATGTTCTACGGCCAGCGCATCCACGACAAGTGCTACCGCCGCCCGCACTTCGACGCCGGCCAGTTCGTCGAGAACTGGGACGACGAGGCGGCGCGCAAGGGCTACTGCCTCTACAAGATGGGCTGCAAGGGCCCGACCACCTACAACGCCTGCTCGTCGATGCGCTGGAACGGCGGCGTGAGCTGGCCAGTGCAATCCGGCCACGGCTGCATCGGCTGCTCGGAAGACGGCTTCTGGGACAAGGGCAGCTTCTACGACCGTGTCACCGACATCCATCAGTTCGGCGTCGAGGCCAATGCCGACAAGATCGGCGCGACGGCTGCCGGCGCGGTGGGCGCGGCAGTGGCTGCTCACGCGGCGGTGACGGCGCTGGCGCGGGCCCGCTCGCAGCATGACGACAAGCATTCGGGAGACAAATGATGACGGTGCTGGAAACCCAGGGCTTCAAGCTCGACAACTCGGGCAAGCGCGTGGTGGTCGATCCGGTGTGCCGGATCGAGGGCCATCTGCGCGTCGAGGTGAACATCGACGAAAAGAACGTGATCCGCAACGCGGTCTCCACCGGCACCATGTGGCGCGGGCTGGAGGTGATCCTGAAGGGCCGCGACCCGCGCGATGCGTGGGCCTTCACCGAGCGGATCTGCGGCGTGTGCACCGGCACCCACGCGCTCACGTCGGTGCGCGCGGTCGAGGACGCGCTCGGCATCCGCATTCCCGAGAACGCCAACATCATCCGCAACCTGATGCAGCTGGCGCTGCAGATCCACGACCACCTGGTGCATTTCTACCACCTGCACGCGCTGGACTGGGTGGACGTGGTGTCGGCCCTGAAGGCCGATCCCAAGAAGACCTCCGAACTTGCCCAGAGCATCTCGGCCTGGCCGCTGTCGTCGCCCGGTTACTTCCGCGACGTGCAGAACCGCCTCAAGAAATTCGTCGAATCCGGCCAGCTCGGCCCCTTCATGAACGGCTACTGGGGCAACCCGGCCTACCGGCTGCCGCCGGAAGCCAACCTGATGGCGGTGACGCACTACCTGGAGGCGCTCGACTTCCAGAAGGAAATCGTCAAGATCCACACCATCTTCGGCGGCAAGAACCCGCACCCCAACTGGCTGGTGGGCGGCGTGCCCTGCGCGATCAACCTGGAAGGCGCGGGCGCGGTGGGCGCGATCAACATGGAGCGGCTCAACCTGATCAGCTCGATCATCGACCGCTGCATCGAGTTCATCGACATGGTGTATGTGCCGGATCTCGTCGCCATCGCCAGCTTCTACAAGGACTGGACCTACGGCGGCGGCCTGTCGAGCCAGTGCGTGCTGTCCTACGGCGACATCCCGGACGTGGCCAACGACTACTCGGCCAAGAATCTGCTGCTGCCTCGGGGCGCCATCATCAACGGCGACCTCACCAAGGTGCATGAAGTGGACCTGCGCGACCCCGAGCAGGTGCAGGAACACGTGGCCCATAGCTGGTACAAGTACGCCGACGAGACCCGTGGCCTGCACCCGTGGGATGGCGTGACCGAACCCAACTTCGAGCTGGGCAAGGCCACCAAGGGCACCAAGACCAAGATCGAGAACCTGGACGAAGCCGGCAAGTATTCGTGGATCAAGGCGCCCCGCTGGCGCGGCCACGCCATGGAGGTGGGGCCGCTGGCCCGCTACGTGATCGGCTACGCCCAGAACAACCCCGAGTTCAAGGAGCCGGTGGACAAGCTGCTGAAGGATCTCGGCCTGCCCCTCAAGGCGATCTTCTCGACCCTCGGCCGTACCGCGGCGCGGGGCCTGGAGGCCTCCTGGGCGGCGCACAAGTCGCGCTACTTCTTCGACAAGCTGATGGCCAACCTCAAGGCTGGCGATCTTTCCACCGCCAACATCGAGAAGTGGGACCCGTCCACCTGGCCGAAGGACGCCAAGGGCGTGGGCTTCACCGAGGCGCCGCGCGGCGCGCTGGGGCACTGGATCCGCATCAAGGACACCCGCATCGACAACTACCAGGCGGTGGTGCCCACCACCTGGAACGGCGGCCCGCGGGACGCGAAGGGCCAGATCGGCGCCTTCGAAGCCTCGCTGCTGGACACGCCGGTCGCCAAGGCCGACGAGCCGCTGGAGATCCTGCGCACCCTGCATTCCTTCGACCCGTGCATGGCCTGCTCGACCCATGTGCTGTCGCCGGACGGGCAGGAAATGGCGTCGATCAAGGTCCGCTGAGGAGGTGTCGCGATGCTTTCACAACAAGACATGCTGGAGGCCGAACGGCACGGCCGGCAGGTACGTTCGATCTACGTGTATGAGGCGCCCGTGCGTCTGTGGCACTGGATCAACGCCCTGGCGATCGTCGTGCTGGCGGTGAGCGGCTACTTCATCGGCAAGCCGCTGCCGACGATGCCTGGCGAGGCCTCGGACAACTTCCTGATGGGTTACATCCGCTTCGCCCACTTCGCGGCGGCCTACATCTTCGCGGTGGGGCTGCTGGGCCGGGCCTACTGGGCGTTCGTGGGCAACCACCACGCCCGGCAGATCTTCAAGCTGCCGATCACCAACCGGCAGTGGTGGCGCGAGGTGTTCTTCGAGCTGCGCTGGTATCTGTTCCTCGAGAAGCACCCCAAAAAGTACGTCGGCCACAACCCGATGGCCCAGCTGATGATGTTCTTCTTCTTCACCGTGCTGGCCTTCGGAATGCTCTTCACCGGCTTCGCGCTGTACAGCGAAGGCCTGGGGCTGGGCTCGTGGGCCGATCGCCTGGTCGGCTGGGTGCTGCCGATGCTCGGCGGTTCGATGCAGACCCACAGCCTGCACCGGCTGGGCATGTGGATCATGATGAGCTTTGCGGTGGTGCACATCTACGCCGCGATCCGCGAGGACATCATGAGCCGCCAGAGCCTCATCTCGACGATGGTGTCGGGCTGGCGGATGTTCAAGGACTGATCGCGCCTGACCCTCCAAGAAAAAGCCCGGCGCTTGCCGGGCTTTTTCTTGGTCTGTGCCCGGCGGTGCTCAGGCCACCGAGAACACGTAGATGAACGACGCGGTGATGAGGATCAGCGACAGCACGATGCCCCCGGCGGCGGCGAGGATCGAGGTGTAGCTGACGATCGCAAAGTGGCGGCCGCAGCTCTTGCAGCGGAAATACTCGGTGAAGTTGATGCCGGCGAACTTGTGCGGATGCATCCGCGAGTGGCGCACGTTGCCGCTCTTGCAGTGGATGCAGTGGGGGCTCGCCGCCTTGAAGAGCTTGACCGCCCGGGCCGGCTTGCGCTTTTCCATGACCTTCTTGCCGAGTCGGGCCGGCGCGGCGGGCGGCATCTCGCTGTCGGGCGCGTCGGGCTTGATCGTCGCCAGCTTGCTGTTGACCTGGGCGCGGCGGTACAGGAAGAACGCGAAGCCGCCGGCGATGAAGGCGACCAGCCCGACCAGGCCCACCTTGAGGAAGGGGCCGACGATCCGCCAGACGGTGGCGGCGTCGAGGTTCGGGGCGGCGTTCGGTTGCGCCTGCGGCGCGGCCGGGCGGGGCAGGGGGGCGGTGCCCGGGGCGGCGGCGGGTGCGCCCTCCGGCGCCGCGGTGGGCGGACCGCCGCGCAGCTCCTTGAGTTTTTCGTGGCCGTGCCAGGCGGCCTGGGCCGGGGTCATGCCGCTGCGTGCCAGCTGCACCGCGTCGTCGAAGACGAAGCCGGCTTCCCACCAGGCCAGCCGGTCGGCGGGCGAAAAGCCCTCGCGCTTCCAGGCGGCCGGATCGGCGTGGTCCATCTCGGCCATCATGGTCCGGCTCATGCGCGCCGAGTCGCGCCACTCGCGCGCTTCGTCGGCGTCGAAGCCCTTGTCCGACCAGGTGCGCGCCACCACCGGCTCGAAGCCGGCGTTACGCCAGTTCATGCCCTCCTGCGGCGAGAAGCCGTAGTTCTGCCATTCCCGCGCGTCCACCGGTTTCATGCCGGTGTCTTCCCAGCGGGTCACCTTGGCGGGGGCCGGCAGCGGTGTGTCCGCGGTCGGGGCGGCGGGTGCCGCGGGCGCAACCTTCGGCGGGGCGGCATCGTCGGCCGGAGCGCTGAGGGCGGTGACGGGGTTGGCGAGCAGAGCGATGGCCGCGGCGGCCGGCAGGAGGATTTTCATGGGCGGAGACAATAAATCAGGCCAGCCTGAAACGGGTTATCAAGTTATGCGGCGACGCGAAAAAAGTCATGCTAATTGTGACCTTGCGATAAATCCCTGCCTCTTCAAGGGGTTTTTTTTGCCGGCCCGGATTATCACCCGGGAATGCCGGGGATGTTTTCAACAAAATGTCACCGTCTTGCCACGAAAGGTTGTTGTTGGGTGGAAGTCAATCTTCCGGTTTTTGGGTCTGCTGGAAGATCGATTTCCGTTTTCGTCGGAATCCCTGCCGCGTTGCCGCGCTAAGGCCTTGTCGGGCAAGCCGCGCGATGAATTTGGGCCGCCTTCGCATAACCGGCACGGAACTTGATTATGTAGCTGGACCTTTTGCCGGGATATTTCCATGTCTGGTCCTGCTTCCATTCTCGTTCTGGGTATCGGCAACCTCCTGTGGGCCGACGAGGGCTTCGGGGTGCGCTGCGCCGAAGCCCTGGCCGAGCGCCATGTGCTACCGCAGCACGTCACCGTGATGGACGGCGGCACCCAGGGCCTCTACCTGCTGCCCTACGTCGAGGCAGCGGAGCGCCTGCTGGTGTTCGACGCGGTCGATTACGGCGACCCGCCGGGCACGCTGCGCGTCGTGGTTGGCGACGCGGTGCCGCGCTTCATGGGCGCCAAGAAGATGAGCCTGCACCAGACCGGCTTCCAGGAAGTGCTCGCCTCCGCCGAGCTGCTCGGTCGCCTGCCCGCCGAGCTGGTGCTGGTGGGGTGCCAGCCGGTCGAGCTGGAGGATTTCGGCGGCAGCCTGCGCGACGAGGTCAAGGCGCAGATCGGCCCGGCCCTCGACGTGGCCTGCGAATGGCTCGCCCGCTGGGGCGCCGCGCCGCTGCCGCGCAACGGTGCCGGCGGCCCGCGCCTCAACGAAGCCAGCCTGGCGATGGACGCCTACGAGGCGGGCCGCCCCGGCGAGCGCGAGGCGTGGCGCGGCGGCGACGCCCGTTTCATCCAGGAGAACTGAACCATGTGCATCGGCATTCCCTGTCGCGTCATCGAAGCCGGCCGCTGGACGGCCCGCTGCGTCGGCCCCGATGGCGAGCAGCAGGTCGACCTGCTGCTGGTGGGCGAACAGCCCGTCGGCGCCTGGCTGCTCACCTTTCTCGGCACCGCCCGCGAAGTCATCGACGCCGCGCGGGCCGAGGCGATCAACAACGCCCTGGCGGCCCTCGACGCCGCCCGGACCGGCGACCGCGCCCGCATCGACGCCCTGTTCGCCGATCTGGTCGAGCGCCCCCCCACCTTGCCCGCCCACCTGATGGAGCCCCAATGAGCGCCCAGTTCGCCCCGCCGCAATCGTCCCTCGACAAGCTCGACGCCGCCCTGCGGCGCCTCGTCGAGCGTCACGCCTTCAGCCGCCTCGCCGACCCCGACGCCTTCGATGGGCTGGCGCTCGACGGGCTGGCCGTGCTGCTGCTCACCGACGACCCCCAGCGCAGCCCCGAATCCCTCGACGTGGCCGTGGTGCTGCCCGAAGCCCTGCGGGCCCTCGGCCTCGTCGCCACCGCGCTGGTCGCCGACGCCGGCGCGAGCCCGGCACTGGCCCGCCGTTTCGGCGTCAATCGTTACCCGGCGGTGGTGGTGCTGCAGGGCGGCGAATACCTCGGCACCCTCGCCGGCATCCTCGACTGGGGCGCCTTCGTCAGCGAGCTGGGGCGCATCGCCCGCGCCTTGCCGAGCCGGCCGCCGATCTCCATTGCCACCCAGTCCGTCCGGAGCTGCGCATGAAGCCCTTTCCGATTCCCGTCGTACCCGTCGGCCCCGGCAGCCAGACCGACGAAGCCCCCGAATACCTGGCGATGCCCGGCGACATGGCCACCTTTCGCGCGCCGCGCCTGCCCGAAGCGGTGGCCGACGCCGACCTGGCCCGCGCCGTGGCGATCCTCGAAAGCCTGCTCGCCGCCATGCGCGCCCGCCCGATCGACGCGCCCCAGCCGGCCCGCGCGGACCTGAGCGCCGAGCCGCCCGCGGTGCGCGAGCTGCTCACCGACTCGCTCGGCTTCGGAGAGGTGTCGGCCTTCACCCTCGCCCCGAGCCGCATCCGCGTGCAGGAAACCGCCTTCGCCGGCCTGTGGCGGGTGCTGGAGGAAGGGGAGGGCGGGGCCATCGTCGCCGACCGCCTCGAAGCCGGTCCGGTGCCGGCCGAGCTCTATGCCGCGATGCGCGCCACCACGCTGCCCGCGCTCAGCCCGCCGCCGCTCGCCCCCGGCATGATGAACGGCGAGGCGCTGCTTGCCGAGATCCAGCAACAGTCGGACCGCCACCAGCCCGGCAGGCCCGCCCACGTGGTAAACCTGACCCTGCTGCCGGTCACCGAAAGCGACCTCGACTACCTCTACGGCGCCCTCGGCCACCGGGAGGTGTCGGTGCTCTCCCGTGGCTACGGCAACTGCCGCGTCACCAGCACCCGGCTCGCCCACGTCTGGTGGGTGCAGTACTTCAACAGCATGGACACCCTGATCCTCAACACCCTCGAAGTGGTGGACATGCCCGAAGTCGTCCTCGCCGCCGCCGAAGATTACGCCGACACCCTCGAACGCCTCGGCGAATACATCGCGATGCTGAAGGAAGGCTGAGCATGTTCGAAGGCTCCTTTCTGGGCGACGGCACCCGCCTCGCCGACGACGACCGGCTCGAATGCGGCATCTGCTGGCAGGTGTACGACCCCGCCCACGGCGATCCGGTGTGGGGCGTCGCGCCCGGCACGCCCTTCGCGCAGCTGCCCGAGCACTGGCGCTGCCCCAACTGCGATGCGCCGCGCCACAAGTTCATGGTGCTGAAGGGCGGCTGAGCCATGGGTTCCGATCCCGCTGCCCTCGCGCCCCTCGCCGCGCGCATCGAGGCCCACTACCGCGCCGTCGCCGCCGGCCCGATGGCCGACGTGCCCCTGTGCAATCCGCGCCTTGCGGTGCGCCTGGTCCGGCTCGTCGACTGGGCGGGCGTGCGCGTCGGCGTGCTGGTGATGCCGTGGGCGATCAACCTGATCCTGCTGCCCGGCCGCGACCCGTGGCCGGCGGCCGCCTCGCTGTCCAAGCGCCGCTGGCGCTTCCCCAGCGGCGACTACGATTTCGTCTTCGGCGAGGACGTCGGCTTCGGCCCCTATCAGGTGTGCTCGCTGTTCTCGCCGGCGCTCGAGTTCGACTCGATGGCGGCCGCTTGCGAGACCGCCGGTGCCGCGCTGCTGGCGCTGCTGCAGCCGCCCATCGCGGCGGATGCCGCGGCCCCCGACGACGCGTCCCCGAGCCGCCGCCGCTGGCTTTTCGGACGCCACGCCGCATGACCCCGGGCACCCTGGCCGGCGGCCTGCGCGTGGCGGCGCGCTGGCACGACGGCGTGCTCTCCGACTGGCAGATCCAGCTCGTCCGCCCACCGGTGGCCCAGACCCTGGTCGGACTCGCCCCCGCCGAGGCGCTCGCCCGGGTGCCGCTGTACTTCAGCCTGTGCGGGCTGGTCCAGCGCGAGACCGGGCGGATGGCCCTGGCCGCCGCCGGCTATCCGGTGGGCGAATCGGTGCCGGCCTGGCTGCTGTGGGCCGAAGCCACCCACGAACTGCTCTGGCGCCTGCTCCTCGACTGGCCCCGCCTGTTCGGTGAGCCGGCCCGCAGCGCCCGCTTCGCCGCCTGGCGGTCGACCCGCGCCCGCGGCCGCGTCGCCCTTGCCGAGGCGACCGCCACCCTGGCCGCCGAACTCGCCGGTGAAGGCGCCCTGCGCGCCGATCTGGCCGGCCCCCTCGACGCCCTCGCCGTCGCCGCCCGCGCCCTCGCCGACGACAGCGTCTACCCCTGCAGCAGCGCCGGCGTCTTCGCCGAAGGCCGTGGCGAAGCCTGGTCGCACACCGCCCGCGGCCCCCTGCGCCACGCCCTGCGGGTCGAGGACGGGCGCGTGGCGGCGTGGCGGGTGGATGCGCCGACCGATCGCAAATTCGCCGACGAAAGGGGTATCGTGGAAAACCTGCCGGCGTGCCTGCCCACGCCGGACGCGGCCCGCCAGGCCGTCGAGCGCGCGGTCCTGCGCCTCGACCCCTGCGTGCCTTACCTGGTGGAGATCGTCGATGCATGAAATGTCGCTGGCGGAAGGCATCCGCCAGATCGTCGAAGACGCCGCCCGCGCCCAGGGCTTCGCCCGGGTCCGGACCGTCGTGCTCGAGATCGGCCGGCTCTCGTCGGTCGAGCCCGAGGCGCTGGCCTTCTGCTTCGACGTGGTGATGAAGGACAGCATCGCCGACGGCGCCCGTCTGCAGATCGACGCCGTGCCCGGCCAGGGCTGGTGCCTGCAGTGCGCCGCCACCGTGCCGATCGGCGCGCTGTATGATCCCTGCCCGCAGTGCGGCAGCTACCAGGTGCAGGCCACCGGCGGCACCGAGATGCGGGTCAAGGAACTCGAAATCGAATGAAAGCGAAGTGAACGATGTGCAATGTGTGCGGCTGCGGGGCCGGTGAAACCCGCATCGAAGGCGAGGCGCTGACCCCCGGCGAGCATGAACACGTCCACGCCGACGGCACCGTGCATCGCCACGTCCACGGCCCCGAGGCGGGCCACGCCTGGGTGCCCGCCGGCACCCGCGCGCGCGCTCACCGCCACGCCGACGCCAGCGGGCACGACGACCACGCCCCGGCCACCGACGCCGGCAGCGCCCATTACGGCCACGGCCCCGCCGGCGCCCACGCCCCGGGCATGAGCCAGGCCCAGATGGTCAGGATCGAGCAGAACATCCTCGCCAAGAACGACGGTTTCGCCGAGCGCAACCGCGGCTGGCTGGCCGACCGCGGCATCCTCGCCCTCAACCTCGTCTCCAGCCCCGGCTCGGGCAAGACGACGCTGCTGGTGCGCACCATCGAAGCCCTCACGGCGCGCGCCGACGGTGTGCCGGTGCTGGTCGTCGAGGGCGACCAGCAGACCAGCTTCGACGCCGAGCGCATTCGCGCCACCGGCGCCCCCGCGCTGCAGATCAACACCGGCAAGGGCTGCCACCTGGACGCCGCGATGGTCGGCCACGCGCTCGAAAGGCTCGCCCCGCCCGAGGACAGCGTGCTGCTCATCGAGAACGTCGGCAACCTCGTCTGCCCGGCCGCCTTCGACCTCGGCGAAGCCGCCAAGGTGGTGGTGCTGTCGGTCACCGAGGGTGAGGACAAGCCGCTCAAGTACCCCGACATGTTCGCCGCCGCCAGCCTGATGTTGGTCAATAAGGTTGACCTTTTGCCCTACCTCAGCTTCGACCTCCCGCGCGCCATCGACTTCGCCCTGCGCGTCAATCCGGCGCTGCAGGTGATCCAGGTGTCGGCCACCACCGGCGCCGGCTTCGACGAGTGGCTCGGCTGGATCGACGCCCGTCGGGCCGCCGCCCGCGCTGCGCGTCTCGACACCGTTGCGCGCCTGCGCGCCCGCGTCGCCGAGCTCGAAGCCCGGCTTGCCGCCCAGGGGTGACGCGCCGATGCTGATCGTCGTCGACCCGACCCGCGTCGCCCGCCGCCTGCGCGTGCGTGGCGTCGTCCAGGGCGTGGGCTTCCGGCCCTTCGTGTATCGCTTCGCCAACACCCTCGGCCTGGCCGGCTGGGTGCGCAATGACGGCGGCGGCGTCGAAATCGAGATTCAGGGCAGCGAGCCCGTCCTCGACGCCTTCACCCGCTGCCTCGCCACCGAGGCACCGCCGCTGGCGCGGGTGGACGCCATCGAACCCGAGGTCATCCCGCCCGACCTGTCGCGCAAGGATTTCGTGATCCTGCCCAGCGCCGGCGGCGAAGTCGCCACCGCCATCGGTCCCGACGTGGGCGTCTGCCACGCCTGCCTCGGCGAGCTGTTCGACCCGGACGACCGGCGCTGGCGCTACGCCTTCATCAACTGCACCCACTGCGGCCCGCGCTACACCATCACCCGCAGCCTGCCCTACGACCGCGCCACCACCAGCATGGCCGGCTTCGAGCTGTGCCCCGGCTGCGCCGCCGAATACGCCCATCCGGGCGACCGCCGCTTCCACGCCGAGCCCAACGCCTGCCCGGCCTGCGGGCCGCAGCTCAGCCTCTTCGAGCCCCACGGCATTCCGGCCCTGGCCCGCGACCCGATCACCGAAACCCTGCGCCGCCTGCAACTGGGCGAGATCGTCGCGATCAAGGGCCTCGGCGGCTTCCACCTCGCCTGCGACGCGCGCAACGCCGACGCCGTCGCGCGCCTGCGCGAACGCAAGCGCCGCCCCCACCAGCCGCTCGCGCTGATGGTCGGCAGCGTCGCCAGCCTGGCCGGTGTGGCGCGCCTGGGCGGGGCCGAGGCCGACACCCTCGAAAGCCCCGAGCGCCCCATCGTGCTGCTCGCCAAGCAGCCCGGCTGCGACGAAGCCTTTCCCGGCCTCGCCCCCGATCTCGACGAACTCGGCGTGATGCTGCCCGGCACGCCGCTGCACTACCTGCTGTTCCACGAGGCCGCCGGCCGGCCCGCCGGCACCGCCTGGCTCGCCGAGCCGCAACCCCTGGCGCTGGTGATGACCAGCGCCAACCCCCACGGCGAGCCCCTGGTGCAGCGCAACGACGAAGCCTTCGCGCGCCTCGCCGACATCGCCGACGTGCTGCTGATGCACGACCGCGACATCGTCGTGCGCTGCGACGACTCGGTGCTGCGCCTGCGCCCCGACCTGCCGGCGGCCCCCGGCGAACCCGTCGGCGGGGGTGTCCAGTTCCTGCGCCGGGCGCGCGGCTTCACCCCGCTGGCGATGCCCCTCGACGCCAGCGGTCCGGCGGTGCTCGCCTTCGGCCCCCACTTCAAGGCGACCCTGTGCCTCGCCCGCGGCGCCGAAGCCTTCCTGTCCCAGCACATCGGCGGGCTCGACAACCCGGCCGCCTGCGCCGCCCTCGACGAGGCCGCCGCCCACCTGCAGGCGATCCTGTCGGTGCGGCCCGCCGCCGTCGCCCACGACGCCCACCCGGACTACTACTCCACCCGCGCCGCGCTGGCCCTGGCCGACGCCCTCGACATCCCCTCCATCGCCGTCCAGCACCACCACGCCCACATCGCCGCGGTGTGCGCCGAACACCGCCTCGACGGCCCGGTCCTCGGCTTCGCCGCCGACGGCGTCGGCCTCGGCACCGACGACCTGCCGTGGGGCGGCGAATTGCTGTACGTCGACGGCGCCGAGTTCCGCCGCCTCGGCCACCTCAGTCCGCTCGCCCTGCCCGGCGGCGACCGCGCCGCCCGCGAACCCTGGCGCGTCGCCACCGGGGTGCTCCATGCCCTCGGCCGCCCCGACGAGGCGGCCCGCCGCTTCGCCCACCAGCCGGCCGTCGCCCAGGTGCTCGCGATGCTCGCGCGGGGCACCCGCTGCCCGCCCACCACCAGCCTCGGGCGCTGGTTCGACGCCGCCGCCGGCCTGCTCGGCCTGTGCGAGGCCACCAGCTTCGAAGGCCAGGCCGCGATGCGCCTCGAAACCCTCGCCCGGCGCTTCGGCGAAAGCCTGCCCCTCGTCGGCGGCTACCACATCGACCGCCGCCCGCCCGCCGACCTGTCGGTGCTCAACCTTTATCCGCTGCTTCACATGCTGGCCGACGAGCCCGATCCGGCCCGCGGCGCCAGCCACTTCCACGCCACCCTGATCGACGGCCTCGCCCAGTGGCTCGCGGACGCGGCCCACGCCACCGGCCTGCGCCGCGTCGCCCTGGCCGGCGGCTGCCTGCACAACCGCCTGCTCGCCGCCGGCCTGCGTCACAAGCTGACGGCCCGCGGCCTGGTCGTCTTCGAGGCCCAGCACGTGCCTCCCGGCGACGGTGGCATCGCCCTCGGCCAGGCCTGGGTGGCCCGTGCCGAGCTGCGTCGGGGGCTGCTGTGAGCGCCGCGCCAGGTGCCGTCCGATGGGCAAGCTGAACGCCACCCCGGCCAGCGTGCGCCGGCTCGAGGATGTCCCCAACGTGGGCAAGGCCGTGGCCGACATCCTGCGCCGCATCGGCATCGACGCCCCGGCCGGCCTCGTCGGGCGCGACCCGTTCGCGCTCTACGCCGACGTCAACGCGGTCTGCGGCATCCGCAGCGATCCGTGCCTGCTCGACACCTTCATCGCCGCCACCCGTTTCATGGGTGGCGAGCCGGCCCGCCCGTGGTGGGCCTACACCGCCGAGCGCAAGGCGCGCCTCGGCGCCAGCCAGGATTGAACCCATGTGCCTCGCCATCCCGACCCGCGTGGTCGAACTTCTACCCGACAGCCAGGCCGTCGTCGACCTCGGCGGCGTGCGCAAGACGATCTCGCTGGCGCTGGTCGACGGTGTCGCCGTGGGCGACTACGTGATCGTCCACGTGGGCTACGCGCTCACCCGCCTCGACCCGGTCGAGGCCGAGCAGACCCTCGCGCTGATGGCCGAGGCCGGCATCGACGTCGGCGCGCAGAGCGCCCGCGCATGAAATACGTGGACGAATTCCGCGACGGCGAACTCGCCCGCGGGCTTGCCGCCGCCATCGCCCGCGAAGCCCGGCCGGATCGGCGCTACGCCTTCATGGAGTTCTGCGGCGGTCACACCCACGCCATCTCCCGCTACGGCGTGGCCGACCTGCTGCCGGCCCAGGTGCGGATGATCCACGGCCCCGGCTGCCCGGTGTGCGTGCTGCCCATCGGCCGCATCGACCAGGCGATCCGCCTCGCGCTGGACGAGGGCGTCACGGTGTGCACCTACGGCGACACCCTGCGCGTGCCGGCTTCCGAAGGCCTGTCGATGCTCCGTGCCCGCGCCCGCGGCGCCGACATCCGGATGATCTACTCGGCCGCCGACGCGCTGGCGCTGGCTCAGCGGGAGCCCGACCGCCAGGTGGTGTTCTTCGCCATCGGCTTCGAGACCACCACCCCGCCCACCGCGCTGGTGATCCGCCAGGCGGCGGCGCTCGGGCTCACCAACTTCTCGGTGCTGTGCTGCCACGTGCTCACCCCGTCGGCGATCACCGCGATCCTCGAATCGCCCGAGGTGCGCGATCTCGGCACCGTGCCGCTGGACGGCTTCATCGGCCCCGCCCATGTCAGCACCATCATCGGTAGCCGGCCCTACGCCCACTTCGCCGACGAATACCGCAAGCCGGTGGTGATCGCCGGCTTCGAACCCCTCGACGTGATGCAGGCCGTCCTGATGCTGGTGCGCCAGGTGAACGAAGGCCGCGCCGAGGTCGAGAACGAATTCACCCGCGCCGTCACCGAAGACGGCAACCTCAAGGCCCAGGCGCTCGTGTCGGACGTGCTCGAACTGCGCCAGGCCTTCGAATGGCGCGGACTCGGCTTGGTGCCGTACTCGGGGCTGCGCATTCGCGCGCCCTTCGCCGCCTTCGACGCGGAGGCGCGTTTCGGGCTCGAGTACCGCCCGGTGCCGGATCACCCGTCGTGCGAATGCGGGGCGATCCTGCGCGGCGTCAAGACGCCCCGCGACTGCAAGCTCTTCGGCACGGTGTGCACGCCGGAGACGCCGATGGGCTCGTGCATGGTGTCGTCGGAGGGCGCCTGCGCCGCCCACTACACCTACGGGCGCTTCCGCGACATCCCGGTCGTGGCCGGCTGAATCCCGTCCCCGCAGCGATGCCCTTTTTCCCTATCCCCCCCACGTTTTTTCATGACGAACGCCGCCTTGCGGCTGGCATGGCACGAAAAACATCGCTCAATCTTGTCTTCCGACCGCCGTTAAGCGGCCATGGAGGCCCGCGTCGAGGCCGTCTAGGAGACAAGAAGTGAGCCTGTTCAGCAAGTTTCGGGGCGCCCCCGCGCCCGGCGTCCATACCCTCCAGTGCCGTGCCGGCGAGCTCGCCCAGCAGTTGGCCGGTGCCCGCATCGCGCCCACCTTCATCGGCGGCTACGTCTCGCCCCACGTGGACATCGAGCAGGTGGCCCGTGCCGTCACCGCGCGCTTCCCCGGCGTGCCGGTGATGCTGTGCTCCACCGCCGGCGAGCTGTGCAGCGACAGCCGCAACCTCTACTGCGGCACCGGCGACAGCTGGGATCGGGTCGTGCTGCAGTGCTTCGACGCCAGCCTGATCGCTCGCGCCCAGGTGGTGGCGGTGCCCCTCGGCTGCGAGGATCTGCGCCGCGGCCAGCACGAGCGCGCGGTACGCGAGCGCATCGCCGGCATCGCCCGCGACATCCGCGGCCTGAAGGTCGATATCGAGATCGACCACCGCGACACCTTCGCCTACATCCTCTTCGACGGCCTGTCGGCCTCCGAGTCGTTCTTCATGGAGGCCCTGTACGATTCCGGGCGCTTCCCCTGCCTGTTCGTCGGCGGTTCGGCCGGCGGCAAGTTCGATTTCAAGCACACCTGGATTCACGACGGCACCCGCAAGCTCGAGAACCACGCCCTGATCGCGTTCCTGAAGGTGGCGAAGGGCACCCGCTTCGGTGTGCTCAAGAGCCACAACTTCGTGCCCGACGGCGCGCATTTCCCGGTCATCGGCGCCTCGCTCGAGCAGCGCTACGTCAGCCAGGTCATCGACAAGGAAGGCCGCATCGTCTCCTTCATCGACGCCCTGTGCGCCCACTTCCACTGCCGTCCGCAGGAGCTCGAGGGCAAGCTCGCCGACTACTCCTTCGCGATCCGGGTGGGCGACGAGCTGTTCGTGCGCTCGGTGGTCAACGTCAACCTGCAGGACGACCGCGTCAATTTCTACTGCGACATCTCCCCCGGCGAAGAGCTGCTGCTGGTCCGCCGCAACAGCCTCACCACCAGTACCGCCGACGACTACCGCGCCTTCATGGCCGGCAAGCCCGGCGCCCCGGTAGCCGGCATCCTCAACGACTGCATCCTGCGCCGCCTCAACAACGAGCGCGAGCTGTCGCAGATCGGCGGCGTGCTCGACTGCCCGAACCTCGCCGGCTTCTCCACCTTCGGCGAGATCCTCGGTCTCAATCTCAACCAGACCCTGGCCGCCGTGATGTTCTTCCGGGTGCCCGAGGGGACGCCCTTCCGCGACGAGTTCGTCGACAACTTCGTCGCCCACTACGGCGAGTTCAAGGCCTTCTTCCTGCGCCGCCAGAGCAGCAAGCTCACCGGCCTGTCGCGGGTCATCGTCAAGCAGATCGTCGAGTTCCAGTCCGGCGCCTTCGACAGCAAGCTCGACCCGTCGGGCTTCGACGACAACATCTCGCTGGTCGTGCACGGTCTCAACAGCCTCGGCCAGACGCTGCTGGCCTCCCACACCCTGCGCAACGACACCGCCCGTCAGCTCGAATCCTGCGCCACCGACCTCTACGCCTCGGTGGGCTCGCTCGGCGAGCACATCCAGCAGCAGGAGCGGGTCGTCCACGACGCCAGCACCACCATCGCCACCCTCAGCAACCAGGCCGCCGAATCCGCCGACAGCGCCCGTCGCCTCGCCGAGGCCAGCGGACGCATCCAGGGCGTCGTCGAGGTCATCCAGCAGATCGCCGACCAGACCAACCTGCTCGCCCTCAACGCCGCCATCGAGGCCGCCCGCGCCGGCGAGGCCGGGCGGGGGTTCGCGGTGGTGGCCGACGAAGTGCGCAAGCTCGCCGAGAAATCCCGCACCAGCGCCGGCGAGATCGGCGCCGACATCTCGTCGCTGGCCGGCGAGATCGGCCGCGTCGCCCAGGAAATCGAGCGCCAGTCCGGCGATGTCTCCCTGCTGTCCGCGATGCTCACCGACATCGAGGCCTTCAGCGGCATGACCGCCGGCACTGCCAGCCATACCCGGGGCGTCGCCGACACCCTCAAGACCCTCACCGACAACCAACTGACCCACGCCTGACCCGCCCGCCGGCACCTCACGCGTGCCGCGCGGCCCGGGCAACCGGCCGAAACGACACGCGTGCCATGAAAACGACCTCCACCCTCACCCGCAGCGCAGGCGCGCGGCGGGCCGGCCTCGCCCTGCCGTCCGGCCCCGTGCGCGACGCGACGACACGCCGGCCTCACGCCTCAGAGGGGGCGCCTTTTCATCTTGGAGCCCTCCGGCGATGAAGAAAAACTACGTCCGACCCCTCGACCTGCGTCACGGCAGCGTCGACCTCTCCCATGGCGGCGGCGGCCGCGCGATGGTCCAGCTCATCAGCGACATCTTCGGCAAGGCCTTCGACAACGAATGGCTGCGCCAGGGGGACGACGGCGCGGTGCTGCCGGCCCCCGGTCCCGGCGAGCGGCTGGTGGTCGCCACCGACGCCCACGTGGTCTCGCCGCTGTTTTTCCCCGGCGGCGACATCGGCTGCCTCGCTGTGCACGGCACCGTCAATGACGTGGCGGTGATGGGCGCCCGGCCGCTGTACCTCGCCGCCAGCTTCATCCTCGAAGAAGGCTTTCCGCTGGCCGACCTCGCCCGCATCGTCGCCAGCCTGGCCGCCGCGGCCCGCGAGGCCGGCGTGCCGGTGGTCACCGGCGACACCAAGGTCGTCGAGCGCGGCAAGGGCGACGGCCTGTTCATCACCACCACCGGCATCGGCGCGCTGCCCGCCGGGCGCCACCTCTCCGGCGCCAACGCCCGGGCCGGCGATGCGGTGATCGTCTCCGGCACCCTCGGCGACCACGGCATGGCCATCATGGCCCAGCGCGAAAACCTCGCCTTCGACGCCGAAATCCGCTCCGACACCGCCGCGCTGCACGGCCTCGCCGCCGTGGCGATGGCCGCCGCGCCGGGCCTGCGCCTGCTGCGCGACCCGACCCGCGGCGGGCTGGCGGCGACCCTCAACGAGATCGCCCAGCAGTCCGGCGTCGGCATCGTGCTCGATGAGGCGGCGATCCCCGTCGACCCGCAGGTGGCCGCCGCCTGCGAGTTCCTGGGCCTCGACCCGCTCAATATCGCCAACGAGGGCAAGCTGATCGCCGTGTGTCCGGCCGATGAAGCCGCCGCGCTCGTCGCCGCCCTGCGCGCCCACCCGCTCGGTGCCCGCGCTGCGCGGGTCGGCGAGGTGATCGCCGACGACCACCGTTTCGTGCAGATGAAGACCGCCTTCGGCGGCCGCCGCATGGTGGACTGGCTCGCCGGCGAGCAGCTGCCGCGCATCTGCTGATCCCGTTTTCCCCCTTTTCGGAGTGCCCGCCATGTTCATCGCCATGAACCGCTTCCGCATCGCCCCGGGCCGCGAGGCCGAATTCATCGAGATCTGGAAAAAGCGCGAATCCCACCTGGACGAAGCGCCCGGTTTCCAGTCCTTCAACCTGCTGCAGGGGCCGACGACGCCGGAGTTCACGCTGTTCGCCAGCCACTCGGTGTGGGAATCCGCCGCCGCCTTCGAGGCCTGGACGCGCTCCGAAGCCTTCCGCAAGGCCCACGCCGGCGCCGGCAGCAGCCGCGACATCTACCTTGGCCCGCCCCAGTTCGAGGGCTTCGAAGCCGTTTTGTAAGCCGAATGCGCATCCTCGTCCTCTGCCACAGCTTCAACAGCCTCACCCAGCGCCTCTTCGACGCGCTGGTGGCGGACGGCCACGACCTCTCGGTGGAGTTCGACATCGCCGATTCCGTCACCGAGGAGGCCGTCGCGCTGTTCCAGCCGGAGCTGCTGCTGGCGCCCTTCCTCAAGCGCGCGATCCCCGAATCCGTGTGGTCGCGCCTGCCGTGCCTTGTCGTGCACCCCGGCATCGTCGGCGACCGCGGCCCGTCGGCCCTCGACTGGGCGATCCAGCGCGGCGAGGCGGAGTGGGGCGTCACGGTGCTGCAGGCCGAAGCCGAGATGGACGCCGGCCCGGTATGGGCGAGCCGCGTCTTCCCGATGCGCGCCGCGCCCAAGGCCAGTCTTTACCGCAGCGAAGTGACCGAGGCGGCGCTGGCCGCCGTGCGTGAGGCCATCGCCCGCTTCGACGACTGGCGTGCCGGCCGCTGGCAGCCGCAACGACCGTCCTCCGACGACCCGGCCGTGCGCGGCACGCTCCAGCCGCTGATGCGCCAGGCGGATCGCGCCATCGACTGGGCCCGCGACGACACCGCCACGATCCTCGCCCGGCTGCGCGCCGCCGATGGCTTTCCCGGCGTCGCCGACGCGCTGTTCGGTCAGCCTTGCCATCTCTTCGACGCCCACCCGGCCGCCTTCGAGCCCGGCACGACGCCCGGCGACCTGATCGCCCGCCGTGACGGCGCCGTGCTGCGTGCCACCCGCGACGGCGCGGTGTGGATCGGTCACGTGAAGCGCCCCGGCGGCATCAAGCTGCCCGCCACCGTGGCCTTCGCCGATCAGGCCGCGGTCTTGCCCGAGCGCCCCGCGCCGCTCATGCGCGATGCCGCCGACTGGGGCGAGCTGCGCTACCGGGAGGAAGCCGGCGGCGCCGTCGGCGTGCTGTCCTTCGACTTCTACAACGGCGCGATGGCCACCGACCCGTGCCGACGCCTCACCGACGCCATCGCCTTCGCCCGCGCCCGGCCCACCCGCGTGCTGGTGCTGGAGGGCGGGGCGGATTTCTGGTCCAACGGCATCCACCTGGGCCGCATCGAGGCCCAGCAGCAGGCCGGCGGCTCGGCGGCGGACGAATCCTGGGCCAACATCAACGCGATGGACGACGTGTGCCTCGCCATCCTGCAGCTCACGGATCGCCTCACCGTGGCGGCGATGCGCGGCAACGCCGGCGCCGGGGGCTGCTTTCTGGCGCTGGCGGCAGACCACGTGTGGGCGCGCGAGGGGGTGATCCTCAACCCCCACTACAAGAACATGGGCAACCTGTACGGCTCGGAGTACTGGACCTACCTGCTGCCGCGCCGCGTGGGCGATGCGGCCGCCCGGGCGATCATGGCCGAGCGCCTGCCCCTGGGCGCACCGCGCGCCGCGCAGACTGGCCTGATCGACGCCGCCTTCGGCGCAGACCGGCCGTCCTTCGAGGCCGAGGTGCTCGCCCGCGCCCAGGCGCTGGCAGCAGCGCCGGATTACGCCGAGCGCCTGTCCGCCAAGCGGGCCCGCCGCGCGGCCGACGAAGCCGCCAAACCCCTTTCCGCCTACCGGGACGACGAGCTCGCCCGGATGCGCCGCAACTTCTACGGCTTCGACCCCAGCTACCACGGGGCGCGCTACCATTTCGTGATGAAGAGCCCCCAGTCCTGGACGCCGCGCCACCTCGCCCGGCACCGCGACTGCGTCGGGGCCAGCCCAGCCCAGCGATGAACAGTCCGATCAAACCCGCCGCCCGATTGCCGTCCGTGCTGGTGGTGGACGACGAAGTCCGCTCCCAGGAAGCCCTGCGCCGCACCCTCGACGAAGAGTTCGAGGTGTTCACCGCGTCCTCCGCCGAGGACGCCTGGAAGATCCTCGAGCGCGAGACGGTGCAGGTGCTGCTGTGCGACCAGCGCATGCCCGGCGAATCCGGCGTGGCCTTCCTCAAGCGGGTGCGCGAGCAATGGCCCGACGTGGTGCGCATCATCATCTCGGGCTACACCGACTCGGAAGACATCATCGCCGGCATCAACGACGCGGGCATCTACCAGTACCTGCTCAAGCCCTGGCAGCCCGACGGCCTGCTGATGGCCATGCGCAACGCCGCCGAGTTGCACCGCCTGCAGGCCGAGAACCAGCGCCTGAGCCTGGAGCTGCGCACCACCAGCCCGGTGCTCAAGAAGCGCGTCGAGATGAAGTACGAGCGGGTCAAGCGCGAGTTCGGGCTCGACGGCCTCACCCGCGCGCCCGACAGCCCGCTGAACCCGGTGTGCGACCTGATCGCCCAGGTGGCGCCTTTCGACCTCTCCGTGCTCATCTCCGGCGAGTCGGGCACCGGCAAGGAGATGATCGCGCGGGCGATCCACTACCAGAGCCGCCGCGCCGACAAGGCCTTCGTGATCGAGAACTGCGGCGCGCTGCCCGACGAGCTGCTGGAGGCCGAGCTGTTCGGCTACAAGCGCGGCGCCTTCACCGGCGCGTATGAAGACCGCACCGGCCTGTTCCAGCAGGCGGATGGCGGCACGCTGTTCCTCGACGAGATCGGCGAGACCTCGCCGGCCTTCCAGGTCAAGCTGCTGCGGGTGCTGCAGGAGGGCGAGTTCCGCCCCCTCGGCAGCCCGCGCCCGGTGACGGTGGACGTGCGGGTGATCGCCGCCACCAACCGCGATCTGGAAACCGAGGTGCGCGAAGGGCGCTTTCGCGAGGATCTGTACTACCGCCTCGCCATCGTGCCGATCCACGTGCCGCCGCTGCGCGAGCGGCCGATGGACATCCCGCTGCTCGCCGAGCGCCTGCTGGATGTGAGCCGCCGCGCGCTGGGCAAGGACACCGAAGGCTTCACCGCCGAGGCGCTGGCCTGCCTGTCAGCCTACCGCTGGCCCGGCAACGTGCGCGAACTGCAGAACGCCATCCTGCGCATGTTGGCGCTGGCCACCGAGCCGTGCCTGGGCGCCCATCTGCTGGCGCCGCGGGTGCTCCAGGCTGGCGCCGACCGCCACGGGGCGGCCGACGACGCCGAGCTCGCCGCCGTCGGCTTCGCCGGCACCCTGCAGGAGCGCGTCGAGGCGCTGGAAGCGCGCGTGCTCAAGGAAACCCTGATCCGCCTGCGCTGGAACAAGACCCGCGCCGCCAACGAGCTGGGACTCTCCCGCGTCGGCCTGCGCGCCAAGCTGGCCCGCTTTGGCCTCGACGGCGGCAAGGGCGGGGACGACGAATGAACCTCCTGTGGCTCCAGTCCGGCGGCTGCGGCGGCTGCACCATGTCGCTGCTGTGCTCGGGCGCGCGGGACGTGCTGGGGCTGCTGTCGTCGGCGGGCATCATGCTGGCCTGGCATCCGTCCTTGTCGGAAGCCTCCGGTGACGAGGTGCGGGCGCTGCTGGCCGAGTTCGAATCCGGCGCCCGGCCGCTGGACTTGCTGTGCGTCGAAGGCTCGCTCCTCACCGGCCCCAACGGCAGCGGGCGCTTCCACCTGCTGGCGGGCACCGGGCGGCCGATGATCGATTGGGTCAAGCGCCTCGCCGCTCGCGCCCGCTACACCCTGGGCGTGGGCACCTGCGCGGCCTACGGCGGCATCACCGCGGCGGGCAACAACCCGGCCGGCGCCATCGGCCTGCAGTACGACGGCGAGCACTTGGGCGGCCTGCTGGGGGGCGACTACCGCTCGGCCGCGGGCCTGCCGGTCATCAACGTGGCCGGCTGCCCCACCCACCCGGACTGGGTCACCGACACCCTGCTGGCCCTCGCGCTGGGGCAGTTCGGCGAAGCCGACATGGATGCCCTCGGCCGCCCGCGCTTCTACGCCGACCAGCTGGTGCACCACGGCTGCAACCGCAACGAGTTCTACGAGTTCAAGGCCAGCGCCGAGAAACCCGGCGACCTGGGCTGCATGATGGAGCACCTGGGCTGCAAGGGCACCCAGGCCCACGCCGACTGCAACACCCGGCCATGGAACGGCGCCGGCTCGTGCACCAACGGCGGCTACCCGTGCATCAGCTGCACCGAGCCGGGTTTCGAATCGCCGGGCCACGCCTTCGACCGCACGCCCAAGGTCGCCGGCATCCCCATCGGGCTGCCCTCCGACATGCCCAAGGCGTGGTTCGTGGCGCTGGCGGCGCTGTCCAAGTCGGCCACCCCGGCGCGGGTGCGCCAGAACGCCGTGGTCGAAACGCCGGTGCTCGCGCCGGCCATCCGCAAGACGGGGCTGAAATGAATCGTGTGGTGGTGGGGCCCTTCAACCGCGTCGAGGGCGACCTGGAGGTGAGCCTCGATTTCGAGGACGGCCGGGTTGCGGCGGCGTACGTCAATTCGCCGCTGTTCCGCGGCTTCGAGCAGATCCTGATCGGCCGCGAGCCGACGGATGCGTTGACGATCGTGCCGCGCATCTGCGGCATCTGCTCGGTGTCGCAATCGGCCGCCGCCGCCGCCGCGCTGGCCGATCTGGCCGGCCTGCGGCCCACGCCCGACGGCCAGCGGGTGAGCAACCTGATCCTGGCGGCCGAGAACCTGGCCGACCACTTCACCCACTTCTACCTCTTCTTCATGCCGGACTTCGCCCGCGACGCCTACCGCGGCCGGCCGTGGTTCGACGCCGCCGCCGCGCGCTTCAAGGCGACCTCCGGCAGCGCCACCGCCGACGCCCTGCCGGCCCGGGCGGCCTTCCTGCAGATCATGGGCAGCCTCGCCGGCAAGTGGCCCCACAGCATGACGCTGCAGCCCGGCGGCGTGGCCCGGGCGCCCCAGGCCGCCGAGCGGCTGCGGGTGTTCGCGGCGCTGCGCGAGTTCCGCCGCTGGCTCGAACGTCACCTCTTCGGCGACCGCCTCGAGGCCGTCGCCTGCATCGAAAGCGTGGCCGGTCTGCGTCGCTGGATGGCGGCCCGACCTGCCACGGCGAGCGATTTCCGGCTCTTCCTCGAGATCGCCGACGACCTGCAACTGGCCCGCTTCGGCCGTGCCGCCGACCGCTTCCTGAGCCATGGCGCCTACGCCCGTGAGGGCGGCTGGCTCTTCCCCCGCGGCGTGCTCGACCTGCCCGCCGGCGCGCTGCAGCCCTTCGCGCCCGGCGACGTGCTGGAGGATGTCTCCCACGCCTGGCTGGAGGACGACGCGCCCCGTCACCCGGCGGAGGGCGACACCCGCCCCGTGGAGTACAAGCCCGGCGCCTACACCTGGTGCAAGGCGCCGCGCTGGCAGGGCCAGGTGGTCGAATGCGGGGCGCTGGCGCGCCAGGCGGTGGCCGGCCATCCGCTGATCCGCGAGCTGGTGATGGACGCCGGCGGCAACGCGGCCAACCGGGTCATCGCCCGTCTGCTCGAACTCGCCCTGGTGGTGCCCGCGATGGAGGACTGGCTGCGCGGGCTTGGCGACGGGCCGTTCTGCGCCCACGCCGAGTCGCCGGCCGACGGCCAGGGCTGCGGTCTCGTCGAAGCGGCCCGCGGCGCCCTCGGCCACTGGCTGACGGTGCGCGGGGGCCGGATCGTGCGCTACCAGATCATCGCGCCGACCACCTGGAACTTTTCGCCCCGCGACGCCGCCGGCCAGCCCGGTGCGCTGGAGCAGGCGCTGGCCGGCCTGCCGGAGGCCGAACCGTTGCTGGTGCAGCACGTGGTGAGGAGTTTCGACCCGTGCATGGTGTGCACGGTGCACTGAGCGGCTACTGTCCGCCGGGCCGGGGGCCGTCCGCGGGGCGGCCGCCGGGACCACGGTTCGGTTCGCCGATCGGTCGTGGCGCCGGCGAGGGGCCGCTGTCCCGCGGCGGACGGGGCGGCTCGACGC
>NZ_JAYROR010000085.1:0-10090 GCF_041911615.1 Zoogloea sp. | reverse complement strand
GCCGGCAGCGCCGCGCCACGCTCGGCGAGAAACGCCGGCGAACCGACCAGCACCGTGCGCCCGTCCACCTCGCCGGCCACGCCCTTGCCACCGACCGCCTGCACGACCGCGGCCAGCGGCCAGCTCAGCCCATCGGCCTTCGCGGCGGCGACCACCGCCTGGGCCAGCGGGTGATGGCTGGTCTGCTCCAGGCTCGCCGCCAGCGCCAGCAGGTCGGCCCGCCCGGCGCCCGACGCCAGACGCAGGTCGAGCACCGCCGGCCGGCCTTCGGTCAGCGTGCCGGTCTTGTCCACCACCAGGGTCTTGATCTTCTCGGCCTGCTCCAGCGCCTCGGCGTTCTTGACCAGAATGCCGGCGCGGGCGCCCTGCCCGGTGCCCACCATCACCGCCGTCGGCGTGGCGAGACCCAGCGCACAGGGGCAGGCGATCACCAGCACCGCGACGCCATTGACCAGCGCCGGCGCCAGTTCGCCGCCAATCCACCACCACGCGAAAAAGGTCGCGAAGGCGATCGCCACCACCGTCGGCACAAACACCGCGGCGATGCGGTCGGCGAGCCGCTGCACCGCCGGCTTGCCGCCCTGGGCTTGTTCCACCAGCCGCACGATGCCCGCCAGTAGCGTCTCGGCGCCGACGCCCACCGCCCGGCAGCGCAGCACGCCCGCGCCATTGACGGTGGCGGCAAACACCCGGTCGCCCGGCGCCTTGCTCACCGGCACGCTCTCGCCGGTGAGCATCGCCTCGTCGGCGGACGATTCGCCCGACAGGACCTCACCATCCACCGGCACCGCGTCGCCAGGCCGCAGCACGAAGACCATTCCCGCCACCACCTGCTCCACCGGCAGCGCGACGAGCTGGCCGTCGCGCTCGATCTGCGCGGTGGGCGGCTGCAGGCGCAGCAGGGCCTCGACCGCCGCCGAAGTGCGCGCCCGCGCCCGCGCCTCAAGCAGCTTGCCAAGCAGCACCAGGGTGATGATGCTGGCCGACGCCTCGAAGTAGACGTGCAGATCGTGTCGGCCCAGCAACACCACCGCCAGGCTGAAGAAGTATGCGACGCTGGTGCCCAGCGCCACCAGCACGTCCATGTTGGCGCCGCCGCCCAGCAGCGACGACCACGCGCCCCTGTAGAAGCGCCGGCCGATCCAGAACTGAACCGGTGTCGCCAGCAGCAGCTGCGCCCAGCGCGGCAGCCATTCGTCGTGGTGCGCCGTGCCGTGCAGGCCGGCGTCGAGCATGCCGACCATCTGGACGAGGAAGGGCAGGCTCAGCGCCGCCGACATCCAGAAAAGGCGCAGCTCGGCGCGAAACTCGGCGGCCTTGCGGGCGCGCTCGGCCTCGCGGTCGCGACCGGCGATGGGCGTGGCGGCAAAGCCAGCCTTGCCGATCGCCGCGACGACCGCCGCCGGATCGGCGAGGCCCGGGGTGTAGCGCACGCGTGCCGTCTCGGCGGCAAAATTGACGCTGCCTTCGACGCCCGGCAGGCGATTAACGACCTTTTCGATGCGCGCCGCGCAAGCCGCGCAGCTCATCCCGCCGATGCCCAGTTCGAGCACCTGAGGCGCCACGTCGAAACCCGCCTTGCGGATCGCCCCGAGCACGTCGTCGGCCGATGCGCCCTCGGGCGAGATGGCGACGCGGGCCTTCTCGGTGGCGAAATTGACCTTGGCCTCGACGCCCGGCAGGCGATTGAGCACTTTTTCGAGGCGGACGGCGCAGGCCGCGCAGCGCATGCCCGAAACGGGCAAGTCGAGGTGCGATCCGGCTTCGCCGCTCACGGCTGCGCCCGCCAGGCCGCGAGCAAGGGGAGAAACTTCATGACACGCCGCACTCCGCAGGGGAAATCAGAAATGGCAGACCACGCCGTTCCACAGCTTGCTGCCGAGCGACGGCGTGGTGACCAGCCCATAGACGCCGAAAGCCAGCACTACCAGACCAGACCCGGTGCGCACCGCCTGGTTCCGCACCACGTCGCGCAGGCGCTTGAGCAGCAGCCCGGCGAGCATCAGGTTGGGCAGGGTGCCAAGGCCGAAGGCCAGCATCAGCGCCGCCCCCCGCTCCGCCGCCCCGGTGACGAGGGCCGTGGCGAGCACGCTGTACACCAGCCCGCAGGGCAGGAACCCCCACAGCAGCCCGAGGGGAAAGGCCTGCGCCACCGTGCGGGCGGGCAGAAAGCGTCGCGTCAGCGGCTGAATGCGGCGCCACAGACGCTGGCCGAGCTGCTCGACCCCCGCCAGCGCGCGGGTGAAGCCGGTGAGATACAGGCCCAGCGCGACGAGCATCAGATTGGCTGCGACGTACAGCCCGAGCTGAATCGGCAGGATGTCGTTGAACAGCATCCCCACCGTGCCGATGGCGCCCATCGCCGCGCCCGCCAGGGTGTAGCTGCTGATCCGGCCGAGGTTGTAAGCGAGGTGCAGCGGCCAGTCGCGGCGCCTCTGGCCGGGCAGCGGGATCGTCTGCACCGTGAGCGCACTGACGATGCCGCCGCACATCCCGACGCAGTGGGTGCCGCCGAGCAGGCCGATCAGGAAGACTGCGAGATAGCCGGTTTCGGGCATCGCTTCACACCTTGCAAAGAAAACGCCCCGCGAAGCCGCGGGGCGCATAGTTTAGTCCGGCCGAAGGCGGCCAGCCAGCCGCGACTCAGATCACCTTGGAGTAGCGAGTGCGCTCTCGGTCGGCGCGCAGGTATTTGTCGAAGACCATCGCAATCGCGCGCACCAGCATCCGCCCCGCCGGCAGCACGCTGATCCACTGTTCGTCGATCTTCAGCAGGCCGCCCTTCTCCATCTCGCGCAGATCGGCGAGTTCAGCGGCGAAGTAGGTCTTGAAGTCGATCAGGTGGGCGATCTCGATGGACTCGATGGACAGCTCGAAATGGCACATCAGCGCCTGGATGATGGCCCGGCGCAGCAGATCGTCGGGCGTCAGCTCGATGCCACGCAGCACCGGCAGCCGGCCGGTGTCGAGGATGTCGTAGTACTCGTCCAGCGTCTTGACGTTCTGGGCATAGGTGGGGCCGACCTTGCCGATCGCCGACACGCCGAAGGCCATCAGATCGCACTCGGCGTAGGTGGAATAGCCCTGGAAGTTGCGATGCAGGCGGCCCTGACGCTGGGCGGTGGTGAGCTCGTCGGTCGGCTTGGCGAAGTGATCCATGCCGATGTAGACGTAGCCGGCCTCAGTGAGGCGGCGGATCGCCAGCTGCAGGATCTGCAGCTTGGTCTCGCCGGACGGAAGCTGCGCGTCGATGATGCGCCGCTGCGGCTTGAACAGGCTCGGCAGGTGCGCGTAGTTGTAGATCGACAGGCGGTCGGGCGACAGGGCGAGGATCTGCTCAAGGGTGCGGTTGAAGCTGATGACGTTCTGCTTGGGCAGGCCGTAGATCAGGTCGACGCTGACCGACTTGAAGCCGTTGGCGCGGGCCGCGTCGATCACGAGCTTGGTTTCCTCCTCGCTCTGGACGCGATTGACGGCCTTCTGCACGTCCGGGTTGAAGTCCTGGATGCCGACGCTCATGCGGTTGAAGCCCAGTTCGGCGAGGAGCTTGACGGTGGCCTCATCGACCTTGCGCGGATCGACCTCGATGGAGAACTCGCCGTCCGGCACCAGCGTGAAGTGCTTCTTCACGATGCCCATGAGCTGACGCAGCTCGTCGTGGGACAGGAAGGTCGGCGTGCCGCCGCCCAGGTGCAGTTGCAGAACCTCGCGCGGCCCCTGCAGATGCGCCACCTGGAGGTCCACTTCCTTCTCAAGATACTGCAGGTACTTGGCCGAGCGCCCGTGATCCTTGGTGATGATCTTGTTGCACGCGCAGTAATAGCAGATCGTATTGCAGAAGGGGATGTGGAAGTATAATGAGAGCGGTTTGCCGATGCCGCCGATGGATCGCTTCCCGAGCCAGTCGCACAGGGCGTCCGAGTTGAACGCCTCCACGAAGCGGTCGGCAGTGGGGTACGACGTATATCGCGGGCCATTCACGTCAAACTTGCGAATGAGCTCGGGGTCGAAGATCAGGTCTTTTTGAGTCGCGTTCATGGGGCGTGCTTCTAGTGATTGCGCGAAACAATCGCAGAATCATCCCGGAATCGTATTGACGTGGATCAAAGGGCTCCAAAGGTTGTTAAATCCTCTTTAGATCAGGTGGTGTGCGTGCAGATGAAGGCGGCGATTCCGGTGATGACGGTTGAAATCAAGACGGCGTGTTCCCAGTGCAACCTGCGGGAACTGTGTCTGCCTTTCGGCCTCGATCCGCGGGAAATCAACCAGCTCGACGAGCTGGTCGGCAGCCGGCGCAAGATCAAGCGCCAGCATCACCTGTACCGCTCGGGCGATGCCTTCGAGGCGATCTATGCGATCCGCGCGGGCTCCTTCAAGACCGACGTGATCCTCGAAGACGGCCGCGATCAGGTCACCGGCTTCCAGATGACCGGCGAAGTGCTCGGCCTGGACGGCATCAGCACCGAACACCACTCCTGCAACGCCATCGCCCTCGAAGACAGTGAAGTCTGCGTGATCCCCTTCAGCCGCCTCGAGGAGCTCTCCCGCCAGGTCGAGAGCCTACAGCACCAGTTCCACAAGATCATGAGCCGCGAGATCGTGCGCGACCACGGCGTGATGATGCTGCTCGGCTCCATGCGCGCCGAGGAACGCCTCGCCGCGTTCCTGCTCAACATGTCGCAGCGCTTCACCGCGCGTGGTTTCTCGCCATCCGAGTTCCACCTGCGCATGACCCGCGACGAGATCGGCTCTTACCTCGGACTCAAGCTGGAAACCGTGTCGCGAGCCTTCTCACGCTTTCAGGAAGAAGGCCTCGTGGCCGTTCAGCAGAAGCACATCCGCATCCTCGACACGCCCGGCCTGAAGCGCCTGCTCAACCACCACGCGACCTAGGCAGGTCACGCCGCCGCCCGGCGCTCAGACCGACAGCGCCCCCAGCCAGCCGGCCGGGTTCTTGGTGATCGCCACCGACACGATGTACGAGAACACGCCTGCCGCCGCCAGCAGCGCCGCGAAGCGCACGGCGCGCGGCCGCGTCGGCTGGAGCGCGACCATCCCCAGCCCGATGTAGGCCAGCAAGCCCAGCACCTTGGCGGTCAGCCAGCCGTGCACGAAGGGGTATTGCCCCGCCATCCACGCAAGGCCGATCGCGCTTGCAAGGAGGCAGGAATCGACGATATGGGGCAGGCGACGGGTCAGCGGCGCGCGCAGCCGTGGCGAGGCCCGCAGCGACCACCATCCGCGCAGCAGGAAACCCGCGCCGCTCAGCACGACGCAGGTGATGTGAAAATGCTTGAGCGCCAGGTACATGTCGCCTCGAATCAGAATGACGCCGGGACGACAGCATCCGGTTTTTGCGACGCCCCGTCCTTGCGGAGCCTCAACTTTAGCCGCGCAGCACGCCGACTTCCAGCGCCGCGAACCAGTTGATGAAACGCTGCACGTCCTGCCCCTGATAGATCGCGCCGTGCTGCGGCACCATCATGTCGATCTCGAGACGCGAGACCCGTTCGCACCAGTCGCGCTTGGCCCGGTCGGAGCCCATCCAGCGCTTGTGGAACGCCTCGGCGTGGCGGATGTGGCGGGAGAAATCCTCCACGTACAGCCCACCCTGGTCGGGCGGCAGCAGGGCCGCGCCGATGTCACCCGAAAACAGGATCTTGGCCTTCGGATCGTAGAGGTTGAAATTGCCCGACGAGTGCAGGTAGTGCGCCGGCACCGCCTGGAGTTCGAGACTGCCGAGCTTGATCGTCATGCCCGGGTCGGGGATCGGCACGAAGGTCGTATCCTCGCCGCCAAAGTGGGGCAGGAAGGATTGCCACAGCCAGCTCGTGTAGCACTTCAGGTCGGGCTTGAACTCCAGCCACAGGGCCAGCGACGAGATGATGTCCGGATCCTGGTGGGACGCGAAGATGCCCGCCAGCCTGGTCGGATCGCATTCGGCCGATAGCGCCGAAAACACCGCCGGAAAGATCTCGATGCCGCCCGGATCGCACAGCAGCGCCTGGTCGCCATCGACGATCACGTACTCGTTGGTGTCGATGATGTAGCCCGGCTTGCTGGCATCGCGGGCGATGGCGAGCCAGCGATGGTCGTCGTTCTGGTAGATACAGTGAGCCTGCTTCATGGGTTTTCAGTCCTTTACGAGCCGTTCCTTGCCGAGCACTTCGAGGGACCGCTTGATCTGCGCGATCACCTCCGCGAAATCCGTCGAAACCTGCATCAGCGCCGGACTGAAGCCGCCGCCGTACGCCGCCTCGATCTTGGCCGAGCGGGCCAGCACGCCGCCCAGTTCGACGAGCTGCTGGGTTTCCTCGACCGCCGCGCGCAGGCGCAGGTCGAGGGCGCGCAGACGGGTCTGCTGGTCGGCGAGGCGGGCCGCGCCGCGGCGCCGCGCCTCGCGCACGCCGGGCACCTCGCCGCTGAGGCGGATTGCCTCGGCGAGGATCGCCGAATTGCGCTGCTGCTGGACGACGCCGGTGACGCTGCCGACGGAGCCGGAGGTCATGTCGCGCAGCGAGGCCATGTGACGGGTGAGATCCTGGGCGAAGCGGCGCAGCTCGTTCGACAGCACGCCGAAACCCAGCGCCGCGTTGCCGGCGCGCTTGGCCAGGAAGATGGCGTTGAGCGCCATCAGGTTGATGCGGAAGGCCGTCGCGACGATGGCCTTGATTTCTTCATTGACCCGCACGATGCCGGCAAGCTCGCCGGAGCGGCGCGGGGTCGGTTTGAGGTGTCGTTCAGGCGCGTTCATTCGGTGCTCTCGGGCGGCGGACCGCGGCATGGGGGCGCATCGATCGGAGCGACGGCCGCACCCGAGATTCAGGCGGAATGAACAGGCCGGCTGCCGCGGGGAAATTAACGGCGGCCGGCCGGCAAGCTTGAGCGCCCCCGCGTCAGCCCGTCGCGACGCTACGGCGCGGCGGCAGCAGGAAGTCGCGCGGACGAGTACGCAAGCGGTGCAACAGACGTCGACGCAGCTCGCGCAGGTCGGAACGGGGCAGGTCGTAGGCCCGCACCGCCGTCATCAGCGACAGGGCGAAGCTGACCCCCAGGTTGAGCACGAACATCGTGCCGACACCCGCCACCGCGAGGAGCAGCAGCCGCAGGTTGAGCGCCACTTCGAGGGACGAGGTAGCGAGGCTCAGGATGCCCGAGTTGAGCGTCACGTGGCGCACGTCCAGGGGCAGGCCAAAGAACTTGCCGAGCACCGGCGTCATGCCCAGCATCAGCCCCAGCGAGACGTTGGTGGCCCAGCCCGACATGTTGCGCGACACGATGCCGGCCAGGCGCATCATGCGCATCCGCCCGAAACGGTTGCCCAGACGGTGCTCGGCGATAGCCTGGGGCAGACGGTGATAGACGACCCAGTTGTCCACCCAGCCGCCCACCAGCGCGGCGAGGTAGAGGATCACCCCGGTCAGCGCGGCGTAGAACACCGTGCCGCTGTCGACCGGGCTGAGGGAGTGGAAGACGTAGTCCGCCTCCTTGAGGGTGAGGAAGTGATGGCCGGTGGCGAACTGCCACGCGGCGTCGAAGGCGTAGGCGCCGCCGGCCACCATCACCACGTTGGCGATGGCCGCCGCCAGCTGCGAGTGGCAGATGCACGCCGCGTAATCGACGATCACGTCGAGACGCTCGTCGCCCTTGCGGTCGCGGATGATCGCGGCGAAGGTCGCGGCGGTCATGGCCGGCTGCTTGGTCGCGAGGATCAGGCCGAAGGCCTGCAGGAGCAGGAAGCTCACCGCATAGTTGAGGCCCGAACCCAGGCCTTCGAGGAACAGCGCCAGCCCGGCGCCGGCCACCGTCATCTTCATCGCCGCGGTGCCCACCGTGAGCAGGCCGCCGCCCGCCGCCGCGGCCCAGATGTGGCGATAGTCGCCCGGCGTCTCGGCAATGTAGTGCTCGCCGGTCTTGCCCGCACGGTCGACGATGCGCCGCTGCAGGCGCTGCAGGTTGCCCCGCACGAGATGGCGCAGGCTGGTGCTTTCGTGGGCCGCGAAGGTGAGCTGGCGCAGCAGCAGCAAGGCCGGCCCCGGCGACCCCGGCTCGGCGGCCATCACCCCGACGATGCTCGCCATGCGGCCGAGGCAGCGGTCGAGCACGTCGAGGCCATAGACGATATCGACGCTGATGCCCTCGGTTTCGAGGCGGGCCGAGATCAGCTGCATCTCGGCCCGGCTCGCCTCCAGATCGGCCTCCCAGGCCTCGATGAGCTGGCTCGACAGGCGCCCCTGCTCCCAGGCACAGAGCAGGTTCTCACCGCTATCTGTGAGTCGTTTGAACGGCGATTCGGCCACCGGCCGGCGCTCGCTGCGCGCCCGCAGCTTGAGGGACAGCCCCTGCCCCTGCACCCGCGCCACCAGCAGCCGGAAACCGTCGGCCATCGCCCGCCGCAGCGCCGCGCGCATCTCCGGCTCGCTGACCGGAAACAGCAGCTCGACGGCGCGCTGGAAGGTGGACGGCTGCAGGCCGCGGATCAGGGTCAGGTCCTTGTCGCGCTGGAAGCTGCGGCTCATCAGGTGCGACAGGTCGTGATCGTCCCGCGGCGCGGGGATCAGCTTGGCGGTGAGGCGGTCGCCGAATTCCGACAGGAAACCCCGGTCGCTCGGAATCCCGACCTCGCCGAACAGGTTGGCGCCATCGGTCTCGTCGAGCACCTCGCGGATCGCCCGGCGCACCGCCGCGGCCAGCCCGGGGTTGGCCGCCAGCACGTCCATCAGCACCGCGAAGCGCTGGGTGGCCGAGCTATGCACGTCGGCGGAATCGATGTAGACGTCGCTCCACAGCGAGCCACCGGTGAGCCAGGCGGTCAGGCCGTACCAAGCGTCGAGGCGGTCGGGCAGCAGGTCGGCGCGGATCAGCGCCTCGAGACGCGCGGCGAGCTTCGGCAGGTCGCGCTGCCCCTGACGCTGGCTCGGCAGCGCCGCGTGGATGCAGTGCAGCAGATCGTCGCGGGAAAAGACGGAAGTAAGGCTCAAGGTCGGTGCGGAAGTGTTTGGCATAGATGAATTATGACCCGGCCACGACCGTTTGGTTCGAGTGGGCGATCCGGCACCAGACGCCCGCCGCCGGCCCGACCGGTTTACCATCGCGGCCATGCTCACGATTCTCCACCAGGACGACCACCTCGTCGCCATCCACAAACCCGCCGGGCTGCTGGTCCACCGCAGCGAGCTCGACCGCCACGAGACGCGCTTCGCGGTGCAGCTGCTGCGCGACCAGCTCGGCCGCCACGTTCATCCCGTGCACCGCCTCGACCGCGGCACCTCGGGCGTGCTGCTGTTCGCCCTCGACAAGGAAACCGCCCGCCTAGCCGGCGCCCAGTTCGAACGGCAGGCGGTGGACAAGACCTACCTCGCCGTGGTGCGCGGCCACCCGCAGGAGGCCGGGCGCATCGACCACGCCCTGAGCCGCCGCCGCGACGACGCCGAATGGGTCGGCGATGACGCCTCCGACGCCCCCCAAGCGGCCGTCACCGACTACCGCCGCCTCGCCACCTGCGAGCTGCCCCATGCCGTCGACCGCTATCCCACCAGCCGCTACGCCCTCGTCGCGCTCACGCCCCACACCGGGCGGCGCCACCAGTTGCGACGTCACCTCAAGCACATCGCCCACCCCATCGTCGGCGACGCCACCTTCGGCAAAGGCCGCCACAACCGCTTCTTCCAGCAGCAGTTCGATTGCCACCGGATGCTCCTGCACTGCGCCCGGCTGCAACTCGTCCATCCGCACCTGGGCACACCGCTCCGCCTCGTCGCCGCGCCCGACGGCACCTTCGCGGCGGTGCTCGACGCCCTCCACTGGCGTGCTGCCCTGCCCGACTGGCTCGGCCCGATCTGAGCCGGCGCCGGCCGCCGACGCGCCGCGCAAACACAATGCGACGCGTTGGCGCTTTCACCCGTAACACAGGCCGGCTACCATTGACGGTCTTTTGTTCAGCGCAACGATGAAGCTTCCCGACCGCCCCGATCTGTCCCGCCTTCCCTGGCAGCGCGCCGCCCGCCTCGGCCCCGTGCTCGCCTGGGGCGTGGCGCTGGCCGTCACGGCCTGGGTCGCGGCCGACCTGTTCTGGCGCTTCACCGCGCCG
>NZ_JAYROR010000084.1:0-8648 GCF_041911615.1 Zoogloea sp. | reverse complement strand
GGGCGACCGGTGCCGGCGCGGGCGCGATGGCCGCGGCGGCGGCGGCCTGAGCCTGGGCCTGCGCCTGACTGCGGGCGCGCTGCAGGCTCGCCACGTCGCCGGCCGGCAGGGCGAGGATCTCGACGCCGTTATTCACCGCGCGATTGGAAAGCACCACGGCATCCGGCCCGAGCTCGTCCTTCAACATGCGAAGGGCCTCGCGGGCGGTTTTGGCAAAGTAGCGCTTGACGTTCATGCTCCTGTCTCCGGGGGTACGAAGGCTTTCACGGGATCGGCGTGGGCACTTCGGTACGGTTGATTATCCGGAGCGGGACGTCTTTCGATGGCCGGGAAAAGACAGGTTTTAGGGTGCTATTCCTGCGTCGACAGACGGGTCTTGGCGGATCGGCGGCGTGCGAACGGACGATTCGCCCATCTTGCGCAACAATCGAAACGCAACTGTTGCGCAAGATGGGACAAATGCATCGACATCAGGACTGGGGAACGGTGGAGATCATCGCCGCCACGCGGATCAGGCGGGTTTCCGGCACCTCGGAATTGGCGACGACCTTGAGCGTCGGCACGCTGCGGCGCAGGAAGCGCGACAGCAGCCAGCGCAGCGGCGCGGGCACCAGCAGCACCGGCGGCAGGCCAATGTCTTCCATGCGCTGGGCGGCGGCGGCGGTTTCACGCAGCAGGGTGTCGGCGAGCCCCGGTTCGATGGCACCGCCCTCCGGGCCACCACCGGCCATGGCCTGCATCAGCACCCGCTCCAGGCCCGGATCGAGCGCCATGACCTGCACCTCGCCGTTGCCCGGGAACATGCCCTGCACGATGGCGCGCCCGAGGGCCTGGCGTACCCGCGAGGTGAGCTCCAACGGGTCCTGCACGCGGGGGGCGAACTCGGCCAGCACCTCGACGATGGAACGCATGTCGCGGATGTTGACGCCTTCGTCGAGGAGGTTCTGCAGCACCCGCTGGACGCTGGCGAGCGGCAGCAGCTTGGGCACCAGATCCTCGACGAGCTTGGGGTTGTCCTTGGCGATGTGGTCGAGCAGCGCCTGGGTTTCGGTGCGCCCGAGGAGTTCGGGGGCGTGGCTGAGGATCAGGTGGTTGAGGTGGGTCGCCACCACGGTGCTGGCATCCACCACGGTGTAGCCCAGCGCGTGGGCCTGCTCGCGCTGGGTGGCGTCGATCCACACCGCCGGCAGCCCGAAGGCCGGATCGGTGGTCTCGCGGCCGGCCAGCGGCCCCGACACGCGGCCCGGGTTGATCGCCATGAACTGGCCCGGGAAGGCGTTGCCGGCGCCGATCTCGACGCCCTTCAGGACGATGCGGTAGGCATTGGGCTTGAGCTCGAGGTTGTCGCGGATGTGCACCGGGGCGGCGAGGAAGCCGATGTCGCGGGCGAACTTCTTGCGCAGGCCGCGGATGCGCTTGAGCAGCTCGCCGTCCTGACCCTTGTCCACCATCGGAATCAGGCGGTAGCCCACCTCGAGGCCGAGCACATCCACCGGGGTGACGTCGGCCCAGCTGGCCTCCTGGCTCTCAGCCGGCGCGACCGGCGCGGCGGCGGGCGCCTCTTCCTCGGTGCGCTCGGCCTCGCGCTGGCTGCCCTTCCAGGCCAGATAGCCCAGGCCGGAGGCCAGCAGCAGGAACACGAAGTTCGGCATCCCCGGAATCAGGCCGAGAATGCCGAGGATGCCGGCGGTGAGCACCATCACCTGCGGGTTGGAGAAGACCTGACCGATCACCTGCGAGCCCATGTCGCCCTCGTCGCCGACGCGGGACACCACCAGACCGGCAGCCACCGAGATGATGAGCGCCGGAAGCTGGGCGACGAGGCCGTCGCCGATGGTGAGCAGGGTGTAGTTGGTGGCCGCCTGACCCAGCTCCATGTTGTGCTGGAGCACGCCGACGATCAGCCCACCGACGATGTTGATGCCGAGAATGAGGATCGCCGCCACCGCGTCGCCGCGGACGAACTTCGAAGCACCGTCCATCGCGCCGTAGAAGTCGGCTTCCTGGGCGGTTTCGGTGCGGCGCTTCTTGGCTTCCTTCTCGTCGATGAGGCCGGCGTTGAGGTCGGCGTCGATGGCCATCTGCTTGCCGGGCATCGCGTCGAGGGTGAAGCGCGCGCCCACTTCGGCGATCCGCCCGGCGCCCTTGGTCACCACCACGAAGTTGATGACCGTGAGGATGATGAACACGACGATGCCCACCGCCGTGTTGCCGCCCACCAGGAAGTGGCCGAACGCCTCGATCACCTTGCCGGCGGCGTCGGGGCCGGTGTGGCCTTCAAGCAGCACCACCCGCGTCGAGGCCACGTTGAGCGACAGGCGCAGCAGCGTGGTGACCAGCAGCACCGTGGGGAACACCGAGAAATCCAGCGGGCGCTTGGTGTACATCGCCACCAGCATCACCATCACCGACACCGCGATGTTGAACGTGAACATCAGGTCGAGGACGAAGGGCGGCAGCGGCAGCACCATCATCGACAGGATGAGGATGATCAGCAGCGGCCCGGCGAGCGTGCGGATGTTGCTCGGGGCGAACAGGGTGCGCAGGTTGAGACTGTCGTTCATGCTCCGGATGGTCGCTCAGGCGCGCCCCGGAGCAAGGGCGGAAGTGAGGGGGAAAGGGGGGGTAATTCGGGGGAGAACTCAATGGAGCGCGGACGGCCGAAGGGGCTTACACGTCACCTCGATCGCGCTGTAGACCTCTTCAGATCGAACGAGACAACGTATGACGCAGGCCGCATCACACTTTGCAGGTAGAGGTCTTCCGCACGAATCGGAAGTAGATCAGCAGGCTGACCTGCCGCATCAAAGAACACCAAGTAGAAAAAGTAGCCATCGCGATGCCTCTCTGATTTGGAGACGTCAAGCTCGTTATCAGACAAGAAAAATCGGTGTCCAGCACCGCCCCGAAACTTGCCAACCGCCTTGACTTCGATGAAGCGTCGCTGCTCTCGGGTGCTGTGCGAGAGAAAGTCATAGCCGTAACCAGGCTGATCCCGACAATCGGCAATTAATGACTCAAGCTCCCCAAGCCCCAAGCCTTCGAGCCTCTGCTTTTCCCATACTAGCGCGTACTCCTCAGCCGCTTTGCCGATTCGCGTTCTTTCGGCCTGTACGTCCTCGAAATTCACTCTTCGATGAGTTTCTTCAGGAGGCGCAAAAATCGCCTTCACGGGTCGGTTCTCACCCCGATGCAGGTAAACCTGTAGCAAGAAAGACATGAACTTCGGATTGCTCCACAGCCGAGTTCTCTTGCAGGAATGCTTGGCAACAATCAACAGGTGCTGATATTCACTTATCGGAAGATCTTCGTCATAACCGAGTTCGGAACCAAGGGCTCTTAAGTGCTCTGCACTACAAACGTTCAAAAAACGCTCTGGGAAGTAAAGACTGAGAATTTTGGCCTTGAACATCTGAGACAACGGGTTTTCGTCGATATCTGAGAAGCTCAACCGCCTCGCCTGACCAAGTTCAATCAACTCCAACAACGCAGCCTTTACAGAGCCGAAGGCTTCATCTCGCGTCTCCCCGAACTTGCGCGTAAAACGATATGTTTTCTTTGGATCGGACGCTGTCTTCCCAAAATAAATACCGAACTTTCCGGATGTCGCCCCCTGAATGTTTGCCCACGGCCTCGTCTTCGCTTCGACGTGCGCACAGAATGTTGGCAACTGACGCCCAATGACATAATCATCAATCGTTAAGGTAGAAAGACGTTTGATCGGGAACGCCTCCAGGAATTGACCTCGCGCCTGGACCGCCATGTCTTCGTGAGTCACATCATAGTTTTTGTCGAAAGACTTTAGCTGCGCCTCATCAAATGCGTGCGTCACGATTTACTCCCTGTCTGAACATGCAAAAAAAACTCTGACCGCCTCGTAAGACAACGCAGTACGTCCCAGAGTGAGTCAGTTGATTGACGGCGAGGCTGCCGGAACCACAGCCCCACCCTTCCGGGGCCTGCGTGGTTCCGCTTCATCACATGGCCGGCGCCGCGCTCACGCCCCTGCTGCGCTGTCGCCGCGGGGGCGGCGGGTGGGTGGCTTTTTCTCGGATTTCTTCTTGAGCCCCATCGCGGCGAGTTCGTTGGAATCGTCGCCATACTGGGCGCGTACCTGGCTCTTGGCGTCGAGCATCTGCTTGTGGATGCGCTGTTCGGTGCTGGCGAGCCTGTCGCGCACGGCGTCCATGGCGATCTGGGCGTGCACCAGGGCAGCGCGGTCGGCCAGGAGTTCTTCGTAGGTTGCCGTGATGGCGGCAAGGGTGACATTGGGATCGCGGGGTGCGTAATCGGGCATGGTGGCAAGTGCCATGAAGGCCTGGATGTCGTCTTCGAGCACCTGGGGCGCAACCCGTCCGGTGGCGGTGGATGTCATTATTTCTCCAGAGTGAAATGATGTTCGGGAAGGGAAAGACTCTCTTTCACCCACCCCGGATTATGCATACAGCCAACGCAAAATGCATTCATAGATTTGAATTGCATTCAGCCGCGTAACGATGAAAGCCCCAGCAGGCGCTTCAGGGCGGCGCCTGCCGTGCTGCCACTACGAAGAGGATTGCGCGCATGGGAACGGCGCCCCACGGCAGGCTGCTGCGGCCTGCGCACCGGGGTACGTGCAGACGCGGGTCTCCGGTGAGCCCGCGCGGGCGGCCACGGCGACCACCGAGCACGCCCACGTCCGGTCTGAAGACGATGCTGTGCCCCCGTGATAAAGCTCAGGGCATCCGAGGGCTTTCAACGATAGGACGCTCCCTTATCCAGCGCTCACGGGATAAGGCTCGGCGCTATCGTTACAAAGGATTGATAGCTCTTTCCCGTGTAACAAGGCCTTGCGATGATGGTCAGGGCTATCATTGAAAGGCAACAAGGGGACAAGATCGAGGACGGTGGGCGCGGCATCACTCCATGCGCTCAGCGCCCCTTCGACCGTCTGGCGTAGAGCCACAGGGGTGTGGCACCGATTGCGGCGCCCAGTGGGCTGAAGATTCCGCCGTAGATCACCGAGATGGAGGCGGACGAGATCATCGGCGCCCGCCCTCCATGACCCTCGGCGAAGGATCGATCCTCCGCGCAGCCGACGGCGACGAAGATGAAGAAGCCGCCGATCGAGCCGATCATGAAGGCCAGACACCAGACGAGTCCGGGGTCGGACTTGCCCGCGCGCAGCACCCACGGGGCGGACAGGGCCACGACGAGAAGCGGGGGGCCCAGGGTGTAGAGGAAAAGGTCAGCCATGATCGCAACGCCTGCGTGGGGGGCCGCCATTCGGGAGCGAGCGCCGGCTCACGTTTTGAGTCTAGCCTACGCGCATCGTCTGGGACAGGCTGGCCGGGGCACGCCGACGAAGGCGGCCCGCAGCGCTCACTCGGCCCCCTCGCCCGGCCCCGGGTCCATGCCTTCGGGCACCGCGAGGGCGCCGGGCACGTCGGGGGGCAGGCCGCCTTCGGCGATCCAGTGGTTGAGCTGGAAGACCCAGGCCATGACCTCGGCGACCACGGTGTAGAGGGCCGCGGGGATCTGCTGTTCGAGCTCGCAGTGGGTAAACAGCGCCCGTGCCAGGGGCGGGGCTTCGAGGATGGGCACCTTGTTCTCGCGGGCCAGTTCGCGGATCTTGGCGGCGACGGCGTCCGCGCCCTTGGCGACGACGATGGGGGCGCCGGCCTTGTCCGGGTCGTACTTGAGGGCCACGGCGTAGTGGGTCGGGTTGGTGACGACCACGTCGGCCTTGGGCACGTTGCTCATCATGCGGCGGCGGGACATCTCGCGCTGGGCGGCGCGGATGCGTGCCTTGATCTGCGGATCGCCTTCCTGCTCCTTCATCTCCTGGCGCACCTCCTCCTTCGTCATGCGCAGGCGGCGGTGGTATTCCCACAGCTGGAAGGGCACGTCGATGGCGGCGATGAGGGCGAGGCTGCAGACGATCAGCAGGGTGGACATCAGCACCAGACCGGCAAAATCGTCCATGCTGCTCTCGAGGGGCTGGAGCATCAGCGCGAAGAGGTGATCGCGCTCGCGCCACACCACCCAGACGCCGACGCAGGCCACCAGGACGGCCTTGAGGCTGGCCTTGACCAGCTCGACGAGGCCGTGGGTCGAGAACATGCGGCCCAGCCCCTGCATCGGGTCGAGTCGGGTCAGATCGAAACGCAGGACCTTGGTGGTGAAGACCCAGCCGCCCATCAGGAAGGGCGTGACCAGCGCCGCGATAACGGCGGCGATCAGCAGCGGCGCGACGGTCAGCAGCGCGTCGGCGGACAGCGCCGCGAGTAATTCCCCCATTCCGCCCGGCTCGAAGGCCAGACGGCGCTCGAAGCTCAGGCCCGACTTGATGAGCTGCATCATGCGGTGCCCGGCCCAGCGGCCCAGTACGTAAAGGCCGACGACACCCACCAGCAGCGAGATGAACGTGGCCAGCTCGCGGGAATGGGGAACCTGGCCTTCCTCGCGGGCCTGTTCGAGCCTTCGCGCTGAGGCTGATTCGGTTTTTTCGAGATCGCTGTCTTCGGCCACGGCCCGCCCGGCGGTCGTTCAGAGGCCATCACGATACGCCGCCGCCGGGCACGGCGAGGCATCGAACAGACGGGCTTTGCGGCGGCTATTCCGGGCCGCCGGGGCAAACGCTCAGACGGTGGTTTCGCGCGCCAGGGTGCCGCGCAGGCTCTCGGCCTCGAGGCGCAGCTCGACCAGCTTGGCGCCGAGCAGCCGGAGCTGGTCCTCCATCAATTCGAACAGCGCACGGCTGGCCTGCATCGGACTGCCGGCGAGGACCCGGGTAGCGTCGATGCGCGTCTGGAAGGCGGCCAGGGCGTGGGCCTGGCCGGGGTGGCAGGCGATGCAGTGTTGCAGGGCGGCGTCGCGGGCCTGGAAGAACGCGGCGGGATCGCGCTCGGCCAGGTCTTTCCAGTAATCGAAATCGAAGTCGCCCATCTGCTCTCTCCTCGCCCGCTCGGCTCCGGCTCGCCGGAAAAGCGAGGGGCTGGGGCAGTCAGGAGCGATCCTAACCGAGCCCTGCCTGGGGTCGAGCGGCGTACGTCACGCCCATTTGTTGCAGAGCGTGACGCTGTGGAAGAAGTCGCAGTCGGGGCGCGAGCCGTCGGGTCGGAGGTCTCCTAGGCGGCGAGCGCCGGCACTTCGAGATGCGCGAGCAGCGTGCGACGAGACACGCCACGGGTATCGCCGAGGGCGCCGAGCAGCTCCTTCATGTCGAGAATCAGCACGATCTGGCCGTTGGACAGCGTGGTGACGCCGGCGACGCCCTTCGGACGGAAATCGTCGAGGGACTTGATCACCGCGTCCTCACGACCCGCGAAACTGTCGATGGCGAGGATGAAGCTCTGTTCGGCGCTCTGCATCAGCACGCCGTACTCGGGCGTCTGGTTCTGGTCCCAGCCGAGCAGCGTGGACAGCGGCATGATCGGCAGCACCTCGCCACGCACGACCATCGTCGCCCGACCGCCGACTTCCTGCACCTCGGACGGCTCGATCGGGAGGATCTCGCGAACCATCGACAGCGGCACCGCGAACGGCTGGTCGCCCAGGCGCACCAGCAGCACCGGCAGTATCGCCAGGGTGAGCGGCAGGCTGATGACGAAGGTGGTGCCCTTGCCGAGGCTGGAGCGGATGTCGATGGAACCGTTGAGCTTCTGGATGTTGGTGCGCACCACGTCCATGCCGACGCCGCGTCCGGAGACATCGGAAATCTGGCTCGCCATCGAGAAACCGGGGAGGAACACCAGGTTGTAGCTCTGGCGCTCGTCCATGGTGTTGGCTTCCTCGTCGGTGATGAGGCCCTTCTCGACGGCCTTGGCGCGCAGGCGCTCGGCGTTCATGCCGCGCCCGTCGTCGGCCACCAGGATCACGATGTGATCGCCTTCCTGACGCGCTTCGAGGCGAACGATGGACTTCTCGGGCTTGCCGTTGGCGAGGCGCTCCTGGGTGTCCTCGACGCCGTGGTCGACCGCGTTGCGGATCAGGTGGATGATCGGGTCGGACAGATCCTCGATCATCGTCTTGTCGATCTCGGTCTCCTCGCCGGAGAGCACCAGTTCCACGTCCTTGCCCAGGTTGCGGGCCAGATCGCGGGCGATCCGCGGGTATTTCTGGAACAGCCGGCCGATGGGCTGCATGCGGGTCTTCATCACCGCGTTCTGCAGGTCGGACACCAGCAGGTCGAGCTGGCTCACCGCCAAGTCGAGGGCGTGCAGGGTTTCGGTGTCGCTGCGGCCGTTGAGGATGTCGCTGCGCAGCGCATTGAGGCGGTTCTTGGTGAGGCCGATCTCGCCGGAGAGGTTCAGCACCTGATCGAGGCGCGCGGTATCGACGCGGATCGAGTTGTCGCGGGTCTTCTCGGCATCGCGGCGGCCCACCGGGCCACTGGCGCCGGGGCGATCGGTCGCGCGGCGACCGACGGCGGCCTTGATGATGTCGTCGGGCGACTTGCTCGCCAGTTCGCTGTCGCTCTGGTGCATGACCACCGGCGCGGGCACGGCCACGGGCGCCGGCACGGGGTCGGCGGCACGCATGGCGGCCGGCGTCACGGCGGTGCCGGTGACGACCTCGAACAAGGCGTTCCAGTCGAGCCCGTCGGCCGATTCGACGGCGGCCAGCGGCGCGGAAACCGCGACCGGCGCCACGACCGGCGGCGGTTC
>NZ_JAYROR010000083.1:0-8833 GCF_041911615.1 Zoogloea sp. | reverse complement strand
GGGGCGGTGGACGCGGCCCGGGCCACCGGCGACGGGGTGCTGTGGCGCGGCGTGGCGACCGGCACCGGGGTGGTCCGCGGGCGCGCGCGGGTGCTGCGCCATCCGTCGGAAGGCGGACGCCTGGCGCCCGGCGAGGTGCTGGTGGCGCCGTCCACCGATCCGGGCTGGACGCCGCTGTTCCTGAAGGCTGGCGGGCTGGTGGTGGAGACCGGCGGCTACCTGTCCCACGGGGCGATCGTGGCGCGGGAGTTCGCGCTGCCGGCGGTGGTGAACCTGCCCGGCATCGTCGACGCGCTGGCCGACGGCGACGAGGTGGAGGTGAATGGGCTCAGCGGCACCGTCCGCCTGCTGGGGCGGACGGACGGGGGGTGAATCTCAGCCGAGGAACATCCGGTAGGCCGGGTTGTGGGTTTCCTCGACGTATTCGTAACCGAGCCGCCCGAGGAAGCCCTGGAAGGCCTCCCGGTCGGCCGGCGGCACCTGCATTCCGACCAGCACGCGGCCGAAGTCGGCGCCGTGGTTGCGGTAGTGGAACAGGCTGATGTTCCAGTCGGAGCGCAGGGTTTCGAGGAAGTTGAGGAGCGCGCCGGGCCGCTCGGGGAAGACGAAGCGGTACAGCACCTCGTTGTCCGCCTGCGGCGCGTGGCCGCCGACCATGTAGCGGATGTGGCTCTTGGCCATCTCGTCGTCGGTGAGGTCGAGGCAGGGCAGGGCGTGGCGTTGCAGCATCTCGGTGATGCGCACGCCCTCGGCGCGGTTGTGCACGCCGACGCCGACGAAGATGTGGGCGCGGGCGGCGTCGCCGTAGCGGTAGTTGAACTCGGTGATGTTGCGGTTGCCGAGCAGGTCGCAGAACTTCTTGAAGGAGCCGGGCTTCTCGGGGATGGTCACGGCCAGCACGGCTTCGCGCTGCTCGCCGACCTCGGCGCGCTCGGCGACGAAGCGCAGGCGGTCGAAGTTCATGTTGGCGCCGGAGGCCACGGCGACCAGGGTCTTGTCCTTGAGGGCGTGGCGCTTGGCGTATTCCTTGGCGCCGGCCAGGGCCAGCGCGCCGGCGGGTTCGAGGATCGAGCGGGTGTCCTCGAACACGTCCTTGATGGCGGCGCAGATGGCGTCGTTGTCCACGCGGATCATCTCGTCCACGTATTCCTGGCAGACCCGGAAGGTTTCGGCGCCGACCAGCTTGACCGCGGCGCCGTCGGCGAACAGGCCGACGTTGGCCAGCTCGACCCGCTTGCCGGCCTCGAGGGACTGGGCCATGGCGTCGGAATCGACGGTCTGCACGCCGATCACCTTGATCTCGGGGCGCACCCGCTTCACGTAGGCCGCCACGCCAGCCAGCAGGCCGCCGCCGCCGACGCAACAGAAGATGGCGTGGATCGGCTTGGCGTGCTGACGCAGGATCTCCATGCCGATGGTGCCCTGGCCGGCGATCACGTCGGGGTCGTCGTAGGGGTGGACGAAGGTGAGCTTCTCGGTCTTCTCGAGTTCGACGGCGTGGGCGTAGGCGTCGGAGAAGGATTCGCCGGCCAGCACGACTTCGCCGCCGTTGCGCTTGACCGCGTCGATCTTGATCGCCGGGGTGGTGGTGGGCATCACGATCACCGCGCGCACGCCGAGCTTCCTGGCGGACAGGGCGACGCCCTGGGCGTGGTTGCCGGCGGAGGCGCAGATCACCCCGCGCTTGAGGGCCGCCGCGCTGAGGTTGGCCATCTTGTTGTAGGCGCCGCGCAGCTTGAAGCTGAACACCGGCTGCATGTCCTCGCGCTTGAGGAAAATCTTGTTATGAACACGGGCCGACAGGTTGGGCGCCGGGTCGAGGGGCGTTTCGATCGCCACGTCGTACACCTGGGCGGTGAGAATCTTCTGGAGATAGTCGGGGTGCTGCGTGCTCATGGGGGGCGCCTTCTAGGTCGGCTGGGGGAAGCCTCAAAGGGTAGCAGTCCCGGCAGCCGCACTGCAACATACGGCTTTTGTCTGCGGAGCGAAGCATGAGCGACATCCAGCGCGCCGGCACCACCCGGCGCTATTCCGATTTCTGCATCCACAACGGCGTCGTGCATTGCGTCGAGGTGCCGCCCGACGCCCACGGCGATGCGGCGACCCAGACCCGGGCCATGCTGGCGAGCCTCGAGCGGCTGCTGGTCCAGGCGGGCAGCGGCAAGGGGCGTCTGCTGATGGCCACGCTGTATCTTACCGACATGGGCGATTACGACGCCGTCAACGCGGTGTGGGACGCCTGGGTGCCCGCCGGCACCGCGCCGTGCCGGGCGTGCGTGCAGGTCGTCCGCCTGGCCGATCCGGGCTGGCGGGTCGAGGTGGCGGTGCAGGCCGCGGTCGGCGCCTGAGCGCGCACCATCCCGACGCCATTGCGGACCGCGCAGATCGGCGGAAAAGGCCGCCCACGATGGGTTTTCGCCGACTTTACATCCTCGCTTGCCCACCTATAGTGAAGCGACGAGCGCACCGCAGGGGAATGCCCCCTGTCGTGGGGTATGCGGCGCATTCCGGGGTTCAATCATCCATTCTCGGGGAGGGTGTCATGTCCTGGCGTCAGCGTGTTCTGTGCAGTTCCACCGGATTGGTCCTGGCCCTGGCGGGCAATCTTGCCCAGGCCGGTCCGTATTCCTCGATGTACGTGTTCGGCGACAGCCTGTCCGACGTGGGCAACGACGCCGCGATCACCGGCGGTGCCGTGCCGCTCGACACGATCTTCACCAATGGCTCGGTCAGCGGCCGCTTCACCAACGGCGCCAACTACGTCGACGATCTGGCCGGCTACCTCGGCCTCAGCGTCGCCCCGTCGTTTCTCGGGGGCACCGGCTACGCTTACGGGGGCGCGCGGATCGACTCGATCGGCGTGCCCGGCGGGCTGAGCTTCAACAATCAGGTCAAGGCCTATTTCGCCAGCCACCCGGGCGGCGCCGACCCGAACGCCCTCTACGTGGTGTGGATCGGCGCCAACAACATGTCCGATGCCATCGCGGCGACCCTCGGCGGCGACGCCGCCGCAATCGGCACCCAGACCAGCGCCACGCTGGGTGCCATCGGCGCCGCGATCGGTTCGCTGGCGGCCAGCGGCGCGCGCCATTTCCTGGTGCCCAACCTGCCCGACCTGTCGCTCACGCCGGCGATCCGCTTTGCCCACAGCGCGGCCCTGTCGGGTCTGGCCCGGGGCGTCAGCAGCGGTTTCAACACGGCGCTGGCCGGCGTGCTGAACGACCCGGCCTTCGGGGCCCTCGACATCGACCTCGTGGATGTCTTCAGCGCCCAGAACTTCATCACCCAGAATCCCGCGCTGTACGGTTTCACGAACGTGTCGGACGCCTGCTACACCGGCGAACCCGACGGCAGCCCGCGTCTCGGCTGGGGCACGCCGGGGCTCTGCGCCGATCCGACCGGCTACATGTACTTCGACTACCAGCACCCCACCGCGCAGCTCCACACCGAGGTGGCCCGGCTGGCCTTCGCGACCCTCGAGGTGCCGGAGCCGACCGCGCTGTCGCTGCTCTTCGCGGGACTCGGCATGTTGGCTTTCGCCCGTCGGCGCGCGCGCCGCGACTGAACCCCGGACGCCGTCCGGCGGTCCAACGGCCTGCCTGCAAAGGTGGGCCGTTTTTGTTTCCCCTGCTGGATGTAAGGCTTTGTTTTTCGACAGAAGGCGGAGCGGTCCGCTAAAATGGCACGTTCCCCGCCGTAAAAACCCAGGTAACGCAATGACCCAACGCCTGCGCGAAATCCCCTACAACTACACCTCGTTCTCGGACCGCGAGATCGTGATCCGCCTGCTCGGCGCCGAGGCCTGGCAGACACTCGACGCGCTGCGCGCCGAGCGGGTCACCGGCCGCTCCGCGCGGATGCTCTACGAGGTGCTGGGCGACGTCTGGGTCGTGCAGCGCAATCCCTACCTGCAGGACGATCTGCTCGCCAACCGCGACCGCCGTGGCGCCCTCATCGAGGCCCTCCGCCACCGCCTCGAGGAAGTCGAGAAGCGTCGCGAGGAAGCCAGCGGCGAAGACCCGGAGCGCAGCGCCAAGGTGGCCAGCCTGGTGCTCGCCGCCCACGCCGCGGTGGATCGCTTCAAGGCCTTCTTCGAGGAAACCTACGACCTGCGCAAGCGCGTGCGCCACGAACTGGCCCGCCACACCCGCAAGGACAACATCTGCTTCGACGGCCACGCCCGCGTCTCCCACGTGACCGACGCCACCGACTGGCGCGTCGAGTACCCCTTCGTGGTGCTCTACCCCGACACCGAGGAGGAGATGGCGCCGCTCGTGAAGAGCTGCATCGAGCTCGGCCTCACCATCATCCCGCGCGGGGGCGGCACCGGTTACACCGGCGGCGCCGTGCCGCTCGATCCGCGCTCGGTGGTCATCAACACCGAGAAGCTGATCTCGATGGGCGCCGTCGAGGAGATCGCCCTGCCCGCTTCCGACGGCGGCCTGCTGGCCCCGTACGCCACCATCCGCACCGGCGCCGGTGTCGTCACCGAGCGCGTCTCCGAAGCCGCGTCGGCGGCCGGCCGCGTGTTTGCCGTGGACCCGACCTCGGCCAGCGCCTCGTGCGTCGGCGGCAACATCGCGATGAACGCCGGCGGCAAGAAGGCCGTGCTGTGGGGCACCGCCCTCGACAACCTGGCGTGGTGGAAGATGGTCACGCCGGACGGCAACTGGCTCGAAGTCGAACGCCTCAACCACAACTTCGGCAAGATCCACGACCAGAAGACCGTCGAGTTCCGCCTGCGCCGCTTCGACGCGAAGACCTACCAGCAGCTCTCCGAGGAGATCCTCGCCATGCCGGGCGCCGCCTGCCGCAAGGAAGGCCTCGGCAAGGACGTCACCGACAAGTTCCTCGGCGGCGTGCCGGGCGTGCAGAAGGAAGGCACCGACGGCCTGATCGTGGCCGCCCGCTGGGTGCTGCACAAGATGCCGCCGGTCACCCGCACGGTGTGCCTGGAGTTCTTCGGTCAGGTGCGCGAGGCGGTGCCGGCCATCGTCGAGATCACCGACTACTTCAAGCCGGGCGGCGCCGGTGAGGCCGCCAAGGTCCAGCTCGCCGGCCTCGAGCACCTCGACGAGCGCTACGTGCGTGCCGTCGGCTACACCACCAAGGCCAAGCGCCATGGCCGGCCCAAGATGGTGCTGATCGGCGACATCGTCGGCCACGACGAGACCGCCGTGATGACCGCCGCGTCCGAAGTCATCCGCATGACCAACACCCGCGGCGCCGAAGGCTTCATCGCCGTCAGCCCCGAGCAGCGCAAGAAGTTCTGGCTCGACCGCTCGCGCACCGCCGCCATCTCGCGCCACACCAACGCCTTCAAGGTGAACGAGGACGTGGTGATTCCGCTGCCGCGCATGGGCGACTACTGCGACGGCATCGAGCGCATCAACATCGAGCTGTCCACCCAGAACAAGCTGGCCCTGTGCGACGCGCTGACCGAGTTCCTGCAGGGCGAGCTGCCGCTGGATACCGGCGACGCCACCATCTCCCGTGACGAGCTGATCGGCGAGAAGCGCAAGGATGCGCTGGAATACGTGGCCAGCGTGCGCCGCCGCTGGCAGTGGCTGCTCGACAACCTCGACCTGCCGCTGGCCGAGGCCGAGCCGCAGTTTGCCGACTACGGCATCCAGGCCGGCGAGCTGTCCAACCGCGCCGCCAACCCGCGCCTGTTCCACCGCCTGCAGGACTACTCGGTCCGCACGTCCTGGAAGACCGAGCTGCGCGCCCGCCTCGACAAGATCTTCGACGGCGTGCTGTTCGGGCCGGTCCGCGAGGCGCTCAAAAAGGTGCACAAGCAGGTGCTGCGCGGCCGGGTCTTCGTGGCCTTGCACATGCACGCCGGCGACGGCAACGTGCACACCAACATCCCGGTCAACTCCGACAACTACGAGATGCTGCAGACGGCCAACCGCGCCGTGGACCGCATCATGGAGCTGGCCCGTTCGCTCGACGGCGTGATCTCGGGCGAGCACGGCATCGGCATCACCAAGATCGACTACCTCACCGACGCCGAAATGTCGGGGTTCTGGCAATACAAGGCCAAGGTCGACCCGGACGGCCGCTTCAACCGCGGCAAGCTGATGCGCGGCGGCCCCCTCAAGGGCAACCTCGACAATGCCTACACCCCCAGCTTCAACCTGATGGGCCACGAGTCGCTCATCATGGAGCAGACGGCGATCGGCGAGATTTCCCACGACATCAAGAACTGCCTGCGCTGCGGCAAGTGCAAGCCGGTGTGCTCGACCCACGTGCCCCGCGCCAACCTGCTCTACAGCCCGCGCAACAAGATCTTGTCCACCTCGCTGCTGATCGAAGCCTTCCTCTACGAGGAGCAGACCCGCCGTGGCGTCTCGCTCGCCCACTGGGCCGAGTTCGAGGACGTGGCCGACCACTGCACGGTGTGCCACAAGTGCGAGAAGCCGTGTCCCGTCGACATCGACTTTGGCGACGTGTCGATCAAGATGCGCAACCTGCTGCGCGAGCAGGGCAAGAAGTCGTTCAACCCCGGCAAGGCCGCGGCGATGGCCTTCCTGACCGCCAAGGACCCAGCCACCATCAAGCTGATCCGCGCCGGCATGATCGGCTGGGGCTACAAGGCGCAGCGCCTCGGCCACCGCATCGGCAAGAGCCTCGGGCTGATCCAGGATCAGGTCCAGCACCCGCCCGCGACGCTCGGCAAGCCGCCGGTCAAGGCCCAGGTGATCCACTTCATCAACAAGCCGATGCCGGGCGGGCTGCCCAAGCGCACGTCCCGGGCGCTGCTCGACATCGAGGACGACACCATCGTCCCGGTGATCCGCAACCCGCAGGTCAAGCGCGACGAATCGGAAGCGGTGTTCTACTTCCCGGGCTGCGGCTCGGAGCGCCTGTTCAGCCAGGTCGGCCTCGCCACCCAGGCGATGCTGTACCAGGTGGGCGCCACCACCGTGCTGCCGCCGGGCTACCTGTGCTGCGGCTACCCGCAGACCGCCGCGGGCGAGGAGGACGCCGGCCAGAAGATCACCACCGACAACCGGGTGCTGTTCCACCGGGTCGCCAACACGCTCAACTACCTCGACATCAAGACGGTCATCGTGTCCTGCGGCACCTGCATGGACCAGCTGATGAAGTACCAGTTCGAGAAGATCTTCCCCGGCTGCCGCCTGCTCGACATCCACGAGTACCTGCTCGAGAAGGGCCTCAAGCTCGACGGCGTCACCGGCGCCCGCTACATGTACCACGAGCCCTGCCACACCCCGATGAAGGTGCACTCCGGCATCAAGGTGGCCAACGAGTTGATGGGGACGCGGGTCGACCTGTCCGACCGCTGCTGCGGCGAATCCGGCACCCTGGCCGTGGCGCGGCCCGATGTGTCCACCCAGGTGCGTTTCCGCAAGCAGGAAGAGATCGAGAAGGGGGCCGAGAAGCTGCGCGGCGCCGACGCCACCGCCCAGGTGAAGATCCTCACCTCCTGCCCGAGCTGCCTGCAGGGTTTGTCCCGCTACAGCAGCGACGCCGGCGGCGTGGATGCGGACTACATCGTGGTCGAGATGGCCAAGCACCTGCTCGGCGACAACTGGATGGCCGACTACGTGGCCAAGGCCAACAGCGGCGGCATCGAGCGCGTGCTGCTGTAAGGCGCTCTTCCGCTGTCGCACCGTGCCGGGGCCCGCGTTTGCGGGCCTCGGCGTTTCAGGCTTCAGGTGATGCTCAGTACCACGTCACCTTGCCCCTGCCGGTGTCGTACAGCGCACCGACGATGCGGATGCGGCCTTCGTCCTCCAGCGCCTTGAGCACCGGGCTCTCGGCGCGGATGCGCGCTACCACCTGCTGCACGTTGAGTTCGGTGACTTCCGCCACGAAGGCGTGGTTGTGGGCATTGCGCTCGCCGGACGTCGACGCCGCGGCGACCGCCGGCTTGAGCCGATCGAGCAGCCCGCTGAGGTTGCCCAGCTTCACGTCGTCGCAGGCGCCCTTGATCGCCCCGCAACCGGTGTGGCCCAGCACCACGACGAGCCGCAAACCCGCCACCTTGGCGGCGTATTCCAGGCTGCCGAGGATGTCCGGGTTCACCGTGTTGCCGGCCTGGACCGCGCGGGTCGACGTCGCCCCCAGCGTTAGGGGCGCGGTGTGACCGGCGCACGGCGCAAGTCTGCCTGGATTCCATTGACATGACGCTGTGCGAGATCAAGGCGCGGGCCGCGAAACGGCGCGCACGCCTTGCCCGCGACCCCAAAACGCTTCGTGCTATCCTGCGACCCCCGTTTTTCCGGTTGTGCGTGGGCACGGCCGACCGACATGAGCGAAGAACAGCAAACTGCCCCGGTGCCCCCCGCCGAGACCGCCAAACCGGCCACCCGGCGCAAGACGCCGGCCCGTTCCCGCAAGAAGGCTGCCGCCCCGAGCGAAGCCGTCGCAAGCCCCAGCGAAACGCCCGCCGCAGACACGTCCGTCGAGCCCGCCGGCGCGCCGTCCGAGCTCGCGCCCGAGGCCGTGTCGGCGGACGCCGTCAAGCCCGCCAAACCCAAGCGCGCGCCGCGCAAGCCCAAGGCCAAGCCGGCGGAGGCCGTTGCGCCCGTGGAAACCCCGACCGCCGAGGTGGCGCCCGCCCAGGCCGGGCAAGCGGACAGCGCGATTTCGCCAGTCCCCGTGGTTGCCGAGCCCACGCCGATGCCGGTCGAGGCCGTGGCCGAAGCGGTGGCCGACCTCGTGCCGGCCACCCCCCCGCCCGAAGCCGCGCCGGAAGGCACCGAGGAAGGCATCGCGGACGCCGCATCGGATGGCGAATCCGACGGCGACGCCGAGGCGCCCGCCGGCCCGCGCCGCAAGCGCAAGCGCCGCCGCGGCAAGG
>NZ_JAYROR010000082.1:0-58302 GCF_041911615.1 Zoogloea sp. | reverse complement strand
CGTGCGCAGCTACGCCGGCACCCCGCACGAGGCGGTCGCGCGCTTCGCCGGCGAACTCGCCGACGGCCGCTACCGCGACCGCAACGCGACCCGCTACGGGCTCGCCGCCGCCGAGCTGCGCGCCGGCGACTACGCCGCGGCGGGCGCCAGCATCGCCCAGCTCGAACGGGACGGCCTGCGCCATCCGATGCTCGAAGCCCTCGCCGGCCAGGTGCTGATGCAATCCGGCCAGCTCGACGCCGCCCAGTCCCGCTACGACGCGGCGCTGCGGCGCTACCCCGACTACCTGCAGCTCCTCTACGACTACCCGCGCCTGCGCCTCAAGCGCGGCGACGCCGCCGGCGCGGCCCGTTTCGCCGAAGCGGCCCTCGAACGCCATCCGGCCGACCGCGCGCTGCACCAGAGCGCCGCCGAGGCATGGGCAGCCCTCGGCAACCCGTTCAAGTCCCACTACCACCAGGGCGAGCTGTACGCCCTCGACGGCAACCCCCGGGCGGCCGAGGAACAGCTCGAACTCGCCCTCAAGGCGGTGCGCGACACCGCCACCTTCGACAGCCCCGACTACCAGCTCGCCGAAGCGCGCCTGAAAACCCTGCGCGACGCCCGGCAGGCCGAAAAGCCCGCCCCGCGAGGCGGCCGCCCGTCCCAGCCGGGGCTCGCCCTTTACCCGCATTTACCTGCGGATAACGCCCATTAACGCCCACCAGTGCGAAAGTTTCAGTCATCGGGACGCGCCGCGTGCCGCCCGATCCACCCACCGACACTCGACAAGGAAATCGCCATGAAGCTCCGCAAACACCTCCTGCTTCCGCTGACCCTCGCCGCCGGCCTCGCCGCGGCCGTACCGATGATCGCCCAGGCGCGCGACGGCGCTCACTGCGACGGCCAGTTCGGCCCCCACGCGATGATGCGCGGCGAGATGGGCGGCATGGGGCCGATGGGCCACTTCGACGGCATGGGTCCGATGCCGCCGTTCATGCGCGACCTCAAACTCACCGAGGCCCAGCGCGACCAGATCTTCAAGATCATGCACGAGCAGGCTCCGGCGCTGCGCGACAAGGCCAAGGAGGTGCGCAAGGCCCACGCCGACATCCGCGCCCTCACCTTCTCGTCCGGCTACGACGAAGCCAAGGTCAAGGCCCTCAGCGAGAGCGGCGCCCAGGCCATGGCCCAGATCGCCCAGATGCGCGCCGCCAGCGCCAATCAGATCTACCAGCTGCTCACCCCCGAGCAGCGCAAGAAGGCCGACGAGATGAAGGCCGATTTCGAAGCCAACGGCCCTCGCCGCGGCATGCCGCCGGCCGACGCGCCCGCCTTCAAGCGCCGCTGACCGCACACCGGCTCCGCGCGGGGCGGCCTCCGCCGCCCCGTTCCCGCTTCCATCGACCCAGCCAGCCACCTCACCTCAGCCAGCGACATGCGCCCCCTCGACCCCATCGACCGCAAGATCCTCGAAGCCCTCCAGCACGACGGCCGCGTCACCATGACCGACCTCGCCAATCTGGTCGGGCTGTCCGCCACCCCATGCACCGAACGCGTGCGCCGCATGGAGCGCGAGGGCATCATCGCCGGCTACCACGCGCGGGTGAATCCCCACGCCCTCGAAAGGCCGGTGCTGGTCTTCCTGCAGATCCGCCTCGCCGGCAAGTCGCCCGAGATCCTCGAGAGCGCCCGACGCGCCCTCGGCACGATGGACGGCATCGTCGAGGCGCACCTCGTCGCGGGGGATTTCGACTACCTCGTGAAGGCCCGCCTCGCCGCCACCGGCGACTACCCGACGCTGCTCGGCGCGCTCCACGCCGCGCTGCCGCCGATCGCCGAATGCCGCAGCCAGGTGGTGATGGCCGAGATCAAGGAAACGCTCTACCTGCAGCCCTGACCGGCAACGCCGGTCGCGGGCCTCAGTGACGGCCGGCGAGGGTTTTCAGGAAGTCCGAAAAACCGCTCATTTCCGCCTGGAATTCGAGCGGATGGATGCGCTCGCCATCAAGGAAGCGCGGCAGGTAGGACAGCGCCCGCCCGCTGGCCACGTCAATGAGCCCCGGCACGCAGGTCGTGGCCGACTTGACGCCGATGGCCGCCAGCGCGGCGTGGCTGTTCTCGTCGTAATCGCCGCTCGGGTAACAGTAGTGACGCGCCTCGGGCAGCCCCTGGGCGCGGATCGCCCGGGCGCACTCAGCCAGATCGGCCTGCAGGCGTCGGGGATCGCCGACGGGATAGAGGTGGACATGGCCGTGCAGCTCGACGGTGCAGCCCATGCCCGGCACCTCGGCCAACTCGGCCGGCGTCACGTAATCGAAGCGCCGCGAGGCCAGGTCGAGATCGGCCGGCGCCACGCCCAGCGCCACCGCCAGACGCTCGATGGCCGCGCGGTTCGCCGCCGGGTCGGCGATGCCTTCCAGATGCGCCACCAGCGCCTCGACCAAGGCCCGCGTCGCGGCCCGGTCGCGCAGGTCGTGGGTGCCGTCGATGCCGGCCCCGAAGCCCGCCAGCGTCGCCTGCGCTCGGGCCGCCTTCCAGATCAGGTAATTCACCACCACCGGGGGAATCGGCTGCCCGCGCTCGAAGTAGCCGGTGCACAGGTAGAGCGTGGACGGCACGCCATGGCGCGCCAGCACCGGCAGCAGCTCGCGGTAGGTCGAATACCAGCCGTCGTCGAAGGTGATCACCACCGGCAGCGCCGGCCGCCCCTCGCGCCGCCCCAGACCATCCACCGCGGCGTCGAGCGGCACCACCGAGAACCCGCTGTCGCGCAGCCAGCGCACGCGGGCGTCGAGGTGCTCGGCGGTGCAGAACAGCAGCGGATTGAAGCGCCGCTCGTCGCCGATGTTGCCACCGTGGTAGCACAGGATGCGCAGCTTCGAACGGGTCAGGCGACGGGACAGCCGGAACAGGCCCACCGCGCGCGCCAGCCACAGGACGGAGAGTTTGAGAGTCTTTTTCATGCCGCTCGATTTCCACTGCGCCCGGCACGACGCACGACGCGTCTGCGGGGAGAACCAAATCGACCGACTCTAGCAGAGTCCCCCACCCCGTCAGGTGCACCAACGCACACCAGTTATCAGTTCGTCACAAAACCGGCCCAAGAAATGCATCTGACACAGGCCGACCGACATCGAACTCGAGGTGCTTGCGGGCTAAACGGGGAAAAAAAGTGACCGCCGGCGAGCAGAAACGGGAGGAGGCCTCTCCGGCGGTCATCGCGAAGCCCGATTCGGGCATGGAGGAGTGATTTGCATATCGGCACCCGGATTGAATTTCTTTAACGCATCCGCAAAAAATTCGATGCCAGCCGGGCCGCTGGCCGCCCTCGCCCGCTTGGCGTACAGTCGTCGCCATGAAAGGACAAGGATTCTCCCGACGCCTCGGCTACGCGCTCGCCGGCATCCGCGTCGCATTCCGGCGCGAACGCAGCCTGCGCACCCACTGCGCGGCAGCCCTCGGCGTGGCGCTGTTCCTCGCCGCCACCGGTGCGTCGCCCCTGTGGTGGGCGCTGGTCGGGCTGGCGGTGGGGCTGGTGCTGGTGGCCGAGATGGCGAACACCGCCATCGAAGCCCTCGCCGACCTGCTCCACCCCGGCCAGCACCCGGAGATCGGCGTAGCCAAGGACGTGGCCGCCGGCGCGGTGCTGGTGGCCACCGGCGTGGCGGTGGTGGTGGGGCTGGCCTACCTGGTGCAGTGGCTGCGCTGATGCCAGCCCCGGCACCCGGCGCTCAGACCTGATCCCACGACGGCACCGGGCCGAGCTGCTCGGCCAGGAAGTCGGTCAGCGCGCGGACCCGCGTCGGCAGGTAGCGGTTGCTCGGGAACACCGCGTAGATGCCCACCTCCGGCCCCGGATAGTCGGGCAGGATCACCTCCAGCAAGCCGGCCCGCACCGCCGGGCTGGCGATGAAACTGGGCTGGCGGCACACCCCCAGCCCGCGCTGGCAGGCATCCAGCAGCGCCTCGCCGCTGTTGGCGTGGAGCCGCCCCTTGACCGGCACCCACACGGTTTCGCCATCCATCCGGAAAGGCCAGCTCGACCGCGGCGTGCCGGTGTAATTGAGGCAGTGGTGGCCCGCCAGCGCCTGGGGCGTGTCGGGGCGACCGTGGCGCGCCAGGTAGTCCGGGGAGGCCAGAGTCAGCATCCGCGACGTGCTCAGACGGCGCGCCACCAGACCAGGGTCGAGCTGGCCGGTGATGCGCACCGCCATGTCGATGCCGCTCTCGATCAGGTTCACCTGACGGTCGTTGAAATCCACGTCCAGGCTCACCTCGGGAAACAGATTGACGAACTCCGCCACCAGCGGCGCCAGGTGCCGGACGCCGAAACTGACCGGCACGCTGATGCGGATCGGGCCGCGCGGCCGCCGGTCGCCCCCCGACAAGTCGCCCTCGGCGGCGCCCACCAGGCCGAGGATCTCGCGGCAGCGCTCGAGGTACACCTCGCCCTCGGCGGTGAGCTTGAGGCTGCGCGTGCTGCGGGCGATCAGCTTCACGCCCAGGTGCGCCTCCAGGCCGGTGATCTGCCGCGTCACCATCGAGCGGGCCAGCCCCAGGTGCTCGGCCACCGCGGTGAAGCTGCCGGTTTCGGCCACCCGGACGAAGACGTCCATCGCAGTCAGTCGATCCATTGTTTCAAATCCAGCAACAAAGAAGTGCTCATTAAAGGCTATTTTTGATCAAATCAAAAGTCTAAAGTGCCTCCATGTCATCGCGACATCCCAACGACACCGTTTCCAGGAGTCCCCGCATGAGCCGACAACCCGTTCTCTTCGTCTCCCACGGCGCCCCCGACGTGCTGCTGAATCCCGGCGCCACCGTGCGCGCCTGGGAACAGCTCGGCGCCGGCCTGCCTCGCCCCCGGGCGATCCTGGTGATCTCCGCCCACTGGGCCGCGAAGGAGCCGACCGTCAGCACCGTCGGCACGCCGGAAACCATCCACGACTTCGGCGGTTTTCCGGCCGCGCTGTACGGCATGAACTACCCGGCGCCGGGCGCCCCGGCCCTGGCCGCCCGCGTCCGCGAACTGCTCGCCGCGTCCGGCCTGCCCAACACCGAGGTGCCCGATCGCGGGCTCGACCACGGCGCCTGGATTCCGCTCAAGGCCATGTACCCGGCGGCCGACCTGCCGGTGGTGCAGCTCGCCCTGCAGCCCTTCGCCGGCCCCGACTGGCATCGCCGCATCGGCACCGCGCTGCGTCCGCTGCGCGACGAGGGCGTGCTGATCCTCGCCTCCGGCGCGGTCACCCACAACTTCGGCTGGCTCACCTGGGGCCAGAACGGCAAGCCGCTGCCCGAGGCCGTCGCGTTTGCCGACTGGATCGGCGACGCCCTTGCCCGCGACGACCGCGCAGCCCTGCTCGACTACCGTCGGCAGGCGCCCCACGGGGCCGCCGCGCATCCCAGCGAGGAACACCTGCTGCCGCTGTTCGTCGCCCTCGGCGCCGCCAATCCGGGCGAAAAACCGCTGCGCCTGGAACCGGAATACACCTACGGCGGTCTGGCCATGGACGCCTACCTCTGGCAAGACGCCAGCCCGGCCGCCTACAACTCGGAGCACTGACCCCCATGCGTACCACCCCCCGCTATACCGGCCCCGCCATCGCCGCCCACTGGCTCATCGCCCTGCTGATCCTCGCCGCCTGGCCGCTGGGCGCGTACATGCACGAACTGCCCCTGTCGCCGACCAAGCTCAAGCTCTACTCGTACCACAAGTGGATCGGCATCACCGTGCTGCTGCTGTTCGTGCCGCGCATCCTGTGGCGCATCACCCACCGCCCGCCGGCCCCGCTGCCGATGCCCGCGTGGCAGCACAAGATCGCTGAAGGCACCCACCACCTGCTCTACCTGCTGATGGTGCTGGTGCCCCTGTCGGGCTGGCTGATGAGCTCGGCCAAGGGCTTCCAGGTGGTGTATTTCGGCGTGCTGCCGCTGCCCGACCTGGTGGCCAAGAACGAAGGCCTCGGCGATCTGCTGAAGGAAGTCCACGAAGCGCTCAACTTCGGCCTGCTGCTGCTCGTCGGCCTGCACGTGGCCGGCGCCCTCAAGCACCAGATCATCGACAAGGACGCCACCCTGCGCCGGATGCTGCCCTTCGGCAAATAACCCCCCGAATTCCCAGGAGAGAACCATGCAAACCCGTCATCTCGCCCTCACCGCCGCCGCCCTCCTGCTGGCCGGTGCCGCCCACGCCGTCGAATTCAAGCAGGTGGACACCGCCCGCAGCAGTCTCGCCTTCACCTCCAAGCAGATGGGCGTGCCGGTGCCGGGCAGCTTCAAGAAGTTCACCAGCCAGATCAGCTTCGACCCGGCCAAGCCGACCGCCGCGAGCACCACCCTCGAGATCGACCTCGCCAGCATCGACGCCGGCTCGAAGGACGCCAACGACGAAGTGGTGGGCAAGCAGTGGTTCAACGTCAAGGCCTTCCCGACCGCGAAGTTCGTGTCCACCGGCGTCAAGGCGCTGGGCGGCAACAAGTACGAGGCCGTCGGCAAGATGACCATCAAGGGTCAGACCCGCGACGTGGTGGCCCCCTTCACCTTCAAGCAGGACGGGGCGAACGGCGTCTTCGACGGCGCCTTCGTGCTCAAACGCATGGACTACGGCATCGGCGAAGGCCCGTGGGCCGACGTTTCCGCCGTCGCCAACGAGATCGAGATCAAGTTCCACGTGGTGGCCGCGCCGGTCGCCGCGCCCAAGAAGTAAGCCCGCTCCCAACCCCCAAACCCCATCCCCAATCGAGAGGAAAACAGCATGAAGAAGCTCACCGTCCTGGCCATCGCCGCCACCCTGTCCAGCGCCGCCTTTGCCGCCCCCGAGACCTACACCCTCGACGGCACCCACACCCTGCCGCGCTTCGAGTACAACCACATGGGCTACTCCCAGCAGCTGTCGCGCTTCGACAAGGCCACCGGCACCATCACCCTCGACCGCGCCGCCAAGACCGGCTCGGTGGACGTGACCATCGACACCACCTCGGTGAACACCGGCTACGGCCTGTTCAACCAGCACATCCAGGGCGAGGACTTCCTCGACACCGCCAAGTACCCGACCGCCACCTACAAGTCCACCAAGGTGAACTTCGACGGCGACAAGGTCGCGTCGGTGGAAGGCAACCTGACCCTCAAGGGCGTCACCAAGCCGGTCACCCTCACCGTCAAGTCGTTCCAGTGCATGCCGCATCCGATGCTGAAGAAGGACGCCTGCGGCGCCACGGCCACCGCCATCGTCAAGCGCACCGACTTCAACATGGGCAAGTACGCCCCCTACGTCGGCGACGAAGTGACCATCACCCTGCCGGTCGAAGCGATCAAGCAGTAAGCCGCGCGACCCGCCCCGCGCGGGGTGCGTCAGCCACGGGGGCCTGGCCGCAAGCCGGCCCCCGTGGTCTTTCCGGCGGCGCGGGCACGCGGCGCCGGCCCCGCCGCCCGGCGCAGTGCCGCATCGAGCACCGCGTCCTGACCGTAGATGTCCTGGAAGAAATAGACCTTGCCGTCACCCTTCGCCAGCGCGGTGGCGTAGGCGATCACCACCGGCAGCGGCTCGCGCAGACGCAAGGTCGCCGAGCTGCCCTTCTCCATCGCGTCACGGATGCGCTGCTCGGTCCACTCGGGCTGATCCTTCAGCACGAACTTCGCCAGTTCCACCGGTGACGCCACGCGGATGCAGCCGTGGCTGAAATCGCGCCGGGTCCGCGCGAACAGCTGCGGCGCCGGGGTGTGGTGCAGGTAGATGTTGTCGTTGTTCGGAAACACGAACTTGATGTCGCCCAGCGCGTTCTTCGGCCCCGGCCGCTGGCGGATGCGCAGCTGGCCGCGCATCACCGCATCCAGATTCTCGTCGCTCAGCGTGCCGACCACCCGCCCGTCGCCGCCCACGAACTCGAAGCCCTGGGCCGCGAAGTAGCCCGGCTCGCGACGCAGGCGAGGCACCAGTTCGGCCTGGGCGATGGACGGCGGCACGTTCCAGTTGGGGCTGAACTCGATGAAGCGCATGTCCTCGGCGAACAGCGGCGTACGCGTATCGAGCGCCTTGCCGACGATCACCTTCATCTGCTGCCTCACCGTCACCGTGCTGCCCTCGACCGAATAGGCCCGCAGCACGAACTCCGGCACATTCACGAAGATCATCCGCGACGCCTGCAGCAGCGGCGTCCAGCGCAGGCGCTCAAGGTTGAGGCCGATCTGGCGCACCCGCGCCGCCGGCGGCACCTCCAGCCGCGCCAGCGTGTCCTGCCCCAGCACGCCGTCCGGGGCGATGCCGTGGCGCACCTGAAAGGCCTTCACGCCCTCGACCACCGCGCCGTCGTAGCGCGACGACGGGCTCGCCTGCGGCGCCATGTCGCCCAGCGCCGCCAGCCGCGCCGCCAGCGCCGGCACGCCCGACCAGCTCTGACCCGGTTCGAGCTTGCGCGGCGCGGTCGGCAAGGGCGCGCGCCACAGCCGGCTCACCGCCGGATCGTCGGCCATCGCCCGATAGCGGATCAACGCGCGGCGCAGGCCGGTGTAGAACGGGTTGGCCGGCACGGCGCCAGCGACGGCATCGGGCACCCGGCCATTGGCCAGCGCCTCGCGCAGCACCGCGGCGGCGTCGAAACGGTCAGCAGCGGTGGACGGAAAGTTGGCCTGGATCGCCCGTGGCGAAATCCGCCCGCCGTGCAGATCGGCGAGGAAGCGCTGCATCGCCGACGACAACGCCCCGTCGAGGGCCGCCAGATCGGCGTCGGGCAGGCTGGTGCCGCCTTCGAGAGCGGTGAGCACGCTGCGCAGGCTGGCGGCGTCGTAATCGTCCGGGTCCAGCCCGTCGTCGGGCGCCTTCTGCAGGGCATCGACCGCCTGCCAGGCCACGTTACGCGGGCGGCCGGACTCGAACCATTGCAGCGCGGCCGACGCCTCGCCGTTGCCGGCGCCGGCCCAGCCGGAGGCCGTCAGCAAGGCGGCCAGGGAGAAGCTTCGGAAAGCAGAGGCCAGCGGCGAGAAGGGCCGCCGGCCGGCGGTGAAACAGGACAAGATCATGACGTGCAGGACAGTTCGGACGCTCGGGGCGGCATAGCCTACCCCGAGCGCGCCCGCGATGCACGAGGCGCGCGGTTCAGGCGACGCGCGGCTGCGGCATCCGCGTCGCGCCGCCGCGCCTTTCGACCAGCCGCAACAGCCCGAACAGCGCGGCGCCGACCGCCATCACGCCCGACGCCAGGAAGAAACCCGCCGCGTAGCTGCCGCTCGGCCCCGCCAGCAGCCCGGTGATCGCCGGCGCCGCGATCTGCGCCACCCCGTAGGCCGCGGTGAGCTTGCTCATCATCTTGGCCGGCCGGGTCGGGTAGAAGCGCCCCGCCATCGCCATCACCAGGCTGACGATGCCGGCAAAGGTGCCGCCGAACAGCACCGCCCCGGCCATCGCCGCGAGCAGCCCGTCGCCGATCACCGGCAGCAGGATGCCGAAGGCCTGCAGCCCGCTCGCCAGCATCAAGGCCTGCAACTGGCCGGTGCGACGGGCGATCAGATCCCACACGACGCACGCCGGCGCCGCCGCGATGCCCGCCACCAGGAACACCCACGCCCCCTTGCCCGCCATGCCCGGCAGGCCGTTGACAATGGCCACCATGAACGTCGCGCTCACCACGAAGCCCGCGCCGGCACAAAAGTAGGCGCCCATCAGCAACGACAGGAACAGGCGGCTCGGCGGCCGATCCTCCATGTGCGCGCCGGCGCCCGCCAACGGCGTCACCACTGGCCGCGGCAGCCAGCGCCACGCCGGCACCGCCACCAGCGCCCCCAGCGCCGCCAGGGCGAACCACTGCGCACGCCAGTCGAGCCACAGGCTCAGCAGCGCCACCGCCACCGACACCCCGGCAATGCCCAGCCCGATGCCCGAAAAATGGATCCCCAGCTCCGCACGATGCCGGTTGCGCATCAGCCAGTTCATGATCAGCCCCGAGCCCAGCAACATGCCGCCGGCCGTGGCCAGCCCGGCCAGGAAGCGCGACACCGCCCACACCCCCTCGCCGCCGCCGAGCCCCATCAGCACCGTGCTCGCCACCGCCAGCACCATGCTGGCGCGGTACAGACGGTCCTTGAGCGCCAGATCGGAGATCGTCGCGGCGAGCAACGCGCCCGACAGGTAACCGGCGTAATTCACCGCCGCCAGCCAGCCACCGGCACTCACCCCGAGTCCAGCCTGCTCGCGCATCAGCGGCAACAGCGGCGTGTATGAAAAGCGGGCGATCCCCAGGAACAGCAGCAGCCCGAGGATGCCGGCGCCCAGCACCTTCAGACGCTGACGGTCTTCGTCGTTCATGAACAGTCTCCAGATCGTTCTTGTCATGCGGCGCATGCATTCGACAGCCCATGTCGCGCGCGACGCCACCCGCGAGCGGATGCCGTCCACTTGATTATTGACGGCACAAGGCTTACAAGCAAACGCTCAATCCTCATCCGTCGAATGCGAAAAACGCATGCAGAACACGCTCCGCCAACTGGCTTTCCTGGCGCCGCTGCAGGGCTTCGAAGCCACCGCCCGCCACCTCAGCTTCACCCTCGCCGCCAGCGAGCTGTGCCTCACCCAGTCGGCGATCAGCCGCCAGGTGCAGGGCCTCGAGGCACAGCTCGGCGTCGCCCTCTTCGCGCGCCACCACCGCCGCCTCGAACTCACGCCGGCCGGCGAGCGCCTGCTGGCCACGGTGCAGGACGTGTTCCGCCAGCTCTCGGCCACCGTGGCGGCGATCCGCGTCGACCAGCGGCGGCCGGTCACGCTGTCCACCACCATCGGCGTCGCCGCCATGTGGCTGGTGCCGCGCCTGTCCCGCTTCCTTGCCGAGCACCCCGAGGTGGACGTGCGCATCTCGGCCAACAACCGGCTGGTGGACATCGAGCGCGAAGGCATCGACCTCGCCCTGCGCTACGTGCCGCCCGAGCAGCAGCCCGCCACCAGCCACTTCCTGTTCGGCGAGGACATCTTTCCGGTGGGCGCACCATCCCTGGTCGGCGAACTCGCCACGCGGGTGCCCGACGCCGACGACTTCGCTCGCCTGATCTTGCTCAACTACGACGACCCCAGCCCCGACCCCTGGCTCGACTGGACGATCTGGCTCAAGCAGCTCGGCGTACCCGACGCCAAGCCCAAGGCCGTGCTCCACTTCAACCACTACGACCAGCTCATCGCCGCCGCAGTCGCCGGCCAGGGCGTCGCCCTCGGACGCAGCGTGCTGATCACCGAGCACCTGGCGAGCGGCCGCCTGCAGCCCCTCGCCAGCCCCTACCGCCACGCCTCGCTGCGCGCCTACCACCTGATCGAGGCCGCCACCGAGCCGCGCCCCGAGGTCCGCCTGCTGGCCGACTGGCTGCGCGCCGAAGCCCTCGCCTGCCGGGGCGCGACAGGTGCCTGAAGCCCCCCGCCTACGCGTTTTCCCGGGGCTGCATGGCCCGGGCCGGAAATGTCATCATTCGCCGCCACCCGGGCTCCGCCCAGCCGCGGTCGATAAAAAACACTTCAGGAAGAACAGGATGAGACACCTCTTGCCCCGCGCGTGCCGTCTTGCCGCGCTCCCCCTCCTGCTGGCGCACGCCGGCCTCGCCTCGGCCCAGAGCGCCGACCCGGCGCTGCTCGACAGCCTGACCCCGCGCTTCGACGCCATCCAGCCGCGCATGGTCGCGTGGCGCCGCGACATCCACCAGCACCCCGAGCTCTCCGGCCAGGAAGTGCGCACTGCCAGGCTGGTCGCCGATCACCTGAAGCAGCTCGGCCTCGAGGTGAAGACCGGCGTCGGCGGCACCGGCGTGGTCGCGCTGCTCAAGGGTGGCAAGCCGGGCAAGGTCGTCGCCCTGCGCGCCGACATGGACGCCCTGCCGGTGGCCGAGCAATCCGGCGTGCCCTTCGCCTCCACGGCCAAGCAGATCAACATGGGCGTCGAATCGCCGGTGATGCACGCCTGCGGCCACGATGGCCACACCGCCATGCTGATGGGCGTGGCCGAAGTGCTGGCCGGCCTGCGCGCGCAGATCCCCGGCACCGTCAAGTTCATCTTCCAGCCCGCCGAGGAAGGCCGCTCCCGCCACGAGGACATCGGCAAGCCGGTCGGCGCCAAGGCGATGGTAGACGCCGGTGCCCTCGAGAACCCGAAACCCGACGCCGCCTTCGCCGTGCACATCATTCCCAACCTGCCCTCCGGCATGATCGGCTACCGCAGCGGTCCGCTGTTCGCCAGCGGCGACACCGTGCGCATCACCGTCACCGGCAAGCAGACCCACGGCGGCTTCCCGTGGAACGGGGTCGACCCCATCGTCGCCTCGGCCCAGGTCATCACTGCCCTGCAGACGGTGGTGAGCCGCCAGCTCAACATCACCAAAGAACCCGCGGTGGTGTCCATCGGCCAGATCAACGGCGGCAACCGGGACAACATCATTCCCGCCACCGTCGAGATGGCCGGCACCCTGCGCACCTTCGACGAAGGCATGCGCGCCGACGCCCGGAAGCGCATCGTCCAGGCCGCCGAATCGGCCGCCGCCGCCAATGGCGCCAGCGCCAAGGTGAGCTTCGACCCCTTCGGCTATCCGGTGACGATCAACGACGCGGCCCTCACCCAGTCGATGATTCCAGTGCTGGCGCGGGTCAGTGGCGGCACCGCCCGCGAGGCCTCCAAGTTCATGGCCTCGGAGGACTTCGCCGAGTTCGCCAACACCGTGCCCGGGATGTACGTCGTGCTCGGCGCGGCCCCCGACGGCAAGACGCCGGCCACCGCCGCGCCCAACCACAGCCCCTACTTCGACTTCGACGAGAAGGCGATGCCAGTCGGCGCCCGCGCGCTCGCCGCCCTGGCGCTCGACTTCCTGGCCCGCCCCTGAGCGGATCGCCAAGGTAAAAAAGCCGGCGCGGACGGGTCTCCCCGTGCGCGCCGGCCTGTCGGTGCAGCCTGAACCGTCGCGGCCGATCCGCGCCGGGATCAGGCGATCAGATTCACCGCCGCCCGCAACCCGAGCAGGTAGCTGTCGGGCCCGAATCCACAGATCTGCCCCTTGGCGATCTCGGCCAGCACCGACTGGTGGCGAAACGCCTCGCGGGCGTGGATGTTCGACATGTGCACCTCGACGACGGGCGCCTTGAGGATCGCCAGCGCGTCACGCAGGCCATAGCTGTAGTGGGTCCACGCTCCGGCGTTGATGACCACCGCGTCCACCCCCTCGTTGTGGGCGGCATGAATGCGCTCGACCATCTCGCCCTCGTGGTTGGTCTGGAAGCACTCGACCTTCACACCGAGCTGTTCGCCCAGCGCCACCACGCTGGCGTCGATCTCGGCCAGCGTCGCCGTGCCGTACTGGGCCGGATCGCGCTTGCCGAACATGTTGAGATTGATGCCGTTGAGCACCAGGATGGTCTTCACGGAAGGTCCTTTCGGGCCAGCACGGCCGGATTCGTTATTTGATGAGGGTCACCGGCACGTCGGCCAGGCGAACCACCTCGCGGGCCACCGAGCCGAGCAGCAGGCCGACGACGGCGCCATGACCATGGCTGCCCATGACGATCTCGTCCACCGCCTGTTCGCGGGCAAAACGGACGATGGCCTGGGCCGGCTGGTCGTCGATCACCACGTGGGGCACCGGCGCGAAGCCCGCGGCCTCGAGGTGCGCGCGCGCCGCCGCGAGGGCTTCGAGGCCCTGCTGACGGTGAAAATCCTGCAACGCCGGCTTGTCCACGAACTGTCCCACGTCGTGGCTGACCGGGCGCTGGACGTTGAGGAGGTGAATCTCCGGCGTCCGGGGATATCCCGCCAGGCGATGGGGCAGCGCCTCCGCCATGCGGAGCGACACGGCGGAGCCGTCGACGGGCAACAAGAGCTTGGGCATGGTCATCCTTTGCGCATCCGCTCAGCGCGGCGTGTCGGCGCCGGGCTGAGCCGTCTCGCCGAGATCGATTTCGAGGGAAGCCCGCGCAGCTTCCCGGGCCCGGACGCGGCTGGCGAGCAGCTTGCCCACCGCCACCACGAATATCGCCCCGGCAACCGGCAGCGCGGTGTGCAGCCACGGCGCATGGGCATCCACCCACGGCCCCAGGTAAAGGTCGGAAACCAACATCTCGCCAGCCACGTAGCCGAGTAGCGCGGCGCCCGCGGTGACGACGACGGGAAAACGCTCCATCACCTTCATCAGGAAAGTGCTCGAAAACACCACCAGCGGAATCGACAACCCGAGACCGAAGATCAGCAACAGCAGGCTGCCCTTCGACGCGCCGGCAATCGCCACCACGTTGTCCATGCTCATCACCAGGTCGGCCAGCATGATCGTCTTGATCGCCGCCGCCATGCCCGACACCGCCACGCCGCCCTCGCCTTCGCCCTCGTCCTCGGGCACCAGCAGTTGAATGGCGATCCACAGCAGCAGCAGCGCCCCTGCCGCCTTCAGGAGCGGCAGGCGCAGCAGTTCGGCCGCCACGACGGTCAGCGTCACCCGCATCGCCACCGCCGCCGTGCTGCCCCACATCACCGCCCGCCGGCGATCCTCGGGCGCGAGGCCGCGGGCCGCCAGCGCGATCACCACCGCGTTGTCGCCGGAGAGCACGATATCGATGCCGACGATCTGGACGAGCGCAATCCAGAACGCCTGACTGGACAACATTTCCTGCATTTTCTTTCCTCGGGCCGGTCACCGGCGCAAAGACGGATTCTGACATGAAAGCCCGCCTTTCCGCCGCCACGCCCCCGTCACGAATGTGTCACACGCCCGTCGTAGCCTCGTGGGCATGTGGATCCTCAGCCTGCTGAAGCCCGATCGCGCCCCCCAGCCCGCACCACCCCAGGCGCGGCCATCCCAACCGCCCGAAGCGCCCTCCGCCATGCTCTTCTTCGAACTGTTCTCCCACGCCCCGGACGTCCTCCGCGTGCCGGCCGGGCAGCCGCTGTTCGCCGAGGGCGACAACGGCCGCGAAATGTACGTACTGATCCTGGGCAGGGCCGACGTCACGGTCGGCCAGCGCCTGGTGGAAGTCCTGCTACCCGGCAACGTCGTCGGGGAGATGTCGCTCGTCGCGCCCGGCCCACGCGCCACGACGGTCACCGCGAGCGTCGACTGCGAGTTCATCGCCGTGGATGCGCGCCGCTTCAGCGCACTGGTGCGTCAGGCGCCGGATTTCGCGCTGCTGGTAATGCGCGCGCTCGCCGATCGGCTGCGCCGGGCCGACGGCGGCATGTAGTTCAGGTCAGTCGCACGGGGCGTGCCGCGAGCGCTTCGTCGAGGGTCGCAAAAATCCGCTGCGGGTCCGCACTGAGGCGGAAATAGCGCCGATCGTGCTCGGGCCGGCCGCTGTAACTGCGCACGGTCACACGCTGGATACCGGGAAAACCCGGGTTGGCCTCGACGGTCCGGATGGAGCCTGCGCCGGTGTCGTACACGCCGGGCCGGTCGTGGAGCCAGTCGGGGATCAGGGACGCGTTCTTGTTCATGGGCGCCTCACGAAGGGGAAATGGGAACGGCGCACACCGCATCGCGCACTTCCGTCAGTCAGGCCGCGACGACCGAAAGTTCCACCGCCAGGATACGAAAAAGGCGCCCCGCAGGACGCCTTGTTTAGATCCCCGCACACGCCTGCGGAACGCTACTCCGCCACCGCCTCGCTGCGCGTTTTGGTCACGAAGCGCGCCAGGAAAATGCCCAGTTCGTAGAGCAGGCACATGGGAATCGCCAGCATCAGCTGCGACACCACATCCGGCGGCGTCACCACCGCCGCTACCACGAAGGCGCCGACGATCACGTAAGGCCGCGCCTCCTTGAGCTTGGCGACGTCCACGACGCCCATCTTGACCAGCACGATCACGAACACCGGCACCTCGAAGGTGATCCCGAAGGCCAGGAACATCGACATCACGAAAGACAGGTACTGCTCGATGTCCGGGGCCGGCGTGATGCTCTTCGGGGCAAACTGGGCGATGAACTTGAACACCGTGCCGAACACGAAAAAGTAGCAGAACGCCATGCCGGCGAGGAACAGCACCGTGCTGCCGATCACCAGCGGCAGGCCCAGGCGCTTTTCGTGGGCGTAGAGGCCAGGGGCGATGAAGCACCAGGCCTGGTAGAGGACGAAGGGCAGCGCGATCACGAAGGCCACCAGCAGGGTGACCTTCATCGGCACGAAGAACGGCGTCACCACGCCGGTGGCGATCATCCGGGTGCCGTCGGGCAGCGCCTGCATCATCGGATGCGCGAGGATGTCGTAGATGTCGCCGGCCCACGGCATCAGGCACGCGAACACCACCACGATCGCCACCACCGAACGCAGCAGGCGATCGCGAAGCTCGACCAGGTGGGAGATGAAGGTATCTTCCTGGGCACTCATGACTGGGTTTTCTTGGGTTCGGGCGGCGGGTGGCCGAAATCGAAGCCGAGCTGGTTCTCAGGAACCTCGGGCGCGGCGGCGGAGCCGTCGGCGACCGGCGCGGCTGACGACGGGCTGTCGGCGGCCGCCAGTTGGCGATCGAGTTCGGCCGACGCGTCGGTCACCGACGGCTCCGCGGCTTCCGGCGCGGGCTTGAGGCTGCTCTCGAGTTCGGCGACGGCAGCCGAGGCCGACTGCAGCGACGAGGTCACGCCGCTCTCGACGCTCGCCATCTCGCTGCGCACCGAGGATTCGAAGGCCATCGCGGACTTGCGGGCCTCTTCCTGCAGCTTCTTGAGCTCGTCGAGCTGCATCTCGCGATTGATGTCCGACTTCACGTCGGAGACGTAGCGCTGCAGCCGTCCCAGCAGATGCCCGGTGGTGCGCGCCACCTTGGGCAACCGCTCCGGGCCGAGCACCAGCAAGGCCACGATGCCGATGACTATGAGTTCGGAAAAACCGATATCGAACATCCGGATCGCCTAACTATGCAAAATGTCGAAACGGGCGACACCACAAACGAAAAAGGGGCGACACGATGCGCCCCTTCCGCGCCGGCAGCGGCACCGGAATCAGGACTTGTTCTTTTCCCGCGCTTCTGCGTCGATGGTCTGCTTGCCACCCTCGGCGATCTTCTGGCTGGACTCGCCCTCGGCCTCGCGCATGCCCTCCTTGAAGCCTTTGACCGCACCGCCCAGATCCTGGCCGATGTTGCGCAGCTTTTTCGTGCCGAACACGAGCATCACGATGACCAGAACGATCAGCCAGTGCCAAATGCTGAAGGAACCCATTGAAACTCTCCTGGAAAACTACCGTTTAAGCATCGGCCCGACCGGCTCCTGCCCACCTACGATGTGCATGTGCACATGCATGACTTCCTGCCCGCCTACGCGGCCAGTGTTGATGATGGACCGAAAGCCGTCGGGACTTCCTTGATCGACGGCAATCTGATTCGCCACGGCGAGCATCCGCCCCAGCACCGGCGCATCGGCCTCGCCGACGTGGGCCAGCGACGTGATGTGCTTCTTGGGAATCACCAGCACATGAACCGGACGCTGCGGCTGGATGTCCTTGAAGGCCAGCACGTCGTCGTCCTCGAAAACCTTGGCGGCGGGAATCTCGCCGCGCACGATACGGCAGAACAGACAATCCTGCATGGATGAGCGTCCCGTTTATCCTTAGTTTGCGCTGCGCGACTTCTTCTCGTCGATGCCCGACACGCCTTCGCGACGACGGAACTCGGCAAGAACATCATCGACCGACAGGCCGAAATGGGCCAGCAACACCATGGTGTGGAACCACACGTCGGTGACTTCCCAGACCACATGCAACAAATCCTTGTCCTTGGCGGCCATGATCGTCTCGGCGGCCTCTTCGGCGACCTTCTTGCAGATGGCGTCGGTGCCCTTGTGGAACAGGCTGGACACGTAGGACGAATCCGGGCTGGCTTCCTTGCGCGCGGCGAGGGTCTCGGACACCCGGTGCAGCACTTCGATGTCGATCATTTGTAAATCTCCTTCGGGTCTTTCAGAACCGGATCGACGGCCTCCCAGCGGCCGTCCGCGAGGTATTTCTGGAAGAAGCAGCTACGCCGCCCGGTGTGACAGGCAATCCCGCCCACCTGTTCGATCTTCAGAAGCACCACGTCGTTGTCGCAGTCGATGCGGATCTCGCGGATCTTCTGGGTGTGGCCGGACTCCTCGCCCTTGTGCCACAGCTTGCCGCGGGAACGTGAAAAATAAACGGCTTCGCCGAGTTCGGCGGTGCGGGCGAGTGCTTCGCGGTTCATCCACGCGAACATCAGCACGTCGCCGGTGTCGGCATCCTGGGCGATGGCGGGGATGAGCCCGTCCTTGTCCCAGGCGAGTGCGTCGAGCCAAGCGCTGGAAACGGGCGTGTTCATAGGCGTACCTCGATCCCGCGGGCACGCATCAAGGCCTTGGCCTCGCGCACCGTGTGATCGCCGAAGTGGAAAATGCTGGCGGCCAGCACGGCGTCGGCGCGGCCCTGGGTCACCCCGTCGGCCAGGTGCTCGAGGCTGCCGACACCACCGCTGGCGATGACCGGAATCGTGATCGCGTCGGACACCGCGCGGGTCAGGCCGAGGTCGAAGCCGTTCTTGGTGCCGTCGCGGTCCATGCTGGTGAGGAGGATCTCGCCCGCGCCCAGCTCGGCCACCTTCTGGGCCCACTCGACGGCGTCCAGCCCGGTTCGGTTACGCCCGCCGTGGGTGAAGACTTCCCACTTGCCCGGCGCGACCTGCTTGGCGTCGATGGCGACGACGATGCACTGGCTGCCGACCTTGTGGGCGGCGTCGGCCACCACTTGCGGGTTATTGACGGCCGCCGTGTTGATGCTGACCTTGTCGGCCCCGGCGTTGAGCAGGCGCCGCACGTCGTCGACGGTGCGCACGCCACCGCCGACGGTGAGGGGAATGAAGACCTGCTCGGCGACCTGCTCGACCACGTGCAGGATGATGTTGCGCGCGTCCGAGCTGGCGGTGATGTCGAGGAAGGTGATTTCGTCGGCGCCCTGCTCGTCGTAGCGGCGGGCGACTTCGACTGGATCACCGGCATCCCGAAGTTCGACGAAATTGACGCCCTTGACCACGCGGCCGGCGTTCACGTCGAGGCAGGGGATGATGCGTTTGGCGAGCATGGATCAGGCGGCCCCGTTGAGCGCGTCGGCGCGGGCCTGGGCGGCGGCGAAATCGAGGGTACCTTCGTAGATCGCACGGCCGGTGATGGCGCCGGTGATGCCTTCGGATTCGACCGCGCAGAGCGCTTCCACATCGGCCAGCGCCGCGATGCCACCGCTGGCGATGACGGGAATGCGCAGCGCCTGGGCGAGCTTGACGGTGGCTTCGATATTGACGCCGGAGAGCATGCCGTCACGACCGATGTCGGTGTAGATGACGCCCTCGACACCGTAGTCCTCGAACTTCTTGGCGAGGTCGATGACGTCGTGACCAGTGAGCTTGGACCAGCCATCCACGGCCACCTTGCCGTCCTTGGCGTCGAGACCGACGATGATGTGGCCGGGGAAGGCGCCGCAAGCATCGTGCAGGAAACCGGGGTTCTTGACCGCGGCGGTGCCGATGATGACGTAGCTGAGACCGGCGTCGAGATAGCGCTCGATGGTGTCGAGATCGCGGATGCCGCCGCCCAGCTGGACCGGAATTTCGTCGCCGACTTCGGCGAGGATCGACTTGATCGCCGCCTCGTTCTTGGGCTTGCCGGCAAAGGCGCCGTTCAGATCCACCAGATGCAGACGGCGGGCACCCTGCTCGACCCAGTGACGGGCCATCGCCCTGGGGTCTTCGGAGAAGACCGTGGCAGCATCCATTTCGCCTTGTTTCAGGCGCACGCAGTGACCGTCCTTGAGGTCGATGGCGGGAATGAGCAGCATATGAAGAAGTGCAGTAAGGAGGAGGACAGGGAACGTCGGACGAAAAAGGATACGCAGGCAGCGCGGATCAGGGCTTCCAAGACATGAAATTGGACAGCATCTGCAGGCCGGCCTGGGCGCTCTTTTCCGGGTGGAATTGGACGGCGAAGATATTAGCCTGCGCTACCGCCCCGGTAAAGGGGATGCCGTAGTCGGTACTGGCCGCGACGAGCGCGGGATCGGCCGGGTCCACGTAGTAGCTGTGCACGTAGTAGAAGCGCGCGCCGTCGGGGATGCCGGCCCACAGCGGATGGGCCTGCTTCTGCCAGACCTCGTTCCAGCCCATGTGGGGCACCTTGAGGCGGGCGCCGTCGGCGGCCACCATCCGTTCGGCCGGGAAACGCCGCACCTCGCCCTTGAAGACGCCGAGGCCGGGCACGTTGCCCTCCTCGCTGTGCTCGAACAGCATCTGCTGACCGATGCAGATGCCCAGGAAGGGCTTGCTGCGCGCCGCTTCGAGCACCGCCGGACGCAGGCCGCGGGCATCGAGCTCGCGCATGCAGTCGGGCATCGCCCCCTGGCCGGGGAAGACCACCCGTTCGGCCGACAGCACTTCGGCCGGATCGGCGGTGACGACGACGGTGGCACCGGTCGCGACGTGCTCGATGGCCTTGGCCACCGAACGCAGGTTGCCCATGCCGTAATCGATGATGGCGACCTTGCTCACAGGGCCCCCTTCGTGGACGGAATCACGCCGGCCTGGCGCGGGTCGGGCGTGACGGCCATGCGCAGCGCGCGACCGAAGGCCTTGAAGACGGTCTCGCACTGATGGTGCGCGTTGCGGCCCTTCAGGTTGTCGATGTGCAGGCTCACGCCGGCGTGATTGACGAAGCCCTGGAAGAATTCGTAGACGAGCTGGGTGTCGAGCGCGCCGATCATGCCGGCCGTGAAGGGCACATCGAACTCCAGCCCCGGCCGGCCCGACAGATCAACCACCACGCGGGACAGCGCCTCGTCGAGGGGCACGTAGGCGTGGCCGTAGCGGGTCAGACCCTTCTTGTCGCCGACCGCCTTCGCGAAGGCCTGGCCGACGCTGATGCCCACGTCTTCCACCGTATGGTGCCCGTCGATGTGCAGGTCGCCGACCGCTTCGATCTCGAGATCGAATGCACCGTGACGGGCGATCTGGTCGAGCATGTGGTCGAAGAAACCGATACCGGTGTTGAGCTGGCGCTTGCCCGAGCCGTCCAGGTCGATCCTGACCCGGATCTTGGTCTCGAGGGTATCGCGGGTGATTTCAGCTTGCCGCATGGGGTGATTTTCCAGGAAAAACAGTCGAAACGAGGTAATCGGAACGGCCATGATAGCATTTCACGTTTTCACCGTCCCTTGCGGCACGTGCTGCCGCGGAGCCGATCTGCCATGAGCCGTTTCTGGAGCCCCGTCGTCCACGGCCTGACCCCGTATGTGCCGGGCGAGCAGCCCAAGCTCGCCAACCTGGTCAAGCTCAACACCAACGAGAACCCCTATCCGCCCAGCCCCCGCGTGCTGGCCGCGATCCAGGCCGAACTCGGCGCCGACGCCGACCACCTCAAGCTCTACCCCGACCCCCTCGGGAGTGAGCTCAAGGTCGCCGTCGCCCGCCATTTCGACGTGCCGGCCGAATGGGTGTTTGTCGGCAACAGCTCCGACGAGGTGCTGGCGCACACCTTCCAGGCCCTGCTCAAGCACGACAAGCCGCTGCTCTTCCCGGATATCACCTACAGCTTCTACCCGGTTTACTGCGGCCTGTACGGCATCGACTACCGGGCCGTGCCGCTGGCCGACGACTTCTCGATCCGCATCGATGATTACCTCGCCAAGGGCGCCGGCGCGGTGATCTTCCCGAACCCCAACGCCCCGACCGGCCGCCTGCTGCCGCTGGCCGAGGTCGAACGCCTCGCCGCCGCGCTGCCGGACGCGCCCATCGTGATCGACGAAGCCTACGTGGATTTCGGCGGTCTCGACGCGATCCCCACGGCGGTGGCACTGATCCGCAAGCATCCGAACATTCTGGTCACCCAGACGTTGTCCAAGTCGCGTTCGCTGGCCGGGCTGCGAGTCGGCTTCGCGATCGGCCAGCCGGAGCTGATCGAGGCCCTCACCCGCGTCAAGGACAGCTTCAACTCATACCCGCTCGACCGCCTCGCCCTGGCGGGCGCCAGCGCCGCGATGGACGATGCGGCGTGGTTCGACGCGACCCGCCGCAAGGTGATCGCCAGCCGCGAACGCCTCAGCGCCGACCTGACTGCGCTCGGCTTCGAGGTGCTGCCGTCGGCCGCCAACTTCGTGTTCGCCCGCCATCCGGGCCACGACGCCGCCACGCTGTCGGCCCGCCTGCGCGAGCGCAGCATCATCGTGCGCCACTTCAAGGCGGCGCGGATCGACCAGTTCCTGCGTATCACCGTGGGCACCGACGCCCAGTGCGCGCTGCTGGTGGCGGCGCTGAAGGCCATCCTCGGCTGACCTGTCGGACCCCGCCAGCAAAAAGCCGCGTTCGAGGACGCGGCTTTTTGTTGATCGCCCCCACCGATCATTCGGATTTTTTGAATGACCGGGGGGATGGCAGCAGGGCTGCTCACGCCTTCAGGCGCATCTCCGCCGAGCGCGCATGCGCCTGCAGCCCTTCGCCGTGGGCAAGGACGGACGCGATCCGGCCGAGCGTCTGGGCGCCCGCCTCGGAGACGTCGATCAGGCTGGTGCGCTTCTGGAAATCGTAGACACCCAGCGGGCTCGAGAAACGGGCGCTGCGCATCGTCGGCAACACGTGGTTGGGGCCGGCACAGTAGTCGCCGAGCGCCTCGACCGAGTAGTGACCGATGAAGATCGCGCCGGCGTGGCGGATCTCGTCGACCCACTGGTAGGGATCGGCCAGGGACAACTCGAGGTGCTCGGGGGCGATCCGGTTGGCGATCTCGCAGGCTTCGGCGAGGTCGCGCACATGGATCAGCGCCCCCCGGTTCTTGAGCGAGGTGGCGATGGTGTCGCGGCGCGGCATCTCGGGCAGCAGGCGGGCGATGCTGGCTTCGACGCGGGCGATGAAGGCTTCGTCGGTGCACAGCAGGATCGACTGGGCGAGCTCGTCGTGTTCGGCCTGGGCGAAGAGGTCCATCGCCACCCAGTCGGGTTCGCCGGAGCCGTCGGAGATGACCAGCACCTCGGAGGGGCCGGCCACCATGTCGATGCCGACGGTGCCGAACACGCGGCGCTTGGCGCTCGCCACGTAGGCGTTGCCGGGACCGACGATCTTGTCCACCTGGGGAATGCTCGCGGTGCCGTAGGCCAGCGCGGCCACGGCCTGGGCGCCACCGATGGTGAACACCCGATCGACGCCGGTGATCGCCGCGGCGGCCAGGACCAGCGGGTTCTTCTCGCCGCGGGGCGTCGGCACAACCATGATCAGCTCGCCGACGCCGGCCACCTTGGCGGGAATGGCGTTCATCAGCACCGAGCTAGGGTAGGAGGCGCGGCCGCCGGGCACGTAGAGGCCGACCCGATCCAGCGGCGTGACCTTCTGGCCGAGACGGGTGCCCTCCATGCCGGGTGCGGTGTCGCTGTAGCGCCAGGATTCCTGCACCTGACGCTCGTGGTAGCTACGCACGCGCGCCGCGGCAGCCTCGAGGGCGGCGCGCTGCTCGGCGGACAAGCCGGCGAGGGCCGCGTCAAGCTCGGCCCGCGGGAGTTCGAGCGCGGCCATGTCGGCCACGTCGAGGTGGTCGAAGCGACGGGTGAATTCGACCACCGCCGCGTCGCCGTCGCGACGCACGGCCTGCAGGATGTCGGCAACGGCCTGCTCGATGGCGGCGTCGGCGCTGCCCTCGAAGGCCAGCAGGGCGTCGAGGGTGGCGGTGAAGTCGGGCGCGGCCGACGACAGGCGGCGGATCTGTTCGCTCATGGCTTGATGGCTCCGGCAAAGGCATCCAGCACCGGCTGGATGAGGTCGCGTTTGAGCTTGAGGGAGGCCTGGTTGACGACCAGGCGCGAGCTGATCGGCATGATGTCCTCGACCTCGACCAGGTTGTTGGCCTTGAGGGTGCCGCCGGTGGAGACGAGGTCGACGATGGCGTCGGCCAGGCCGACCAGCGGCGCGAGCTCCATCGAGCCGTAGAGCTTGATGAGGTCCACGTGCACGCCCTTGGCGGCGAAATGCTCCTTGGCGGCCTTGACGTACTTGGTGGCGACGCGGATGCGCGCGCCGCGCTTGACCGCCGCGGCGTAGTCGAAATCCTTGCGCACCGCCACGCACAGCCGGCATTTGGCGATGTTGAGGTCGAGCGGCTGGTAGAGCCCGCTACCGCCGTGCTCGATGAGGGTGTCCTTGCCGGCGATGCCCATGTCGGCGGCGCCGTACTGCACGTAAGTCGGCGTGTCGGTGGCGCGCACGATGACCAGACGCACGTCGGGCCGGTTGGTGCCGATGATGAGCTTGCGCGACGACTCGGGGTTGTCGGTCGGCGTGATCCCCGCGGCAGCGAGCAGCGGCAGGGTTTCCTCGAAGATTCGGCCCTTCGAGAGGGCGAGCGTGATGCCGTTCAAGATGATGATCTGTCTGAGCAAAAAGTGATTTTAGCCGATCGGAGGGCCGCCCGTCAGGGGGCCGAGCCAGCCGGCGGCGGCAGGTCGAAGCAGGCGAAGGCTTCGGCGGGGGTGCGCGCCTTGAGCAGGCGCTCCTGCACCGTCGCGGGCGAGAGGGTGACGTCGGGCAGCGCCGCTGCGAAGGCCTCGGCAAGGACGGGATCGTCGTGGAACTTGCGGAACATGCCGGCGAGCTGGTGCCGATCGCACAGGCCGAGTTCCATCCGGAAATCCACCCGGCCGGAACGGATCAGCGCCTCGTCGAGGGTTTCCGGGTGATTGGTGGTCATGAAGACCACCGAGCCTTCGTGGGCGGCAACGCCGTCGAGGGCGTTGAGAAAACCCGAGAACGACAGGCGCACCTGCTGGCTCTGCTGTTCGCGCTGGCGGAAGAAGGCGTCCACATCCTCGATCAGGATGATCGAGCGCGGCGGCACGCTGGCGAGCAGGCTGCCGATCTTGTCGTCGGTGATGCCGGAGGCGGCGAGCGACAGGCTGCATACGTTGAGGCGCATCTCGGAAGCGAGCGCGGTGACCAGGGACGTCTTGCCGGTGCCCGGCGCGCCGTACAGCAGGTAGCCGCGCCGCCACGGAATGCCCAGGTCGTCGTAGCGCGCCTTGTCGGCGAAGAAGCGCCCCAGGTCGGCCAGGATCTGCTCGGTCTGCCCGGCCTTGAGGACGATGGAAGCGAGCCGACGGTTGTTGCCCAGCCGCGCCCGCGACCAGTCGCCGTGGGTGTAGGGGTTGGGAATGTAGATGGCGATCTTGTCGAGTTCGCGGGCCACCCGGGCGTCGATCGCGGCGTGAATGAAGGCTTCGAGCACCGATTTGTCGCGCCCGAAGGTGGACAGCGCGATCTTCTCGAAGATGGTCTGCCCGACGCTGATCTCGCGGCGCATCCACATCAGCCGGCCGTCGAGCCAGAAGAGGTGGAAGCCCTCGGCCGGCGACAGGAAGGCGCGGGGCCGAATGCCCTGGCGCAGATCGTCGGCGAGGCTCTGGTACGCGTCGGACTCCTTCACCGCGCGCACGGTGAACTGGTTGATCCGCCGCAGCACGTCGCGGGCGTGCATGTACTCGACGACGGTGGGAAAGAGGATTTCGTCGCGGTTGTCGATGGTGACCGTCGAGACGACGTAGCGGCTGAGAAAGGCCAGCGCGGCCGGCACCGCCTCCTTCAACCAGTAGGCCAGCGCCCCCAGCAAGCCCAGGGCGAGCCCGCCGGAGAACACCGGATTGCCGCCCGCCAGCGAAACGATCCACGCTTCCATGGCGGGCCGCGGGTCAGCTCAGGCGGCGGACGTTGGCGCCCAGTGCCGCGAGCTTGGCTTCGAGCTTCTCGTAGCCGCGGTCGAGGTGGTAGATGCGTTCGACGGTGGTCTCGCCCTCGGCCACCAGGCCGGCGATGATGAGGCTGGCCGACGCACGCAGGTCGGTGGCCATCACGGTGGCGCCCTGCAGGCGGGCGACGCCCTTCACGAAGGCGGTGTTACCGTCGATCTTGATGTCGGCGCCCAGACGCTGCAGCTCAACGGCGTGCATGAAGCGGTTCTCGAAGATCGTCTCGCGGATCACGGCCGTGCCGTCGGCCACCGCGTTGAGCGCCATGAACTGCGCCTGCATGTCGGTCGGGAAGGCCGGGTACGGGGCGGTGCGCAGGCTCACGGCGGCAAGCCGCGCCGGCGCCTTCAGGTGGATCGCGTCGCGCTCGCCGGTGATCTCGCAGCCGGCATCCATCAGCTTGTCGATGACGGCGTCGAGGTAACAGGCCGACGTGCCGGTCAGGCGCACTTCGCCGCCGGTGACAGCCGCGGCACACAGGTAGGTGCCGGTCTCGATGCGGTCGGGCATGACACGGTGGGTCGCGCCATGGAGGGCCGGCACGCCCTTGATGCGGATCACGTCGCCACCGGCGCCGGAGATCTGGGCGCCCATCGCCACCAGGCAGTTGGCCAGGTCGACGACCTCGGGTTCGCGGGCGGCGTTTTCGATGACGGTCTCGCCGTCGGCCAGACAGGCGGCCATCATCAGGTTTTCGGTGCCGGTCACCGTGACCATGTCGGTGAAGATGCGGGCGCCCTTGAGGCGCGGCACCTTGGCATTGACGTAGCCGTGCTCGACCTTCACGTCGGCGCCCATCGCCTGCAGACCCTTGATGTGCTGATCCACCGGGCGGGCGCCGATCGCGCAGCCGCCGGGCAGGCTCACGCGGGCCTCGCCGAAGCGCGCCACCAGCGGCCCGAGCACGAGGATCGAGGCGCGCATGGTCTTGACCATCTCGTAGGAGGCGACCGGGTTGTTCACGCCACCGGCATCCAGGGTGACGGTATCACCGTCGCGGGTGACCTTGACGCCCATCTGTTCGAGCAGGCGCAGCAGCGTGCCGATGTCGTTGAGGCGCGGCACGTTGGTGAAGGTGACCGCTTCCTTGGTGAGCAGCGCAGCGCACAGGATGGGCAGGGCGGCGTTCTTGGCGCCGGAAATGGCGATCTCGCCCGACAGGCGGGTGCCGCCGGCAATCAGCAGTTTATCCATCGACAATCCGGGCGGTCAGCCCAGTTCCTTCTGAAATTCAGCCCACTGGGCGGGGGTGTAGGTGGTGAGCTGGAGGGCGTGGATCTCGTTGCCCATCAGCTTGCCGAGGGTGGCGTAGACGGCCTGATGCTGGCGGACCTTGGGCTTGCCCTCGAAGGCGCCGCTCACGACGATGCCGGAGAAGTGCACGCCGTCGTCGCCTTCGATCCGCAGGAAGTCGCAGTCGAGGCCGGCGGCGATCAGGCGTTCGATTTCGGTTGCTTGGAACATGGTTTTCGATCCTCAGGCACGCAGCTTGTAACCCCGCGCAAGCATCTGCAGGGTGACCGCCGCGAGCACGACAAAACAGGCCGTCACGACGCCGATGCTGGTCCACGGGGACACGTCGGAGACGCCGAAAAAGCCGAAACGGAATCCGTCGATCATGAAGAAGAACGGGTTGAAATGCGACACGCCCTGCCAGAAGGCAGGCAGGGAATGTATCGAATAGAAGACGCCCGACAGCATCGTGAGCGGCATGATCAGGAAGTTCTGGAACGCGGCGAGCTGGTCGAACTTGTCGGCCCAGATGCCCGCGATCACCCCGAGACTCGCCAGGAAGGCGCCACCGAGCAGCGTGAAGGCGACGATCCAGGCGGGCTGGGCGACGTTGAACGACACGAAGGGCAGCGACACCAGCAGCACGCCGAGTCCGCAGGCGGCGCCGCGCAGCACCGCGGCGATCACGTAGGCGGCGTAGAACTCCCGGTACGAGATCGGCGGCAGCAGCACGAACACGATGTTGCCGGTGATCTTGCTCTGGATGAGCGACGACGAGCTGTTGGCGAAGGCGTTCTGCAGCACCGTCATCATCACCAGCCCGGGCACCAGGAAGGCGGTGTAGCTGACGCCCGGATACGGCTGGACGTGGTCTTCGAGCACGTGGCCGAAGATCAGCAGGTACAGCACCGCGGTGAGCACCGGCGACAGCACGGTCTGGAAGCCGACCTTCCAGAAGCGCAGGCACTCCTTGTAGAGCAGGGTCTTGAAGCCTTCCATGGGTCTCTCAGTTCTGGTTCATGATGCCGACGAAGACCTGCTCCATGTCCGGCGTACCGAGTGCGATGTCGGCGATGGCGCCTCCCGCCGACTGGACGCCCGCGAGCAGTTCGGCCACTTCCTCGAAGCGCTCGAAACCGAACTCCAGCACCGCGCCCTCGGACCGCGTGAGCTTCTGCGCCAGCGCCGGGGGCAACACCACCGGGGCCGCGACGGTCACCTTGAGGGCGTGGCTGGCGAAACGCTGCAGCAGGTTGGCAGTGGTGTCGAGGGCGACGATGCGACCGCTCTTGAGCATCGCGATGCGCCCGCACAGGGTTTCGGCCTCTTCGAGGTAATGGGTGGTGAGGACGATGGTGTGGCCGTCCTGGTTGAGCTTGCGGATGAACTGCCACAAGCCCTGGCGCAATTCGACGTCGACCCCGGCGGTGGGCTCGTCGAGGACGATCACCGGCGGCCGGTGCACCAGCGCCTGAGCCACCAGCGCACGGCGCTTCATGCCCCCCGAGAGCATCCGCATGTTGGCGCCGGCCTTGGGGGTGAGGTCGAGGTGGTGGAGGATCTCGTCGATCCAGTCGTCGTTGTGCTTGAGCCCGAAGTAGCCGGACTGGATGCGCAACATCTCGCGCACCGAGAAGAACGGGTCGAAAACGAGTTCCTGAGGCACCACGCCCAGCGCCATGCGAGCGGCGCGGTAATCGCGCACCACGTCGTGGCCCATGACTTCGAGGGTACCGGAATCGGGCCGCGCGAGGCCCGCGAGACAGGAGATGAGCGTCGTCTTGCCGGCGCCGTTTGGGCCGAGCAGACCGAAGAACTCGCCCTGGCCGATCTCCAGATCGACCCCGGCGAGCGCCTGCAGTGAACGGAAACGCTTGGTGACGCCGGCTATGCGGATCGCTGGACTCATGACGGAAACGGGAAAGCGGCGCTGGGGCTCAGCGTCCGAAAGACAGAATGGTATCGACGTCGTAGAGGGACGCCAAGCTCACCAGCGGTGCCGGCGCACCGACGATGGTGAGCCGCCGGCCGGCGCCGCGGGCGACCCGGGTCCAGCTCAGCAGCAAGGCCAGGGCGGAGGAGTCCACCTGACTGACGGCAGAGAGATCGACGCTGCGATCGGCCGCGGCGACCAGATCGCGCCCGGCCTCCGCCAATGCGGCGACGGTGGCGAGGGTGAGCGGGCCTTCGAGCGCGAGGCAGGCGCCGTCTTCGCGGATCATTTCTTGGCGGAAACCGTGGTTTCGAGCTGCTTGTTCTTGTCCTTGAGGGACTTGATCAGGCCGTCGATGCCGCCGGCGCGCACTTCCTGGCCGAAGCTGTCGCGATAATTGGTGACGAGGCTGACGCCGGCCACCATCACGTCGTACACCTTCCAGCTGTCGCCTTGCTTGTCGAGGCTGTAGTCGATCTGCACCGGCTTGGCGCCGGGCTGACGCACCTCGGTGCGAACCACCACGTCGGTGTCTTCGGGCTTGGCCTTGAGCGGCTTGAAGTCGATCTGCTGATTGCGGTACTGGGTGAGCGCGTTGGAATAGGTGCGAACCAGCAGATTCTTGAACTCCTGGGTCAGCGCGGCCTTCTGCTCGGGGGTCGCCTGGCGCCAGTCCTTGCCCACCGCGAGGCGGGTCATGTGCGCGAAGTCGAAGTACGGCAGCACCTTGCTCTCGACCAGATCGACGGCCTTGCGAGTGTCGCCGGACTGGATTGCCTTGTCCTGACGGACGATGGCGATGACGTCGTCGGTGACGCCCTTCACGAGGGTGTCGGGGGCGACGCTCTGGGCGAAGGCGGCGGCCTGGAGGCCGAGCCCGAGGACGAGGGTGGCGAGCAGCGAAGCGATCTTCTTCATTGGGCGGTCTCTTTCTTGTCGGGGGACGGCGCGACCGGATCGTCGGCGCCGGGATCGTCGTCCAGATCCTTGTCGCGCGGCGGGCGACCGTCGTAGATCTGGCTCTTCCGATACTGCATGTAGAAGCTGCGCAGGTAGTCGTACTTGTCGAGGGCTGCCTGCTCCGCGGTGGTGTCCGCGCCGAGCAGTTGGGCGCGCCGGTTGATGAAGCGCAGCGCGGTCAGCCGGTTGCGGTTGCCCATGTCCTCGACGGCCCGCACCGGATCGACGCGCAGGTCGCCGACGAGGCCGACGGTATCGCGCACGTTGCTGGCGCCGAGGAAGGGCAGCACGAGGTAAGGCCCGTCGCCCACCCCCCAGCGGCCGAGGGTCTGGCCGAGGTCTTCGTCGTGCTTCTCGAGCCCCAGCTCGGAAGCGATGTCGAAGATGCCGAACATGCCGATGGTGGTATTGACCAGCACCCGCCCGCCATCGGACAACCCGTCGAGGAACTTGCCCTGAAGCAGGTTGTTCACCCCGATCCAGATGTCCGCCAGGTTGCCGAAAACGTTGCCGACGCCGACCTTGACCGGCAGCGGCGCCAGGTCATAGACCTCGGCGGCGGGGCGCATCACGTAACGGTCGGCTTCTTCGTTGAAGCGGAAGGTGGCCCGGTTGAGCGGCTCCAGCGGATCCTTCGGATGACCGCCAGGGCCGGCACAGGCGGCGAGGCCGAGCGCCAGCAGCAGCGGGGCAACGCGGCGCAGCACGGCTTTCGAGTCGGTTTTCCTGTTGTTCATGGTGCTCTGCCGACGGCCGGTAGGCCGTCATGCGCTCTCCGTCGGAATGGGGTGGCGGCTGGGACGCCGCCTTATTTTGCCGGGGCCGCGTCGCCGTCGGCCGCCTTGCCAAACATGAATTGGCTGATCAGCTTTTCGAGGACAACGGCCGACTGGGTCTTCTTGATGACTTCGCCGGGCGCCAGGTTTTTTTCCTCGCCGCCGGGATCGAGGCCGAGATACTGCTCGCCAAGCAGACCGGAGGTGAGGATGCTGGCAAAGGTATCCACCGGGAACTTGTAGCGCCCATCCACCTTGAAGACCACCTCTGCCTGGAAGCGTTCATTGTCGTAGCGGATCTCCTCGACGCGCCCCACCAGGACGCCAGCGCTCTTGACCGGCGCACGCAGCTTGAGCCCACCGATGTTGTCGAAATGGGCGCTGAGGGTATAGGGCGACTTGATCTCCGAGCCGGAAATACTGCCGACCTTGAGCGCCAGGAACAACAGCGCGGCGATCCCCATCGCCACGAAGACTCCGACCCACAGATCGAGCGTCGTGCGATTCATCATAAACCTCGGAACATGAAAGACGTCATTACAAAATCGAGCGCCAGGATGGCCAGCGCCGAACTTACCACGGTGCGGGTGATCGCTCGTGACACGCCTTCGGCGGTGGGCACGCAGTCGTAGCCCTCGAAGACGGCGATCAGCGCCACCGCGACGCCGAAGGCGCAGCTCTTGATGACGCCGTTGAGCACGTCGTAGCGGAAGTCGACCGCCGCCTGCATCTGCCCCCAGAAAGCGCCGTCATCAACGCCGATGAAGACCACGCCGATGAGCCAGCCGCCGAAGATGCCCATCGTCGAGAACAGCGCCGCCAGCAGCGGCATCGAAATCACGCCACCCCAGAAACGCGGCGCCACGACCCGGGCGATCGGACTCACGGCCATCATGTCCATCGCCTTCAGCTGCTCGGTGACCTTCATCAAACCGATCTCGGCGGTCACCGCCGAACCGGCACGGCTGGCGAACAGCAGCCCCGCCACCACCGGCCCCAGCTCACGCAGCAGCGACAGCGCGACCATCGTGCCCATCGCCTCGGTCGAGCCGTAGCGCTGCAGGATCTCGAAGCCCTGCAACCCGAGCACCAGCCCGACGAACAACCCTGACACCAGGATGATGAGCAGCGACAGCACGCCGCTGAAATACAGCTCGCGGATCGTCAGGTGCAGGCGCGAGAACGACTGCCCCGAGTACAGCAGGATCAGCCAGAAGAAGCGGGCGATGAAGCCCAGCTGCCAGACACCATTGACCGTCACCCGGCCCAGCTTGCGGAACACGTCGCCCATCAGGCACCCCCTCCGGTGAGGGCGGTGGCGTAGTCGCCGGCCGGGTAGTGAAAGGGCACCGGGCCGTCGGCCTCGGCCTGGACGAACTGATGCACGAAGGGATCGGTGGAATTGCGGATTTCGTCCGGCGTGCCCTCGGCCACCACGCGCCCTTCGGAGATGAAGTAGATGTAATCGACGATCTGCAGCGACTCGTGGATATCGTGGGTGACGATCACCGAGCTCGCGCCGAGAGCGTCGTTGAGACGGCGGATCAGCTGACCGATCACGCCGAGAGAAATCGGATCGAGGCCGGTGAAGGGCTCGTCGTACATCAGCAGCATCGGGTCGAGGGCGATCGTGCGGGCCAGCGCCACGCGCCGCGCCATGCCGCCGGAGAGCTCGCCCGGCATCAGCCGCGCAGCACCGCGGAGGCCCACTGCATGGAGCTTCATCAACACGAGATCGTTGATGAGCTCGGGCGGCAGATCGGTGTGCTCGCGCAGCGGAAAGGCCACGTTGTCGAACACCGTCATGTCGGTGAACAGCGCGCCGAACTGGAACAACATGCCCATGCGCCGGCGCATCGCGTAGAGCGCGTCGCGCCCCAGCGTGGCCACATCCTGCCCGGCCACGACCACCCGCCCGCCAGCAGCGCGTTCCTGACCGCCGATCAGGCGCAGCAGGGTCGTCTTGCCGCTGCCGCTGCCCCCCATGATCGCCACGACCTTGCCGCGCGGGATCGACATGGAGACATCGCGCAGGATCGTCCGCGCGCCGTAGGCGAAGCGGACGTTTTCAAGGCGGACAAGGGGTTCGGACATGGAGAAATGTTGCATTGCGGGATAACAATTGTAGCAGAGGCATCGCTGCGTGACATGCGCACAAACCCGAGGCCCACTCGAAATATCTCGTGACATCAAGGCGTTGAGCATCGCAAAGCGGGCTCAGCCGGAGCGGTTTATAATACGGGGTTTGGGCTCGTCCGCGACGGCCGTGCGCGACACGGTTTTCACCGCGCCGCGCGCCATTCTCTTCGATCTCCCCCGCCGATGCAGGAAAAAATGCAGGACAAATACCTCCCCGCCGACATCGAACGTGCCGCCCAGCAACACTGGGACGACAGCGCCGCCTTCCGCGTCACCGCCGACGCCACCAAGCCCAAGTACTACTGCCTGTCGATGTTCCCGTACCCGTCGGGCAAGCTGCACATGGGCCACGTGCGCAACTACACGATCGGCGACGTGCTGTCCCGCTTCCACAAGATGAAGGGCTACAACGTCCTGCAGCCGATGGGCTGGGACGCCTTCGGCCTGCCCGCCGAGAACGCCGCGATCAAGAACCAGGTGCCGCCCGCCAAGTGGACCTACGACAACATCGCCTACATGAAGCAGCAGCTCAAGTCCCTCGGCTTTGCCATCGACTGGAGCCGCGAACTGGCCACCTGCACGCCCGAATACTACAAGTGGAACCAGTGGATCTTCCTGCGCATGCTCGAAAAGGGTATCGCCGAGCGCAAGACCCAGGTCGTCAACTGGGACCCGGTCGACCAGACCGTGCTCGCCAACGAGCAGGTCATCGACGGCCGCGGCTGGCGCACCGGCGCGCTGGTCGAGAAGCGCGAGATCCCCGGCTACTACCTCAAGATCACCGACTACGCCGACGAGCTGCTGGCCGACCTGGACACCCTCGGCGGCTGGCCCGAGCGCGTCAAGCTGATGCAGGCCAACTGGATCGGCAAGAGCACCGGCGTGCGCTTCGCCTTCAAGCACGACATCGCCGATGAAACCGGCCCGATCGGCGATGGCAAGCTGTGGGTATTCACCACCCGCGCCGACACCATCATGGGCGTCACCTTCTGCGCCGTGGCCGCCGAGCACCCGCTGGCGCTGCACGCCGCCAAGGGCAAGCCCGAGCTCGCCGCCTTCATCGAGAAGTGCAAGCACGGCTCAGTGATGGAAGCCGACATGGCCACGATGGAAAAGGAAGGTCTGCCCACCGGCCTCTACGTCACCCATCCGCTCACCGGCAAGCAGGTCGAGGTGTGGGTCGGCAACTACGTGCTGATGAGCTACGGCGACGGCGCCGTGATGGGCGTGCCCGCCCACGACGAGCGTGACTTCGCCTTCGCCAAGAAATACGGCATCGCCATCGAGCAGGTCGTGGCGGTGGGCGACAAGCCCTACTCGCTGGACGCCTGGGAAGAGTGGTACGGCAGCAAGGACGGCGTCTGCATCAACTCCGGCAAGTACGACGGCCTCGGCTACCAGGCCGCCGTCGATGCCATCGCGGCCGACCTCGCCGCCCAGGAAGTCGGCGAAAAAAAGGTGCAGTGGCGCCTGCGCGACTGGGGCATCTCGCGCCAGCGCTACTGGGGCTGCCCGATCCCCATCATCCACTGCGACAGCTGCGGCTCGGTGCCCGTGCCCGACGACCAGTTGCCGGTGGTGCTGCCCGAAGACTGCGTCCCGGACGGCGCCGGCAACCCGCTGCACAAGCGCGAGGACTTCCTCGCCTGCACCTGCCCGAGCTGCGGCAAGCCGGCCCGCCGCGAGACCGACACCATGGACACCTTCGTGGATTCGTCCTGGTACTACGCCCGCTACGCCACGAAGTTCGGCGCCGACAGGATGGTCGACGACGAGACCAACTACTGGATGACCGTCGACCAGTACATCGGCGGCATCGAGCACGCGATCCTGCACCTGCTGTACTCGCGCTTCTGGACCAAGGTGATGCGCGACCTGGGCCTCGTCGAATACCGCGAGCCCTTCGCCCACCTGCTCACGCAGGGCATGGTGCTCAACAACGCCTTCTTCCACAAACCCGAAGGCGGCGGCAAGAACTACTTCTGGGAAAGCGAGATCGACATCCAGAAGGACGCCAAGGGCCAGATCACCGGCGCGACGCTCAAGAAGGACGGCACGGTGCTCGAGCACGAGCTCACCACCATGTCCAAGTCCAAGAACAACGGCGTGGACCCGCAGGCCCTGATCGAGCAATACGGTGCCGACACCGCGCGCTTCTTCATGATGTTCGCCGCCCCGCCCGAGCAGACCCTCGAGTGGTCCGACGCCGGCGTCGAAGGTGCCTACCGCTTCCTGCGCCGGGTCTGGAGCTTCGGCCACACCTTCGGCACCGAGATCCGCCCGCAGATCGGTGCCGAACGCCAGCTCGCCGGCACCAAGCTGCCGGAAGCCCTGGCCGCCTTCCGCCGCGAGATCCACCTGCTCCTCAAGCAGGCCAACTACGACCTGGGCAAGCAGCAGTTCAACACCGTGGCCTCGGCCACCATGAAGATGCTCAACGCCCTCGAGAAGGCCCCGCGCGAAGGCGCCCTCGCCGCCGAGGTCATCGAGGAATGCTTCGGCATCCTGCTGCGCGTGCTCTCGCCGCTCACCCCGCACATCAGCCACGCCCTGTGGCGCGATCTGGGCTACGGCGACGACATCCTGGCCGCAGCCTGGCCCGAGCCGCTGGAGGCCGCGCTGGAGCAGGACGAGGTCGAACTGATGCTCCAGGTGAACGGCAAGCTGCGCGGCTCGGTCCGCGTCGCCGCCGACGCGCCGAAGGACGTGATCGAAGCCGCCGCCCTCGCCAACGAGGCCGCGGTCAAGTTCCTCGAAGGCCGCCCGGCGAAGAAGGTCATCGTCGTGCCCGGCCGTCTCGTCAACATCGTCGGCTGAACAACCGGAGGCGCCCCATGCTTCGCACCCTCGCCTGCCTGAGTCTCGTCGCCCTCGCCGCCGGCTGCGCTGCGCCGGGCGACCGGACCTGGTACGAAAGCCTGCGCCAGGAAAACGCCCGCCGGCAGCACGAACCGGGCCGCGACATCAACCGGGAGCCGCCGCCGCCCAGCTACGACGCCTACGAGCAGGAACGTCAGCGCCTCAACCAAGGAGCGCCCCGATGAGCGCCACCTCCCGGATCGGCCGCCGCCGCGTCCTCGGCCTGCTCGGCGCCGCGCCGCTGCTGCTGGTGGGCTGCGGCTTCCAGTTGCGCGGTGCGCGGCCGCTGCCGTTCGAGTCGATCTACCTGGGCATGTACCAGTATTCCGAACTCGCCGCCGCCATCCGCCGTCAGATCCGCGCCAACGGCGACACCGTGCTGGCCGAACGGGCCGAGGACGCCCAGGTGCGCCTCGAAGTCCAGGCCGACATCAAGGACAAGGTGATCCTCGCCCTCAACACCCAGGGCCGGGTGCGCGAATACCAGCTGCGCCAGCGCTTCATCTATCGGCTGGTCGGCAAGGGCGGACAGGAAATCCTCCCGTCCACCGAAATCTTCCTGCGGCGCGACCTCGCCTTCGACGACACCCAGCTACTCGCCAAGCAGCAGGAAGAAACTCTGCTCTACCGCGACATGCAGAACGACCTCGTCCAGCAGCTGATGCGCCGCCTCGCCGCCGTCAAGATGCCGGAGGCGCCACCGGCCGACGCCCCCGCGCCCAAGCCGTGAACCTGCGTCCCGAGCAGCTCGCCGCCCATCTCGACAAGCCCCTCGCCCCGCTCTACGTCCTGCACGGCAACGAACCGCTGCTGGTACTCGAAGCAGGCGACGCGGTACGCGCGGCCGCCCGTCGCCAGGGCTACGTCGAGCGCGAGGTACTGGTGGCCGGCCAGGGGTTCAAGTGGACCGAGCTGCAGTCGGCCGCCGGCAACCTGTCGCTGTTCGGCGCCAGCAAGCTGGTGGACCTGCGCATCCCCAACGGCAAGCCCGGTCGCGAAGGCGGCGAGGTCCTGCAGCGCTACGCCCGGAGCCTCGACGACGGCGTCGTGACCCTCGTCACCCTTCCCGAACTCGACTGGGCGACCCGCAAGGCCGCCTGGTTCGGTGCGCTGGCCGAGGCCGGCATCGTCGTCGAGACCAACGCCCCCGAGCGCGACCGCTTGCCCGACTGGATCGCGCAGCGCCTGGCCCGCCAGCAACAAAAGGCCGGTCCCGACGCCCTCGCCTTCATCGCCGACCACGTGGAAGGCAATCTCCTCGCCGCACACCAGGAAATCCTCAAGCTCGGCCTCCTCCACCCGCCGGGCGAACTCACCCTCGACGCGGTGCGCGACGCCATCCTCAACGTCGCACGCTACAACGTGGACACCTTGCGCCAGTCTCTCCTCGACGGCGACGCAGCCCGCTGCGCGCGCCTGCTCGAAGGCCTCAAGGGCGAAGGCGAGGCGCCGCTGCTGGTGCTATGGGCCCTCACCAACGAGATCCGCACCCTTGCCAACCTGCGCCAGGGCCTGGACGAGGGCCAGCCGCTGCAGGGGCTCCTCAAGGCCGAGCGGGTCTTCGACGAGCGGCGCAAACACGCCATCCAGCGTGCCCTGCCCCGTCTCGAGGGCGGCGTGTTACGCACGGCCATCTTGCACGCCGCGAAGATTGACCGGATGATCAAGGGTCTTGCCGGCGGCGACGTCTGGGACGAATGCCTCCAGCTCTGCCTGCGTCTCGCGCGCGACGCCACACCGGCCCGGCGCTGACGCGCCGACAATCGATTCAAAGCGAGAAAAGATGGACATCAAGACCTACATGCAGACCGTCGGCCGCCAGGCCCGCGCCGCCAGCCGCGCCGTGGCTGCCGCCTCCACCGACGCCAAGAACACCGCCCTGCTCGCCATGGCCGCCGAAATCCGCGCCCGCAAGACCCAGCTCCTCGAAGCCAATGCCCGGGATCTCGCCGAAGCCCGCGAGAGCGGCCTCGAGCCGGCCATGATCGATCGCCTCACGCTTTCCGAAAAAGGCATCGAATCGATGGCCCTCGGCCTCGAGCAGGTCGCCGCCCTGCCCGACCCGGTCGGCGAGATGACTGATCTCAAGCGCCGTCCGTCCGGCATCACCGTCGGCAAGATGCGCGTGCCGCTGGGTGTCATCGGCATCATCTACGAAGCCCGCCCCAACGTCACCGCCGACGCCGCCGCCCTGTGCCTCAAGTCCGGCAACGCGGCGATCCTGCGTGGCGGCAAAGAGGCCCTGCACTCCAACCAGGCCGTCGCCGCCTGCGTGCGCGCCGGCCTGGCTGCCGCGGGCCTGCCCGAAATGTCGATCCAGGTGGTCGAGACCACCGACCGCGCCGCCGTCGGTGAGCTCATCACCATGCCCCAGTTCGTGGACGTGATCGTCCCCCGCGGCGGCAAGGGCCTCATCGAGCGCATTTCCAACGACGCCCGCGTACCCGTCATCAAGCACCTGGACGGCAACTGCCATGTGTACGTAGACGAGCGCGCCGATCCGGCCAAGGCCCTCGCCATCGTCGAAAACTCGAAAACCCAGCGCTACGGCACCTGCAACACCACCGAATCGCTGCTGGTCGATGCCGCCATCGCGAAGGCCCAGCTGCCCGCCATCGGCACCATGCTGGCTGGCAAGGGCGTCGAGCTGCGCGCCTGTCCGGTGTCCCTGACGATCCTGCGCGAAGCCGGCATCCCCGAGGCCCAGCTCAAGGCCGCGGTCGAATCCGACTGGACCGAGGAATTCCTCGCCCCGATCATCGCCATCAAGGTCGTCGCCGGGCTCGACGAGGCGATTGAGCACATCAACACCTGCTCGTCCCAGCACACCGAATCCATCGTCACCGAGGACTACACCCGGGCGATGCGCTTCCTGCGCGAGGTCGATTCCGCCTCGGTGATGATCAACGCCTCCACGCGCTTCGCCGACGGCTTCGAATACGGCCTCGGCGCCGAGATCGGGATTTCCACCGACAAGATCCACGCCCGCGGCCCGGTCGGCCTCGAAGGCCTCACCAGCCAGAAGTGGATCGTCTTCGGAGACGGCAACGTGCGCGCCTGACACCCATCGACGCAGGCTGCACTTCCCCTGCCGGAAGTCTTCCGGTTAAGATTAAAACGCCCGTTCGAAATCGAATAAAAATTCGATGAACGGGCGTTTGAGCATCCACACCCAGGAGACAGCCATGCCCACCGCCCTGCGCGCCGCCATCCTCGCCGGCGTCCTCGCCAACCTCAGCCTTCCCGCCCTCGCCACCGACATCGCCGGCATCCACTTCGACGATCGCACCGCCGTCGCCGGCAGCGACCTCGCCCTCAACGGCGCCGGCCTGCGCACCCGCTTCATGGTCAAGGTTTACGCCATGGGTCTCTACCTGCCCCGCCGCGCTGACACCGCCGACGCCGTCGCCAGCCAGCCCGGCCCGAAGCGCATCCAGATCGTCACCCTGCGCGAACTCAGCGCCGAACAGTTTGCCGACGCCCTTCTCGACGGCCTCAAGAAAAACCACAGCGAGGCCGAATTCGCCAAACTGCAGGCCCGCAGCGACGAATTCCGCACGGCCCTGCTCGGCCTCAAATCCGCCCCCAGCGGCACCCAGATCCGCCTCGAATGGCTCCCCGCCTACGGCACCCGCCTCTACGTCGGCAATGAAATCCGCGGCAAGGACATTCCCGGCGAGGATTTCTACCGCGCCTTGCTGCGCATCTGGCTGGGCGAAAAGCCCGCCGATGGCGATCTCAAGAGCGTGCTGCTCGGGAAAGGCTGACCCCCTTGCCGGGGCCGGGGCAGGCGCGCAGAATTCGACCATGACGCAATTGCCCCGCCCCCTGCAGAACCCTGGCCCAGCTAATCGACCGACCTTTTGCGCGGTGATGCCGGCGCCATTTGGCGCAATCGGCATTGCAGCCCCTGGCAAATTGGTCGAGCGGATCGAATTCCTGCCCCCCGCCCACGTCCTCGTCGCGCCGGTCAACGCGCTGGCCGAAAAGACGGCCAACCAGATCACGCGCTATCTCGCCGACCCCGACTTCGTTTTCGAATTGCCACTGGCTCGCCAGGGCACGGCGTTCCGGCGCCGGATCTGGGCCGCGATTGCCGCGATTCCCCGCGGCCAGACCCGCACCTACGGCGCGCTGGCGCGCGACGCCGGCAGTATTGCCCGGGCCGTGGGCCAGGCCTGCGGAGACAATCCCCTTCCCATCGTCGTTCCCTGCCATCGGGTCGTCGCCGCAAGCGGAATCGGCGGCTTCGCGCACGACACCCGCGGCTTCCTGATCGACACAAAACGCTGGCTATTAGGCCACGAAGGCGTCATCTGAATTCCCCGCCGCCAACGGCAATTGACTTCCTATTCGAGCCACCCATGACCCGCCCAGACCCGCACCCCCCCGAAACACCGGCTACCCGTTTCCTGCGGCAACACCAGCTCGCTTTCTCTACCCATCTTTACACCTACGAAGATCACGGCGGCACGAAAGTTTCATCCCGTGAATTGAATGTGCCCGAACATGCCGTCGTCAAAACCCTGGTGATGGAGGACGAAAGCCGACATCCCCTGATCGTGCTGATGCACGGCGACCGCAAGGTCTCCACCAAGGAACTCGCACGCCAGACCAGCCACAAGCAGATCAGCCCTTGCGACCCTGCAGTGGCCCAGCGCCACACCGGCTATCTGGTGGGCGGCACATCGCCTTTCGGGACTCGAAAGCAGCTCCCGATATTCATGGAGCGCAGCATCCTCGACCTGTCACTCATTTACATCAACGGGGGCAAGCGCGGTTTTCTGGTCGGCGTTCATCCCCACGACATCCTTCGCGTGTTAAAGCCCACCCTGGTCAACGTCGCGCTCGAATGAGCGAAAAAGAATGATCACAAAAAGACTTGCCAAATCGACACACAAGAGTGGCAAAATAAGCATCGTAATAGCGGTCTGAAATATTTCATTCCAGCAATCCAGCCAGGCGCCATCAGGCCCGGCCATCACGACGCATCAACGCCCAAACGCCACGCCGAAGGAAAACTGCATCATGGATATCTCCTCCCTTTCCCTGACCGAATTGCGCCGTCTCCAGACCAAGGTCGAGGCGGAAATCCGGCGCCGTTCCGACACGGCCAAGAAGGATCTCCTGAAGCGGATGCAGAAGCTCGCCGCCGAGCACGGCATGAGTCTCACCGACGTCATCGGCCAGGAGCCCGCCGAGAAACCCGCCGCTTCCCCCAAGAAAGCCGCCGCCAAGCCGGCCAAGAAAGTCGCCAAGCCGGCTTCAGTGATCAAGTTCCGCCACCCCGAAAACCCCGCCGTCGGCTGGACCGGTCACGGCCGCAAGCCGCAATGGGTCATCGACTGGCTGGCCCAGGGCAAGGCACTGGACGACCTGCGCGCCAACATGCCGTCCGGGGACGCTGCCGCCGCCTGACTCTGCAGCCGAATAACGCGGAAATGCGCCGGGCGGATCAGCCCGGCAAGCCCGCGCTCGGTGCGTGGGCGGGCGGTTCGGCGCCGTTGCGACCGCGCTGAATGAATACCCCCACCCGCCGCACGTCTTTCATGACGCCCATCTTGGCAATCGCCAGCTTCACCCAAGGGGCGCCAAATTCGTCGAACAACAATTTGACGATGAATTCCCCGAGCGTTTCGATCAGATTGAATTGATGCATGGCCAGCTCGTCGCGAATGCGCGCAATCACCTTGGCGTAATCGATCGTATCGTCAATGTCGTCGTGTTCCGCGGCGGCATCGGGCACGCCAAATGTCAGATTAAGCTCGAGCGTCTGCTCGGCCACCCGCTCCCGCGGATAGATGCCCACCTTGGCCTTGACGCGCAGCGCCTCGATAAAAATGAAATCCATCGTCTGTCCCGGCTAAAATCCCGCACATTCTAGCCCGCGCGCCCACAGAAAGCGTCCCCGATAAAATGCAGCTCGCCCTTTTGCTCGTCGTTGCCTACCTGATCGGTTCCGTCCCCTTCGCCGTCGTGATCAGCCGCCTGTTCGGTATGGCCGACCCGCGCTCCTACGGTTCAGGCAATCCCGGCGCCACAAACGTGCTGCGCAGCGGCAACAAGCTCGCCGCGGCCCTCACCCTGATCGGCGACGGCTTCAAGGGCTGGGTTGCCGTGTGGCTGGCGGACACCTACGGCCCCGCGCTCGGGCTTGGCCCCATTGCCACGCCGGTGGCCGGTCTGGCCGCCTTCCTGGGCCATCTGTTCCCGCTGTTCCTGGGCTTCAAAGGGGGAAAGGGCGTCGCGACCGCGGCCGGGGTGCTGATCGGCGCCAACGGCACGCTCGGGCTGGCGGTGCTGGGCGTCTGGATCGCGATCGCCTTCACCCTGCGCTACTCGTCCCTCGCCGCCTTGTGCGCCGCCGTGGCCGCACCGCTACTGGCATACGGGCTCGACCTCGCCCCCGACTGGATTGCCGCCATCGCAGCCATGTCGGCGCTGCTGCTGTGGCGCCACAAGGACAACATCAAGCGCCTGCTAGCCGGCCAGGAGAGCCGGATCGGCAGCAAGAAAAAAACCGGTTGACGCCGCGCCCCCCCCTCAGGCGCCGCGCGGCGGTGTGATCTCCTGCAAGCTCCAGCGCGGCCGCACGGCGAAACAGCCTTCCGTCCCCGCGACACCCCGCTCCCCCGCCTTGAAACGCATTGCCCCGGCGAAGGCGATCATCGCACCGTTGTCGGTGCACAATTCCAGCTCCGGATAAAAGACCCGCGCCTTGCGTCGGGCCGCAGCGGCATCGAGCGCAGCGCGCAGCGCCAGGTTGGCGCCGACACCCCCCGCCACCACCAGTTGTCGGAGGCCGGTGTGCTTGAGTGCCGCCATCGACTTGGCGACGAGCACCTCGACCACTGCCGCCTGAAACTCCGCCGCCAGATCGGCCCGATCCGCAGACTGGAAACGCTCGGCCGATGCGGCGGTCAGCACCGCTGTCTTGAGCCCGCTGAAGCTGAAGTCAAAATCCTTACTATGCAACATCGGCCTCGGCAACTTGAAGCGCCCGGGCGTACCAGCCTCCGCCAGCCGCGCCAGGGCCGGCCCCCCCGGATAACCCAGACCGATCAGCTTGGCGGTCTTGTCGAAAGCCTCGCCCGCCGCATCGTCCACCGTCTCTCCCAGCAAGGTGTAGTCGCCGACCCCCGCCACCCGCATCAACTGCGTATGACCACCGGACACCAGCAGCGCCACGAACGGAAACGTCGGCGGCGTTGCGGACAGCAAGGGCGACAGCAGATGGCCCTCGAGGTGATGCACGGGCAAAACCGGCACGCCCAGTGCCACACCGAGCGCCTCGGCGACACTGGAGCCGACCAGCAGCGCGCCCGCCAGCCCCGGCCCTGCGGTGTACGCCACGGCATCCACGTCGCCCATCGCCAGCCCGGTGACACCCAGCGTCTCCCGCAGCAACAGGGGCAGCCGGCGGATGTGGTCGCGTGACGCCAGTTCGGGCACCACGCCGCCGTACGCCGCGTGAAGGTCGATCTGGGAATGCAGGCGGTGGCCCAGCAGGCCGCGCTCCGTGTCGTAGATGGCTACGCCGGTTTCGTCGCAGGAGGTTTCGATACCCAGAACGCGCATGGTTCAGCCCAAGCAAAAAACGCGATTTTACCCTTCCATGGCAAGCCCGACGAAAACGCGCAAAAAATGAGCTTGGTAGACCGCGACGACTTGGTTATACTCTTCGTTTTTCCGTCAAAAGAATTTTCGAGGAAGCACGCAATGCCGGGTATTCGCGTCAAAGAAAACGAGCCGTTTGAAGTTGCCATCCGCCGCTTCAAGCGCACCATCGAAAAAGTGGGCCTGCTGCCCGAACTCCGTTCCCGCGAGTTCTACGAAAAGCCGACCGCCGAGCGCAAGCGCAAGCTCGCCGCCGCCGTCAAGCGCCACCACAAGCGCCTGCGCAGCCAGACCCTGCCGCCGAAGATGTACTAAGCAACACCCGAGTACACGCTTCCCGCTCGCCACGCGATACGCGCTCATGCGCGGGCGCGTGGCGTTTGCGTTTCCGCACGGCCGCTGCGCGACACCGACACCCTGACGCCGCTCGCCGATCTGGCGCCCAGTCAGGCAGGCTCAACAACGCACCGCGTGCAACTTCGCTGACGCGGCGTTCCGTCGCGCCCATCCACCTCACCCGGGAAACTCGCCCATGTCCCTGAAGACCCAGATCAACGAAGACATGAAGGCCGCGATGCGCGCCAAGGACTCCGCCCGCCTGTCGGCGCTGCGCCTGCTGCTCGCCGCCATAAAGCAAAAGGAAGTGGATGAGCGCATCGAACTGGACGACCCCGCCGTCGTTGCGGTTGTGGACAAGATGCTCAAGCAGCGCCGCGACTCCGTCGCCCAGTACGAAGCCGCCCAACGCTTTGATCTGGCCAGCGCCGAGCGCTTCGAGATCGACGTCTTGACCGCCTACAAGCCCGCCGGACTGAGCGCCGAACAGGTCGCCGCCGAAGTCGACGCAGCCATCGCCGAGACCGGCGCCACGGGCGCGGCCGACATGGGCAAGCTGATGGCCGTGCTCAAGCCGAAGCTCGCCGGCAAGGCCGACATGGCCGAAGTCTCCAAACTGGTGAAATCGCGCCTCAGCAACTAGGATTCATGAAGATGACGCCCCGCCGCCGGGGCGTCGATGGTCAATCATGATTCCGCAATCCTTCATCCAGGATCTGCTCGCCCGCGTCGACATCGTCGAGGTGATCGAACGCTACCTGCCGCTCAAGAAGGGCGGCGCGAACTATTTCGCCTGCTGCCCGTTTCACGGCGAAAAATCCGCGTCATTCTCGGTCAGCCCCACCAAGCAGTTCTACCACTGCTTTGGCTGCGGCGTGCACGGCAGCGCCATCAGCTTCCTGATGGAATACAGCGGCCTCGGCTTCGTCGACGCCGTCAAGGAACTGGCGAGCTCGGTTGGCATGGAAGTACCCAACGACGACTTCACCCCGAGCCACGACCGCGCCCGCGAGCACTCCCTCACCGAACTCATGGCCCAGGCCGCGCGCTTCTACAAGGAGCAGCTCAAGCGCAGCCCGGTCGCCATCGACTACCTCAAGCGCCGGGGCCTGACCGGCGAAATCGCCGCCCGCTACGGGCTCGGCTACGCGCCGGAGGGCTGGCAAGCGCTGCAAGCCGCCTTCGCCGACTACTCGGCCGCCGGCCTGCTCGAATGCGGCCTGGTCCTCGAGAATGAACAAGGCCGCCGCTACGACCGCTTTCGCGACCGCATCATGTTCCCGATCCAGGATCAGCGCGGCAACGTGATCGGCTTCGGCGGCCGCGTGCTCGACAAGGGCGAACCCAAGTACCTCAATTCGCCCGAGACACCGATCTTCGAAAAAGGACGCGAACTCTACGGCCTCGTCCAGGCCCGCCAGGCCATTCGCGAGCACGGCTGCGTACTGGTCGTCGAGGGCTACATGGACGTCGTCGGCCTCGCTCAGTTCGGCGTCGCCAACGCCGTGGCCACCCTCGGCACCGCCGCGACTCCCAACCACATCCAGAAACTGCTCAAACTCACCGACCGTGTCGTGTTCTGCTTCGACGGCGACGCGGCCGGCCGTCGCGCAGCCGGCCGCGCCCTCGAAGTCAGCCTCGAACACCTGGCCGACAACAAGACCCTCAGCTTCCTGTTCCTGCCCGAGGAGCACGACCCGGACAGCTTCGTTCGCGCCGAGGGCCCCGACGCCTTTCGCGCGGCGATGAACCGCGCCCTGCCCCTGGCCGAGTTCCTGCTCGCCGAACTCAAGAAGGACATCGATCTCGCCACCGCCGAAGGCTGCGCCAAGCTGGTGCACGAAGCCAAGCCGCTGGTCACCCGCATCGGCGCGCCGCTACTGCGCCTGCAGGTCATCAAGATGCTCGCCGAGACGGCCGGTTTCACCCAGGCCGAGGTCGAACAAGCCTTCGGGCTCAAGAATGCCGGCGCGAGCACTCCACCCCGGCGCTTTGACGACACACCGCCCTTCGACGACTTCGGGCGTAATTTCGGCGAGCGCGGCGGCAATCGCAACTTCCGCGGCGGACGCCGCGCAAACGCGGGCTTCCCCCGAATTCCGCCACGCCAGGCACCGCAAAGCGCTGTCGAAACCTTGCTCAAGCTGGTCGTCCAGCACCCGGTCTGGGCCGCCCGCCTGCCCATCGACCTGCTGCCCGCCGACACCCCGGAAGGCCTCGCGCTGATCGCCATCGTCGACGCGATGAGCGTCGGCGACCTGCCCACCCACGGCATCGGCGCCCTGCTCGAACACTACCGCGAAAGCCCCCATGCCGCAGCCATCGCGCGCTGCGCCGGCCAGCTCGCCGACAGCGCCTTCGACGAGGCGGCGATAGAACATTTGTTCAACGACACACTCAAAAAGCTCGAAGCCGACGCGGTCAGCCGCGAGATCGAAATCCTGACCGCCCGAGAGCGCGAAAACGGACTCAATCCCACCGAGCGACGTCAGCTCGCGGAGCTACTACTGCACAAACAGAAGCTCCGCACCCGCCCCAAAGCATCGGATTCGTAATATAATTTTCGGTTTCGCGTAAAACGCACCGCCGAGATAATCGAGGACCGCCATGACCACGGACAAGCCCAAAACACCGCGCAAAGCGCCTGCCAAGCCGCGAGCAGCGAAGGTCAAGGACAAACTTGCCCCGATGATCGCCGAGGCTCCCTCGGCGGAAGAGGCGGAAGTCCGCCGCACGCGACTGAAGACCCTGATCGCTCTCGGCAAGGAACGAGGCTACCTCACCTACGCCGAAATCAACGACCACCTGCCCGACGACCTCGTGGACGCCGAGCAGATCGAGTCGATCATCAGCACCTTCAACGACATGGGCATCCAGGTATTCGACGTGGCGCCCGCCGCCGAAGACCTGCTGATGTCCGAAGTCGCGCCCACCGTCGTCGATGACGAGCAGGCCGAGGCCGAGGCCGAGCAGACGCTCTCTGCCGTGGATTCCGAATTTGGCCGCACCACCGACCCCGTCCGCATGTACATGCGCGAGATGGGCACCGTCGAACTCCTCACCCGCGAAGGCGAAATCGAGATCGCCAAGCGCATCGAGGAAGGCCTCAAGCACATGATCCAGGCGATTTCCGCCTGCCCCACCACCATCGCCGACATCCTCGACGCCGCCGACAAGATCGGCCGCGACGAAATGCGCATCGACGAACTCATCGACGGGCTCATCGACCCGAACGCCGTCGAGGACATCGAGGAGCTCGCCGACAGCGACGATCTCGACGTGGACGACGCCGAGGAAGAAGACGAGGAGAGCGACGGTGAAGGCAGCGGCGGAGCCCAGTCGGCCTCGCTGATCAAGATGAAGGCCGAAGCCCTCGAGCGCTTCGCCAACCTGCGCAGCCTCTACGACAAGATGGCCGCCGCCCTCCAGAAGAAGGGCTATCAGGACAAGAACTACCTCAAGCTCCAGGAGCAGGTCTCCAGCGAGCTGATGAACATCCGCTTCACCGCCCGCACCACCGAACGCCTGTGCGATGCCGTGCGCCACATGGTCGATCAAGCCCGCGCCCACGAACGCAAGATCCTGCATCTCTGCGTCGACAAGGCCGGCATGCCGCGTCCGCACTTCATCAAGAGCTTCCCGGGCAACGAGACCAATCTCGACTGGCTCAAGGACGAAATCGCCGCCGGCCCGAACAACGCGCCGGTGCTGATGCGCATGCAGCCCGCCGTGCTCGAGGAGCAGCAGAAGCTGATCGACCTGCAGGAACGCATCGGCATCCCGCTGAAGGAGCTCAAGGACATCAACAAGCAGATGTCCACCGGCGAAGCCAAGGCCCGCCGCGCCAAGCGCGAGATGACCGAGGCCAACCTGCGTCTGGTGATCTCCATCGCCAAGAAGTACACCAACCGCGGCCTGCAGTTCCTCGACCTGATCCAGGAAGGCAACATCGGCCTGATGAAGGCGGTGGACAAGTTCGAATACCGTCGCGGCTACAAGTTCTCCACGTACGCCACGTGGTGGATCCGCCAGGCCATCACCCGCTCGATCGCCGACCAGGCACGCACCATCCGCATCCCGGTGCACATGATCGAGACGATCAACAAGATGAACCGCATCTCCCGTCAGATCCTGCAGGAAACCGGCAACGAGCCCGACCCGCAGACCCTGGCCGAGAAGATGGAAATGCCCGAGGAGAAGATCCGCAAGATCCTCAAGATCTCCAAGGAGCCCATCTCGATGGAAACCCCCATCGGCGACGACGACGACTCCCACCTGGGCGACTTCATCGAGGACAACGCCACCCTGGCTCCGGCGGAAGCGGCGCTGTACTCCAGCCTGCGCGATGCCACCAAGGAAGTGCTGGACTCCCTCACTCCGAGGGAAGCCAAGGTGCTGCGCATGCGCTTCGGCATCGAGATGAACACCGACCACACCCTGGAAGAAGTCGGCAAGCAGTTCGACGTGACCCGCGAGCGCATCCGCCAGATCGAAGCCAAGGCCCTGCGCAAGCTGCGCCACCCGAGCCGCTCGGAGCGCCTGCGCAGCTTCCTCGACAACGAAGCCTGACATGTCGGGCGGCCCCGGCAGCCCACACCCGTTCCGTCGGGCCCATAGCTCAGTTGGTTAGAGCAGGCGACTCATAATCGCTTGGTCACAGGTTCAAGTCCTGTTGGGCCCACCAGCAACATCAAGCACTTAGGCCAGCCTCACGAGGGCTGGCCTTTTGCTTTTGGGAGCGGCGACGGCTTTTCGGCTAGCGCCCCGGCAGGCACTCGAAGGTCACCTCGACCCGCGGCGACGTCCCTGCCACGTAAGGGGGCCGGCTTTCGGTGAGGCCGGTGATATGCAGGTCGCGCCGCAGCGACGAGCAATACAGGCTGGCCTCGATCAGGACGGCCCGCCGTAATTCGCCCGGGTCCGATGCGCCGGTCAAGCCTTGCTTGGTGACGACGAAACCGCCCCTGCCATCGGCGACGACGCTCGCACAAGACGCGCACACGAGAAGCACGCCGATTCCCGCCAACGCCCGACGCCCCATCGCGCCAGGGCTACTCGCCATCCGGGGCCGCGCCTTGCGCGCACAGCCGGTCGATCGACCGGAGCGGCGCCAACGGGGCATCACGCCCGTCGGCCTCACCGCCCGGCACACCGCTTTCGGCGGCATCCCAGCCCCGCACGACCTGCACGCCCGGGATCAGGTCGCCAGCCGTCAGCTGCGCCGCGCTCAAGTCCTGCCGGCAGACGAAGATCACCCCGCCGCGCCGCTGCACCTCCGCCAGGTCGGCGGCAAGCCCGGCCTCGTCGGCGCCGGACGTCAGGCGCTGAATCTCGGCCCCTTTCACCAGCAGCCAGAAGACATCGCCCGACCCCGCCCGATGTTCGCGCTTGGCGTCGGCGAGCGCTTGCGCCAGCGAAAAACCATCCCCCGCGATGTAGCCGCCCCCGACGACACCGGCCACCAAGGGGCTCGCCACGATGGCGGCCCACAGCGCTAAAAGCGTCAATCGATTGAGTTTCATGTTCGCATCCGATCCGGAAAGACCGTACGACCATAGCACTGCCGCCAGCAGGCCGCCAGACATCGCCCACCACGCCGTCGGGCACCGCCCTCCCAAAGCGGGCATCGCCCCTTTAAATATTAGAATATTCTGATATATAATTTCGGATTCGCCGTTCTCGTCTCTGCAAAACGGCTCGAAACACGAGGATCGATCGACCCCATGACCATCGACTGGCCGCACTTTTCGCCTTTCACCGCCCTTGTCGGAGGCGCCATGCTGGCGCTTTCGGCCGGGCTCTTGTTGTTCTTCAATGGCCGCATCGCCGGCGTGAGCGGGATCATCGGCGGCCTGCTGCGTGGTCCGCAGACCGAATTGCGGTGGCGCCTGGCCTTCGTCGCGGGCCTGCTGGCGGCCCCCCTGGTTTTCCGACTGTTCGCCGATCTGCCGGCGGGGCGGGTCGACGTCGGCCAGGCCGGTCTGATCGCGGCCGGGCTGCTGGTCGGTTACGGTTCGCGCCTGGGGGCCGGCTGCACCTCCGGCCACGGGGTGTGCGGCCTGTCACGGCTGTCGCTGCGGTCGCTGGTCGCGACGCTGACCTTCATGGGCGCCGGTTTCATCACGGTGTTCGTCACCCGTCATCTCCTGGGCTGAGGCGCAACGATGCAATTGATCACCGCACTCCTGGCCGGCTTCGTCTTCGGGCTTGGCCTGATCGTCTCCGGCATGAGCAATCCCGCCAAGGTGGTGGGCTTCCTCGATCTGGCCGGCCCCTGGGATCCGTCCCTGGCCTTCGTGATGGCCGGCGCCATCGCGCTGGGCCTGGGCATCTTCGCCTACGCCCGACGGCGTGATCGTTCGGTGCTGGGCCTGCCGATGCAATTGCCCGCACCCCGACGCCCCGATATGCGCCTGGTCGTCGGGAGCGCACTGTTCGGCGTCGGCTGGGGCACGGCCGGCATCTGCCCGGGACCGGCCGTGGTGCTGCTCGGCAGCGGCGCCGGCGAAGGCGCAGTTTTTGTCGCGGCCATGCTCGCCGGCATGGCCTTGTTTGAACTCCAGCAGCTGCGCGAACGGCGCGTGGCGGCCGGGCTGGGCGCGGCAAGCGCCAAGTGATTCGAGAACTTTGAAAAGAGGGAAAACCGATGTATTCCGTGAATGTCGATCGCGCGCCCACGATTACCGTCAGCAGCGCCAAACACCAGGTCGTCTATGCCGTCGACGGCTCTGAAATGAACCCCCTTGAAGGCTTCTACGCCACCCTCGCCGGCTGCGCCGCGGTCTTCGCCAAGAAGGCCTGCAAGGAGCTGGGCATCTCGCCGGAGGGCATCCACATTTCGTGCAAGCCGTTTGCCGGCCCGGGCGGCCCGCTCACGCTGGCCAAGTTCAAGACCGAGGTGCGCTTTCCGGAAGCCTTTTCCGCCGAGCAGAAGACCAAGGTGCTCGACGCGATCACCCACTGCGCGGTGAAGAACATCGTCGAAGTCGGCAACGGGATCGAATTCAGCGTCACCGAAGCCTGACCCCCGGCGGCGGATCGCCGCAGGTCGCCCAAGGCGCCTCACCCGTTTCGGGGAGGCGCCTTTTTTCATGGTGACGCCTGCCAGAATTCCGCCACGACACTGCCACGACAGCACCTCCGGCGGCACACGCCCCTCCTCCCGCCCACGCGCGCGAGGCAACCCCCTGATTTACAAGCACTACGCGACCGTCGCCGGCGTGGCACGGTTGTTGATAAGGCCTGAAGGTGCATCCGCACGACTCCGCGTGTCCCCGGAGTCCCCCAACGGAGAAACCAACATGTCCAACACTACGCTGCCCGAACCCTGCGATCCGTCCCGTCGGACCCTGCTGCTCGCCACGGCCTGCGCCGGCGGCGCCATGGCCGTGGGCGCCGCCGTGCCCTTCGTCGCCAGCCTCACCCCCTCCGAGCGCGCTCGCGCCGCCGGTGCACCGGTGGAGGTGGATATCGACAAACTGGCGCCGGGCGAGATGAGCGTCGTCGAGTGGCGCGGCAAGCCGGTGTGGATCCTGCGCCGCACGCCCGAGATGCTGGCTGCGCTGGTCAAAGCGGAGCCCAACCTCGCCGACCCGGGCTCGGGGGTCGAAGCCCAGCAGCCTGACTATGCCCGCAACGCCCATCGCTCGATCAAGCCCGAATACCTCGTCGTCGTCGGTATCTGCACTCACCTGGGCTGTTCGCCGTCCAGCGTCTTCCAGCCCGGCAATCCGGCCCTCGGCGCCGATTGGCCCGGCGGTTTCCTGTGCCCCTGTCACGGCTCCACCTTCGACCTGGCCGGCCGCGTCTACAAGAACAAGCCGGCGCCCACCAACCTCGAAGTGCCGCCGCACAAATATCTGTCCGACACCCGCCTGGTGATCGGCGCCGACGACAACGGCACCGCCTGAACGGAGCGCCGGTCATGCACAGGCACGATCTCGACCACCTGCCGACCGGGCACGACCCGGTGGCCCGGGCGCTCTCGCTGCTGACCGGCCTGCTGGTCGCGGCGCTGCTGATCTTTCAGCCCCGCGTCGCCCTCGATCGCTGGGGCGTGGCCGATCCGACGGCCGCCGCGCTGCTGGTGTGGGCCATGCTCGCCGGCCTGGCGAGCGGCACCGGCTGGCGCCCCGGGCGGACACTGCCCCGCCGGCTGCTGTGCAGCGAGTCCTGCCTGGTGGCGCTCACCCTGTCGCTTCTTCGCATCGCCGGACATTGAGGAGGCACGCATGTACTTCCGCCAGTTCTTCGACCCCACCCGCGCCGCCATGAGCTACCTGCTCGCCGATTCAGCGAGCGGCGCCGCAGTGATCGTCGACCCGGTGGTCGATCCCTGCCAGGCGCTGATCTTCAACGCGCTGCTCGCCGAACGGCGCCTCGACCTGCGCCTCGTGCTGCTCACCCACCTGCACCACAGCCTGCACGACGGCATCGAAGCCTTGTATCCGGGGGCAGGGATCGTCGCCGGCATGGCTCCGGGCGCCCGGCCGGGCTGGCGTGCCGCCGCCGACCTGGACGTGCTGCCCTTCGGCGAGGAGGCGCTGCGCGTGATCGCGACGCCGGGGCACACGCCCCACAGCGTCAGCTACCTGTGGCGCGACCGGCTGTTCTGCGGCGACGCCCTCGAGCTGGGCGGCTGCGCCGTGTCGCAGGACGACGAGGCCGAGCCCGGCCGGATCTACGACTCGGTCACCCGGCGCCTGTTCACCTTGTCGGACGAGGTGCTGGTCTTTCCCGGGCACGACTTTCACGGGCGCACCGTCTCCACCATCGGCGAGGAGCGCCGTCACAACCCGTTTTTCCAATCCCTCGGGCGCGACGCCTTCCTCACCGCCTTCCACGCGCGCCAGCAAGGGCGGACGCCGGTCTGGCCGGCGCTTTCCACGTGAAGGCGCGGCCCATGCCAGGCAGCCCGGACATCGATTCACCGACGCGGGGAGAAACCATGCACATCGCCGTCTGCATCAAACAGGTGCCCGACAGCGCCCAGATCCGGGTGCACCCGGTCACCAACACCATCATGCGCCAAGGGGTGCCCACCATCATCAACCCCTACGACCTCTTCGCCCTGGAAGAGGCGCTGCGCATCAAGGATCGCACCGGCGCCCACGTCACGGTGCTGACGATGGGGCCGCCCCAGGCCGAAGACGCGCTGCGCAAGTGCCTCTCCTTCGGCGCCGACGAGGCCATCCTGATCACTGACAAGGTCTTCTCCGGCGCCGACACCCTGGCCACCTCCTACGTGCTCGCCGCCGCCCTGAAGACGCTCGACGCCGCAGCCCCCCTCGACCTGATCTTCACCGGCAAGCAGACCATCGACGGCGACACCGCGCAGGTCGGCCCCGGCATCGCGATCCGCCTCGGCCACCAGCTCCTCACCTACGTCTCGGCGATCCGCAGCCTCGACCCTTCGACCCGCGCCATCATCGTCGAACGGCGCGCCGAAGGCGGCGTGCAGGTGCTGCAGTCGCGCCTGCCGGCGGTGGTCACGATGCTCGAAGGCACCAACACCATCCGCTTCGCCGACATGCCCGGCATGTTCCGCGCCGCGCGTCAGGACGTCCGGCGCTGGAACCGTGACGACATCGGCGCCGACCTCACCCAGGTCGGACTCAAAGGCTCGCCCACCGTCGTCGCCCAGGTTTTCGGTCCCAAGCCCAAGGCCATCAAGGCACTGCGCATCGAAGGCGACACTCCCCAGGCCATGGCCGACGCCTTCGTCGAACGGCTGTTCGCCGATTTTCCCCAACTGGAGGCGGCGTTGCTCGCACACCTCGACCAACTCGAAGCCCAGGGAGCCCGCACATGAGCGACGCACTCGATACGGCCGCCAAGCCCATCAAGAAGCCCAAGCGCGTCCTCCCCGAGCGCTACAAGGCCTACCGTGGCGTGTGGGTGTTCATCGAACACGAGCACGGCCAGGTTCACCCGGTGTCGTGGGAACTGCTCGGCAAGGGCCGCGAGCTGGCCGACAAACTCGGCGTCGAACTGGCCGGCGTGCTGCTCGGCGGTGACGACGACGGCGTGCGGGCGCTGGCCCACGAGGCCGGAGCCCACGGTGCCGATCTGTGCTACCTGGCCCGCCACCCGGTGCTTCACGACTACCGCAACCAGCCCTACACCGCCGGCATGACTGCGCTGGTGAACACCTACCAGCCCGAGATTCTGCTGCTCGGCGCCACCACCCAGGGGCGCGACCTGGCCGGCTCGGTGGCCACCACGCTGCTCACCGGCCTCACCGCCGACTGCACGGGGCTCGACATCGACCCGAGCGATCGCGCGCTGCTGTCGAGCCGCCCCACCTTCGGCGGCAGCCTGATGTGCACCATCGTGAACCTCGCCACCCGGCCGCAGATGGCCACGGTTCGGCCGCGGGTCATGCCGCTGCCGGCCCGCGACGGGGCCCGTACGGCACGCATCGTCGAACACGCCCTGAGCCTCGACGAAGACGCGGTGGTGACCAAGGTGCTCGACTTCATCCCCGACGCGCGCGCCGACAAGCCACAGCTTCCCTTCGCCGATTTCATCGTGTCGGGCGGGCGCGGGCTCGGCAAACCCGAGAATTTCGAACTCGTCGGCCGCCTGGCTCGGACCCTCGGCGCCGAGGTGGGCGCCTCGCGCCCCGCGGTGCACGCCGGCTGGGCCGAGGCCGAGCGTCAGGTAGGGCAGTCGGGCAAGACCGTGCGCCCCAAGCTCTACCTCGCCGCCGGCATTTCGGGTGCCGTCCAGCATCGGGTGGGCATGGAAGGTGCCGACGTGATCGCCGGCATCAACCTCGATCCCGCCGCGCCCTTGTTCGACTTCGCCAACTACGCGCTGATCGGCAACGCCACCGCGCTGCTGCCCGCTCTCGACGTGGCTTTCGCCCGTCGGCTGGCCGCCGCCCGGGCGCGCCTCGCCACCCCGACGGAGGAGGCCGTCTGATGGAAAAGTTCGATGTGATCGTGGTCGGCGCCGGGCCCTCGGGCAATGCCGCCGCCTACACCCTGGCCCGCGCCGGACTGCGCGTGCTGCAACTGGAGCGGGGCGAATCGCCGGGCACGAAGAACGTTCAGGGGGCAATCCTCTACAGCGATGCCCTCGAGCGGATCATCCCCGACTTTCGCGACACGGCACCGCTGGAGCGCCACGTCATCGAGCAGCGCATGTGGCTGCTCGACGAGAACCAGTCGTGCACCGGCGCCACCTACCGCGACGCCCGCTTCGCCCAGCCGCCGTACAACCGCTACACCATCATCCGGGCCCGCTTCGACCGCTGGTTCTCGGAGCAGGTGAAGGCGGCCGGCGCACTGGTGATCTGCGAAACCACGGTGACGGCACTGCTCAAGAACGACGCTGGCCGGGTCATCGGCGTGCGCACCGAGCGCGCCCAGGGCGACATCCTGGCCGACTGCGTGATCCTCGCCGACGGCGCCAACGCGCTCCTTGGCGAACGCGCGGGCTTGCGGCCGCGGGTCAGCGTCGAGCACATGGCCCTGGCCGTCAAGGAAGTGCTGTTCCTGCCCAAGGAAACGATCGAGGCGCGCTTCAACATCGCTGGCAGTCAGGGCGTGGTGATCGAGATCGCCGGCAACATCACCCACGGGATGGTGGGAACCGGCTTCCTCTACACCAACAAGGATTCCATCGCCGTGGGCATCGGCTGCATGCTCGCCGACATGAAGCGCCAGCGCCTGACGCCGGCGCAGCTGCTCGAAGGGCTCAAGCAACACCCGTCGGTGCGTCCGCTGCTCGACGGTGCCGAAATGAAGGAATACGCCGCCCATCTGATCCCCGAAGGCGGCTACACCGCGCTGCCACGGCTCTACGGCGACGGCTGGCTGGTGGTCGGCGATTCGGCGGGCTTCGTGAATGGCGTGCATCGCGAGGGCTCGAACCTCGCGATGACCTCGGGCCGCTTCGCCGCCGAAACCCTGATCGCGCTGCGCGAGGCAGGCCGGGACTTCAGCGCCGACAACCTGGCCGGCTACAAGCGCCGCCTGGACGACAGCTTCGTGATGGCCGATCTGAAGAAATACGCCAATGTGCCGCATCTGCTCGATCACAACCCGCACCTGCTCGGCGTTTATCCTCGGGTCGTCGGCGAAGCCGCCCGCGAGATGCTCACCGTCGATGGCGTGGCCAAGCGCGACAAGCAGAAGCGGATCCTCGCTCGACTCACCCAACGCCGCTCGCTGCTCGGCCTGCTCGGCGACGCCTACAAAATGTGGAGGGCTTTCAGATGAGCACGGCCATCGATTTCGTGGCGCCCAAGGTGAATGTCGAGGAGAAGCTCTTCCAGGATCGCTATCGCGTCGATGTCGGCCTTGCGCACATCAAGGTTTTCGACGCCGCGGTATGTGCATCATGCACGGCCCAGCCGTGCACCGTGTGCTGCCCGGCAGGCTGCTGGCGCGCGGCGGAGCACGGCGGGATCGAACTCGTCGTGGATGGCTGCCTCGAATGCGGCACCTGCCGCCTGGTATGCGACAAGAACAACGTGGACTGGAACTACCCGCGGGGCGGTTTCGGCATCCTTTTCAAGTTCGGGTAAGCCGATGAACAGTATTCGCACTTTCCTCGCCCACGCGGTGCGCCTCGAAGCCGAGGCCGCACGGAGGTTCGACGAGCTGGCCGAGCACATGGCGACCCACGGCAACCAGGAGGTCGAACAGGCGTTTCGCCAGTTTGCCGACTTCTCGCGCCTGCATCTGGCCGACGCCATGGCCCGTGCGGGCTTTCGCCACATTTCCGATCTGCCCGCGGACGGCTACGATTGGCCCGACGGCGAACCGCCCGAATCGGCCGCCTGGTGGGGCGTGGACGCGCTGATGGACGTGGAGGCCGCATTGCACCTCGCCCTCGAAAGCGAGCGGAGCGGCTTGGCGTTCTACCAGACGATCGCGAACGATTCCACCGATCCACGGGTCAAGGGCATGGCACAGACCTTCGCCGAGGAAGAAGCGGGCCACGTCGCCCTGCTGGAAGCCATGCTGGCGCGCCGGCCCATTCCCCCGGCCGCGGGCAAAGCCGGCAACACATTTTGAAGAGAGGCTCCAACAATCATGAGTGAAGCAGACAACAAGGCCACCCGGGGGCCCACAACCCCGGCTGGCACGGACAACCCGCAGGGCGACACCCTGTATGCCGTCCGCCAGAAGGTGTATCCCCGCGCCGTCACCGGGCGTTTCGCCACATGGCGCTGGATTCTTGTCTGGGCGACCCAGCTCCTCTTCTACGGCCTGTGCTGGCTACCCTGGAACGGCCGCCAGGCAGTGCTGCTGCATGTGGTGGAACGCAAGTTCTACATCTTCGGCTGGGTGTTCTGGCCGCAGGACGTGTTCTTCCTGGCAGTGCTACTCATCATCTCGGCGTATTCGCTCTTCTTCTTCACCGCGGTGGCGGGGCGACTGTGGTGCGGCTATGCCTGTCCGCAGACGGTCTACACCGAGATCTTCATGTGGATCGAGGAAAAGATCGAAGGCAACCGCAGCCAGCGCATGAAGCTCGATCAGGCGCCCATGTCGCCGCGCAAATTCGCGATCAAGGCGGCCAAGTTCGGCGCCTGGGGCCTGCTCTCGGTTTGGACCGGCTTCACGCTGGTGGGCTACTTCACCCCGATGCACGAACTGCTGCAGGAGGCGATCAGTTTCAGCTTCGGGCCCTGGGAGCTGTTCTGGATCCTGTTCTACGGCGGCTTTACCTACTTGTTCGCCGGCGTCATGCGGGAGCAGGTCTGCAAGTATATGTGCCCGTACGCCCGCTTCCAGGGCGTGATGTTCGACCCCGACACCCTGGTCATCACCTACGACACCGAGCGGGGCGAGCCGCGCGGCACCCGGAAGAAAGGCGTCGATCCCAAAACGGTGAGCAAGGGCGATTGCGTCGATTGCGGCATCTGCGTGCAAGTCTGCCCCACGGGCATCGACATCCGTAACGGCATGCAGTACGAGTGCATCGGCTGCGCCGCCTGTATCGATGCCTGCGACCAGGTGATGGAAAAGATGGATTACCCGAAAGGCCTGATCCGCTACACCACCGAAAACGCCATGAAGCGCCATTGGGGTCGCAAGGAAATCATCGGACACGTGATGCGTCCGCGCATCCTGATCTACGCCGGTGTACTGGTGGCGATCTGCATCGCTTTCGTCTGGGGCCTTGCAACCCGCTCGACACTGCGGGTCGACGTCATCAAGGACCGCTCGACCCTGAGCCGCGAAATCGAAGGCGGGCTCATCGCCAACGTGTACAACCTGCACGTGATGAACATGACCGAGAAGCCTCGCACCTTCACGCTCAGTGCAAGTGGGCTGGACGGTGTCAAGGTAACCCCGGATACGCCGATCAACGTCGACGCGGCAGAAATGAAGGCCGTGACGATCGAAGTAGCGGCCCCACCGGAATCCGGCAAGCCCGGTTCCAACACCGTTTACATCGAAGTGAAGGCCACCGACGATGCGAGCGTCGCCGTCCGCGAAAAATCGGTATTCCTGATTCCACGCTGATTGCCACTGGGGCGCCAACACCGCTTGCGCGCCCCAGCAGGACAGCCAGTCTGAACCGCCCCGGAAGTGCGCGCGCGTTCGGTGCGGATGGTGTTCGAGCGGCGCAGCGAGCACCCGTCGCAATGGGCAGCGATTCAGTCGATTGCGGCGAAGATCGGCTGCACGGCCCAGACACTGCATACCTGGGTTCGGCAGCACGAGCGGGACACCGGACAGCGGGACGGGGTCAGCAGTGCCGAGACGGCCCGGATCAAGGAACTGGAGCGGGAGGTTCGG
>NZ_JAYROR010000081.1:0-18861 GCF_041911615.1 Zoogloea sp. | reverse complement strand
GACGCCGCTGGTGCGGGTCGGTCGACGGGTGTACCTGCGCCGCTACTGGCAGTACGAACAAGCGGTGCGCGCGGCCATCGACGACCGCCTCGCGCTGCCGCCGCCGCTGTCCGCCGCTGCGCTGCCCGCCGCCCTCGACGCCTTGTTCGACGCCGCCCCGGCCGGTGCCGGGCCCGATTGGCAGAAGCTCGCCTGCGCCCTGGCGGCGCGCAGCGCCTTCGCCATCGTCACCGGCGGGCCCGGCACCGGCAAGACGACGACGGTGGTCAAGCTGCTCGCGCTGCTGCAGATGCTCGCCCTGGCGGAAGGCGCGGACGCCGCCGCCGAGGCACCCCGGGCGCTGCGCATCCGCCTCGCCGCGCCCACCGGCAAGGCCGCCGCCCGCCTCAACGAATCCATCGCCCGGGCGGTGCGCGACCTGCCCGCGCCCGACGCGGTGAAGAACGAAATCCCCGTACAGGTCGCCACCCTCCATCGTCTGCTCGGCAGCCGTCCCGACAGCCGCCGCTTCCGCCACCACGCCGGCAACCCGCTGCCGGTGGATGTGCTGGTGGTGGACGAAGCCTCGATGGTGGACCTGGAGATGATGGCCGCCGTGCTCGACGCGCTCCCGCCACGGGCGCGCCTGGTGCTGCTCGGCGACAAGGACCAGCTCGCCTCGGTGGAAGCCGGCGCCGTGCTCGGCGAGCTGTGCGCGCGCGCCGACGCGGGGCATTACACGCCGGAAACCGCCGCGTGGCTTGCCGGGATTGCCGGCGCGCCCATCGATCCGGCGTTGGTGGACCCGGCCGGCACGCCCCTCGACCAGGCGGTGGCGATGTTGCGCCACAGTTACCGCTTCGGCGGCGACAGCGGCATCGGTCGGCTCGCCCAGGCGGTGAATGCCGGCCGGGTGGACGCGGTGCGCGCGGTGTTCGTGCAGGGCCACGCCGATCTGGCCCGGGTGCCCATCGGCAGCGGCGAAGCGGGCAGCGAGGCGGCGCTGCGACGCCTCGTGGTGGAAGGCGAGCGCAACGGCGCGGCGCCCCAGGCGGGCGGCAACGGGGCGCCGCCGCGCGGTTACCGCCATTATCTCGAGACGCTGGCGGCCCGCCGTCCGCCCGCCGACGCGACCCCGGCGCAGATCGACGACTGGGCGCGGGCGGTGCTCGATGCCCACGGCCAGTTCCAGCTCCTGTGCGCGCTGCGACGCGGCCCGTGGGGCGTGGAGGGGCTCAATGCCCGCATCGCCGGCTGGCTGCGCGACGCCGGGCTGATCCCCGCCGCCGACGGCTGGTATGCCGGCCGGCCGGTGCTGGTGACGCGCAACGACTACAGTCTGGGCTTGATGAACGGCGACATCGGCATCGTGCTGGCGCTGCCGGCGGCGGCGGGCGAGGGCCCGCTGCGGGTGGCGTTCCCGGCCGGCGACGGCAGCGGGGGCATCAAGTGGGTGCAGCCGAGCCGCCTGCAGGCCGTCGAGACGGTGTTCGCGCTGACGGTGCATAAATCCCAGGGGTCGGAGTTCACCCATGTGGCGATGGCCCTGCCGCCGCACCTCAACCCGATCCTCACCCGCGAGCTGGTCTACACCGGCATCACCCGTGCCCGGCGATGGTTCACCCTGGCCGACGCCGCCGCCTCGCAGGTGCTCGAGCGCGCCGTGGAGCGGCGGGTGCTGCGGGTCTCGGGCCTGATGGCGACGCCCGGCTAGGCGGGCGCGCCGGCCGGGGGCACGTTCGTTCCGGCGGGGCCGGCGGTCTCGGCCAGAAAGTGCGCCGTGGCGGCGCGGGCGGCCTCGACGTGGTGCGTGTGGGTGGTGCGCGCGGCGGCGGTGTGGTCGCCGAAGTCGTGGCAGTCGCCCGCGCACAGAAAGTGCCACGCGATATCCGCCGCGCTGCGGCAGTGGTCGCGCAGCAAGTCCAGATAGCGGGGCGTGTCGGTGGCGGGCACCCGCTCGTTGATGCGCCCCGCGGCGGTGTAGAAGTCCAGCGCCGCCTGCAGGGTGCCGGCATAGACGGCCAGCGCGGTGCCGGCGTCCCGGTGGGCGCCGAAGAGCAGCGCGGTGAACACCCGCAGCAGCACCTGGTTGATGCGGTAGGGCAGGCAGCCGATGGGTTCGCCGTGTTCCGGGTCGATCTCGGCCGCCAGGGCTTCGTCGAGTCCGCGCAGGCGCGTGAGGGCGGCGTCGTCGAGGGCCGGGGCGAAGCGGAAATCGAGCCAGCCCACCCGTTCGGCCGGAGGCAGCGGGCCGCTGGCGGCCTGGATGCGCGTGGCGAGGGCCGGCAGCGTGGCCTCGAAGTCGTCCGCCGACACCACGGTGAAAGCCTTTTCCAGCTCGCCGCGCAGGGCGTCGATGGCGTCGGCGGGCTTGACCTGGCGGTCGGGCCGCCACCGCAGCGCGCCGATCCGCAGGCCGGGCAGGGCGGCGTAAAGCCCTGCGTGGAGGTTCTTGGTGAGGATCGCCTCCCGGTCGAACACCACCGTGGTGCGGGCGGCGTGGCCGGCGTCGATGAGGTGGTGGAGCTCCCACAGCAGGCTCTCGGTGATCGACGAGACGTACACCACGAAATAGTCCATCCGCGGGGCCAGCCAGGCGATGTCGGCCTGCCAGTGGCGGGCATTGAGGTAGAAGGAGCGGATCGGCGCGCCGGCGGCGCGGATGATCGCCCCGTAGTCGCCGTAGGCGTGATCCGCGTGGCCGAGGGTCTCCCAGTACACGTCCTTCGGGCCCAGGGCCTTGAAGAGTTCGAACGCGTCGCCGAGCCCCGCGCCCAGGCGGAGGTTGAAGCGCTGGGTGTCGACGGTCGAGATGCCGACGGCGACGGTGTCGGTGGCGGCCACGGCGGCTTCATCGTCGAAGCCACGCAGGTAGAGCACGCGCTTTTTCGGCGAATCCCGCAGCAGGTGGGCGTTGGCCTGCTTGTGGCTGGCGTAGATGTGGAAGTACAGCGCGCACAGCGTGGCCAGTTTTTCGAGATCGAAGGCGTTGAAATCGAACACCACCCGGCGGAACAAGGCGGTGGGCCGGCCGTCCTCGCCGATCAGGCCGGCGTTCCACCAGTTGCGCAGGTTGCCCAGGGGCAGGTTGAGGTACGCGCTGTAGCCGTTGTAGACGAAATAGCCGAGCAGGGCCCGCGCGCCCTCGTAGAGCGGCGTGGCGTTGCGCACCACGGTGGTGGTCCGGGCGGTCATGGGGTGTTCTCCGATGGGGTGGCTCCAGCATAGGCCCGCCGGCCCGGCGCTGGCAAACGCCGGGCGCGGGTCGGGCGCGCGGTGGGCTGCGGGGTGTCAATCGGCCCGTGGGGATCGCGTTGCACGCCGTGCAGGTCGATGTACATGGGGTGTAGATCGACGTACACCGGGTGTAGGTCGATGTTCACCGGGTGTAGGTCGACGTGCACGGGGTGTAGATCGATGTGCGCTGCCTGTAGGTCTTGTACACGGCGTGTAGATCGATGTTCACGGGCTGTAGGTCGATGTTCACCGGGTGTAGATCGATGTTTGGCGACGGTAGGACGACGTCAACCCGCTGCAGGTCGATGTCGGGGCGCTGCAGGGCATCGCGCCGGGCGGGGGCGCGGGGTCGGGCCGGGGGAGGGCGAGCGTGAAATCCTGCGCGTCGTGGCGGGGGGCGCGGCGTAGAATCGTGCCGTTTGCCTTGCCCGCCACCCGATGAGCCTGTCATGACCCGTGCCGACATCCTTCAACGCCTGATCGCGGCCCGGCCGGCGCGGCAGGATTCGCTGCTCCCCATCCTCCACGCCATTCAGGACGAGCTGGGCTGGGTGCCTCCCGAGGCCACGCCGGCCATCGCGCGGGCGCTCAACCTGTCCCGCGCCGAGGTGCATGGCGTCGTCTGCTTCTACCACCACTTCCGCACCGCGCCGCCTGGCCGCCATGTGCTGCAGCTGTGCTGCGCCGAGGCCTGTCAGGCCCGGGGGAGCGCGGCGCTGGCCGCCCACGCCCGCGCGGTGCTGGGCATCGACTTCGACGAGACCAGCGCCGACGGGGCGGTGAGCCTCGCGCCGGTGTATTGCCTCGGCAACTGCGCCTGCGGGCCGTCGCTGCGAGTGGGCGATACGGTGCTCGGGCGGGTCGATGCGGCGCGGCTGGATGCCTTGCTGCTCACCCTGCGGGAGGATCTGCAATGAGCGTACGGGTGTATGTGCCGGCCGATACGTCGGCGGTGGCGGTGGGGGCCGATGCGGTGGCGCTGGCGATCGCCGCCGAAACCGCCGCCCGGGGGATCTCCGTCGAGCTGGTGCGCAATGGTTCGCGCGGGCTGTTCTGGCTGGAGCCGCTGGTGGAGGTGGCCACGCCGGCCGGTCGCATCGCCTACGGCCCGGTGGATGTGGCCGATGTGCCGGGCTTGCTCGACGCCGGCTTCCTGCGTGGCGATGCCCATCCCCTGTGCCTCGGGGCGACCGACGAGATTCCCTTCCTCAAGCGCCAGGAGCGCCTGACCTTCGCCCGCGTCGGCGTGGTCGACCCGCTCTGCCTCGACGACTACGCGGCCCACGAGGGGCTGGCCGGCCTGCGCGCTGCCCTCGCGATGGCGCCCCAGGAGATCGTCGCGGCGATCGTCGAATCGGGCCTGCGCGGGCGCGGCGGCGCGGCGTTTCCGGCGGGCATCAAGTGGCAGACGGTGAAGGATGCGCCGGGCGACGTGAAGTACGTGGTCTGCAACGCCGACGAGGGCGACTCGGGCACCTTCTCCGACCGCATGTTGCTGGAGGGCGATCCGTTCTGCCTGATCGAGGGCATGGCGATTGCCGCGCTGGCGGTGGGCGCGACCCAGGGCTACGTGTATCTGCGCGCCGAATATCCGCGTGCGTGGCAGGTGTTCAACGCGGCGCTCGACGTGGCGCGGCGGGCCGGCCTGTTGGGCGCCGACATCCTTGGATCGGGCCGCGCCTTCGACATCGAACCCCGGCTCGGCGGGGGCGCCTACATCTGCGGCGAGGAGACCGCGATGCTCGAGAGCATCGAGGGCCGCCGCGGCCAGGTGCGCGCCAAGCCGCCGCTGCCCGCGGTGAAGGGCCTGTTCGGCAAGCCCACGGTAATCAACAACCTCATCACCCTGGCCAGCGTGCCGGTGATCTTGGCGCGCGGCGCGGCGTTTTACCGGGATTTCGGCCTCGGGCGCTCCCGCGGCACGCTGCCCTTCCAGCTGGCCGGCAACGTGCGCCAGGGCGGGCTGGTGGAAAAGGCCTTCGGCCTCACCCTGGGTGAGCTGATCGACGACTTCGGCGGCGGCACCGCCAGCGGGCGGCCGGTGCGCGCGGTGCAGGTGGGCGGTCCGCTGGGCGCGTACATGCCGCCGGCGGACTTCGACGTGCCCCTCGACTACGAGTGCTTCGCCACCCGGGGCGGAATGATCGGCCACGGGGGGGTGGTGGTGTTCGACGACACCGTGGACATGGCCCGCATGGCGCGTTTCGCGATGGCGTTCTGCGCCGCCGAATCCTGCGGCAAGTGCACCCCGTGCCGGATCGGCTCGACCCGCGGCGTGGAGGTGATCGACCGCATCGTCGCCGGCGAGAAACGGGCCGCCAACGCGGCGCTGCTGCACGAGCTGTGCGCGCTGATGACCGACGGCTCGCTGTGCGCGATGGGCGGCATGACGCCCATGCCGGTGCTGTCGGCGCTGCGACATTTTCCGGCCGATTTCGGCCTCGACGACCCCCAGGAGCCGCAATGAGCTGCCGCTGTCACGCCGATCTCGGCACCCCCGCGAGTCCCGCCGGCGATGCAGCGGCGGTTTCCCTGCTGATCGACGGCCGCCCGGTGTGCGCACCGGCCGGCACCTCGGTGATGCGCGCGGCGGCCGAGGCGGGCATCCCGATTCCCAAACTGTGCGCCACCGACACGCTCGACGCCTTCGGTGCGTGCCGCCTGTGCCTGGTGCAGATCGAGGGCCGGCGCGGCTACCCGGCCTCGTGCACGACGCCGGTGGAGGCGGGGATGCAGGTCGTCACCCAGTCTCCCCGGCTCGCCGAGCTGCGCCGCGGGGTGATGGAGCTGTACATCTCCGACCACCCGCTCGATTGCCTCACCTGCGCCGCCAACGGCAACTGCGAGCTGCAGGACATGGCCGGCGCGGTGGGCTTGCGCGAGGTGCGCTACGGCATGGCCGGCGACAACCATTTCGACGCCGCCCACGCGCGCCCGAAGGACGAATCCAACCCGTATTTCAGCTTCGACCCCGCCAAGTGCATCGTGTGCAGCCGCTGCGTGCGGGCCTGCGAGGAGGTGCAGGGCACCTTCGCGCTGACGATTGCCGGACGGGGTTTCGATTCCCGCGTCGTGGCGGGGGCGGATGAGGGCTTCCTGGGCTCGGAATGCGTCTCGTGTGGGGCCTGCGTGGCGGCCTGCCCGACGGCGACCCTCGCCGAGAAGAGCCTGATCGCCGCCGGCCAGGGCAGCCGGCGTGTCGCCACCACCTGCGCCTACTGCGGCGTGGGCTGCGGCTTCGTCGCCGAGGTGCAGGGCCAGCAGGTGGTGCGGATGCTGCCCGACAAGACCGGCGGCGCCAACGCCGGCCACGCCTGCGTGAAGGGCCGCTTCGCATGGGGCTACGCCACCCATCCGGAGCGGGTCACCACGCCGATGATCCGCGAACACATCGACGCGCCGTGGCGAAAGGTGTCGTGGGACGAGGCGCTGGCCTTCGCGGCCGGCGAGTTCCGGCGCATCCAGGCCAAATACGGCCGGCTGGCGGTGGGCGGGATCACTTCGTCCCGGTGCACCAACGAGGAGACTTACCTCGTCCAGAAGCTGGTGCGCACCGCCTTCGGCAACAACAACGTGGACACCTGCGCGCGGGTCTGCCACTCGCCCACCGGCTACGGCCTCAAGCAGACCCTCGGCGAATCGGCCGGCACCCAGGATTTCGAATCGGTGCTGGCGGCCGACGTGGTGGTGGTGATCGGCGCCAACCCCACCGACGGCCATCCGGTGTTCGGCGCGCTGCTCAAGCGGCGCATCCGTGAAGGGGCGAAGCTCATCGTGATCGACCCGCGCGCCATCGACCTGGTGCGCACCCCCCACGTGGAGGCCGAGTTCCATCTCGCCCTGCGCCCCGGCACCAACGTGGCGATGATCAACGCCCTGGCCCACGTGGTGGTGTCCGAAGGCTGGGTGGACGACGCCTTCGTGGCCGCCCGCTGCGAGGCGGAGGCTTTCGCCGCGTGGCGGGCATTCATCCTCCGGCCCGAGAACAGCCCCGAGGCGGTGGCCGACATCACCGGCGTGCCCGCCGACGACATCCGCGCCGCCGCGCGGCTATACGCCGGCGCCGGCAACGGCGCGATCTACTACGGGCTGGGCGTCACCGAGCACAGCCAGGGCTCGACGATGGTGATGGGCATCGCCAACCTCGCCATGGCCACCGGCAACATCGGCCGGCGCGGCGTCGGGGTGAACCCGCTGCGCGGGCAGAACAACGTGCAGGGCGCCTGCGACATGGGCTCCTTCCCCCACGAGCTGCCGGGCTACCGGCCGGTGGGCGACGCGGCGGTGCGCGAGGCGTTCGAGGCCCACTGGGGCGTGGCGCTCGACCCGGAGCCGGGCCTGCGCATCCCCAACATGTTCAACGCGGCGATTGCCGGCACCTACAAGGGCATGTACGTGCAGGGCGAGGACATGGCCCAGTCCGACCCCAACACCCAGCACGTGGAGGCGGCGCTGCGCGCGCTCGAATGCCTGGTGGTGCAGGACATCTTCTTCAACGAGACGGCCAAGTACGCCCATGTGTTCCTGCCGGGTTCGTCCTTCCTCGAAAAGGACGGCACCTTCACCAACGCCGAACGGCGCATCTCGCGGGTGCGCAAGGTGATGGCGCCCCTGGCGGGCATGGCCGACTGGGAAGTGACCCAGGCGCTCGCCCGGGCGCTCGGCGCGCCCATGGATTACCGTCATCCGTCGGAGATCATGGACGAGATCGCCGCGCTCACGCCGAGCTTCGCCGGGGTGAGCTACGCACGGCTCGACGAGGTCGGCAGCCTCCAGTGGCCGTGCAACGAGGCGGCGCCAGAGGGCACGCCGATCATGCACACCACCGCCTTCGCCCGCGGCCTGGGGCGCTTCGTCGTCACCGAATACGTGCCCACCACCGAAAAGGTGACCCGGCGCTTCCCGCTGATCCTCACCACCGGGCGCATCCTCAGCCAGTACAACGTGGGCGCCCAGACCCGCCGCACCGCCAACACCGTGTGGCACAGCGAGGACCGGCTCGAGATTCATCCGCTCGACGCAGCCGACCGGGGCATCGTCGACGGCGACTGGGTGGCCGTGGCCAGCCGTGCCGGCGAGACGCGGCTGCGCGCCCGGGTGTCGGCGCGGATGCAGCCGGGGGTGGTCTACACCACCTTCCACTTCCCCGGCTCGGGCGCCAACGTGGTGACCACCGACAACGCCGACTGGGCCACCAGTTGCCCGGAATACAAGGTGACCGCCGTGGAGGTGACGCTCGGTGAGCAGCCGTCCCGCTGGCAGGCGGATTTCGATCGCAGCGAAGCCGGCCAGCGGGCCCTGCGGCCAACGGAGCGGGGCGGATGAGCGGCGTGGTCGACGCCTTTGCCGCGCTGATGCCGGTGGCCGCGTTGCGGCTGGACGGGGGCGCGGCGGTCGAGGTGGCCGACACGGTGGTCGAGGAGGTGCCGGTGGCGCTGGTCTACAACGGCATCTCCCACGCGGTGATGCTCGCCACGCCCACCGATCTCGAGGATTTCGCCCTCGGCTTCAGCCTCACCGAGGGGCTCATCGCGCGCCCGTCGGACATGCTCGACATGGACATCGAAGCCACCCCGCAGGGCATCGCGCTGCAACTGCGGGTAAGCGCCGCGTGCTTCCACGGCTTCAAGGCGACCCGCCGGCAACTTGCCGGGCGCACCGGCTGCGGCCTGTGCGGGCTGGAGAGCCTGGCCCAGGCGATCCGTCCGGTGCCGAGGCTGCCCCGACGCCTGCGCGTGGAGGCGGTGGCCTTGCGCCACGCGATTGCAGCCTTGACGACGATGCAGCCGCTGCATCGCCAGAGCGGCGGTGTGCACGCCGCGGCGTGGGCCGGCCCGGACGGCACGATTCATCTGGTGCGCGAGGACGTGGGGCGCCACAACGCCCTCGACAAGCTCATCGGCGCCCTGCGGCGGGCCCGTGTCGACACCGGCGAGGGCTTTGCGGTGGTGACCAGCCGGGCCAGCCACGAACTGGTGCACAAGGCCGCCACCGCCGGCATCGAGCTGCTGGCCGCGGTGTCGGCGCCCACCGCGCTGGCGGTGCGCAACGCCGAGTCCGCCGGGCTGACCCTGGTGGGCTGGCTGCGGGAGCGTGGCTGCGCGATCTACAGCGGCGCCGGGCGGATCGTCATCGACGCGTCCGCCTGAGGTCGTGCCCCCTTGCGGGGGTGGCGACCCGCGCCGCCAAAGAAAAACCCGAGACGCGCGGGGCGGCTCGGGTTGAAGTGCTCACCCTCTGGGGGAAGAGGGTGGAGGTGACGGCGCATAGATTACGTGTTCGGCATTGTGCGTTGCAATGCCCCGGCGCCCGAAAAATGCCGTGAGCGTAAAAAAATTCACGCCGCGGGGGGCGTGGAGGCGTCCGGCGCCGGGCCGCCGACCTTGCGCTCGCGGAAAGTCTGCGGCGGCACGCCGGTCCAGCCCCGAAATGCGCGGGCAAAGCTCTTCTCGTTGCGAAAACCCACCAGCGCGGAAATCTGCTTGATCGAGCGCTGGCTGCGGTTGAGCAGTTCGATGGCGCGGTCGCAGCGGGCTTCGTCCTTCAGGGCCTGCAGCGAAGATCCCTCCTCGTGGAGCTGACGGTGCAGGGTACGCACCGACACGTGCAGGCCGGCGGCGACGATGTCGGCGGTGGCGGCGGCGGCGCCGGGTTCGCGCAGGAAGCGTCGCACCCCTTCCACCAGCAGGCGGTCGCGGCGGTATTGCAGCACGGTGAGCGGCAGCGCCCGCTGCAGCATGGCACGCAGGGCGGCCTCGTCGCGTCGGATCGGCAGATCGAGGTAGCGCGCGTCGAAGCTGATCGCGGCGCAATCGGCGTCGAAGCGCAGCGGGCCGGGGAACATCAACGGGTAGGCGTCGGCATGGGGTGGCGCGGGGAAGGGAAAGCGGCTCTCCAGCAGCGGAATCCGCGAGTCGATGGCCCAGCAGGCGTAGCCCAGCACGTAGCGCAGCAGCGTGACCTGGCAGAACTCGTGCATCTCGCCAAGGGGCCGGCGCACCACCAGCGCCAGGGTGGCGGCGGATTTGCCTACCTCGAGGCCGAGCGCCACGTCGTCGGTGAGCAGCAGATGGTGGCGGCACCAGCGCTTGAGCGCCACACCCAGGTTGGGCGACCCCAGCGAGGCGCGGCACAGCATGCCGTAGCTGCCCCACGGCAACCGACGCGAGAACCACCCCAGCGCCTCGTCGTCCAGTTCCTGCATCGCGTGGCCGGAGATGACCTCCATCTGCGCGGCGGTGACGCGGGCGGCGGCATCGTCGAGCAGGGCCGGATCGATGTCGGCCACCTGCATGGCGCCGGCAGGGTCGAGGCCGTAGCGGCGGTAGGCCTGCACGATGGCGCGGATGAAGGCGATGGGGGTCGCCGCGCGTCCACGGCGGGACGGTGGCGGCAGTTCGTGGCGGGGCGTTTTCATGATTCCGAAATCTTAACGCGGGCGGCGCACGTGTGGCACGATCTGCAACCACGATGGCGCCCGCGACGACCCGCCGGGACGTACGCTGCGGGTCACTCGAGCGTCACGCCCCGGTGGCGTGCCCACCAGAACAAACCGGAGGAGACACCCCATGAACATCCCCAGCCTCAACTTCCACCTCGGCGAAACCATCGAGGCCCTGCGCGACACCGTGCAGGCCTTCGCGGCCAAGGAGATCGCGCCGCGTGCCGCCGAGATCGACCGGGTGAACGAGTTTCCCGCCGACCTGTGGAAGAAACTGGGTGACCTGGGTCTGCACGGCATGACCGCCCCCGAAGAATACGGCGGCACCAACATGGGCTACCTCGCCCACATCATCGCGCTGGAAGAAGTCTCCCGCGCCTCGGCGTCCGTCGGCCTGTCGTACGGCGCCCACTCCAACCTGTGCATCAACCAGATCCGCCGCAACGGCACCGAAGCCCAGAAGCAGAAATACCTGCCCAAGCTGATCTCCGGCGACCACATCGGCGCGCTGGCGATGAGCGAGCCGAACGCCGGCTCCGACGTGGTGAGCATGAAGCTGCGCGCCGACAAGAAGGGCGACCGCTACGTGCTCAACGGCTCCAAGATGTGGATCACCAACGGCGGCGACGCCGACACCCTGGTGGTCTATGCCAAGACCGACATGGAAGCCGGTGCCCGTGGCATGACCGCCTTCATCGTCGAGAAGGGCATGAAGGGTTTCACCCACGGCACCCACCTGGACAAGCTGGGTATGCGCGGCTCCAACACCTTCCCGCTGTTCTTCGACGACGTGGAAGTGCCCGAGGAGAACGTGCTGGGCGGCGTGGGCAACGGCACCAAGGTGCTGATGAGCGGCCTCGACTACGAGCGCGCGGTGCTGTGCGGCGGCCCGCTGGGCATCATGGCGGCGTGCATGGATGTCGTCGTGCCCTACCTCCACGACCGCAAGCAGTTTGGCCAGAGCATCGGCGAGTTCCAGCTGATGCAGGGCAAGGTTGCCGACATGTACTCCACCTGGATGGCCACCCGCGCCTACGTGTATGCCCTCGGTCAGGCCTGCGACAAGGCCGACCACGCCCGCACCCTGCGCAAGGACGCCGCCGGCGCCATCCTGTACTCCGCCGAGAAGGCCACCTGGATGGCCGGCGAGGCGATCCAGACCCTCGGCGGCGTGGGCTACACCAACGAATACGCCACCGGCCGCCTGTGGCGCGACGCCAAGCTCTACGAGATCGGCGCCGGCACCAGCGAGATCCGCCGCATGCTGATCGGCCGCGAACTGTTCTCCGAAACCGCGTAAGCCTGGAGCCCCCATGACCGTCATCAAATCCAGCATCAACACGCGATCGAGCGAATTCCAGGCCAACGCCGAGGCGATGGGCAAGGTCGTCGCCGACCTGCGCGAGAAGGCCGCCCAGGTGTCCCTCGGCGGCGGCGAAGCGGCCCGCGCCAAGCACACCGCCCGCGGCAAGCTGCTGCCCCGCGATCGCGTCGATCACCTGCTCGATCCGGGCACCGGCTTCCTCGAGATCGGCCAGCTTGCCGCCTACGGCATGTACGACAACGAGGCGCCGTCGGCGGGCGTGATCGCCGGCATCGGCCGGGTGAATGGCGTCGAGTGCATGATCGTCGCCAACGATGCCACCGTGAAGGGCGGCACCTACTACCCGATGACGGTCAAGAAGCACCTGCGCGCCCAGGAGATCGCCCAGCAGAACAAGCTGCCGTGCATCTATCTGGTGGATTCCGGCGGCGCCTTCCTGCCCAAGCAGGACGAGGTCTTCCCGGATCGCGACCACTTCGGCCGGATCTTCTTCAACCAGGCCAACATGTCGGCCGAGGGCATCCCGCAGATCGCGGTGGTGATGGGCTCCTGCACCGCCGGCGGCGCCTACGTGCCGGCGATGAGCGACGAGACGGTGATCGTCAAGAACCAGGGCACGATCTTCCTGGGCGGCCCGCCGCTGGTGAAGGCCGCCACCGGCGAGGTTGTCACCGCCGAGGATCTGGGCGGCGGCGACGTGCACACCCGCGTCTCCGGCGTGGCCGACCACCTGGCCGAGAACGACACCCACGCGCTCTCCATCGCCCGGCGCATCGTCAGCACCCTCAACCGCGTCAAGCCCGTGGGACTCAACCTGGCGAGCGCCGAAGAGCCGCTCTACGACCCGTCCGAAATCTACGGGATCATCCCCACCGACACCCGCAAGCCCTACGACGTGCGCGAGGTGATCGCCCGCATCGTCGATGGCTCGCGCTTCGACGAGTTCAAGGCGCGCTACGGCACCACGCTGGTCACCGGCTTTGCGCACCTCTACGGCATGCCCATCGGCATCGTCGCCAACAACGGCATCCTGTTCGGCGAATCGGCCCAGAAGGGCGCCCACTTCATCGAGCTGTGCGCCCAGCGCGGCGTGCCGCTGGTTTTCCTGCAGAACATCACCGGCTTCATGGTCGGCCGCAAGTACGAGAACGGTGGCATCGCCAAGGACGGCGCCAAGATGGTCACCGCGGTGGCTACCGCCCAGGTGCCCAAGCTCACCGTGCTCATCGGCGGCAGCTTTGGCGCCGGCAACTACGGCATGTGCGGCCGCGCCTACAGCCCGCGCTTCCTGTGGATGTGGCCCAACAGCCGCATCTCGGTGATGGGCGGCGAGCAGGCCGCAAGCGTGCTCGCCACCGTGCGCCGCGACGGCATCGAGGCCAAGGGCGGCGCCTGGAGCAAGGACGAGGAGGAAGCCTTCAAGTCACCGATCCGCCAGCAGTACGAGGACCAAGGCCACCCGTACTACGCCACCGCCCGGCTGTGGGACGACGGCGTGGTGGACCCGGCCCAGACCCGGCGCATCCTCGGCCTGAGTCTCTCGGCCAGCCTCAACGCCCCGATCCAGCCGACCAAGTTCGGGCTGTTCCGAATGTAAGAGGTGGCGAGGAGTTGGGAGTGAAGAGTGAGGAGGGCCTTGTTCTGGCCTGTTGCGCTGGCGATCGTGAGCGCACCTCCTTTGAATCCGGCCTCCTCACGCCTCACGCCTGACTCCTTACAGGTTCAAAGCCATGTATGAAACCCTGGAAATCCTCCGCGACGGCGGCGTAGCCACGATCTGGATGAACCGTCCGGACGTGCACAACGCCTTCAACGAACAACTCATCGCCGAACTCACCGCTGCCTGCGAAGCGTTGGACGCCGACGACACCGTCCGCGTGGTGGTGCTCGCCGGCCGTGGCAAGAGCTTTTCGGCCGGGGCCGACCTCAACTGGATGCGCCGCGCCGCGGATGCGTCGGTGGAGGCCAACCTGGTGGACGCGCGCAAGCTGGCCGGGATGATGCGCACCTTGGCCGAAATGGATAAACCCACCATCGCACGGGTGCATGGCGCGGCCCTGGGCGGTGGCATGGGCCTGGCTTCGGCCTGCGACATCTGCATTGCCTCCACAGGCGCCAGTTTCGCGACCTCCGAAGTCAAGTTCGGCATCATCCCGTCGGCGATCAGCCCGTATGTGCTGCGCGCCATCGGTGCACGTCAGGCAGGCCGCTACTTTCAGACCGCCGAGCGGATTTCCGCCGCCCAGGCTAAGGAGTTGGGCCTTGCCCACGACGTGGTGGCGCCCGAAGAACTGGACGCCAAGGTGCAGGAAATCGTTGCCGCGCTGTTGGTGGGCGGCCCTAAATCCCAGGCGGCGGCGAAGGATTTGATCCGTGCGGTGGCGGATCGCCCGGTGTGCGACGGCGTGGTGGAAGACACCGCGCGGCGCATCGCCGAGCTGCGTGCCACGCCTGAAGCGAAGGAAGGTCTTGCCGCCTTCCTGGAAAAGCGCCCGGCAGCTTGGGTGCCGGCGGCAAAATAACAGGGAGACAGCATGTTCAACAAAATTCTGATCGCCAACCGTGGCGAAATTGCCTGTCGGGTCATCAAGACCGCGCGCCGCCTGGGCATCAAGACCGTCGCGGTGTATTCCGACGCCGACGCCGGCGCCCGCCACGTGCGCCTGGCCGACGAGGCCGTGCATATCGGCCCGGCCGCCGCCCGCGAGAGCTATCTCGTCATCGACAAGATCATCGCCGCGGCAAAGCAGACCGGCGCCGAGGCCATCCACCCGGGCTACGGTTTCCTGTCCGAGAACGAGGCCTTCTGTCACGCCTGCGACGCGGCCGGCATCGTCTTCATCGGCCCGCCGGTGTCGGCGATCCGCGCGATGGGCTCCAAGTCCGAAGCCAAGAAGCTGATGGAGCAGGCCGGCGTACCGCTCACCCCGGGCTACCACGGCGACAACCAGGATGCCGGTTTCCTCAACGTGCAGGCCGATGCCATCGGTTACCCGGTGCTCATCAAGGCTGCGGCCGGCGGTGGCGGCAAGGGGATGCGCCTCGTCGAGAAGAGCGAGGACTTCCTCGATGCGCTGGCGTCCTGCAAGCGCGAGGCGGCGTCGAGCTTTGGCGACGACCACGTGCTGGTCGAGAAATACCTCACCCGCCCGCGCCACATCGAGATCCAGGTGTTTGGCGACACCTTCGGCAACGTGGTGTATCTGTTCGAGCGCGACTGCTCGGTGCAGCGCCGTCATCAAAAAGTGCTTGAAGAAGCCCCCGCGCCGGGCATGACGCCGGAGCGCCGCGCCGCGATGGGCAAGGCGGCGGTGGATGCAGCCAAGGCCGTCGGTTACGTGGGCGCCGGCACGGTCGAGTTCATCGCCAACCAGGACGGTACCTTCTACTTCATGGAGATGAACACCCGCCTCCAGGTGGAGCACCCGGTCACCGAGATGATCACCGGGCTCGATCTGGTGGAGTGGCAGCTCCGCGTGGCCTCCGGCGAGCCGCTGCCGCTGGCCCAGGAGCAGCTCGCCATCAACGGCCACGCGCTCGAGGCACGCATCTACGCCGAAGACCCGGCCAAGGGCTTCCTGCCTTCCACCGGCAAGCTGGTGCACCTGTCGCCGCCCGACGAGAACCTGCACGTACGCGTGGATACCGGCGTGGAGGAGGGCGACGAGATCAGCCCCTTCTACGACCCGATGATCGCCAAGCTCATCGTGTGGGATGTGAACCGCGATCGCGCCCTGGCCCGGATGCTTCAAGCGCTGGCCGAATACCGCGTGGTGGGCGTCGCCAACAACATCGAGTTCCTGTCGCGGCTCACCGCCTGCCCGGCCTTTGCCAACGCCGATCTCGACACCGGCCTCATCGAGCGCGAGAAGGACTACCTCTTCCCCGAGCAGCGCGAACCGGCCCGCGAGGCGTGGCTGGCGGTGGCGCTGGCCGAGCTGCTGCGCGAGCGCGCCCACGCGGGTGGCGAAGCCCGCCGCCATCCTGAACCGGATTCGCCCTGGCACCAGCGCGACGGCTGGCGGGTGAACGCGGCGCCCAGCCGGCGTTTGATCTTCCGCCTTGGCGACGTGGAAAAATCGCTCCTCGTCACCCATCGGGGCAGCGCCTACGAGGTGGAGTTCGACGGTAGCGCGAGCCGCGTCGCCGGCACCCTCAACCCGCGTGGGCTGCTGCGGGGCGAGTTCGACGGCCTGCGCACCACCGCCACGGTGATCGTGGCCGGCGAGCGCCGTCACCTCTTCGGTCAAGGCCGGGCGTGGCAGTTTGCGGCGGTGGACCCGCTCCACCATAGCGGCGAGGGCGGTGGCGCCGAAGGCGGCCTGCTGGCCCCGATGCCCGGCAAGGTGATCGCGCTGGTGGCGGCCGAGGGCGCCACGGTCGAGAAGGGCGCGCCGCTGTTGATCCTCGAGGCGATGAAGATGGAGCACACCATCACGGCGCCGGCCGCCGGCACCGTCAAGGCCTTCCGCTTCGCGGTGGGCGATCAGGTCGGCGACGGGGCCGAGCTGGTGGAGTTCGAGGTGGCGGCCTGACGCTGCAAGGCCCGTAGCTTGAAGCGCAAGGTTTAGGACATTGCACCGCAAAGCCCCGGGCGCCGGGCGCAAGGTTTCTTGCCCGGTTGAAAGGCGTGATCGCACGGTTTTCTGCGCCCCGTGCACGGCGTGGAGCCCGGATTGCCCGGCTTTGCGCCGGCGCATGGCAGCACCGGGCCTTGCAGTACAGGTTGTTTGGTAAGGGACTGCAGCACTGCGCTGCAGTCGGATCAGGCGGATGAGCCGCGAAGACGGACGTTCGCCAAGCCGCGGCTGCTGCGCAGCTGCAAACCGAGATTCGGGTGTGAGGAGACACATGAGCAATCGACTGAGCTACGTCCACGGTGCGTCGGACAAACCCCTGATCGGCCAGACCATCGGCCGCTTCTTCGACGAAGCCTGCCGCCGCCATGCCGGCCAGGAAGCCCTGGTGGTACGCCACCAGAACGTGCGGCTGACCTACGCCGAGATGCGCCTGAAGGTGGATGCCCTGGCCTGCGGGCTGCGCCGGCTGGGCCTCGCGCCCGGCGAGCGGATCGGCATCTGGTCCCAGAACAACGTGGAGTGGGCGCTGACCCAGTTCGCCACCGCCAAGGCGGGGCTGGTGCTGGTCAACATCAACCCGGCCTACCGCCGCAGCGAGCTGGAATACGCCCTCAACAAGGTGGGCTGCCGGGCGCTGATCCTCTCGCCCAGCTTCAAGAGCAGCGACTATCTGGCGATGTTGGCCGATCTGGCGCCCGAACTCGGCCACTGCGAGGCCGGTCTGCTGCGTGCCCACCGGCTGCCGAGCCTGGAGATCGTGATCCGCATGGGCATTGATCACACGCCGGGGATGCTCAACTTCGACGACCTGTTCGTCAGCCCCAGCCGCGACGAGCTGGACGAACTGGAAACGCTCGGCGAGCACCTGCAGTTCGACGACCCGATCAACATCCAGTTTACCTCCGGTACCACCGGCAACCCGAAGGGCGCCACCCTGTCGCACCACAACATCCTCAACAACGGCTTCTTCGTGGGCGAGGCGATCCGCCTGCGCGAAGGCGACCGGGTGTGCATCCCGGTGCCGTTGTATCACTGTTTCGGCATGGTGATGGGCAACCTGGGCTGCCTGACCCACGGCGCGACCATGGTCTATCCGTCCGAAGCCTTCGAGCCGCTGGCCGTGCTGCAGACCGTGGCCGAGGAGAAATGCACCGCCAGCTACGGCGTGCCCACCATGTTCATCGCCCAGCTGGATCACCCGGAGTTTTCGCGCTTCGATCTATCGAGCCTGCGCACCGGCATCATGGCCGGCAGCCCGTGCCCCATCGAGGTGATGAAGCGCGTCATCGACAAGATGAACATGGGCGAGGTGACCATCGCCTACGGCATGACCGAGACCTCGCCGGTGAGCTTCCAGAGCGGAACCGACGACCCGATCGAACGCCGCGTGTCCACCGTGGGCCGCGCGCAGCCCCACTGCGAAGTGAAGATCGTCGATAGCGATGGCCGCATCGTGCCCCGCGGCACGCCAGGCGAGCTGTGCACCCGCGGCTACTCGGTGATGCTCGGCTACTGGGGCGACGAGGCCAAGACGGCCGAGGCCATCGACAAGGCCGGCTGGATGCACACCGGCGACATCGCCACCATCGACGAGGAAGGTTTCTGCAACATCGTCGGGCGCATCAAGGACATGGTGATCCGCGGCGGCGAAAACATTTACCCGCGAGAGATCGAGGAGTTCCTCTACCGCCACCCCAAGGTGCTCGACGTGCAGGTGGTGGGCGTGCCCGACAAGAAATACGGCGAGGAGTTGTGCGCCTGGATCATCGTGCGCGAAGGCCAGCGGCTCACCGAAGACGAGGTGCGCGCCTTCTGCCAGGGCCAGATCGCCCATTACAAGATCCCGCGCTACATCAGCTTCGTGGACAGCTTCCCGATGACGGTGACCGGCAAGATCCAGAAGTTCCAGATCCGCGAGAAGATGAAGCAGACCCTCGGTCTGGAAGACGCGGCGACCGCCTGAAGGAGCACTGCGCATGACTCTCCCCAACCACGTCCGCCTCGTCGAGATGGGCCCCCGCGACGGCCTGCAGAACGAAAAGCAGGTGGTCGGCACCGACACCAAGGTCGAACTGATCGCGCGGCTCGGCGCCTGCGGGCTGACGGCCATCGAGGCCACGTCCTTCGTGTCGCCCAGGTGGGTGCCGCAGATGGGCGACAACGCCGAGGTGATGCGTCGCATCGTGCGCCTGCCCGGGGTCGCTTACCCGGTGCTCACGCCGAACCTGCAGGGCCTGGAGGCCGCGCTGGCGGCCGGCGCGACCGAGGTGGCGGTGTTCGGCGCGGCGTCGGAATCGTTC
>NZ_JAYROR010000080.1:0-120815 GCF_041911615.1 Zoogloea sp. | reverse complement strand
TCGCACCGCTTAACGCCCCAAGTCTGCAATACCCCGCAAACCCAGCCTCCTCACCGCCACACTTCCAATCCCGCCGAAAGCGTCGCTGCGAAAGAGGCCGAATTATAAAGAACTATCAGAAACTGTCAACACCATTGAGACGGTAAATATAAAAATCCTGCCTGATCCTCACTCAAGTCGCCCTTCCGCGAATCCACGCCTCGAGCGCATGGGCATTCATCGGCTTTCCGTATAGGTAGCCTTGCATTTCCTTGCAGCCCATTTCTTCGAGCAGACGCGCCTGGGATTCCGTCTCCACACCTTCGGCAGTCACTTCAAGTCCCAGGCTCCTAGCCAGCTTAACGATCATCGTCGCGATGCAGTCTTCCGACGTCTCGGGCGTGAGCTCGCGCACGAAGGCCTTGTCGATCTTCACCCGGTCAAAGGGAAGCCGGTTCAGGCTACCCAGCGATGAAAAGCCACAGCCGAAGTCATCCACCGCGACCCGCAACCCCAGCGCTTTCAACTCTCGCAATTGCCGCGCGACCGACTCGGGATCTTCCATGGCCACGGATTCGGTGATCTCCAGCTCAAGCCGGGCCGGATTGACGCCGGTCGTCGCGATCGTGGCGGCAATCTTGGCGACGAAATCCGGCTCCCGGAACTGAGCAGCGGAGATGTTGATGCCAACTCGGAAGCGCGGCAGGCCTTCATTGTCCCAGCGCACGATTTGGCGACAGGCTTCGGCGAACACCCAATCGCCAATCTCGACGATCAGGCCCGTGTATTCGGCCAGCGGGATGAATACATCCGGCGCCACCATTTCGCCATGGGGCTTGATCCAGCGGATCAGCGCCTCGCAACCGACCACCTGTCCATGCAGCGGAGACACCTGGGGCTGGTAGTGCAGCTCGAGTCCCTTGTGTAGATGCAGGGCCGAGCGCAGCTCGTTGAGGAGCTGAACGCGGTTCTGGGTAGACGACTCCATCTCGGTCGAGAAGAAGCGCCAGTGCTGATCGCCCTCCTGCTTGGCGTGACTGAGCGCCAGGTTCGCGCGCTTGAGGAGCTCGACGGCGCCTCCGGAAATCTGCGCGACGCTCACGAAGCCGGCACGTGCGCGCATCGGAATCGAGTGCCCGCGCACAGCAAAGGGCGCCGAAAAGACATTGAGCACCGCACCGACGCCCCCTGCCCCTGGCAGCCAGCACACGCCGAACGCATCACCCGCCACGCGCGCGACCAGCGCGTCGGGCCCGAGCAGCGCCTGCAGCCGCTGCGTCACCTCGACGAGCAGCATGTCACCGCTGCGATGCCCGAGCGCGTCGTTGAGTTCAGAGAAACGCACGATGTCGATGATGCCCAGCGTCCAACCCGCCGCCGCGAGGATCGGCAGACGGCCGTCGAGATCGTCGAGGAAGCGCGTGCGATTGGGAAGTCGGGTGAGGGGATCGAAGTAGGCGAAGAAATTGAGGCGCTGGAAGAGGACGACGTTCTCGAAGCCGACCCGCAAGTTGACGCACAGCACTTCGATCAGGCGCCGGGTCAGTTCGTTGGCGACAACCGGCAGATCCAGATAAACCATGGCTTCCTTGCCGTGGATGCGGCCGAGGTACAGGCAGCAGGAGGTCGCCTCGAACACGTGCCCGCCCTTGGCACGCGCATGTCGGAAGGCCCGACGCGGCGGCGCATCACCCAGCTCGCCCAGCCCGCGGCCCGACCAGGCGGCGTACGCGCCGGTGGCCGCGATCACGCCGAGTTCCTCCTGATCGCCGGGCACACCGTGCCACGCCAGTGGTCCGCAGAAGATCGCATTCACGGGACTGCCGAGGAGGCTGCCCAGATGCTGCAGCACCACGCTGGCGAAGGCCCCGACGTCGCGGGGAATGAATAGCTGATTGCCTGTCTCGATGAGCAACTCCAAGCCCCGGCGGTTGGCGTTGAGGCTGCAGATCTGCTCGTAAGCGCGGATGGCCGCGGTCAGGGTGGTGATCAGCCGGGTGTGGGTCAGCTCGGCCTTGGTGCGGTAGTCGTTGATGTCGTACTCGCGGATCACGCCGAGCTCCGGCGCATAGCCCGGCTGCCCGGTGCGCAGGATGATCCGCACGTCGTTGAGGCCCAGCTCGTGGCGGATCACCCGCACCAGCCGCAGCCCCGCATCGTGGCGCTCCATCACCACGTCGAGCAGGATCACCGCCACATCGCGGCATTTGCCCAGCAGCGCGCGAGCCTCCTGCGCGGAAAAGGCGTGAAGCAGCTCCAACCCTCGGCCGACGATCTGTGCGCCCTTGAGCGCGAAACGGGTGGCCTGATGCACCTCGGCGTCGTCATCGACGATCAGCACCTTCCATCGCCCCTCGGCCGACACGACGACAGAAGCTTCCTCGTCTTCGAGAAACTCCACCAACTCTTCGGGGCGGGGCGAGGGAAGGATATTCATTGCTGATATTTTGAGGCCCGGCAGGCAAGGCGCACTCTCACGGTTGATAGGTTTGTAACGGCACCGCCACACCCGATCTTTAACCATGCGCGACAGCGCGCCTTTGGCCTTCCGAAGCACTGCAAATCGGCGCAGAATCTTGCGGGAGGGCCGGCGTCGGGCCGGTCGACGAACCACACTGGAGACGCCCATGAGCACGCTGGAACGACTTGGCAGCCTCGACATGACTTGGCTGCAGATCGAGCGGAACACCAATCTCATGCAGGTCGTCGGCGTGCTGATCCTCGAAACGCCGCTCGACCGCGCCGCCGTCGCCGAGTGCCTGCGCACCCGCCTGCTGCCCATGGAGCGCTTCGGTCAGCACGTGCTGCGCGATACCGTCGGCGCAATCTGGGAGAGCGGCCAGGTCGACCTCGACGCCCACATCGTGCCGGTCGCCCTGCCGCCCGGCGACGAGACGGTTGCACTCCGGCAACTGGTCGGCGAACTGGCCGCCACGCCCCTCGACCCCGCCCGGCCGCTGTGGCAGCTCCACCTCGTCACGCGCTATCGGGGCGGCAGCGCGCTGATTGCCCGGGTCCACCAATGCATTGCCGACAGCATCGCGCTGATCGGCGTGCTGCAATCGCTCACCGACGCCAGCCCGGTGGCCGCGAGCCTGCCTCCGCCGCCAGCCGTACCCAACTTCTTCGATCGCCTCTATGCCCCGCTCACCGACGCCATGGTGGACGGCATCAAACTGTCCGGCGCGGTGTGGGCGAAATACCTGAGCCTGCTTCTCAACCCCCAGCAGGTCTTCGATTACGCCCGCGCCAGCACGGCCCTGGCGCTCGAGATCGGCAAGCTGGCCGGCCTGCGCGACGACAGCCACACCTTCCTGAAGGGCGAGCCGAGCGGCGTCAAGCGCGCCAGCTGGAGCGGCCTGCTGCCCGAGTCGGCCGTGCTCGCCATCGCCGAAGCAACCGGCACCTCGCCCAACGCAGTGCTCCTCGCCAGCCTGGGCGGCGCGCTCCACGATTACCTGCAACGCCAGGGGGCCACCACCGCCAGCGTCGAGTTGCGCACCCTCATGCCGGTCAATCTGCGCAGCGAGGGCACCGACGACGTGCTCGGCAATCGCTGGGGCTTCATGCCGATCGAACTACCGGTCGGCATCGCCGATCCGCTCGACCGGCTCGCCGAAACCCACCGCCGGGTCAATGCCTTCACCGACACCTATGACGCCCAGCGTGCGCTCGGCCTGTTCAGCCTCATCGGCCAGACGCCCCGTGCGGTGCAATTGCAGGCGCTCAAGCTGCTGGCCACCAAGAGCAGCGCGATCCTCTGCCACGTGCCCGGCGCGCGGCAGGCGCGCTACCTGGCCGGCGCGCGTATCGTCGAACAGATGTTCTGGAGCCCGCCTTCGGGCGATCTGGGACTGGCGATCAGCGTCGTGCGCTACGACGGGCGCTACCAGGTCGGGCTGCTGGCCGACGCGGCGATGGTGTCAGACCCGGCCACCATCTCCGACGCGATCGAGGGTCAGCTCGGCCTGCTCAAGCCCAAGCCGGCCCGCCGGCGCAAGACACCCGCCTGATCGGCACGCACCCTCAGCCGCGAGGATCGAAGGCGTCGCGGACCACGTCCGCAAACAGGTTGGCGGCCAGCACCAGCACGAACATGAACACGAAGGCCGCCACCAGACTCCACCACACCATCGGCTCGCGGGCGAGTTCCATCCGCGCGGCGTTGATCATCGTGCCGAAGCTCACCGTGCCGGGATCGACGCCGATGCCCACGTAGGACAGCACCGCCTCGGTCAGCACCAACCCTGAGAAATCCATCACCAACGCGATCAGCACCAGGTGCATCAGGTTGGGCAGCACGTGGCGCGCCAGGATGCGCGGCGTGGACACCCCGAAAGCCCGCGCCGCCTGGACGTATTCGAGCTCCCGCAGCTTGAGGGTTTCACCGCGCAGCAGGCGGCACAGGCTGGTCCAGCTGGTCATGCCGAGGATCACGCAGAGCGCCAGCAGGCGCGCGTCGGCGCGCTCGGCAGCGGTTTCGAACCAGTGCGGATGGGTGTCGATCACCACCTGCATCATCAGCACCGCGGCGGCGATCAGCAGCACGCCGGGAATCGAGTTGAGCACGGTGTAAACGTACTGGATCACGTCATCCACCCAGCCACCCAGGTAGCCCGCCATGATGCCGAGCGCCACCGCCAGCGGCAGCGTCACCAGCGTGGTGAGCGTTCCAATCACCAGCGCCGTGCGGATGCTCTTGAGGGTGAGGAACAGCACATCCTGTCCGACCTTGTCCGTCCCGAAGACGTGGTACTCCGTCGCCAGCGCCAGCACCGGCCCGGCCAGCAGGAACACCACGGCGAGCGTCGCCAGCACCGCCCGCCAGGCCAGCCCGCCCTTGCCCCGCCAGATTGCCCGCCATGCGGCGCCCCGCGGCACGCGGCGCGACAGGGCCACGCCCTGGGTCAGCAGCGCCGCGACCACCATCCAGCCGACCCCCGCCACCGCCAGCCCGATGCCGACCCGGCCAAGGATGTCACCCAACTGGTCTTCGGCCGGATAGCGCAGGTTGGCACCGCCAAACTTGAGGCGCGGAAACTCGCGACGCTGGCTGCCGTCGTCCGCCTCGACGGTCTGCTTGGCAAACAGCTGATAGGCCAGCGGCGCCGAGTACGTCTTCTCGACCCGGTTGCGCAGCGGCGCGCCCAGCGCGTCGAGGGCGCTGCGTACCTCGGTGGACAATTGCGGATGGGTATCCGACGCGCCGCCGGCGGGTGCCAGACGCTCGCGGTAGTGAAGGCTGTCGAGCACGCCGATCAGCAGGAAGAACGCCAGCACGGTGAGCGCCGTCATCCCCACGCCGCTTTCGCCCACCCGCCGCCACGCGTCGCGCATGGGCTCGCTGCGGCGGGCACCCCACGCGGCCAGGGCGATGCATCCGATCAGGCCGAAGAGCAGCAGGTCGGTCCACAGGACCAGCGGTTGGACGGCCATCATTCGAGCCTCACCCGGGGGTCGACCAGCGTGTAAGACAGGTCGGTCAGGATCAGGCCGACGATGTAGAGCAGCGAACCGATGAAGACCATCGCCCGCACCACGGGAAAATCCTGCGCGTTGATCGCGTCGATGGTGTAGCTGCCGAGGCCCGGAATGCCGAAGAAGGATTCGGAGATCAAGCTGCCCATGAACAGCGACGGAATCACCACCACCACGCCGGTGAGGATCGGAATCATGCCGTTCTTGAGCACGTGGCGAAACAGCGCCTCCAGTTCCGACAGCCCCTTGGCGCGGGCCGTGCGCACGTAGTCCTTGCCGGCCTCCTCGAGGAAGATCGTGCGATACCAGCGGGCGCTGCCGCCAATGCCCGAGATCACCCCGATCACCACCGGCAGCACCAGGAAGCGGCTGGCGTCCAGCCCCCCGCCATAACCCGAGATCGGCACCAGATGCCACACCTTCGACACCAGCCACTGTCCGCCGATGATGTAAAACAGCCCCGAGATCGACATCATCGCCACGCACAGCACCACACCGGCAAAATCCAGATAGCTCGCCCGGAAGAACACCAGCAGCAACGCGAAGGAAATCGTCACGAACAGCCCCAGCACGAAGGTCGGCAGCGCGATGGCCAGCGACGGCCCCATCCGCGTGGTGATCTCGGTGGCGATGTCGCGCCCATCGTCGGCCCGGCCGAAGTCGAAGGCGAACATGCGCAGGGATTTGTCGAAGAAGATCGTATCGGTGAGCTTGCCCGCGCCATCGGCCGCGGCGTTGAACATCAGCGGCTTATCGTAGCCGCGCTCGACCTTCCAGCGCTCGATGGCCTCGGGCGTCACGCGCTTGGCGCCCAGTTGCATCCGCGCCATGTCGTCGGGCGTATTGACCACGAAGAACAGCGCGAAAGTGAGCAGATTGACGCCGATGAGGATCAGCGGCGCGTACAGCAGGCGTCGGACGATGTAGGCAAGCATGGCGCAATGCTACATGGCCCGGCGCCGATGACGAAGCCCCGGCCGAGCCCTCAGCCCTTGCCCGCCTTGCCGCCGAAGAGGCCGCGCACCGCCTCCTGCAGATCGGCCGGCAGCACCACCACCTTGGCGTTGTCGGTGCTGCCCATGCGCTCCAGCGACGCGATGTACTTCTCGCCCAGCATGTAGAGCATCGGCGTGGTGTCGGAGCCCACCGCCGACGCCACCCGGCGGATCGCCTCGGCCGACGCCTCGGCCAGCATCACCCGCGCGTTGGCGTCGCGCTTTGATGCCTCCAGCCGCGCCTCGGCCTCGAGAATCGCCGCCTGCTTGGCGCCTTCGGCCCGGGTCACCACGGCCTTGCGCTCCCGCTCGGCGGAAGCCTGCTGCTCCATCGCCTTCTGCATCGACGGCGACGGCTTGATGTCCTGGATCTCCACGGACTTCACCGTCAGGCCCCAATCCACCGCCTCGTCGGCGATGCTCTCGCGCAGGCGCGCCTTGATCTTGTCGCGGCTCGAAAGCGCCTCGTCCAGCTCCATCTCGCCGATGATCGAGCGCAGGGTGGTCATGATCATGTTGCGGATCGCCTCGGAGAAATCCGTCACCCCATACACCGCCTTCACCGGATCGGTCACCTTGAGGAAGGCGATGGCGTTGGTGAGGATCACCGCGTTGTCGCGGGTGATCACCTCCTGCTCCTGCACGTCGAGGATGATGTCCTTGGTCACCAGCTTGTAGGCCACCTTGTCCAGGTAGGGAATGATGATGTTGAGGCCCGGCTTGAGGGTGCCGAAGTATTTACCCAGCCGCTCGACGATCCACTCCTCGCCCTGGGGCACGATGCGCACCCCCTTGGCGATGGTCACCGCCACGAACACCAGAATCGCCAGCACCACCGTCATCGCATTGCTCATTGCCTGCTCCTCACACCTTCACGACCTTCAGGAAACTGCCTTCCACCGCCACCACCCGCACCCGCTCGCCGACGGCAATCGGCGCATCGACCATGCATTCCCACTCCTCCGCGCCGAGCAGCGGCTTCTGGAAACGGACCCGGCCACGGGCAAAGGGTTCGGCCGCCTTCGACATCAGGCCGATCTCGCCGATCGAATCGCCATCCGACTGGCCCGCCCGGGTCTTCGAACGCAGATACTCGCCCCGTTTGAAGACCTTGAACCACAGCACCACCATCGCCAGCGAGGCCACGATCCACAGCGCCACCTGCGCCGTCTCGCCCAACGGCAGCACGGCCAGCAAGAGCCCGACCGACAGCGCCCCCAGGCCGAACCAGATCACGAAGAACGCCGGCACCGCCAGCTCCGCGATCACCAGCGCAATCCCCAGCACGATCCAGTGCCACCATTCGAGACTCATGCCCGCTCCTTTTCCAAACCCACGCCTCCGGCTCTGCGCCGCGCGAAGCAACTTAGCATTTATTTAGCAGGGTGATGCAAGCGTAACGATCCGGCCCCAGAAAAATATGACAGCCACGCGGACCGAAGGCCTGGCTCGGGGTGAAGCTCACTGCCACCCAATCGTCGGCGCTGCCGGAGACCGGGACGCGCGCATTGCGAGGGATCACGTCATCGGGCCGGCGGAGGGCTGTGCCACGGGCAGCGATGAGGATCACACTCGCCGTCAGCTCGATACGCCCCCGCCGCCTTATCGCCGCTGGCGCGAGGACGACACCACGCGCCCGCTCCTCGATGTCAACGCCTCGTAGGACATCAACCATAGCTTGAACCCTTACTTCACGGCTTGTCATTAAGGGTTCAAGCTATGAATGAAGAAGTACACCGCGGCGTAGTTCTTCATTCATAGCCGTGAACACGACGATCACCGGACGAGATAAGGGTTTTAGCTATGATTGAAACAAATCGCCGCGGTGCAGGACCTGTACACGGGGTGCAAGCAGCAAACCAGGGGCGGAAAGACGTCCTCGATGCGGCGTGGGGCGTTCCATCCCTGATTGCAGAAGCCGATCCACGGGTTGTCGACATTCCGCGCCCTAGCGGCGGAGGGCTACGCCGGCTTGAACAAGGTCAACGGGCGGGCAGGTCAGCCCGTCGTGGGTGCGGGGGCCAGGCAGAGGCGGAAGCCGAGGACAGATGCCGGCGAGATCAACAAGAATTCATCCGGACTCATGAGATCGACGTCTGTCGGCAAGTCACACCATGCCATGCCCCTGCCCATACGCCGCTCGTCCGGTGCCGCCGCGCGCCGCCACGCGGTCGCCGTCAGCAGACGCAGCCCCCAGCCCACGGGGCGGTCGCCCTTCGCCCACAACTGCACGTCCAGCCGGCGGCAAAAGGCCGTCGCTGCGCACCACGACACATCCGCGCGCAGCGCATTGGGCTCCAACCACCAGCCTGACCCGCGTTGAGGGGGAAGCTGCAACCCACTCCAGTCCGTAGCTCGGGTCAGCGCAGCCCCACAAAACAAAACCGGCCCGTCTTTCGACGGGCCGGCTTCATTTACAGCGTGTCAGCCTTGAGGCTCGATCATTCGCCCTTGCCATGGGCGGCCAGCTTCAGCCAGGTGTCCACCACGGTGTCCGGGTTCAGGGAGATGGTCTGGATGCCTTCGTCCATCAGCCATTCGGCCAGATCGGGGTGATCCGAGGGGCCTTGGCCGCAGATGCCGACATACTTGCCGAGCTTGTTGGCGCCCTGGATGGCCATCGACAGGAGTTGCTTGACCGCGGGGTCGCGCTCGTCGAAGGAGTGGGCCACCAGGCCGGAGTCGCGGTCCAGGCCCAGGGTGAGCTGGGTCAGATCGTTGGAGCCGATCGAGAAACCGTCGAAGTGCTGCAGGAACTGCTCGGCCAGGATGGCGTTGGAGGGGATCTCGCACATCATGATGAGCTTGAGATCGTTCTCGCCCTGCTTGAGGCCGTGCTCGGCCAGCAGATCGACCACGCCCTTGGCTTCGTCGAGGTTACGCACGAAGGGCACCATCAGCTGCACGTTGGTGAGGCCCAGTTCGTTGCGCACCTTCTTCATCGCGGCGCATTCCATCTCGAAGCAGTCGCGGAAGCTGTGGGCGATGTAGCGGGACGCGCCACGGAAGCCCAGCATGGGGTTTTCTTCTTCCGGCTCGTAGATCTCGCCGCCGAGCAGCTTGCGGTATTCGTTCGACTTGAAGTCGGACAGGCGGACGATGACGGGCTTCGGATAGAAGGCGGCGGCGATGGTGGCGACGCCTTCGACCAGCTTCTCGATGAAGAACTGCTTGGGCGTGGCGTAGCCGCGGGAGCGACGCAGGATCTCGCTGCGCAGGCTGGCCGGCACCTGGTTGATCTCGAGGATCGCCTTCGGGTGGATGCCGATCATGTTGTTGATGACGAACTCGAGGCGGGCCAGGCCCACGCCGCCGTTCGGGATCTGGGCGAACTCGAAGGCCAGCTCCGGGTTGCCGACGTTCATCATGATCTTGACGGGGATCTCGGGCAGGTTGCCGGTGTCGGTGGTGACCACTTCGAAATCCAGCTTGCCGCGATATACGTAACCGGTGTCGCCTTCGGCGCACGAGACCGTGACTTCGTCGTTCTCGTCCAGCACTTCGGTGGCGTTGCCGCAGCCGACGATGGCCGGAATGCCGAGCTCACGGGCGATGATCGCCGCGTGGCAGGTACGGCCGCCGCGGTTGGTGACGATGGCGGAGGCGCGCTTCATCACCGGCTCCCAGTTCGGGTCGGTCATGTCGGTGACGAGCACGTCGCCAGCCTGCACGCGGTTCATCTCGGAAGCGTCCTTGACGATGCGGACCTGGCCGGCGCCGATCTTCTGGCCGATGGCGCGACCGTGGGTGAGGGACTTGCCGTACTGCTTGAGGCGGTACTTCTCCATCACGTGGCCGGACTGCTGGCTCTTCACGGTTTCCGGGCGGGCCTGGAGGATGTAGAGCTTGCCGTCGTCGCCGCTCTTGCCCCACTCGATGTCCATCGGGCGGCCGTAGTGCTTCTCGATGATCATCGCGTAGCGGCCCAGCTCGAGCACGTCGGCGTCGGTCAGGGAGTACACGTTGCGGTCGGCTTCAGGCACGTCGACGGTGCGGGTGGACTTGCCGGCTTCCTTCTTCTCGGCAAACACCATCTTGATGAGCTTGGAGCCCAGGTTGCGGCGGATCACCGCCGGCTTGCCTTCGGCCAGGGTGGCCTTGTGAACGTAGAACTCGTCCGGATTGACCGCGCCCTGCACGACGGTTTCGCCGAGGCCGTAGGAGGCGGTGATGAACACCACGCCGTCGAAGCCGGATTCGGTGTCCATCGTGAACATCACGCCGGAGGCGCCGATGTCGGAGCGGACCATGCGCTGCACGCCGGCCGACAGGGCGACCTCGGCATGGGTGAAGCCCTTGTGCACGCGGTAGGCGATGGCGCGGTCGTTGTACAGCGACGCGAACACTTCCTTGATGGCGTGCAGGATGTTCTCGTAGCCGTGGATGTTCAGGAAGGATTCCTGCTGGCCGGCGAAGGAGGCGTCGGGCAGATCCTCGGCGGTGGCGGACGAGCGCACCGCGAAGCTGCCTTCGCCTTCAGCGGTCAGCTGCTCGTAGGCGGCCTTGATCTCGGCTTCGAGTTCCGGCGGGAAGGGGGTATCGACGATCCACTGGCGGATCTGGGCGCCGTTCTTGGCGAGGGCCACGACGTCATCCACGTCCAGGGTGGCAAGGGCGGCGCTGATGCGCTCGGCCAGGCCCTGGTGGGACAGGAACTTGCGGTAGGCGTCGGCGGTGGTGGCGAAGCCACCGGGCACGCGCACGCTGGCAGGCAGCTGGCTGATCATCTCGCCGAGGGAGGCGTTCTTGCCGCCAACCTGCTCGACATCGGTCATGCGGAGTTCTTGGAACGGAATGACGTTACGTGCCATGAAAAATTTTCCTGGGAGAAATTGAAAACAATATGGAATGTTTTTCTGGGCCGCATTGTAAGAGGTTTGCTGCTCTGCGACATTGGGGGTTTATCCTAATGCGTGCAGCCTGCCACGCCGCGTCGGGACGCGCGCCACGGGCGCGGAGCGGGCGGAATGGGATAAGATGCTCCATTGCCCGGCGCGAGCCGGTCACGCGAACCTGTCCTTATCCGCCGCTCCTTATCCGCTGCCATAGCCATGAGCCAGACCCGCCCCGTTTTCTTCGTCTCCGACGGCACCGGCATCACCGCCGAGACCCTCGGCCACAGTCTCCTCGCCCAGTTTCCCGAAACCCGCTTCCGCAACCATCGCCTGCCCTTCGTCGATTCCCCCGACAAGGCCCGCGACTGCGCCCAGCGCATCCGCGACGCGGCGGTCGAGAGCGGGATGCGCCCCATCGTCTTCAACACCCTCGTCGATCCGGTCGCCGTGGCCGCCCTGCGCGAGGCCGACGCCCTGTTTCTCGACCTGTTCGAGAAGTTCATCGAACCCCTCGAGAACGAACTGGGCCAGCGTTCCACCCACGCCGCCGGTCGCTTCCACGGCATCGCCGACAGTCAGGATTACAAGAAGCGCATCGAAGCGATCAACTTCACCCTCGCCCACGACGACGGCGTCTCCCATGCCGATCTCGCCGAGGCCGACGTGATCCTGGTGGGCGTCTCCCGCTCCGGCAAGACGCCCACCAGCCTCTACCTGGCGATGCAGTTCGGCATCAAGGCCGCCAACTACCCGCTGATTCCCGAGGATTTCGAGCGCAACCGCCTGCCCGAGGAGCTCGGCCGCCACCGCGGCAAGCTGTTCGGTCTCACCATCGGCCCCGACCGCCTCTCGCAGATCCGCCAGGAACGCCGCCCCAACAGCCGCTACGCCTCCATCGAGAACTGCCTGCACGAGATCGAAGCCGCCCAGCGCATGATGAAGCGCGAAGGCATCAAGTGGCTCGACTCCACCGCCAAATCCATCGAAGAAATCTCCACCATCATTCTTCAGGAAGTCCGCCTCGACCCGCAGTCGTACTGACCGCCGATCGGCGCAGCACCTCCCCCTGCCCTCACGGGTGGGGATCGTGCGGCGCCGCTTCCTGTCCAATTCCCATCAACAAGGAGAGCCCCGATGAAACGTAACCGACTCGGGCGCCGCGGCGGACTGCCGCGCGACGCCGAACAGCTCCTGTGGCTCGCCAACGGCCTTGCCGACTCCAGCAGCCGTGCCGAAGACCACTTCTGGGACCAGCGCCTGGCCGACGCCGTGGACAACCTGCTCCACGCCGAGGACGAGGACGCCCTCAACACCGCCCTCGACCACCTTTCCACCGCCAGCCCGCACGCCTACGACGAACTCGCGGACATGATCGAGTCGCGGGCCGAAGGCGCCCTCAAGTCCGACGACCAGCACGACGTGCTGCTGATCGCCGCGCCGGTGATGGCCTGGTCGCGCTACCGCATTCCCGCCGCGCCGATCGCCGCCGCGGTGATGGCGAACCTGCGCGTGCACCTCAAGGCCCACGTGCTCGCCTCCGAGGTTCGGCTGGCCCTCGCCGACTTCCTGTTCAGCCCCGACCAGCTCCCGCAGGGCTACTGTGCCACCGCCGACTTCGCCACCCACCTGGGCAAGGCCGCCGGCAACGACACCGACCTGCACATCAAGACCGACAACCTGCCCGAGACCGCCCAGTTCCTCTCCGACACCCGCTACCTGCTGGGTGCCGTCGTGGTGCCCAAGGGTGCGCCGATCTTCCGCTGGCAGGAAGAAGACTGCACCCGCGAGCAGGCCCTCGAGCAGTGGCGCGCCCAGGGCGGTGCCTGCATCGCCCCGCTGCTCACCGGCTGCGCTTTCGAGGTGGTGCTGCCCAACGCCTACTTCGCCGCCAGCCGCGAAGCCGACAAAGCCTCGCGGCCCTACTCGATCCAGGCCTCCGCGGCCTTCCTGTCCACCACCCTCGACGCGCCTGCCGCCGGCCTGCGCGCCGTCGTCGCGCCCTTCTTCGACCGTCAGGTGGAGGAATACCGCATCGGATTCACCCGCCGCGGCCAGAACGAAGTGGTACACGGCGTCGTATGGCCGCTGCTGGGCGCCGAGGACGAAAGCAGCGAGACCCTCGCCGAGATCGAAACCACCCTGCGCGCCTGCGGCATCGCCGACATCCTGATCCTCGACAACGAGTTTCCGATGGAATACTGCGACGACTGCGGCGCGCCGATGTACCCCTCGCCCGACGGCGAGGCAGTTCATGCCGAACTGCCCGAAGAAGACGCCGAGCAGATGCCCAAGCACCTGCACTGACGTCCTCCCGGCACCCCCGCGGGCGGGAACCTTCCCGCCCGCCGCCCGCTCCATCCGGAACCCCGACCCGGAGATCACCATGACCCGCAAGATCGAAAAAACCGACGCCGAATGGCGCGCCCAGCTCTCGCCCGAGGAATACCACGTCACCCGCCAGAAAGGCACCGAGCGCGCCTTCACCGGCCGCTACTGGGATTGCCACGAGGCCGGCCAGTACGCGTGCACCTGCTGCGGCGCCCCGCTCTTCTCGTCCGAGCACAAGTTCGACTCGGGCTGCGGCTGGCCCAGCTTCTACGCCCCGGCCCAACCCGACAACATCGAGGAAGCCGAGGACCGCAGCCATTTCATGGTCCGCACCGAAGTCCTGTGCAAGGAATGCGGCGCCCACCTGGGCCACGTCTTCGAGGACGGTCCCGCCCCCACCGGCCTGCGCTACTGCATCAATTCGGTATCCGTGAAGCTCAAGCAGGAATGAAAAACCGGGGTGCGCGTCGCGCATCCCCGGCCCGTTCGTTCTTGCCAGAACAGCAACAATCCAACCCGGATTGTTGCTGTTTTTGCATGAAGCTCAGCTGCGCATCGCCTCCAGCGTCTGCGAGCGGAAATCCCGTCGGTACAGCACCAGCACGATCGCCGTCGTCGCCATGAAGAACAGCCACGGCTGCACGAACCACGACACCGCCGCCAGCCCGAAGTAATACGCCCGGATGCCTCGGTTGAACTCGTCGCCCGACAGCGAGTTGATCTTCGCGAAACGCTGGGCGAACGCCTCGCTGCCCTCGCCCGGCGGCGGCGCGGCGCCGATCAGGATCGACAGCATGTTGAACTGGCGCAGCGACCAGGTGAACTTGAAGTACGCCACGATGAAGATCACCAGCAGCAGGAGCAGCTTCACCTCCCACACGTCCCGCGAGACGTGACGGGCAAAGGGCAGGTCGGCGGCGGCGTCGATCAGCTTGTCCATCGTGCCCAGCAGCGCCAGCAGGCCCGCGATCACGTAGATCGTGGTGTTGGCGTAGAACGAGACGCTCTGGATCAGATTGCCGACCAGCGACGAATCGGCCACCCGCACCTCCCGGCGCAGCATCTGCCGGCCCCATTCCAGACGAAAATGGTGACTCGCCGCGAGCAGCCCGTGGCGCCCGCCCAGCGGGCCGTGCTCCACCACCCAGCCGTAGCCCGCCCAGCAGGCCAGGAACCACCCCAGCGCAACCCAGTCGGCCACGCTGAAGGCATTGAACCAGGAACCCGACATCAGTCCTCCGCCAGCAGGAAATCACGGATCGGCGCGATCTGCGCCGGGTCCATCAGGGTCGGCGCGTGGCCGACGGCCGGCACTTCGACCAGCGTCGCCCGCGGCCCGCGCTGCCCCATCTCCAGCGCCGTCTCGCGCAGCAGCAGATCGGACTCGGCGCCGCGCATCACCAGCGTCGGACAGCGGATCGCGTCATAGACGGCCCACAGGCTGACGTCCTCCACCGTCGGCGACTTGCGGAAGGGCTCGCCGATGCCCGGGTCGTAGCGCATCGCCCAGCCGCCTTCGACCTCCTTCACCGAGGTGGCGGTAAGGTGCCGCCACTGGGCGTCGGTGAGCGCCCCGAAAGGCGTGCTCACCGCCCGGATGTAGGCCTCGGCGTCCTCGAAACGCGGGAACAGCGGCGCCCGCCCGACGTACTGGCCGATGCGCTGGATCGACGCCGCGGTGATCACCGGCCCCACGTCGTTGAGCACCAAGCGGCGGATCGGGTTGTCCGGCAGGCAGGCTAGCAACATCCCGATCAGCCCGCCCATCGAGGTGCCCACCCAATGCACGGACGCCACGTCGAGCCGGGCAATCAGCGTGACCATGTCGGCCACGTAGGTGGGCAGCTGGTAGTCGTCCTTGACCGGCAGCCAGCCGCTGCGGCCACGGCCGACCACGTCCGGGCAGACCACCCGGTAGTGGCCGGACAGCGCGCGGGCGAGGTCGTCGAAATCGCGCCCGTTGCGGGTCAGGCCGTGCACGCAGAGCAGCACCCGTGGATTGTCGGGGTCGCCCCACTCGGTGTAGGCGATGCGATGCAGGCCGTGGGGGTTGGCGCACTGCACGCTGCGCTCGCGCGGTGCCGCCTCCCCGCAGCCCGACGGCACGACGGAACAGGACGACGACGCGGCAAGCAACTGGCGAAGGGTCGAGACGAGGTTCATGGCAATGGCGGTTCGAGTGGCCCGGAGGCGGAGACGCCAAGCATAGCACCGGACGGCGAGCGCCCGGTTTCAGCGCCCGTGCCAGTAGCGCGGCGCCAGATCGCGCGCGGCCTCGAGCCGGGGCGGCGCGGCGCCGAGGCGGAACACGATCGCCCCGCCGGCGTCGGTGCGGCGCACCCCGGCGCCGGCGTCCGCCCAGCGCTGGGCCACCGCCGCGTTGGGGTGGCGGAAGCGGTTGCGATAGCCCACCGGGTAGATCACCCATCGCGGCCGGGTGGCGGCGATGAAAGCCGGCGTCGACGAGGTGCGGCTGCCATGGTGCGGCACCACCACCACGTCGCTGGCGAGCCCGACGGCATCGCGGGCGATCAACTCGGCCTCCGCGCCCGCCTCGATGTCGGAGGTAAGCAGCAGACGCCGTCCCCCCGCTTCGACGCGCAGCACGCAGGCGATGTCGTTGGTCCGTCGCGGCACCGCATCGCTGGCCTGGGCCGGGTGGAGCACGGTGAAGCGCACCCCATCCCAGTCCCAGGCCTGCCCGGCGGCGCAGGGCAGATCACGGCGGCCGGCGATCAGGCGCACCGGATGGTTGGGCGGCAGCGAGCTGCGCACCGTCGCCACCGGAATGCCGGCGAGCAGCGCTTCGGCACCACCCGCGTGGTCGTTGTCCTGGTGGGTGACCACCAGCGTGTCGAGCCGTCGCACCCCGGCCGCCCGCAAGTACGGCAGCAGGATGCGCTCGCCGCTGTTGGCGTCGGCCGAGAACGCCGGGCCGGTATCGAACACGAGATCGTGGGCGGCGGTCTGGACATGCACCGCCAGGCCCTGGCCCACGTCGAGCACCGCCACCTGCGCCTCGCCGGGCGCCGGGCGTGGCGGCGTCCACAGCAGGAGCGGCACCAGCGGCACCAGCCCGACCCAGCGTGCCGGCGTCCCCCGGGGCAGCAGCGCCCACAGGCAGCCCAGGGTCGCCGCCAGCGCCAGGGCCGGCGGCGGTGCGGCCTGCTGCCACGCCGCCCACGGCAGCTCCGCCAGCGCGCGCACCGGCAGCATCGTCAGCGCGAAGGCGGCGTGGGCCAGATCGGCCAGCATCTGCAGCGGCACCAGCGCGTAGGCGATGGCCAGCGGCGTGACGACGAAGCTCACCAGCGGAATCGCAAACGCGTTGGCGATCGGCGACACCACCGAGAACTGCTGGAACAGCACCAACAGCGCAGGCACCAGCCCGACGGTGATCGCCCCCTGGGCGCGCAGCGCCTCGCGCCAGCGTCCGTCACGGGCAAGGCGTCCGCTGCCGACGAAGAGCAGCAGCGCCACCGCCCCGAACGACAGCCAGAACCCTGCCGCCAGCACCGCCCACGGATCGAGCACCAGGACCAGCCCGAGGGCCACCGCCAGCACGCGGCTCGGCGCCGTCTCCCGTCGCGCGGCGATCGCCAGCGCCACGCAGCCGAGCATGAACAGGGTGCGCCGGGCCGGCACGCCCCAGCCGGCCAGCAGGCAGTACGCCAGCGCCGTGACGAAACCGGCCACCACCGCCGCCTGTTGCGCCGGCCAGCGCAGTGCCAGGCGGGGCACGCGACGCCACGCCCAGCCGACCGCCGCCGCGCACAGCGCCGCCATCATCGTGACGTGCAGGCCGCTGATCGCCACCAGATGCGAAATGCCCGTGGCCGCGAAGGTGCGCCACAGCTCGGGCGCAATCGCCCGCTGGTCGCCCACCGCCAGGGCCACCAGCACGCCGGTGTAGGGCGCGTCGGGCAAGGCCTGGCGAAAGCGCGCGCGCACGTCTTCGCGCAAACGCTCGACGCCGTTCATCAGCCCTGGCACGAAGGCATCGAGGCGCAGATTGGCGTCCGCCGGGCGCACGTAGCCGGTGGCGCGCAGATCCTGCTGGAGCAGCCAGCCCTCGTAGTCGAAGCCGTGGGGATTGACGTTGCCGTGCGGGCGCTTGAGCCGCACCGTGAGCCGCCAGCGCTCGCCCGCATGGAGCGCGGGCACGGTGTGCGTCTCGTCGTCTCGCAGCCCCGCGTACCAAGCCAGCGACAGCCGGCGCGGCACCGGCGCGGCGGCCTCCTCCACCTCGAAGACGAAGCGCAGGCCGCGCTCGAAATCCTGCGGCAGTGACGCGACCACGCCGGTCAGCACCACGTCGCGCCCTTCCCACTCGGCCGGCAGGGCGTCCGCCAGACGCAGCTCGGCTCGCCAGCCGGCCCAGCTCCAGCCCAGCGCCGCCGCCGTCACGGCCAGCAGCGCGCACCGGACCCAGGTCCGCCGCCGCAACCAGCCGGCCAGCACGCCGCTGACCAGCGCCACACCCAGGGCCACCAGACGCGCCTCCGACGACGCCAGCGTCGCCCCCAGCTGGCAGGCCAGAATGCCCGCCGCAAATGCCATCACGATAATCCGCATGACCCGCAATCTAGCCGAAAACGGCCGTTCCGTGCGGCAAACACCAAGTCGCGACGACTCGGTTAGAATCCCTCCAGAAGACACGGGTATCGCCCGCCGGCACCCATCACCACACCATGCGACGACTGCTCAAGCGCTACCTGCCGGATCACGAGGCGCTCGCCGCCAACCGCTGGCTCGCCCCTTTCGGCACAACCCTGTTCCATCCCCGCCTGTGGCACCTCAACCGCCACTCCGCGGCCGGCGCGGTGGCGGTGGGGCTGTTCTGCGGCCTCATCCCCGGCCCCTTCCAGATGCTGGGCGCAGCAATGTGCTGCCTGGCCTTCCGGGTCAATCTGCCCCTGGCGCTGTTCACCACGCTGTACACCAACCCGCTCACGATCCTGCCGCTCTACGTGGCGGCGTTCGCCATCGGCGAGTGGATTCTCGGCAAGGACGGCGGCGACTTCACCGCCCCGCCCGAATGGGGCGGCACGGGCCTGGGCGACTGGCTCCAGGCGCTCGCCAGCTGGATGGCCGGGCTGGGCCAGCCGTTGATGCTCGGCCTCATCGTGCTGGCGTCGGGGCTCTCGGTGGCCGGTTACCTGCTCACCCGCCTCGCCTGGCGGAGCTACCTCATCCACCACTGGCACCAGCGCCGAAAGCGCAACCCTTGAAGATCAGCTACGTCCTCGCCCTCCTGCGCCGCCTGTTCCACCTGCGCAAACGCAAGAAATCCGCCGCGGTGCCGGCCAAGCGCCACAGCCAGCTGCCGCGCATCCTGCTGCGCATCTACTTCGCCGCCGGATTCCTGGTGGCGCTGATGGTCGTCGGCACGGCCGGCTTCTACATCGCCGGCGGCGATTCGGCCAACCTGTCCGACGCGTTCTACATGACCATCATCACGGTCACCACCGTGGGCTACGGCGAAGTCGTGCAGATCGACGGCTTCGGCGAGCGCCTGTTCGCCGGCCTGATCGCCCTCGCGGGCTTCGGCGCGGTGACCTTCCTCTTCACCAGCCTGACCGTTTTCTTCCTCGAAAGCGACCTCGATTACACCCTGCGGAGACGACGCATGGAAAAGCAGATTCGCAAGCTCCATGGCCATTACATCATCTGCGGCTTCGGCCGGGTCGGGCGCAACGTCGCCAACGAGCTGACCACCACCCACCGCCACTTCGTCGCCATCGACGCCGACGAGGTGGCGCTCGAATCCCAGCGCGAGCGCCTGCCGGGGCTGGTCTACCTGGGCGGCGACGCCAGCGACGACGACCTGCTGCTGTCGGCCGGCATCATGGACGCCCAGGGCGTGTTCGCCGTCACGGGCGACGACAGCCGCAACCTGATGATCGTGTTCACCGCCCGCCAGCTCAACCCGACGATCCGCGTGGTGGCCCGCTGCCACGAGGTGCGCAACGCCGAGAAGCTCCGCAAGGCCGGCGCCGACAGCGTGATCTCGCCGGACTTCACCGGCGGCATGCGGATCGCCTCCAGCATGATCCGGCCCCACGTGGTGTCCTTCCTCGACGAGATGCTGCGCTCGGAACTCAAGCTGCGCCTCGAGGAGGTGCGCGTGCCCGACAACTTCACCCCGCGCGCCCTCGATACCCTGCGCCTGCGCAGCCCCAACTACGTGCTGCTGGCCGTGCGCCGGCATGAGGAAGTGATCTTCAATCCGGCCAAGGATTTCATGCTCGAACCCGGTCAGCTGGTCATCGCGATGGCCTCGCCCCAGGGCCGCCAGGAGCTCGAAAGCGCCCTGCTGCCCGACTAGTCGCAGGGCAGGCCAGGCCGCGACGCGGCGACCGCCCTCCCCCACGCACGGCGCATCCATAAGCCGACGCCCCGGTGCGCACGATGGCGCAGCGGGGCGTCGGAGTCGGGCCGCAGCCGCGGGGGTTCAGATCTGGAAGTGCGCCACTTCCTCACGTAGCTGACGCGCCAGTTCTTCCAGGCGCCGCGCGGTGTCGGCGGTATCGCGCACGGCCGCGCTGTTCTGCTCGGCCATCTGGGCGATGCGCTCGACGTTGCGGGCGATCTCGGTGCTGGCCGCACCCTGCTCGCGCAGCGCCGCCGAAATGTCGGTGACCGCGCCCACCACCTGGGTCGCGCCGGCGTGGATTTCCCTCATCGACGTGCCCGCCTGCTCGGCCAGCACCACGCCTTCCTGCACCCGCGCGACGCCGTCCTGCATGGTATCGACCGCCTTGGCCGTGCCGTTCTGGATCGACGTGACCATACCGGTGATCTCGCCGGTAGCCTTGGCGGTGCGCTCGGCCAGCTTGCGCACCTCGTCGGCCACCACCGCGAAACCGCGTCCGCTCTCGCCGGCCCGCGCCGCTTCGATCGCCGCGTTGAGGGCCAGCAGGTTGGTCTGATCGGCGATCTCCTTGATCGAATTGACGATGGTGGAAATCTGCGCCGACTGGTCGCCCAGTTCCTGAATCACCGTCGCCGAATCGCGCACCGAACCGGCGATGCGCTCCATCTCCGCCACCGTCTTCTCGACCACCACGCCGCCCTCCGCCGACAGCCGCCCGGAGGTGGACGAAATGCCTTCGGCGGCCGACGCGCTGGTGGCGATTTCCTCGATGCCGACGGTCATCTCCTCGACCGCCGCCGCCATGCTGGACGCCGCCGAGCTTTGCTGCTCGGAGCCGAAGGACACCCGCGACGCCGACTGGGCGAGGGACTCGGCCGCACCGGCCACGTCGGTGGCGCCCCGCTGCAGCTTGCCGATCACGTGCGCGAAGGACTGAGCCATCTCGTTGAACTGATCGGCCACCAGGCGCAGCTCGTCGTGGGCCGAGAACTCGGTGCGGGCCTGCAGGTTGCATTCCGCCAGCTGACGGGCGCCGGCGCGCAGTTCATGCACCGACTGCATCACCGCCATGCAGAACGCGATGGCCAGGTAGATCAGCACCAGCACGGCGACGCCGGACATCGAGGCATGGACGAGGAAGGCGTGGCGATCGGCAGCCGCGCGCTTGGCCAACAGGCTGTCGGTTTCGGGGATCAGTTCGCCGAAAGTCTTGGCGAAGGTCATGTCGATGGCCCCGGTGGTCAACTCGAAGTAGGCCGCCGGCGCCATCTCGAAATCGCCCTTCAGGATGTGTTGCTGCAGCACGTCGATGACCTTGGTGGTGACTGCGTTGAACTCTTGCGAGAGCTTGTCGAGCGACGGCTTTAAGGCGGGATTGGCCTCGCCCGCGCGTTGCAGGTTCTCGTTGAAGTCGGCCAGCGTCATGTTCAGCTCGCCCAGCTGCGAGCTGATGTCGAAGCGGCGCTGATCGTCCACCGCCTTGGCCGACAGGGCGCCGGTGCCCAGCGCGCGCAGGCGCCCGAGGCGCTCGGAAACATCCGGCACGCGGTGGATGATGTTGTCGATGAGGTAGTAGCTGTCGGCCGACGGGTCGAGGGTCAGATTGCCCTGGTCGCCCAGGTCATGGAGCGTCAGCACCTCGTTGCGGATCAGCGCCGAGTGGGCCTGCAGGTTGTCGCGGGGCTTCATCTGCAATCCGCCGGATTCCAGCGCCTGCCAGGCGCGCTTGACCTCGTCCCAGCGCCTGACCGCCATCGGCGACACCGAACTGGCGAGATTCTGTTCGGCGGTGCGCACCGCGGCGGCCAGTTCCTCGGTCTTCTTCTGCAGGGCCGGGCGCATCGATTCGTTGCCGTTCAATACGCCGGACGAGAGGCCACGATGCTGCTGGGTGAGCTGGATCACCTTGAGCAGATGAGGCACCCGGCCGAGGGAGTCGCGCTCCTTCTCGGCGACGACGATGCTCTCGCTCAGGGTGCTCGCCAGCTGAACCAGCAATGAGCCGATCACTAGCAGGGCAATCACGCCCAGCAAGGCGAACTTCTTCGGGTAACGCATGCGATTGAGCATGGCAACCGCGGGCGCGAAAAGGGCTTTCATGATGTCTCCGGAAAGGCGTGGGTCGCCGTTGACCCGATTAGCCCCTTATCGACCCGCCCGCCGGCAAACTTGAGATGCCCCCAAGGAAAATACGGGAAATCCGCAATCCGCCTCAGTCGCCCTCGGCCAGCACCCCGTCCTGCAGGCGCAAGACCCGCGTCGCCCGCGCCGCGAGCTGCGGATCGTGGGTCACGATGACGAAGCCGGTGCCCTGCAGCTCGGCCAGTTCGAGCATCAGCGCGAACACCTTCTCGGCGGTCTGGCGGTCGAGGTTGCCGGTGGGTTCGTCGGCCAGCACGCAGGCCGGCCGGGTGACCAGCGCCCGGGCGATGGCCGCACGCTGGCGCTCGCCGCCCGACAATTCGCTCGGGGTGTGATCGAGCCGGTGGCCGAGGCCCACGGCGCGCAGCGTCTCGGCGGCACGGGCGAGCGCCTCGTCCCTGGGCATGCGCCGCACGAACAGCGGCATGGCCACGTTCTCGACCGCCGAGAATTCAGCGAGCAGGTGGTGAAACTGGTAGATGAAGCCCAGCGACTCGTTGCGCAGGCGGCCCCGCTCGGCGTCGGAGATCGTCGAGAAATTACGCCCGAGCAGCTTCACCTCGCCGGCGGAAGGCACATCGAGCCCGCCCAGCAGATGCAGCAAGGTGCTCTTGCCCGAACCCGACGAGCCCACCACCGCCACCCGCTCGCCCGGCGCCACCGACAGGCTCACGTCGCGCAACACCTCGACGGCATCCGCGCCCTCGCGGAAGGACTTCGACAGCCCACTGCATTCGATCACGGCGTCGTCATTCATAGCGCAGGGCCTCCGCAGGGTTGAGCCGCGACGCGCGCCAGCTGGGGTACAACGTCGCCACGAGCGTGAGCACGAAGGACACCGCGGTGATCGCGATCACGTCCGACCACAGCAGCTCGGAGGGCAGGTCGGAAATGTAATAGACGTCCTTGGCCAGGAACTGCACCCCGAACAGGCGCTCGATGGCCGGCACCACCACGTCGATGTTGAGCGCCAGCAGCACCCCGCCGGCCACGCCGATCGCCAGGCCGATGAAGCCGATCAGCGCCCCCTGGATCACGAAGATGCCCATGATCGACCCCGGGCTCGCCCCCAGCGTGCGCAGGATGGCGATGTCGGCCTGCTTGTCCTGCACCGCCATCACCAGCGTCGACACGATGTTGAACGCCGCCACCGCGACGATCAGCAGCAGGATGATGAACATCACGTTCTTCTCGATCTGCACCGCCCGGAAGAAATTGGCGTGGCTCCGGGTCCAGTCCGACACCAAGGTGTCGGCGTCGAGATATTTCATCAGCTCGCGGGCCACCCGCGGCGCCTCGAACAAGTCGTCGAGCTTGAGGCGCACCCCGCTCACCCGGTCTTCCATGCGGTATAGCGCCTGGGCGTCCTGCAGATGGACCAGCGCGAGGCTCGAATCGTATTCGTACATCCCCACCTCGAAGATGCCCACCACCCGGAACTGCTTCACCCGCGGCAGGATCGCCGCCGGCGTCACCAGCCCCTGGGGCGCGATCAGGGTCACCTTGTCACCCTCCGAGACATGCAGGGCCCGCGCCAGATCGGCACCGAGCACGATCCCGAACCCGCCGGCCTGCAGATCGTCGAGGCGCCCCACGCGCATGTGGCTGGCGAAATCGGCCACCCGGTCCTCGGCGTCGGGCAGCACGCCACGGATCAAGGTGCCGCGCACCGTCTGATCGAAGGAGAGCATCCCCTGGGCCTGCACGAAAGGCGCCGCCGCCTTCACGCGCGGATGCTTGGACGCCTCGTCGGCCACCCGCTGCCAGTTGGCCAGCTCGCCGTCGAAGCCACTGACCTGGACATGGGAGGCGACGCCGAGGATGCGCGTGCGCAGCTCGCGCTGGAAACCATTCATCACCGACAGCACGACGATCAGCGCCGCCACGCCGAGCGCGATACCCAGCATCGACACCAGCGAGATGAATGAGATGAAGCGGTTGCGGCCCTGCGCCCGCCGCTTGGAGCGGGTGTAGCGCAGGCCGACGAGGAATTCATAGGACATCGGAGAATCGGGCAGAAAGCGCCGGGTTCCGGCGCAGGGGCGCATTGTGCCGCAGTTGACCGATTTGAACGAGGGGGCGTTCCCTGCGCGCCGTCATCGGGCATCGTCGCGGCCCGCCCGTGGCGTGGGTCACGCCGCCGCTTTGCCAAGCCGTCCCGGCCTGCCGTAAGCTCCCGCCAGCGTCATTTTTCTCCCGCTCCGCCAATATCATGCGCCTGCGCCACGCCATCCTCGCCCTGAGTCTGGGCCTTGCCTCGATGGCGCTCGCCGCCGCCGATACCGCCACCCTCACCGCCCCCGAAAAACTGCGCAGCGAGCCCAGCGCCTTCGCCTCCGTCGTCACCGTCGTCCATCGCCTCGCCACCGTGCGCATCGTGGACGAGCGTCGCGACTGGTACCAGGTCGAAGCCGACGGCGGGCGCAGCGGCTGGCTGCCGCGCCAGAGCCTGCAACGGGACGGCGACCCCGCAGCGGCCACGGCCCCCCCGGCTACCGGCCCCACCGCCGGCGGCCCGGACCCGCGCCTGATCCCCCGCAGCGCCGCCCGCGCCTCCAACCACGCCCTGATCCTCGGCCTCGACCCCGCCCGCGCCCGCCCCGACGGCGACACCGCTACCGCCCTCGCGCGGCTGATGGGCGTGCCCGACGCCAACATCCAGCAACCCGCCCCCGACCGACTCGACGCGGACGGCCTGCGCCGCGCCCTCGCCGCCCTCGATGCCCGGCTCGGCGCCGACGACCGCGCCTTCATCGAGCTCTCCGGGCAGTCTGCCGTCTGCGCCCTGCCGGCCGGGGAATTAAGCGCCTACCTGCGCACCCTCGCCCGCAAGGCCGACAAGCTGGTGGTGCTGACGGAAGGCGGCGAACACTGCGCGCCCTCCGTCCCCGCGAGCGCCAACGTTCTCGCCCTCGCCGGCCCCGACGGCACCGCGGCCGCCCTGCTCGCCTGCCTCGACGGCCGAGCGCCGCTACCGGCGGCCGGCGGCCTCGCCAACGGCGACGACTGGCGCCACTGCGCCCAGGCCCAGCTCGAGCGCCAGCGCACCAGGCCGGGCCGCATCGCCGTCGCCGGCAATCCGGCGCTGGCCCCCGCGCCGGGGCTCGCCAGCGGCGCACCGGTCACGCCACGCCGGCTCCTCCAGACCCTCCACGCCCAGCGCAGCGAGCGACGCGAGGTCACCGTCGGCGGCCTGCGCGGCAGCTACCGCGTCACCGACACCCTCCAATTCAGCGTGCGCGGCCCCGCCGGCGGACAGCTCTACCTGATCGCCGCCCGCGACGACGGGTTGATCCTCCTCCACCCCTCCCCCGCCGCGCCGGCCGAACGCTTCGGTGGCAGCCAGCGCTTCGCCCTGTCCGCCCGCGACATCGGCACCGGGCCCCTGCGCCTGCTCGCCCTCGTCACCGACAGCCCGCGCAATTTCCAGCGCGCCGGTTTCGGCGGCGCCGGCCGCTTCGCCAGCGCCCCGGCCGACACCCGCAGCCTGCGCGACCTGCCCCTCGAAATCCTCGGCGGCGACACCAGCCCCACCTGCCTGCGCGCCGAAACCCGCAACCTCGGCGAAGTCCAGGCCCGCCAGTGCAACACCGCCTTCGGCGCCGCCCTCGCCGAGCTCACGATCACCCCCTGAGCGGCCGGATGGCCGTGCTAGACTCGCCACCCAAATTTGCATTTCGCACCCGGCCGGCCGCCGGGGCACCGCCACCGTCATCCGATGCAGTTCCACCTCGTCCTGCCCGGCCTCGCCTGGCCCCAGGGCGGCGCCAGCGTACCCGCGCTGCCCGCCCTCGCCAGCCTGCTCGGCCACGCCCGTCACGCCTGGCAACCCACCGTGGCCCTCGAGACCTGGCTGGCCGCACGCTTCGGTGCCACCGACACCCGCCTGCCCCTCGCCGCCGTGCGCCGCGCCGGCGAGGCCACCCCGCCGGACGACGACGCCCACTGGCTGAGCTGTGACCCGGTGCACCTGCATTTCTCCCGCGACAAGCTGCTGCTGGCCGACGCCTCCAGCCTCGCCATCGGCGCCGACGAAGCCGCCACCCTGATCGCCGGCCTCAACGACACGTTCCCCGACATCGGGCGCTTCGATGCCCCCTCGCCCGACCGCTGGTACGTTGCCCTCGCCGATGCCCCGCGCCCGTTCTTCCACCCGCTCGCCGACGTCAATGGCCGACCGGTCCAGCTGTTCATGCCCGAAGGCGACGAAATCGCCCGCTGGGCGCGCCTGTCCAACGAAATCGAGGTGTGGCTGTACAACCACCCGGTCAACGCCGCCCGCGAGGCCGCCGGCCAGCGCGTGATCAACGGCGTCTGGCTGTGGGGCGCGGGCCCCCGGGACACCCGCTTCAGCGCCCCGGCGGCGCAGATCCAGGCCGACGCACCCTTCGCCCGCGGGCTCGCCCGCCGCGCCGGCATCGAACCCCAACCCGCCGACCGCTACACTCCGGGCACCGGCTTCGCCGTGGTGGACAGCCTGCGCCAGCCCGCCCTGCACCTGGACGCGGCCGCCTGGCAGGCCGCCCTGCAACAGCTCGAGCGCGACTGGTTCGCTCCGCTGCTGGCCGCCCTCAAAGCCCGCCAGCTCAGCCAGCTGACGATCAGCGCCCCCAGCGACAAGCACTGCCTGCACCTGGAGATCGCCGCATCCGGCCTCTGGAAGTTCTGGCGCAAACCCCAGCCCCTCGCCGCACTGCTCGCCACCGCCCCGCAACCCGCCGCCACCTCGCCATGACCCGCATCCTGTCCCGCCCGGCCCCGGCCCGCGCCGTCACCCGCCTGATCGAGTCCGGCACCCACCCGCTGCTGGCCCGCATCTACGCCGCCCGCGGCATCGAAAGTACCGAACAGCTCGATTACAGCCTCAAGGCGATGCTGCCGCCGGCCCAGCTCAAGGGCGTGCACGAGGCCGCCGAACTGCTCGCCGACGCCATCGAGGCCGACGCCCGCCTGCTGATCGTCGCTGACTACGACTGCGACGGCGCCACCGCCTGCGCCGTCGGCATCCGGGCATTGCGCATGTTCGGCGCCGAGGTCGGCTATCTGGTGCCCAACCGCTTCGAGTACGGCTATGGCCTCACCCCGGCCATCGTCGAACTCGCCGCGCCGATGGCGCCAGACGTGCTGATCACCGTCGATAACGGCATCGCCAGCGTCGAAGGCGTCGCCGCGGCCCGCGAACACGGCATCGCCACCGTCATCACCGACCATCACCTGCCCGGCGACGCGCTCCCCGAGGCCGACGTCATCGTCAATCCCAACCAGCCGGGCTGCGATTTTCCGAGCAAGAACCTCGCCGGCGTCGGCGTCATGTTCTACACCATGCTCGCCCTGCGGGCCGAGCTGCGCAGCCGGGGCGCCTTCGAAGGCAAGGCCGAGCCCAACCTGGCCGACCTCCTCGATCTGGTGGCGCTGGGCACCGTCGCCGACGTGGTCAAGCTCGACCACAACAACCGCATCCTGGTTGCCCAGGGCCTTCAGCGCATCCGCGCCGACCGCATGCAGCCGGGCATCCGTGCCCTGTTCGCCGCCGCCGGGCGCGACGCCAGCCGCGCCACCACCTTCGACATGGGCTTCGCCCTCGGCCCGCGCCTCAACGCCGCCGGCCGCCTGGCCGACATGTCGCTGGGCATCGAATGCCTGATCACCGACGATATGGGCCGGGCGCTCAACATCGCCCAGGAGCTCGACAAGCTCAACCGCGAGCGCCGCGCCATCGAAGCCGACATGCAGGAAGCCGCGATGGCCAATCTCGACACCATCGACCCCGGCAGCCGCGCCAGCCTCGTGCTGTTCGAGCCCGAATGGCACCAGGGCGTGATCGGCATCCTCGCCGGACGCATCAAGGAAAAATTCCACCGCCCGACGATCGCCTTCGCCCGCGGCAACGACGGCGAGATCAAGGGCTCCGGTCGCTCGATCCCCGGCCTGCACCTGCGCGACGCCCTCGATCTCGTCACCAAGCAGGCCCCCGGGCTGGTGCTGCGCTTCGGCGGCCACGCGATGGCGGCCGGCCTCACCATTCGCGAGGACGATCTGGCACGGTTCGAATCCCTGTTTGAAAACGTGGTGACCAGCCTCATCGACCCGGCCGACCTCACCCGCCGCCTCGAAACCGACGGGGCGCTGGAAGACAGCCTCTACAACCTCGAAACCGCCCGTCTGCTCGAACGCGAGATCTGGGGCCAGGGCTTCGCCGCGCCGGTCTTCGACGACACCTTCCGGGTCGAAAACCAGCGCATCCTCAAGGAAAAGCACCTCAAGCTACAGCTGCGGAAAGGCAATACCCGGCTCGAAGCCATCCAGTTCAACCACGCCGACCCGGCCACGCCGTCCATCCACGCCGCCTTCCGGCTGGCCGTGAACGAATACAACGGCGTGTCCAGCATCCAGCTGATGCTGGAACACTTCGAAGCCGCCCAGCCCTGACCCGCCGCCCGGGCGCCTCAGCCCGGGCGCAGTGCCCGCCGCATCACGATGCCGTCCTCGCGGCAGCCCGGCGCCGGGCTGAAAAAACCCGGCAGGCAGGCAATCTCGTCGAAACCCGCCGCCGCGTAGATGCGCCGCGCGGGCAGCCAGTTCTGATTGACCAGCAACAACACCGACGCCAGATGCGGGAACGCGTCCCCCAGCTGCGCCACCCCGCCGGCGAACACCCGCGCGCCCAGGCGCTGACCGCGGCGCGCCGGATCGACGGTCATCGAGGTCACGTACAGCTCGGTGCCCGCCTGCGGGTCGTGGCGATCCAGGATGTCGTGCCCGAGCGCGAAATGCGCCGCCTCCGGCACGTCCGTCGCCTGCCAGATCTCCGAGAACAGGCAGCCGACCACCTGCGGCCCGATGCAGGCCAGCAGCGAACCCGCCGCGAACACCTCGATACGACGGGCATACACCGCCCTCGCCTCGCGATTGCCTCGCGCAAAGCCGGCCTGCTCAAGGGCCATGATGCGGTCGAGATCGGCGAGCCGGGCCTCGCGGAAAGTCAAAACATCCATTGCTTGAAGGCTTGAAGGGGATTCGGCAACACCACGCACGCGGCGAGCACATGGCGTGTTGAGTTCAGGAAAACGACCAAGGCGGCGTGTCGGAAGACCCGCTGACGTCCTGCGGGCATCGGTCGCCCCGCATGTGCCACTCTCGGTGCACCCTGAATCGCAGGAAAAACGAAAACGACGGCCCCGATTCCGGCGTACGAAAAACGCGGCGATCGGCAAGAAGCGCCCGGCAAGAACCCGGAAGCCGTGGAGATTGGCCCGCCCTTCGACGTGACACCCGGACGCCCAAGCCTGCCTGCACGGCTCGAAAAGTGTGCGGCAAGGAATCCGGGCAAATCGCTCGGCAACCCACGTCGTGGGCGCGGCGGGGCACGACCAGCCTACTGGCGGCTGGGGCCGTCACGCTGTCCGGTCAGGCGCCGGACCCGCCACGACAGGCACTGACCCAATGCGCGCCGCGTCTTCTAACGCGGCGCCCGACTCGGCCAGGCCGGAGATGAATCAATATTCGCCGCGACCGCCACCGGCGCCACGCCGACCGCCACCGAAGCCACCGCCGCCCCCACCACCACCGGGGCCGCGACGGCCACCGCCGCCACCGAAGCCGCCGCTGCGGGGCTCCTGCGGACGCGCTTCATTGACGGTCAGGTTGCGACCTTCGATATTCTTGCCGTTGAGACCGGAAATGGCGCCCTGCGCCTCCTGGTCAGACCCCATCTCGACGAAGCCGAAACCCTTCGAGCGGCCGGTTTCACGGTCCATGATCACCTGGGCGGAGGTCACGTTGCCGTAAGCGGAGAAAATATCCTCGAGGCTGCTCTTGTCGACGCTGTAGGGCAGGTTCCCTACATAAAGCTTGGTACCCAATTGACGCGCTCCAATCAAAGAAAGGCGGCCGGGAGGTGGTCGCTAATTCACACAATAGCAAGGCATATCGCGGACGTCGAATGTTTTGTACATGCCGCAACGATACTTTGATCTCGTGTCACGAGCTGGCTGTGGCGAGTCCGCCGGCAAGCAGGATCAGCGCCGGCACCACTACGAAATACAGCCGCATCACCTGACGCAGGCGCGAGCCCGGCTCGGTCAGGCCCATGTAGTGGCGGATCACCAGGAAGCCCTTGACGGCGACGATCAGCGCCACCGCCAACGCGGTCAGTGCGGGCGAACCGCCGACCTCGCCGAGCCATGCGCTGCCGAGGGTCAGCGTCACCAGTCCGAGCCACACCCGGGTCACCCGGCTTTCGTTGGTCGAAGGCGTCATGGCGTCACCTCACTTGAGCACGTAGAGCAGCGGAAAGATCACGATCCACGCCAGATCGGTGGCGTGCCAGTACAGCGTGGCGGCCTCCAGACCTTCGTGGTCCTCGGGGCTGTAGGCGCCAAAATGGGTGCGCAGGATCGCCCAGATCAGGCCGAGGCAGCCCCACACCACGTGCACCAGGTGATTGAAGGTGAGGTAGTAGTACATCGCCACGAAACTGTTGCCGGTGCCAACCACGCCGTGGGCGACGTTCCAGTTGAATTCCCAGGCCTTGACGAGCAGGAAGGCGATGCCGCCGAAGAGCGTGGCAACGAGCCAGTTGCGCGCGGTGCGCGGGGCGCCGCGCCGGATCGCCAGTAGCGCCCGCACCGCGCAGTAACCGCTGGTGAGCATCACCACGGTGTTGGCGACGCCGGCGCCGGCCAGGAGCATGGCCGGGCCATGGTGGAAATCGTCCGGGTGGGCGAAGCGGAACCACGCGTAGGCGAGAAACATCAGCGCGAACTCGGTCAGCTCACACAGGATGCCCACCCAGATTCCCCGGTTGCCCGGGACCTTGCCGGCCAGCACCGGACGGGCGCCGGTCGCCGTCATCGCCAGTTCCATCGCTCGCTCCGAAAGTGATCCGGGGCCACTCTAAGCCCTTGATACGGCACCGGAACGGTACAGTTTTGCACTATTCCAACGGACGCAGTTTTTATTTTTCACTTGCGCCCGATCAAGGCGCACCATCGTCGAACGGCGCTGCGCTAAGACGTCCGTCGGCGACTGGGCGCCCTGGCCGCGCCGCCCGCTTACGACCGGAGGTGCGGGTTGAGGAAACCGCGCAGCAGCTTGGTGAGGCGTGGCATCACCACCCAGGTCATGGTCATCACGATCAGCCCGGTGAGCAACCCGACCCGCGGCAGGAACGGCAGCGCGTTGAGATGCGGCGCGACGAACCACAGGAAGAACGACACCGTCGGGAAAATGCCGAGCCAGGTCACCAGCGCCATGCGCGCCCGCGGTGGATGCATCGAGGCGGGCACGACGGCCGCCGCGAACCATGCCTCGAGGCCCGACAGGCGACGGTAGTCGGGCTCGGCCTCGGCCACTTCGCGCATCCGTCGGTGCAGGTCGGCGCGGGCCGGGCAGGCGTCCCAGGCGGCCAGATCGGCCTCGGAGGCGAAATGCACCACCACCTGGTAGTCGCCGCCGGCTTCGTGGGGCGGCAGCAGCTCGGCGCCGAGAAAGCCGCGGTTGGCGCGCATGTGCTGGAACATCTCGCGCACCAGGGCTTCGTACGAGGCTTCCTTGCCGGGCTGCGCGCGGCGGCGGGCGATGCGGGTCACCTGGCCCGGCTGGGGCGTTGCGGGGGTCGTGTTGGCGTCCATGGCTCGGATTTCCGTTCAGGTCAGGCGTTGAAGATCGACACCGCGCGGGTGTTGAGATAGGGCTCGAGCGCTTCCGGCGCGCCCTCCGAACCGTAGCCGGAATCCTTGAGCCCGCCAAAGGGCATCTCGGGCCACGGCGCGGCCGGCTGGTTGATCCACAACATGCCGACCTCGACCCGCTGGGCAAGCAGGTGGGCGTGCTTGAGCGAGCGGGTGAAGGCGTAGCCCGCGAGGCCGTAGGGCAGCCGGTTGGCCTCGGCGATGGCGTCCTCGATGCGCTCGAAGCCGCGCACCGCGGCCACCGGGCCGAAGGGCTCGTCGTTGAACACCCGGGCGTCGAGGGGCACGTCGGCGAGCACGGTCGGGGCGAAGAAGTTGCCGGTCTCGCCGATCCGTGCGCCGCCGGCGGCGACGGTCACGCCACGGGCCACGGCATCGGCAATGATGTCGTTCATCGCGGCGACCCGGCGCGGGTTGGCGAGCGGCCCCATCTGGGTGCCCTCGACGAGGCCGTCGCCCACCTTCAGGCCCTGGGCGTGGGCGGCCAGCGCGGCGGTGAACTCGGCGCGGATCTGCTCATGCACCAGAAAACGGGTCGGCGAGATGCACACCTGACCGGCGTTGCGGAACTTGGCGGCGCCGGCGACGCGGATCGCCAGATCGAGGTCGGCGTCCTCGGCGACGATCACCGGCGCGTGGCCGCCGAGCTCCATCGTGACCCGCTTCATGTGCTGGCCGGCCAGCGCGGCGAGCTGCTTGCCGACCACCGTGGAGCCGGTGAAGCTGATCTTGCGGATCACCGGATGGGGAATCAGGTAGCCGGAAATCTCGGCCGGGTTGCCATACACCAGCCCGACGACGCCGGCCGGCACGCCGGCATCGACGAAGGCGCGGATCAGCGCGGCGGGCGCCGCCGGGGTTTCTTCGGCGGCCTTGACGAGGATCGAGCAGCCGCTGGCAAGCGCCGCCGACACCTTGCGCACGGCCTGGTTGATCGGGAAGTTCCACGGCGTGAACGCCGCCACCGGGCCGACCGGGTCCTTCACCACCAGCTGACGCACCGCCGGGTTGCGCGCCGGCACAACCCGGCCGTAGATGCGCATCCCTTCGTCGGCGAACCACTCGATGATGTCGGCGGCGGCCATCGTTTCGATCTTCGCCTCGGCCAGCGGCTTGCCGTTTTCCTGGGTCAGGATCGCGGCGATACCGTCGGCGCGCTCACGCAGCAGCGCGGCGGCACGGCGCATCGTCTTCTGGCGTTCGATGGCGGGCACGTCGCGCCAGGTCAGAAAGCCCTTCTGGGCAGCGGCGAGGGCGCGGTCCAGGTCGGTGATGCCGGCGTGGGCGACGCGGCCGATCTCGGTGCCGCTGGCGGGGTTATGCACGGCGAGCGTGCGGCCGTCGGCGGCGTCCTGCCAGTGGCCGTCGATCAGCAGCTGGGTGTCGGGGTAGCGCATGGGTCTTCCTTTATCCGGTTGGGGAGCCGGGCCGATTCTGGTCCATCGCTGCGGCCCGGTCCATGCTGCGGCGCGGCAGTCAGGCGGCGCGCAGCGGGTGGGTTTCGACGTATTCGGCTTCGGCCTGCTCGGCCTCGGCGAGGGCCTTCTGCAGCGACACCAGCACCTCGCTGACGATCCGGTGCTGGGTATGCCAGATCGGCGCGCCGGCCATTGCGACGTTGGCGCATTGCATGGCGCTGCGCAGAATTTCGTTCTCGAGGCGCAGGCGCTCGATCTCGTGGGCGGCCTGCTCGTTCATCTCGTTGTGTCCGGCATCCGCACGCAGGCTTTCGACGATGTCCATTTGCACTCCTTTCGCTGTCGCCCCGCCATCCTCCGAAAAGCCGGAAGACGCTGACGGGCAGGTGACGATTGCAGTTTAGGGAATCCCCACATATATTAGAAATCGATTATTGGTATTTGACCCATAACCTTGGCGGATAGCCACCCATGGACCTGCGCCAGATCGACCTCAACCTGCTCGTGTCCCTTGATGCGCTGCTCGCCGAATGCAACGTGACCCGCGCCGCGCGGCGCCTGCACGTCAGCCAGCCGGCGTTATCGGCCCAGCTCGCCCGACTGCGCCAGTTGTTCGACGATCCGCTGCTGCTGCCCGCCGAGACCGGCCGCGGCATGACCCCCACCGCCCGCGCGCTGGCCCTGGGCCCGGCGCTGCATTCGGCGCTGAAGGATCTGGAATCGGTGGTGCAGCACCGCCCGAGCTTCGACCCCTTCGCCGATGCGCGGACCTTTCAGCTCGCGGTGAACGACACCGCGATGGTGGTGCTGGGACTGCCGTTGATCGAAAAGCTCTCCGCCCACGCCGGGCCGGGCGTGCGCATCGCCTTTCGCAGCCCCGACGTGGCGATGATCGGTGCGCAGCTCGAACGCGGCGAGGTCGATCTGCTGCTGGCGTCGGAGCGCATGGTGCCGACGGCGATGAAGACCCGTCCGCTGCTCTACGGGCGTTTCGTGATGGCCCAGCGCAAGGGCCATCCGCGCGGCAGCGGCCCCCTCGACCTGGACGCGTACTGCACCCAGCAGCACGTGCTGGTCACCGAGATCGGCGGCAGCATGAGCGGCTACGTGGACGAAACCCTGGCGGCGCTGGGGCGGACGCGCAGCGTGGTGCTCTCGGTGGAAAAATTCATGCTGGTGCCGGAGATCCTGCGCAACTCGGACTACGTGTGCACGCTGCCGTCGATGCTGATGAGCCGCTTCACCGACGTGCTCGACATGTTCGAGCTACCGTTCAGCGATCGCGGCTTTGGCCTGCGCCTGGCCTGGCATCCGCGCAATCACGTGGACCCGGCGGTAAGCTGGCTGCGCGAACTGCTCTGGAAGGTGTGTCCCGGCTAGCCCGGGGCGGGTTCAGCCGGCGTGGCCGGTGGCGAGCAGCGCCTCGCAGGCGGCGATGTTGTCCTCGTGGGCGCGGCGCATGTCCTCCAGCATCGTCCGCGCGACCGGGTCGGACACCGTCGGCAGCAGTTCGACAATCTTGCGCACGACCCAGTCCTGGCCCCGATTGACGAAGCGCAGGCGCGCGGCGAGCCCCTCGACGGCGAGCGTCTTCTGGACGAAGGCGCCGGTTTCGTGGGACGCCACGCCCCCCAGGCGCTGGATCGTCTTGTACAGCAGCACGGCGTTGGCGCCTTCGTCCTTCTGCAGGCGTTCGAGCAGGCTGCGCGCCGCCGAACGGCCGTCGAGGCTGTCGCGCAGCACCGCCAGCACGCGGGCACCGGCTCGCTCGGCCTCGAGCAGCGCGTTGAGGCGCTCGATCAGCAACGGATCGGGCGCCTCGGGGCCACCCGCGCCCTCGCCGAAGTACCCCGGAAACTCGGCGGCGTAACACGGCGGCGACGACAGCCCGGGCGCCACGTCGGCCCCATCGGCGGGCTCGGCGGCAGGCGGAATGCGCGACTCTTTCATCTCGGCCTCCCTTCAGCCTGCCCGGCGGATCACGAACACCTCGGGATCGTCGCCGTGCGTCAGCAACACCCGCCGCACCCGCGCCTGCCACAAGGCCGCAAACTGTGCGGCCTCGGCCGGATCGGCCGCGCCAGCGAGACAGCGCTGCATCAGGGGCGCCATCTGCGGGTCGGCCGGAACGTGGCGCAGATGCGCCGCGGCATCGACGGCGGCGCCGGTATCGACGCGACAGAAGCGCAGATCGAGGGCTTGCTCGGCATCGAAGGCGAGCAGGTTGCGGCGGTCGAAGCGCCCGGCAAGGCCCTTGAAGCCGGTGTCGGCGGTGGCGCCGGTGAGCATCGACACCACGTTGGCGATGACGCCGGTGACGCCGTTCACCCGGCTGTCGCGAAAGCTCGCCCGCACGCCACCGCGCTCGGGCAACGCGTCGCCGTACAGCGCGACGAGCGCCTGGCGGGTGAGCCAGTAGGCGCTCGCCACCGTCGGGCACGAATGGCCGGCCAGCTTCACGGCGTCGACGTAGCCGTATTCGATGACCCCGCCCTCGCAGGCGCCGAGAAACTCGGCCAGCGGATCGACGAGGCGCAGGCGGGGGACGAGATCGAAGAACTCCGGGTAGTGCATGAGGGCTCCAGACAGATCGCGGGACTGGCGTTCAGGCTAGGGCCGCCGCCGCGCCGACGCCTTGATCGGCGATAGGCCGCGACGCCCAAACCCTGGCGTTCAATGTTCCTTGCCGTCGATGCGTGGCGCTACCAGGCGCGGGAACATCCGCACGCCGAGAACGCCGAAGCACAGCAACCAGCCGCAGGCGGCCAGATGCACCCAGCCTACGTAAAGGCCCGGCGCGAGCTGCGGCAGCCCCACCCGCGCCACCAACGCCGCCAGCATGATCCAGATCAACGCCTTGTCGCCGGCGTCGAAGGCCACCTTGCGGCCGGTGTGCCCCTTGGAGATGCGCACCAGCATTGGCGGGATGATCAGGCCCATCACGCCGAGGGTGAACAGATGCACCGACACGCTGCCGACCCACTGCAGCGCCATCGCACGCCCGACGAGATCGACGAGGAGCTGGGCGGCGATCGCCAGGTAGCCCACGTACATCACCGCCAGCTCGATGCGCGTCATCGCCAGACCCGGCCTCCAGCGGGCGAAACGCGCCAGCAGCAACACCGCGCAGACGAGCTGCAGTGCCCCGACGAGCCAGCCCGGCAGCCAGGGCTGCAGCACCAGGAGCAGCGCCGAAAACTTGATCGCCGCGTCGAGACGCGGATCGCGCAGGATGTCGACCTGGAAGACGCCCTTCATGAACTGGGTCAGGGTGCGTTCGAGCATTACCAAAAAGGCCATGCGGAACAGTCCGATGGCCATCGTGGCGCCGGCCAGGAAGTGATCGGCATCCAGAATCAGCAGCTTGGCCGCGACGAAGGCCGGCAGCACCACCAGAAAGAAATAATTGTCGCGGAAGCTGTCGTTCGCCCGGTGTCGCAGCAGGGTGACCAGCAGCATCGCCACGATGGCGCCGATGAACCCGAGGTTCGACAGCCAGAACAACCCGTCCGGCCAACCGCCGCCGAAGGCCATGCCCACACGCTCGAACACCCAAGCCGCCACCAGCGCGACCAGCGCCGCACCGTGGTAGCCGCGCACCTGCACCCAGTTCTTGGTGGCGGTGAGCAGAAAGCCACCCAGCACCGCCCAGCCGAAGCCGAAGAACATCTCGTGGGCGTGCCACTGCACAGGTGTGAAACGCCCGACCGGCGCCGGCAGATGGCCGGAGAACATCAGCGCCCACAGCACCGGCAGGCCGGCACCGGCCACGCAGGCGAGCAGGAAGAAAGGACGAAAGCCGACGAGCCACAGGGGCTGGGCAGCGATTTTCATGACGGCTCCGCAATAGGCTGGGGTTCGATCCGCCGACCGGCGGCCGACGCAGACCCGAGCCTACGCCGCGGCGTCCGCCCCGGCCTTGATCGGGAACAGGCCGCCGTCCCGACGCGGATCAGTCGTGGCGACCGTGGCCGTGGCCATGACCGTGCTCGCCGCCCTGCCAGCCGCGCCCGTCGAAACGCTCGTCACGCCGTTCCCGACGGTCGTCGAAACGCGCTTCGCGGCGGTCGCGCCGGTCGTCGAAGCGATCCTCGCGGCGATCCCGGCGCTCGTCGTAGCGGTCGCCCGGGTAGCCGTGATCGGCCCGGTAGCGCGGCGCGTAAACATTGCGATACCAGGTGTCCTGCACGAAATACACCGGCGCGCCACAGGCGTCGTAGCGGCCTCAGTAGCGCCGCCAGTCGCGGGCGTGGCCGGGCGGCACGCGCAGGTACAGCGGCGCACGGGCCACGCCGTAGGGCGCCGGCTGGATCACCACTGGCTGCGGGTACATCAGCACCGGCCGCGGAAAGCTGCCGATGTCGAGCCGACCGTAGAAATTGGGGTCGCCGATGCTGATCGAGACGCCCACGTCGGCCGCCATTGCCCCTTGAGCCAGGGCGCCGAGCAGCGCCGCACAAAAGATTTTTTTCATTGGAATGCCGTCCTTCCCCGTTCATGTGATGGTCCGCCGAAACTAACACCGACGGACGCAGGCCGCCGCGCAGGACGGCACGTTTGGAAGACGGGAAATGTAGGCGTCGCCCGGCTGGCGAGCGGTAAGCAACTGTAAGCGTTTGCGTCGGCCGGCGCCGCGTTCAGGCGCCGCCGAACACCGCGACGCGGTTGCGCCCGCCGTGCTTGGCGTCGTACATCGCACTGTCGGCGTGGAGCAGCAGCGCGACGTCGTCGCCCCCGTGCTCGGGATAGAGGGCGATGCCGACGCTCGACGACACCTCGAGACGCACCCCGGCGATGACGAAGGGCTCACCCAGGGCCACGCGGATCTTCTCGGCGACCCGCTGGGCGTCCGGCACGGCCTCGACGTTGGGCAACAGCACCACGAACTCGTCGCCCCCGAAGCGCCCCACCGTGTCGGACTCGCGCACGCAGGCGCGCATCCGCACCGCCGCCTCGCGCAGCAGCGCGTCGCCCACCGCATGGCCGTAGGCGTCGTTCACCGGCTTGAAGCGGTCGAGGTCGATGTACAACAAGGCCACCCGATGGCGGTTCCGGCGCGCGGCGGCGAGGGCCTGACGCAGGCGGTCGGTGACGAGATTGCGGTTGGGCAGGTCGGTGAGCATGTCGTGCTCGGCCAGGTAGGCGATGCGAGCCTGACTGGCGCGGCGCTCCGAGATGTCGCGGCTGACCCCGTGCAGCTCGACCTTGCCGCTGCGCGGATTGCGGCAATAGGTGGACACCACCTCGACCCACACGCTGCCGCCTCCCTTGCGCGGCTTTTCCATCTCGTCGGTGTAGAAGTGCGGCTTGCCGGTCGGATCGGCGAGGAAGGCCTGGACACGCTGGCGCACCAGGCCGCGGATGCGCTCGGCGTCGCCGGGCTGGAAGGTGGCGTCGAAACTGAGGGCGGCGATCTCGGCCGGCGTGTAACCGCGCATCCGCTCGATGGACGGGCTCACGTAGGTGAAGCGCAAGGTGTCGGTATCGACGGTCCACACCACGTCCTTCATCGTCTCGGCGAGCAGGCGGTATTTCTCCTCGCTGGCCTGCAAGCGCTCGGCCGCCTGCTGCGCCGCCGCCACGCTGCGCTGCAGGCGCAGGTTGATGCGGTGGATGTAGGCCGCCAGCACGCTCACCGCGGCGATCAGCACCAGCGCCGCACCGAGCCAGTTGCGAAGACCGTCCAGATCGTCCCGCGCGGGCTCGTACAGGAAACCGCGAAAATCGAAACGCGGAGGCAGCATGCCCATCTCGGCATACGCGTCGGCGATACGGCGCCAGCGGTCGACGCTCATGTAGCCCACTTCGAGCAGATCGGGGCGGATCAGCGGGATCGTGCGGCGCGCCTCGAACACGAAGAAATCCAGCGGCTTGGCGGGCGAATACTGCGCGTGGATCAGCGCCGCGATCTCGTCCGGATGGGCCAGCGCGTAGCGCCAGCCACGCAGGCTGGCCTCGCGGAACGCACGCACCAGCACCGGGTTGTCGCGAATCAGGTGCTCGGTGGTGAACAGGTTGTCGCCGTAGAAATCGATGCCGGCGGTGCGCGGCGAGAACAGCTGGTAATCGATGCCGGCCGCGTCGACGAAGTACGGCTCGTTGGAGGCGTAGGCGCTCATCGCATCGACGCGGCCCTCGACGAGCGACGCCGGCGAGTAGCTGTGCTGGATCAAGCGCAGGCGCTCGACGGCGACGTGCTCCTTGCGCAGGTAGGCCAGCAGCTCGTCGGCGCCGGGCTCGAGCATCACCCGCTTGCCGACCAGGTCGCGCAGCGTGTCGATGCCCGCGTCGCGGCGGGCGATGAAGACCAGCGGCGAATGCTGGAAGACCGCCGCCAGCACCACCACCGGCTTGCCGGCGAACCGGTCGATCAGCAGCCCGTTGGAACCGACGCCGAAGTCGGCCCGGCCGTCGACCACCTCGGCAACCACGTCCAGCCCCGGCCGCGCCTCGACGATCTTCACCTCGAGTCCGGCCTCCCGGTAGTAGCCGAGCTGCTGCGCCGCGTAGTAGCCCGCGAACTGGAAGGCATGCTGCCAGCGCAATTGCAGCGTCACCGCCGTGGCCGCGGCCAGCGGTGGCGGCAACCACAGCCACAGCCCCACGGCAACGCCAAGCGCAAACCTGAAGCAGGCAGGGACGGAGAGCCGGTGGATCGTCGGCATGCGGGACTATTCCTCGTGAATAGCGCGAAGTATAACCAGCGCCGCCCGCGGCGGTGAGTGTCCGTACAGCGAATTGCGCCCGGCGACGGGGCGGGAATCACGATTTTCTTGATGCGCGCCGGCCACGCCTTCGGCTAAGGTTGGCGCCGGCCTCGCGGCAGCCGCCGCGCACAAGAACATCCGGAGACACCGCCCATGCCGCCCCGCTTCCATCCCACGCCCCTCGCCGCCGCCCTGGCCGCCCTCGTTGCCCAGGCGCCGGCCCTCGCCGCCGACACCGCCGGCACGCCGCTGACCCTCAACCCGGTGGTCGTCACCGGCAGCCGCGCCGAGGCCGCCAGCTTCGACATGCCAGCCTCCATCGACGTGCTCGACCGCGACCAGATCACCGCCGGCCAGCCCCGCATCAACGCCTCCGAAGCCCTCGTCGCGGTGCCCGGCGTGGTGGCCAACAACCGCCAGAACTACGCCCAGGATCTGCAGATCTCCACCCGCGGCTTCGGCGCCCGCTCGGCCTTCGGCGTGCGCGGCGTGAAGCTGATCGCCGACGGCATCCCCGCCTCCATGCCCGACGGCCAGGGCCAGGCCGCCACCTTCAACCTCGACGTGGCCGAGCGCATGGAAGTGCTGCGCGGCCCCTACTCGGCGATCTACGGCAACCACTCCGGCGGCGTGATCCAGCTGTTCACCCGCAAGCCGGCCGGCCGCCCCAGCGTCGAAGGCGGCTTTGCCGCCGGCAGCTACGGCACCACCAAGGCCGAGCTCGGCGCCCAGGGCCAGCTGGACGGCCTCGGCTACGTGATCGACGCCACCCGCTTCAAGACCGACGGCTACCGCGACCACAGCGCCGCCACCCGCGAGCAGGCCTTCGCCAAGATCACCACCAAACCCGACGACGTGAGCAAGCTCACCTTCGTCGTCAATGGCTTCTGGCAGCGCGCGGACGATCCGCTGGGGCTGGACTGGGCGAGCTACAAGTCCAACCCGCGCGGCGTGGTGCCGAACGCCCTCACCTACGACACCCGCAAGAGCATCGACCACCTGCAGGGCGGCGTGGCCTACGAACGCCGCATCGGCGCCGACACCCTGCAGCTCTCCGCCTACAGTGGCCAGCGCAGCGTGATCCAGTACCAGGCGATCCCGATTTCCGCGAACCCCAAGAACTCGGGCGGCATCGTCGACTTCGACCGCGACTTCTACGGCTTCGGCGGCCGCTGGATCGCCGTCCGCTCCGCCGGCGGCGGTCGCCTCACCACCACCGTCGGCGCCGACTACGACGTGAGCAAGGACAACCGGACCGGCTACGACAACAACCTCGGCGTGAAGAGCACCCAGCGCCGCAAGGAGGTCGATAACGTCGAGAGCCTCGGCGCCTATGTGCAGAGCGAATGGCAGCGCGGCGACTGGAGCGTGAGCGGCGGCCTGCGCTACAGCACCGTCAAGTTCGACATCACCGACCAGTACCTGCAGAACGGCAACGACGGCGGCGGACGCAACTACAGCAAGACCACACCGGTGCTGGGCGTGGTCTACAAGCTCGACCCGGCGATCAACCTCTACGCCAGCGCCGCCCGGGGCTTCGAGACGCCGACGCTGAATGAAATGTTCTATTCCGGCAGCGGTGCGACGGCAGGCTCGGGCTTCAACTTCGGCCTCAACCCGGCCAAGAGCCTGCACCTCGAAACCGGCGTGAAGGCGCTGGTCGGCAACAGCAGCCGCGTGAACCTCGCCCTCTTCCAGGTCAAGACCGACGACGAGCTCGTCGTGCTCGCCTCCAGCGGCGGCCGCACCAGCTACCAGAACGCCGGCAAGACCCTGCGCCAGGGCATCGAGCTCGCCTTCGACACCGCCTGGCGTCGCGACCTGACCAGCCGTTTCGCCTTCACCCTGCTGCGGGCCATCTACGACGAAGGCTTTGCCAGCACCACCCCGGTCGATGCCGGCAACACCATGCCGGGCATCCCGCGCACCTCGGCCTTCGGCGACCTCGCCTGGAAGCCGCTGCCCGGCGTCACCGCCGCCGTCGAGGGCATCTACCGCAGCCGCACCTACGTGAACGACGCCAACAGCGACACCCCGGCGCCGTCCTACGCCATCGCCAACCTGCGCCTCACCGCCGAGCAGAAGACCGGCCCGTGGCGCTTCACCGAGTTCGCCCGGGTCGACAACCTGTTCGACCGCAACTACATCGGCTCGGTGATCGTCGGCGACGGCAACGGCCGTTACTACGAGCCCGCCCCCGGCCGCAACGGCATGGTCGGGGTGAACGCCCGCTACACCTGGTAAACCGGCGGACGCGGCATCATGACGGGGGCCCACGCTGAAGCGCGCCGCGATAACTTGGGCCTGAGTTGCTAGATAACTCGCCTCGTGGTCGCTTTAGCGGAGTGAAAGGAAATTACGCGGGCTGAAGCTCGATGGCTTCGAGTTCGGTCTGTGTGGTTGTCGCGTTGATGGCGCTTAGACGGTTTCGGGCGGCTTCGATGCGTTGCTTGATCGCGTTGAAGCGTGCCGTCGCTTCGGCCGGCGGACTAGTTCCTGCAAGCATCGCCTCCACGATCTCCCTCATCGGCCTGGCCTGCTCAGCCTCCGCCGCGGTGATCTCCGCCATCACGCTATCCGCCGACGCAAACTTCTTGATCCGCCAGTCCGGTTCCGGTGGCTCGATGGCCTCGAGGGCGCCGGTTTCATGATCCACCCGCCACCGCTCGTGGTCCCATTCGCCAAACACCACGCTGCAGCCGGCCGGAATCCAGTCAGGATCGACATCGCCAGTCGCCCCGACCCTCGCGCCGGTCAGCCGTCCGCTCTCGATCTCATACACGCTGAAGGTCTTCATCGCTTCTTCAACTCCGCAGCCAGTTGGATGTTGGTCGCCATGATGAACCCGCCGCCGCTGCCAAAGGCGTAGTAAGTCACCTCGACACCCATGGTCCAGGTGACGCCGCCGCCCGGATAGCTGAAGACCATGGATGAACTGGGCGCCGTGCGGTTGATGATCGGGAGGTACTGGATCTGCGAGCCGTCATTGATCCACGCCCGGAGCGCCATGTCACCGCCTCCGCTGGGCGGGTAGGTCGCATTGTTCCAGGCGATCTTTGCCGAGAGTGAAACCCTGAGCAATCCCGCGTGCAGGCTGGAAATACTGCCGGAAGGTAGCGCCATTCGATTCTCCTCAGCCTACGTTTCCAATGCCCCAGCCCGCCGCGTCGAAGAACACCCAGTTCTCCGTTGCCGCGGTCGAGTTGAGCTGGTCGGTCTTGATCGCAGCGGGGTCGACAAACTGCGTCACGTTGCTCGAGTTGATCACCTGATCAATCCGACGGGTCCAGCCGCCCCAGCCGCTGGCCACCCACCCGGTGCGCTTCCATTCCCCAGCGGCGCTCTTCCAGGTCTGCACTACTGCGGCCGAATCGTCTGGCCATGCCCGCTCAGTCCTCAGCACGCCCCACTCACCAAACCCAAGCCCAACTGAAGAGCTCCATTTGAACTGCTGCAGGGTCCCCACCGGATACCAGCCCGGGCCGTCGTTTGCCTGGCGTTGGCCAGCGCCGCCGCCATCGCCCAGGTCGATCACGCGGCCAGCGTTGTCGATCGGCTTTCCGGCTCCACTCACCCCCGTCCACAGCGCGGTTTGAGCGGCGGCATTGGCTTTGGTGGTCGCATCCTCGATAGCCCGTGCCTCTTCTGCGTCCACCAGTCCGTCCGCGTACGCCTTAGCCTGGATCTCCGCGAGGTTCGCCCGGGCAATCGCCAGCGATAGCGCGTAAGACGAGCCCGGAACATATGGGCTCGGTGCCGTCTGGCCCAAAGCGGCCACCTTGAACACGGGCTCCGTCAGCCAGGCATAGGACGTTGTCTCCCCCACGTCGGTATCGCTGCAGCGCCAGAACACGCTGGCGTAGGCAGCGCCGGCCGGCGCCGTTGCAAACGCTGCCGCATGCGTCCATTGGGAGAGCGCCCGGCCACCGCTCGAGCGAGTAACCCACCCCGTTCCAGCTCCAGGAAGATAGGCGTTATCCGCATCGAAAAAGCCGATCACGAGCATCGAGTCACACCGGTGCGATGCAAGCTTTCCCGAAAGCTCATACCGCTCACCGGCAATCACCGGGATGCCGTAGGCGCGGCTGCCATATCCGCCGGTCAGATAAACATCCGCGCCGACGTTGTACTGATTGCCGTTTCGCCCTTGCTTGAAGAGCTCCAGCGCCTGCCCACCGGCGGGCCGCCACTCATCATCTGCTCGGAGCGATAGCGGCGACCGCTCGCCGGGGTTCCACCCCAGCACGATGGGCGCAAAGCTTCCGCTGCTCCAGTCGGTGGACGGCAGCAGGTTTCCACCCCCAGCGCTGCCCGCCGCCGGCGCAGGCCCCAGCGTCACCGACACCCGCGCCCCGGTCGCGCTGTAGTTGCCGCTGGCGTCGAGCATCCGCGCTTCGAACGTCCAGTTACCCGCTGCCGGCGCGATGCTCTCCGCCCGCGCCGCACCGTAAGGCACCCGGCCCAGCGGCGACATTGCCTCCCACGCCGTGCCCGCGCTGGCTGCATGGCGGATCTCCAGGTAGGTCACATCCGGCGGCACAACGGCCACCGCCCACGTGAACACCCGCGTGCCGTCAGCGCTGGTCGTTACCGCAAAGCCAGCCGCAGCCGGCGGCGGCACGTCCTGCCCCCGAATGGCGTAGCTGCCGGCCAGGCGGCTGCGGAGGTTGCTCTGCCCCATGCCGTTGAAGCCCGTCACCTCCACATAGGCCGATCCCGTCTCAGGGACAAGGATCGAATGCCGGGTTCCCGCCGCAAAGCCCGCCTCCTGCCAGGGGCCGCCGTCGATCTTGTAGCGCACCCGGGTGGTAGCCACGTCTCCCTGGGCCGACCAGGTGAGATTGAGCTGCACCGCGTATCCCGTGCCCGCCCGAATCAGCTCTTCCGACACCTGCAGCCCAGACAGCACGGGATGGTTGTTTGCCGCTGGCGTGGCCACATGCGAGAAGTCGCCTCCCTCGGCCGCGTAGTACTCCGCCGGATCATCCTGGGCCGTGATGCGCACGCCATCCATGCCGGGCAGCGGTGACACGTCGGTGATCTTCACCCGCCACCCCGGTGTGGCCTTCGCATCGGCCAGGTAGCGCCAATCCACCGCAGGGCTGCCGTCGGTGGCAGGCGTGGTGGGCAGCGGGTCGAGCAGCGTCACCTCGTCGGCCTGGGCCTCGGTGGCCCCAACCTGCACCCGGTGATAGGTGATTTCACCCGACGGCCGGCACACGGCCATCCAGCAGCCCGCTGGCTTCAGCGTGATGGCGCGGTCCAGGCTGAGCTGGGTCGCGCTGGCCACGGCCACCAGGCGGCCGGCCTCGCCCCACGAGGTCAGGTCGTGGGACAGTGTCACCACGTCGCCCTTGCGCACGGTCAGGCCCTCGGCGTCGGTCTCCCACGAGATGCTGCGGAACCGGTACAGGTTCTGCGCGTACATCAGGTTGGCTTCCTTGCCGGCCAGCGCCGTGCTGGTGCAGCCCAGCAGCTCCACGCTGGCCGTGCGGCGCACGTTCGTTGCATTGGGCGGGACGCGAACCGTGTCGCGCTGCCAGGCGTTGTCCGGGTTGATGTAGCTCACCTCGAGCTCGTCGGCCATCTCCTCCGAGGGGTAGGAGATGTTGAACGTGCCCTTGCGGATGTTCACCGGCGAGAACATCGCCACCGCCGGCATGCCCGCCGCGTCCCACACGGCCGACAGTAGCCCCGGCGCCCAGGTCTTGGAGCCGCGGCCGCAGCGGGCGATGCGGTCGAGCACCGTGCTGGCCGAGAGGGCCTGGTCCAGCACCATGTTGCAGCTCAGCCCCTGCGCGTCGCACCACGCCGCCCAGGCGTCCAGGGCAGCCAGGTCAATCCGGGATGCCGACAGCCCGGCCCCCCAGATCCGGCGCCCGCCAATGAAGGCGCCGATGGCAAAGGCCTTGAACCACTTCGCCGGGTTGCTCGTGGCCACCCCATTCAGCCGGTGGCTCACCAAGCCCGAGAGCTGGTTCACCGTGCCGTTGAGCTGCCCGCTCGCCCGAATCTTGAGGCCCAGGATGCGCTGCCCGGCGTAGTCGCCACTGTCGGGCTGTAGGCTGCGGATGGCCGGAATGGAGATCTCGCAGGTGGTCTGCGCGTCGCTGACGTCCGCGGTAATTTTGGTGACCCTTACCTCGTACTGCCCCTTGGCCACCGTCTTGCGCAGGGTGTTGCGCCAAACGTCGCGGGTGCCGCTGCTCAGCACCACAGTTCCGTCGGTGCTTCCAAAGGGCAGAAAGGGCGAGCTCTCTGTCGTGCCAAACCAGGCCGCACTTCCATCTGCGCTGCTGAACGGCAACCAGGTGGGGCTTCCCGCCTCACGCCACTCAAACATGACCGTTGCCGAGTACCCTTCCAGCCCACCATTGCCGGCATGAAACATCACGTACTGCACATCGATGTGGATCTCGGTGGTATCCACCGAGGTGGTCCGCACGATCGGTCCATCGGTGGCCGTCAGCACCGTGCCCCCTTGGGTGTCCACGTTGCCGGCGATCAGGCTGGGCATGCTGCCGGTGGCCCACTGCACCGTCACGTCCTTGTAGTCCGTCAAAGGGGTATCGCCGATGCGCAGATCGGTTATTTCCAGATCTCCAAAACCAAAGTTGTAGGCAATAAACAGGTACTGGTCATTGCCATTGACGTACAGCGTGTACCCCGCGCACGCCTGGTCCGGAAACATCCGGTGGGTGCCGATCACCAGAGGCAACGGCTCGTAGCGGCGCACGCGGTTCGACCCGCCGGCCAGGCTGTAGGTCGGAGATGTCTCACCCCCACCGAGACCGGATAGATCGTTCGTCGGCAGTGGCAGCAGCGCATTCACCGCCATCATTCCCACCGTCATCACCGCGGCAGAGGCGGCAACGTAAGCCGCCGTCTGGCCAAGGGTCATTGCACCAGCACCCGACCAACCCATGGCGCCGGCCGCAGCGCCGCCGGTATAGACGGCGGCCACGATCACAGCAATCGTCAGCACGATCCGCCCCACATCCGACCCCCCGTCGCCGCCAGCGACAGCGGCCGCCACGCCGATCACGGCGCCGGGCTTCACCCTCACGCGGCCCCACCAGGCCCGCGGCACGCTGCAATCGCCGATGGTCACAACGCACGGGTCGGGCAGATCGCCGATCACACGCGCCAGATAAGCATCCAGCCGCTCACCGGTGCGCGGCGGCTCAAAGATCATCCTCCGATCCCGCGCCGGCATCAGCGGATGCGGGCAAAACACCACGTTCGGCGGCCGGGGCCGCAACACCACATCAACCATCGCAACGCATCCTGTAAAAGCCTTCCACCCGGATTCCCAGCCCCGCCAGATCCCGCAGGCGATGGCTCACCACCTGGCCGCTGCTCCGCAGTGCGTGCAGCACCCACGGCTCGCCCTGGTGGAACCACACCCCCACGTGCCACAGCCCGCGCACCTGCATCAGCACCACGTCGCCCTCGGTGGGCTCCGCCACTGGGTCAGCCAGATCCTGCGCACCCTGCGCAATCTGCGCCGACTTGCCGAAGGGGCCGTCCGCCCGCTCGGCCGGCACGGTCACGGCGCGCCCGAACACCTCGCGCTGCACCCGGGCCACCACCGCCGCGCAGTCCTGCTCGCCCAAGATGTAGGGCAGCCCGATGTAAGCGTCCGTCCAGTGCGCCATCAGAACAGCCCCGGCGCCGTGCTCGGGTCGTAGCGCACGGCCACCGCGGGCAGATCCAGCAGGTTGCCGTAGCCCAGCTCGCCGCTCACCTTCCACTGGTCGACCACGATGCGCTCCAGGCCCAGCCGGAAATCCGCCTCGATCACATCCGGCGTCGCCCGCAGCACCACCATCAAGCGCACCTCGGCGCCGCGGCCGCCCCGGCTCGCATCGATCCAGCTCATCAGCTCGCGGCCCACGTTGTCCACCACCAGCGACGCCCGCGGCGCCGAGCTGCCATCGTCCGGAAACGTGAAGTCGAACCCGGTGGCCACAAACACGTTGCCGCCGCTCACCAAGTCCTGCGTGTCCCGCACCACCCGCGCCGGGCTGGGCATGTCCGGGTGGCTGATCTCCAGCAGCACCACCGCCACATCCGATGAAGAAACGGCCCCGAGGGCCCGCTTGTAACGCTCGCTAGGCATCCCAGCTCTCCAGGGTGAAGGACACATGCCACAGGGTCAGCGCCGGGTTCATCGGCTGGCGCTGCAGCTCGCCGGCCTTGATGCGGGCCTGCACGGTGGCCAGGGTCTCGGGGTCGGTCCAGTCGAACCAGTCGGCGCCGCGGTGGATCGTGTCGCGGAACCAGGCCATGAAAGCCGTGTAGTCGGCCCGGCTGCGCAGCTGCACCGTCACCTGCCGTTCGGTCATCTGGCGGCTGCGCTCGAGGCGCTGCTTGGGCGGGCCGGCGTCCATCTCGGTGCGCTTGAGGGCGCTCGCCTGCTGCACGGCATAGCCGTCGAGCAGGACGCGGGCGTAGGTCGGAAAAGCCGGCATCAGCGGCGCCCCTTGAACGCGGTCAGCGCCTGGGCCATGGGGCCGTTGCGCTGCAGGTCACGGGTGAAGATCTGCACAACGGTGCCGGTCGCGTCGAAGGTCGGCGTCGCGCCGGTCACCTCCTGGGGCGTACCGTCGTTGTGGATCTCAACGCGAAAGGTCTGCTGCGCCGGTGCAACGGCAGAGCCCGATCCCGCCGCCGACGCCGGCGTCACCACACCAGCACTCGAGCCCATCATCAGAAAGGTCCGCCCGCCGGTGGTCAGCAATTCCGGCCCGGTTTCATTCACCTCGTAGAACATCCCCGGCGCCGCCGTGCCACCCACCGCCAGACCTCCGCCGAACGTCAAACCCTGGCCACCGCCCATTGAATCCAGATTGGTACCGCTCGAAAGTGAGTACTGCGACGACGAGCCTGCTGCAGCCCCGCCGAAGTAGGCCCCGGCAAACGACTTCGCGGCGCCCTCCAGAAACGCCCCCAGGAAGCTCCTCGCTGCCTGGGTTACGGGCTCCACGTAGGCCTGGATCACCATCTTCAGCACCGTCGTCTTCAGAGTGTTCTGGATCGCATCCACGAAGGATTCGCCAAAGCCCTTTCCGCTCTCGAAGCTGCGGTAAAGGCTATCGGTCAGGCTGCGCTCGATGTCATCGCCCGCCTTGTCCCAGCGCGCCTTCGTCGCCGCGGCCGCTTCGCGGTTCGCACCATCTACCCGGTTCTCGGCCCGCTTGTTCAGCAAGTCCGCCTGCTTGCGGGCCTCCTCGGCGGCGGCGCGGTAGCTGTCGGCCATCGGGCCCGCGTACTGGGCGGCCAGCTCCAGGTTGGCGGCGTATTCGGCCTTCGCGGCCGCTTCGTTGCGCAGGCGCTCGACAGCCAGGCGCTCCACGGCCTCCTTGGTCAGGCCGATCGCCGCCACCTGGTCACGCTCGCGCTTCAGCTGCTCCTCGAGCTGGGCGGTCTCGCGGGTGGTGTCCTTGGCCAGCGCCTCAGACCACTTGGCCTGTTCGGCCGCCTGGCGGTTGGCTTCGTCCTGGGCCAGGGCGCGGGCGGCATCGACGGCCAGGCGCTGCCGGCCGGCCACGGTCACCTTGAGCTGCCCCGAGCTGATGTCGGACAGCACGCGCACATAGGCCCGCTCGGTGTCGCTCAGCTTGTCGGTGCCGGCGGCCTGGGCATCCAGCAGCGCCACGCGGCGCTCCCAGTCGGCCAGCACGCGGGCGTCGTCGGGCTGGTCCTTGCGGCTGCTCCGGGTGCTGCGCGGCTTGTACTGCTCGCGAAGCGCCGCTTCGCCGGCGGCCACCTTGGCCGGGTCGAGCAGCGCGCTGTTCGGGTCGAGTGCCTTCACCCGGGCCAGGTTCTCCCGGTATTCCTTCAGCGCCTCGGCCAGGCTGCGGGTCTGCTCGGCGCCTTTCTTCTGGATGGGCGCGACCTTGCTCTCCACGTCCAGGTACTCGCGCATGTTCTTCGCGCCGTCGGCGCCAGCCTGGGCGGCTTTCTGCTGGGCACCGGCCTGGGCCTCGAGCTGCGCCAGGTAGTCCTGGGCCATGTCGATCCGGCCGGGGGTCAGGCCGTCGCGGATGTCTTCGATCACCTTCTTCTGGTCGGCGATCTTCTGCTGCAGGGTCTTCTCGCGGCCGATGGCGAGCATCGCGTCCCAGGCTTCGCGGGCCGAGGTGGTCACGCTCTTCCAGGCGCGTTCCAGCGAGCCGGTCTGGTCGACGACCTCCCGGGCGCGCTCCTTCATGGCCCTGGCGGCGGTGTCCTGGGCCAGGGCGACTGCCTCTTCCTGCTTGCCTTGGTCCTGCAGGGCCTTGATCTGCCCGTAGATCGTGGGGGTGAGAAAGTTGTAGGCCTCGTTCACCTTCAGGATCGCCTTGACCGGATCCTTGCCGATGTCCGCAAACGCCTTCACCAGCGCGTCGGCATCCGAGATGCCGGCCTCGGTCATCGCCGAGATCGCGCCCGCCACGCCTTCGATCTGGCCCTTGGCCACCTGGCCGGTGGAAGCAAGCCGGGTCAGGATGTTGGCGTTGCTGGCCTGGGTGCCCGACACCACATCAAGGCGGGCCGCCATCTGTGCCAGCTGGTCGGCCGTCACGCCGGCGACGTTGCCGGTCAGGACCAAGGTCTTGCGGTATTCCTCGCCTTCGTCACGGCCTTTCAGAAAGGCCATTGCCAGCACGCCGGCGCCTGCGGCCGCAACGGTGAGCGGGTTCACCAGCCCCAGCAGATAGCCGCCCATCGCCTTGGCGGCCGGGCCGATACCACCGAAGGCGTCCTTCAGCTGGCCACCCTGCTGCAGGGCCACCTGCATCGGCGGCATGCCTGCGGCGAGCGAGGTGAAGATGTCGGTGAATTGCATCGGCAGCTGCCGCAGCGCCGCCGAGGTCTGCGCTGCCGACATCTGCACCTGGTCGAACTTGCCGGCGGCGTTGCCCAGCGCCTTGGCCGTATCCACGGCGGGCTGCGGCGCAAACTGCTTCATCGTCGCGCCAATGGCCGGCTGGGCCTGGGTGGCGCTGGCCTCCACGTGGTCCAGCGCCTGGGCCACGCCGTCCAGGGCCTTCTCGACCTTCGCGGACTCGGCGATCGCCACCTTACCGTCGGCGGTGATCCGAATCCCGTATTCGACGCCCCGGTCAGCCATGTTTCAGTGTGCTCCGTCGTTGATCTGTTGCAGCGCGTCCAGCGCCTCGTCCTGCATCACCCGCAGCCCGGCAAAGATGTCGGGCCAGCGCTTGCGCTTGATGCCCATCAGCCGCAGGGCCGACTCCACCTGCTGCCAGTCCAGCCCCTGGCGCACCGCACCGTTGATACCCACCAGCCAGCGCCACTGCCGCCAGGTCACGCACCAGGTGCGCACGGTTTCGGCATGCCAGGGGTAGATCTGCAGCGGCCGGTCGGCCTCCGGCAGGCTCCCCTCGGCGGGCGCCAGACCGAAGGCCGCAAACTGGGCGGCTAGATCGTCGGTTCCTCCACCGCCACCTCGCCCGCAGTTGATCCAGCGGCGGGCGGCGGCGCGGAGTTTCCCCGGCTGGCCGACTCCCCATCGGGGGCCACGCCATAGCGCAGCTCGGCGATCGCCCGGTTGAAGCCCACCGAGAAGGCCTTGCCGTAGGGGCCGGTCAGCGCCGCAGGCAGCGCCGAGATCGGCATCGGCTGGCCGGCCGGGTCGGTCACGCCGCGCCAGTCGGTCACGAAGGCAGGCATCAGCCGGGCGTTGTCGGCCAGCACCGTGCGCAGATCGCGCAGGTCGGCATCGGGCGCCGCCTCGGGCAGCAGGCGGGCGTAGTCCTCTTCGGAGTACACGCGCAGCTGGGCCTCGAAGGCAAACTCGGCAAAGCCGGCATCGACGGGAACGCTCACCCGCACCGGCCACCACACCTTGGGTTCCGGGTCGATCACGAAGGGGATGGGAGTTTTCATGGGGCGGAAGTCCTTTTCGCTTACAGGCACACGATGCGCACATCGTCGTTGCCGGCGCTGGGCGTCATGCGCAGGTCGAAGCCGATCAGCCGGCGGCCGCTCACGTCCTGCTTGCTGGGGTTGATGAGCTGCACGTTGGGGGCGAACACCATCACCTGGCTGCCGGCCGTGATGCCGTGGGTAAAGCCCACGCCCTGGGTGGTGTTGGCCTTCACCGAGGCGAACATGGCCACCTCTTGCGCGGGCGTCAGGTCGAGCTGGATGCTGCCCGTCACGTCGCGGTTGGTGATGTCGATGGAGTCTCCGCCGAGCAGCGGCGTGTAGACCACGCTGTTGCCCATCTTGGCGTTGAAGCCCCGGCTGGGGTAGCTGGTGCCGCCCGACAGCGCGCCGGCGCTGTAGGTGCAGCCGATCAGGATGTCGCCGGTGTTGGGGTCGGTCACCACCAGCGGCTTCTTCCAGGGCGTGTAGGTGCCGGTGGCGGTGGCCGCGCTCACGCCGCCGTCGATGCCCTCGAACTTGAAGCCCAGCAGCGGCCGCTCGCCGATGCCAGCCTTGATCTCCACGTCACCCATGGCACCCAGCACCTTATGCAGCACACCGTCGTCGTAGTAATAGAGCGTGAGCGTCTTGAGGCCGGTGGTGACCGGGGTGTAATCCACCCGGCTGCCGGCGGAGGTGGCCTCGGCAAACGCGCAGCCCAGCAGCAGCGGGCCCCAGGCCGGCGCCGTGCCGGCGGTGCCGCTGGCGGCCAGCTCCACGTCGAAGGACACCTCCACGGTGGCCGTGCCCACCAGCTGCTCCGAACCGCCGAAGAACGGCCGCACCAGGTCGCGGCTCACGTTGTTGGCCTTGAGCGGGTTGATCGTCAGGTTGGCCACCAGCACCGCGTTGGCGGCGCCGGTGGGCGCGGCATCGACGCCGGCGGTAGTCTCCACCTTGGCCAGGATCAGGGCGTTGCGGGAATAGCGGGACATGGCTTACTCCTGGTGCGCCAGCTCGGCCGGCGGAAGGTCATCGGGGTGCGGCGTGAGGCTGCCGTCGGGCTGGCGGACCCAGCGGCCGCCGGCGGGCGGATCCTGATCGATGGGCTCGGCCGGCTGCTCCGGCGCGGGGGTTGGTGTCTTGGCCATGGAGGGCTCCTAGATCTCGAACTCGGTCTTGAGGGAAAGGCGCGCCTGGTGGCACAGCACGCCGCAGAACAGCACCGTCGCCAGCTCATCCACCTGGATGCCGGCCTCGTCGTCGTTCGCCACCGGCGCCACCAGGCCGCCCAGGGTCGGGTTGGCCCGCCAGGCAGCGCGGATCGCCTCCACCAGCCCGTCGAAGGCCAGCTCGGAGGCGTCGGCGTCGGAGAGCGCCATGTAACCGACGATGGCCCAGCTCGCCCGCTGCACCGTGGTGCCGAGGGTGAAGGCCCGTTCCCGGGTGGCCGTGCGGGTGATGAACCACCCGCGCAGCTGGTCGGCACCGCCGATGTTGGCCACGTACAGCGCCTTCATCTCCGCCTCGCGAGAGGCAAAGCGCTGGTACGCATGCACCCGGCCCACCTCGGGCACGGAGGCGATCAAATCGAAGAGAGCGGAACGGACAAGGGCAACGTGCGTCATGCCCGGCAGACTACGCGCGCGCGCGAAGCCGCCAGGAGGCGAAGGGTTTCGGACGGAACGACGGCGGAGGGAACTGCAGCGGAGAGAGGAGGAAAGAGAGGTGCAGCCAGGCCGGAACTACGCCGACCCGCCCGCCATGCGCGCCACGATGCGATCCGCGGCGCGGGAGAAGATGGCCTGCACCTGGGGCTCGAGGCGCGCCCAGGTGCGGTGGAACATGCCGACCCCGAGGGTGCCCCGGGCGGCGATCTTGCGGGCGATGGCCAGCGCCGCCGCCTCTATCTCGGACTGCTCCGAGATCCCGAACTTCACCCGCACCCAGTCCTGGATCGGCTCCAGCGGCGGAAAGTGCGGCAGCGTGCCCAGCTCGACGTACTCCACGTGCGGCTGGGCGCTGCCCACCACGCCCAGGAGGCCGTCGGGGATCTCGGTGATGAAGCTGCCGATGCTGGCCCGGGTCAGGCCGGTAGCGGTGGGCGTGGCGTCCTTGACCTCGCGCTCGAGGAGCGCGGTGGCCTCCAGGAGGGCGCGGTGGAGTTCGGCCTGGAGGATGGCCGGGGGGGCGGAGGCCAGGTCCGGGCGGGGGGTGGGGGTGAGCTCGAGGTTCATGGAGTTAAGCGCTACAGAGAGGAACCGTTCGATGCCAAAGTCGTACAATATGCAGCATCAAGGTTACTTTGTATCTATCGCTATGAGTACGATTGTTGAGAGAAGTGAAATCAGCGGACTTGCTTCGGATGTCAAAATCGCGTTATCAGACCTCATAAAGTTCAAGCTCAATCACAAACAATGGGAGAGAAATCGATATTTCCAAAACTTGCCGGCCGATTCGGAAATCGAATGTGCGATCGATCTTTGCGAGACATATGAGAACGGAGATCTGACAATCATTCCGAGCAGTGCGGCAGAAATGATCGTCTCTGCATTGCGCAAAGTTCGGATTGCCCTTCCTCTTCCAGAGCAGCACGAAGGTGACAGCCTGGAGGATTTCATGGTGAAGGCTGAGAATGCATGTTCGGAAATCCAAGGGGCTTTCGAGTCTCTCTTCAACCTCGCCGCGCCTTGGATCGCCTACTATGGGTATAGCCACTCCAAAACGGGCCAGGCTTCCAAAGCGGTTGAACAGCTTGAGAAACGAGTCGGTGATAGCGAACGGCTTTATCAGAAAATCACTCGTATAGTCTCAGCGGCTCAAGCTGCCAGCGCGACAATCGGTATTGGGCACTTCGCTGCAAGATTCAAGATTCAAGCGAGACTGCTCGAGAAAGAGGCCAAGTGGTGGCTGATCGCCACGGTAACGCTCGCCTGCTCATCCATCCTCGCGGCCCTCGCGTTTTATTGTTTGCTGCCACTCAGCGCCCAACCGGGGCTGCCCGAGGTGATCAACGTACTCACCACCAAGGCCCTTGTTCTTGCCTTGCTGGTCTCTGCCACCCTCTGGTGCGGCCGGATCTTCAAGGCCACCAAACATCAAGCTGCTATCAACTGGCACCGGGCCAACGCGCTGCGATCCTTCCAGACCTTTGTGAACGCAACAGATGACCCTGCCGTTCGGGATGGCGTCCTGACCGAAGCCTCGCGTTCCATCTTCTCCCTGACCGCGAGCGGCTATCTGGACTCGGCAGACTCGAACACCCTTTCGGCGGGTAAGGCGGTCGACCTGGTGAAAGCCGCCTCCTCTGCACTGAAGTAGAGCTCCTCGCATAGCCACTAAGGAAAACAGCCATCATGAACGACGTCTCCCGCGACATCCCTGAGCCCATTAAAAGACAAGTAAGACAGGAGTGCTACTTCGGTTGCGTGATCTGTGGCTGCCCCGTTTTTGAGTACGATCACATTGTTGAATTCTCGAAGGTGAAGGAGCACACAGCCAGTAATCTAGCGCTTCTGTGCGAACAACATCATCGAGCAAAAACGACTGGAAAAATGTCGGTGGAGCGAGTCATCGAGGCACGAATGAACCCGTTCAACGCTACCCGTCTCACTACTAGCGCTTACAGGCTGGAGCCCAATAGAACTTTCGATCTCATGGTTGGCAGCAATACAGCAGAAGCGTCCTTTAGCCCCGGGAGCAGTGTCTATCGAGTGTTGTGGGTTAATGGTTACGACATGCTGACCCTGCACTGCGAGGACGGCTGGATCTCTGTTTCGTTCGCCGTCACTGACGAGTCGGGGAGAGTTCTGTTGCAGGTCATTCGCGGCGAAGTGACCTTATCCAGCTCCGTTTGGGACTACAGCTATGAGGGGACACGGTTGCAGGTACGCCGAAAGTTACGTGAGATCCTCATAGACATTGATCTCAGTAACCGCTTCTTGCACGTACATCAAGGTTGCTTCTTGTTGCCAACGCCGAATTCGACTCTGGATGGATTTGTCGTCATTGGGGAAGTTTTAGTGGGTGTGATGGAGTCCAAAGAGCGCTCGTTTTCAATGGGATCTAAAGCAGTTAGCAACTCGCACGGAGGCTGGGCCTTGGTGAACCCAGCGCACCACCCAGAGCTGTCAAAAGTCGGCGGATTCGGTTTCTTTTTAGGTTGAACGGCACACTCCATGCGCGCCTCTATCCTGCTCAGTACCTAAGGACGTCGCCTCCAATCTGCCCCGACCCACGGTGGTTGCGCAGGTAGGCTTTGCCGCCATTGTTGGCAAAAACTCCCATCTGCGCACCCACGTCGCAACACGAATCCAGCCAGATCTCAGCGCCGTCATGCGCGGCAAATCCTGCGTTCGTATTCGTTCCTCCTGTTGGTAGATCACCGGCCGATGAGCCGGCTTGATCCGCAACACTCCATACCTGAGTGCCCGCGCCAACATGCACGCTGTTGGTACCGCGAGACCCCGTCCAATCGCAGCCGATTGATATTGCCTTAACTCCATCGTGTGCGGTGAAGCCGTTGTTGGAAACCGACGGCGCCAGGCCGTTGCGATAGCCCTTGCAGCCCACCAGCAGTGCGGCCGGGATCACAGCCCCTTCGGCGTGAAAGTTCGCCCCATCCTTGGCTGCAAGGTCAAAACGGCTGTTGTAAGCGGCAAACAGGCCGCACCCGAGAACCTGGGCGGCATCTGGCCCGACGGTGCCCGATTCATAGGTGTTGGTGTTTCCAGCAAATCGGAAAAGGCAGTCATCGAAAACCACTCGGTTTGTCGAGCCGCCTCGGATATAGATGTTGCCCTGGGTGCCACCATAAAAGTCGAACCCCCTGACAAACAGATCCTGGTTGCAGTTCCAGCTCAACGACAGCGACTGGATGACCACCCGCACGTTGCGGTTCGTGGCAGGTTCATGGCCATGGCAGTGGGTATAAACGACACCACCATCCGTAGCCCAAGCGCCTTCAGTGGCATCCAAGGTTGCCAGCTTGGCCGCAAGGTCAGCACCGGTGATCCAGGTGTATTCCAGTTCATGGCCACCGTGCGCAGCATCTGCAACGGATGGGTTCATAACCCGGACGGTAGCGGTTCGGTTCGCCTGATAAACATTGGTGTAGCCCGCAGTCTTCGACCACACGAGATCATCGTATGGGCCGGTTCTGACCCGTCCTTCAATTGCCTCGATCAACATCGGCACGGTGGAAACCACGTGCGCGTTATCGTCGGCAAAAGACCGATTGCGGGGGTACCACGTTTCGCCCCCCTTGGCGTAGACCAGGATACGACTCGGCAGACCGGAGGCGATTGCTGCACGCCTTGCGTTGCCAATGGTCTTTTTACGCAGCGCCCAACTCAACCCGGAGTTCGCATCGTTGCCCCCTGCCGCATCAACGTAATAAGTTTGAACAAAGATGCTCAAGTCGATCAGATCTTCAGGGGCATGGGAGCATTCAACGCGCCCCCCATAGCTACGTGCTGTGATCTTGGGTGCGCTTTCAGGCCACGCAAAGCCATTCGGCCGGATGTGATGCCGGTTCCCACTTGCACTCGGAAAATAAACCGGCATCTCACCACCTCCTGGCCGTAAATTTTTGCCCCGTCACTGCCCCAACGATGGACACGCTCGCCCAGGGCACCATGTCGGCGGGGGTCTCGTAGCCGCCGCCGCCCGCCGGAATGCGGATGGAGCCCGCGCCGGCGATGGCGGCGTTGCCGCCGCCGTCGTTGATCCACAGATCGTTGTCGGGATCGGGGTTGTAGATCGCGAAGCCCGTGGCCGGGATCGCGCCGTTGAAAAGCGGTTGTGCCGTGCCGCCCACGGCGATCGTGCCGGAGCCGTCGATGGGTGTAAGGGCCGGGGTGTCGCGGGTCCAGCGGCGGGCGGTGAAGGCCATGCCGGTGACGGCGCCGTAGATCGACACGGCCGCGGCGGCGCCTACGCCCCGGGGCGTTTCGTAGCCGCCGCCTCCGGCCGCCAGGCGGATCGTGCCGGCGGCGTTTGGTGCGGCCGCGGCGCCGGTGTCGTTGATCCACAGGTCGTTGTCGGGGTCGGCGTTGTAGATGGCGTAGCCGGCATCCGGCACCACGCCGCCAAAAAGTACCTGGGCGGTGCCGCCCACCGCGATGGTGCCGGAGCCATCCACCGGTGCACCGGCGCCGGCGGCGCCTTCGCCCGACATCACCACCACCAGCCGGCCCTGGCTATCGACAGCCAGCTCCCGCGCCCTGGGCTTGGTCGGATCGCTCCGGTCCAGCCCTGCAATCACTCCCGTCATCAGGATCTCCCGTGAAACATGCGGCTGCGGCCGCGGCTGTCTGTTGTGCTCAACTGCACCACGGCGCCGGCCGGCGCGGCGGTCTTCTCGTCGATGCCCAGCGCCGCCAGAAACTGCTTGCGGTATTCCCGCGCCCGGGCGGCAAAGGCCTGGCTGCGGGTCTGGCCGAAGCTGCGGTCGGCGCTGATGGTCGAGTCGGTGTCGGACGCGTAGAAGCTGGCGAGCTGCTCGCACAGCAGCGCGGCGGCGTACTTGGCCACCGCCTCGCGGTCGGCCACGGGGATGGTGTCCTCGGTGGCGCTCAGCGCGTGCTGCAGCGTGTAGCGCACCCGCACCGGGCCGGCGGGCCGGGTGGCCAGCATCACCACCAGGCCGTCGGGCCCCAGGTAGAGTTCGCCGGGGATCGACGCCGGCGGCAGCTGGCCGATGGGGTACTCGAGCCCGGCCAGGGTCGAGCTGCCCACCACCCAGCCCGCCGGCAGCGGCAACGTGTCGCCGGTGGGCACCACGTCGGCCACGCCCTGGCGCGGCCGGGCCTGGCCGTAGCGGATCAGCGCCAGGCCGATGGCTTCGTCGCGGTCGGCGGCTGTCAGCTTGCCCGCGTCGTCGCGGACCAGCCGATCCACCAGCCCCTGGTAGTCCGACAACATGGCTCAGTTCCGTGCCAGGGTGAGCAGCACGGTGATGTCGTTCCAGGTGGGCGACGTGCCGCCGATGGCGAGATCCACTGTCAGCGTGCTTTCGTCGGCCAGCTGGGCGCTGGCGATGCTGCCCTCGGCCACGCTGCCGGCGGTGACGCTGATCGGCGCCGACAGCACCGAGCTGGCGCCTTGCTTGACGTTCACCGTGAGCGTGGGGCTGGTGCCGCCCGAGGCGCGGGCCGAGGCCGACACACCCACCAGCTTGGCCTTGAAGGGCAGCTTGACCTGCACCACGCCGGTGGTGGTGGCCGTGTATTGGCCGCTGATGACCAGGGGCACCATCTGCACCTGGGTGCTGATGGGGAAGTTCGGGGTGTCGGCCAGCACCGCCGGCGCAAAGAAGGACGCGAAGGCCACCGCCAGGGCGAGCAGCAGGCTGCGGGTGAAGGCAAAGGGTTTGTTGAACATGAAAAGTCCTTTCGGTTTGGGGCCCACCCGGCCGGATACCGCTTGTCCGGCTGGGGAAGACCGCTCGGGGGGAGGAATGCCTTACAGCACCGACTTCCAGAGGCCGCGGAAGTCCAGGACGTTGCCGCCATAGACGTGCCGGATCTTGTAGGTCAGCTTGTCGTGGCTGAACATCGAGCCGACGGTGGGGTTGTCCTGGATGAACAGCTCGGGCTCCTGGTTGCCGTCGAGGAAGCCGATCTCCACGCTGGCCACGTCCATCTTGTCGGCCGAGAGCGCCCAGTCGTTGGTGTCGGTCCAGTACCAGACCGGGTTCACCTGCAGGTTGAGGTTCTGCAGGAAGGTCTTGTCGTTGTTGGTGCTGCGGCTGAACAGGTTGGTGGCGGTCTCCTGCAGGTCGGCCGGCACCCAGATGTGGGCCGGGCCGATGCCGATGCGGTCGGCGGTGTTGAGCTCGGTCTGCTTGAGCATGGCCAGCCGGCCGGCCGACACGCCGGCGGCGTCGAGGGCCACCGCGCCCAGGTTGCCGTGGGTGGCATGGAACAGCGCCAGGCCGTCGTAGATGGTCGGGTTGGCGCGGATGAAGTCCAGCACGAACTTGGCCAGCGTGCGCTTGGCCGACCGGCTGAGCTTGGTCGGGATGCGGCGGATCGCACCGGCGTCGTCGTTGCGGATCATCTCGAGGGTCACGTCCTCGGTGCCGCCGCGCTTCTCGGGCTTGTAGGTGGCCTTCTCGTCCGTCGGGCTGCCCATCGCCTGGTAGGGGTCGCCCTCGGGCACCACCGGCAGGTCGCCGTAGCCGCCGTAGCGGGTGCGCTCGTTGGTGCGGAAGTCGGAGAGCGGCACCACGTCGGCCAGGTTGCGCCACACGTCGTACTGCCCCATGTCGCGGTAGTCGGCCACCATGCGGCGGGTGATGGCGTTGCCCAGCACGCTGGCGAAGCTGGTGGAATCCAGCGACTCGCGGAATACCGTATCGCCCATCGCCTCGCGCAGGCGTACCGGGTCGCAGTTATCGAGGCGGCCGGTCACGCGGCGGTCGCCGGTGATGTCGCCGTAGGCCTCGCGGAAGCTCTGCACGGCGCCGTGATCCCTGTGGCCCGGGTCGAAGAAGGCGTCGAGCATCTGGGCCACCTTCACGTGGCGCGGCTCGGTGATCGCCACGTCGAAGGCCGGCATGCGCACCTGGCCGGATTCGGCAAAGCGCGCCAGGTAGGTGCGCTCGTTGGCGATGGCGCCGCTCACGTCGGCCTCGGTGAAGCGCTCGCGGGCGGCAAAGTCGGCCAGCAGCTTGTCCTTGGCCGGCTGGGGCAGCGTGCTGGCGGCGATGGTGACGCGGGCGTTGGCCCGGGCTTCGACCATGCGCAGGTCTTCCAGGGTGACGAAGCCAGCACCGGCGCCAGGCGCCGCGGCTGCGGCAGCCGGGGGCGTGGCCACGGCCTCGCGGTAGGCGGTTTCCAGCGCTTCGTCGGTGACGGTGGCCAGGTCGATGGTGGCGGCCTTGTCCGGGTTCTTGGCCCGGATGGCCTCGAGCATGCGTTCCTTCAGACCCATAGCGGAGTCCTCCTGTTGGTGAGTGGGGTCGGCGGCTTCGCGCATCCGGACCAGACCGCCGCCGGCGCCCGGATCCACGATGAGATCGACCGAATCCACGCGCGTGATGGATGCGGCCACCTTGATGTTCTTGCCCGCCACGCGCTGGTTGCGCGCAGTGCCGGTGGCGTCGATGGAGAGCCCGACCAGGTCTTTCTTGCCCCGGTCCCAGGCCTCGCGGATGGTCTCGGGCAGGGTCGAGGCGGCCGACAGAAAGGTGACGGTGGCGGCCAGGTGGCCGGTGTCGGGCGCGGCGCCCTCGACGAAGTGGGTGCCCGACACGTAGCCGACGATGTTGCGCACGTCCTTGCCCTCGCCGCGCAGGTGCTCCTGGTCGCCCTTGGCAAACACCGGGCGGCCGTCGAAACGGCTGGCGGCCTCGCGCAGCACGGCGTCTGGGTAGTAACGGCCGTTGGCGGAGGCGCCGGCGCGGATCAGCACCGCGTCCCACACCAGGCCCTTGCCGTCGTCGCGGGCTTCCACGAAGTGGCCTTCGGGCGTGTCGGCCGCCTCGCGCAGGGGCGTGGTGACGGGCACGTAGCTCTCGATCACCTCGGCGCGCGGGCCGAGCTGCACCTGGTTGTCCTCGCCGAGGGTGTAGGGGTAGGCCCAGTAGCGGCCGTCCTGGGCCACCACCACGCGGTCGGCGAACAGTGCCTCGACGCTCACGTAGGTGTTGCCGTTGGGGCCCGCGATGGCCAGCTCCAGCGCCCGGCGTACCAGCGCCGCGATCTGCCCGAACTCGCTGGCAGCGGCCTCACGCAGGGCGGCCTCGCCAACGATGCCCGTGGGGGGAATAGGCTTGGTCGTAGGCGTGGGCATGGTTACTTGCCGGCGCCCGACTTGGTGGCCGCGTACTTGCGGCCGTCGGCCACGGTGATCGACACCGTGCTGCCCAGGTCGCGCACGCCCACGATGTGGCGGGGCTCCAGGTCTTCATCGACGGTGACGATGCGCTTGGTCTCGGGGTTGCGAACGGGGTTGCCGTCCTTGTCCAGCTTGGGCATCTGGACAAGGATCTTCGCGTCCTTGAAGTATTTCGCCGCGGCAACGGCGTCGAGTTCGGCCATGGAGGTCTCCCGGTTGGATGGCTGCGGATTGCGCTGCCATCCTGCCGGCGCGCGCGCGACTTCCGGGAGGCGAAAGGCTTCGGACTGGAGGGTACTGCGGGAGGGGAAACTAGCGGGCGAGCAGCTCGCGCACGGGCTGGCCGGCTTCGTCCTGGGCGTACTTGCGGGCGGGGTTCTTCATGGCGCCGGCCCAGTCGGCGTGCCAGGGCACCATCGTACAGCCGCACAGGATGGTTTCGGAAGCCGGCGCCGCCGGGTCGTGGGGGTACATCAGCTCGGCGCCGCCGAGCTTGAAGGGTTTCGTCACGTCCTGCACCTGGCCGTCGGCCGCCAGGTGGTTGATGCGCGGGTGGGGCTTGCCGCTGGCCCGCCACTGCTTCTGCAGGCCTTCCACCATTTGCGCCTGCTGCAAGAGCCTTTCATAGGCGGCGGTGGAATACACCCGCGAGTTCTCGGTGCGCACGATGGTGAGCGCCCGCCGGCGGGAGCTCTCGCCCAGGATGTCCTTGATCGCCGAGACCGTCTCGGCCGGCGGCTGGGCGCCCAGCACCGTGAGGCCCAGCTGGGTGTTGATCTTGCTGATCGCCTCGCTGCCCACGTCCTTGATGCGGTCGGTCATGAAGGCCCGCATCGCCGTGAGCAGGCGCGTGTCGAGCACCGGCGCCGCCCCCATCACCACCAGGCGGCCGGCGGCCAGGGGCGCGTCGACGGACGCCTGGCCGGCCTCCCACGCCGTGCCGGCCTGGCTGGCCAGCTCGGCCGCGGCCCGGTCGCCAAACTCGGCCAGCGCCTGGCGCACCTGGGCCTGCACCTGGGAGAGGCTCCACTGGGCCGCGTCACTCGGTTGGTCGGCCAGCAGCGCCACCAGCCGCGCCTCGGCGATCTTGAGCAGCCTGGCGATGGTCTCGCCGCTCGTGGCCAGGAAGCGGTCACGCTCCTCGAGCACCGCCTTCAGCTCGGCCTCGATGGCCTTGGCGAGGTCGGTCATGTGATGTCACGCCCCACGGTAAGGCACCACTTTCTCAAGCTCCGCTTTCACCCCGCCCGACTCGCGGAACGCTCGCCACTCGGCATGGTGCTGACCGCAGTAATGCATGTTCGGGGCGACCTCGTGCGAATGGTATTCACAGATCGAGCGATCACACGTCTTTCCGGACCCGACGGGGTAGTCACAAAGGTTAGCGCCGGCATCGCCACAGTCGGTGCAGTGCGGGCCGAGATCACCGCAGATGTGGCCGACTGGCTTGCGCTGCTCGTCGTACATCACGTAGCAAGGCATTTCATCCCCCTCTGGCCCTGGACCGCGGTCATGCCGCGGCCGCGTCCTTGGCGGGCGTGAGCCCGTTGAAGGCGTCGTTAGCCGCCTTGGTGGCGGCGTCCTGCTCGGCGTTGGCCAGCTCGTCCTCGGCGTCGATCTCCACGCCCAGGCGGCCGGCCACGGTGGCGAGCATCTTCACGGCGGTGGCGCGGCTGATGAGCTTGGCGTTCACCATCACCAGCATGGCGGTGGCCACCTGCTGCAGCGCGGCCGCCCACTTGGTGGTGTCGCGGGCGGTGAGTTCGGGGAAGACGGCCTCCACCTCGTAGGCTTCGTCCTCGAAGTCGGGCTCGGCGCCGGTGGTGGCCAGGGAGGCGCGGCGCAGCGCGTAGCGGCCCATGTCCTCGAGGACGATCTTCCACAGGCCCTGGCGCATGGAGAACACCTTGAAGGTCGGCTCGCCCATCTCTCCGGCGGTGGAGCGGTTCACGTCGCCGCCGCCCCCGAACCAGTGCTCCGGGATCGTGGCGCCGCCCAGCACGTGGTTGCGGAACAGGCGGGCATGCTCGCTGCTGTCGGCGGCCTTGAGGTCGGGCGTCTCGGTCTTCCACTGCTCGGCGTCGTTGTGCACGCGCACGGCTCCAGGTGCCGGGGCGGAGATCTCGGCGGCGCGGCGCTTCACGTCCTCGGGCGTGCCGCCGGTGATGGTCACGTCCCAGAAGAAGGCCCTCAGAAACTTGGCCCGGTCCAGCTCGCCGAACAGGAACTCGTCGTAGGCATCCAGCCAGTCGGCCTGGGCGAGCAGGTCGGAGCGCCCGCGGCCGCCGGCGGCCATGTTGTTCACCCGGACGTAGAAGCACTCGCCGTCGGCGTAGCTCTCGCGGATCTTGCGCGTCCGCGCCGTGAAAACCTCTTCCGGCCCGTTGATGATCACCTTGTAGCGCAGGCAGTTGCCCGCCGCGTCGCGCCGGGTGATCACGCCGATGGGCTGGCTGCCGTTGTCCGGGTCCATCACCACGCGGCCGATCAGGCTCGGGTCGAGGTAGCCCAGGCGCACGTGGCCGGAGAGCTCGTTCACGAACACCGGGTAGCACTGCTCGCCAAACAGCGCCAGCTCGCGCACCTTCTCGGCGAGCTTGAGGGGCATGTTGTTGATGGGGTCGCGCCAGAAGCGCTTGAGCACCTTCTGCGCCTCGGCGTCCTTGCAGGTCAGCTTGACGCCCTCGGCCAGCAGGTAGGCCACGCCCAGCTCCACCAGGCGGTTGGCCATCAGGTTCGATTCCCACAGGTAGGCCGCCATCTGCTGCATGCGCGCCTGGGTCATCGGCGAGAGGTCGCGGTCGGCGTCGCCGGTGAGCTTTCGCCAGTTCTCGTCGTCGGGATCGACGTTGGCGCCGGCGGCCTCGCGCATCGTCTCGGGTGCGGGGTCCGTGGCGCCGAGCCCCGGCAACATCCGGGTAATCCAGTTTGGCAACTTCATCTTGGCTCCGAGTCTTGGCTCTGAATGTCGGCAGAAACCGGTTTATAGGGGTTTATAAACCGGGCAACGGAACGCCCGGCACCGCTGGCAGCTACCCGCGCCGGAAAAACGGCCTGTAGGCCCGATTCTGCAAAAGCCCCCGGCGCTGACGGTCGGCGAAGGATTGGGGGTCGTAGGTGTCCTTGGGGGATTCGACGGTGGCGCCGGCGGAAGGGGCCGCGCCGCCGCTCGATGCGTTGAGAGCCAGGAAGCAGGCCCAGGCGCGGTCGGCGTGGCCGGTGCTGTCCGACTCAGCCACGAAGCGCGGGGCCCCGGTCGGGCTCGACACCTTTTGCAGCTTGTGCAGATCGCTGCGCAGCTCCCGGTCGCCCAGGGGGATACGCAGCTTGCGATCCTCGAACGCCTCCTTGCCCTGGGTGGCCAGGGTCAGCTTATTCACCGAGGTGAACAGCACGCCCTCGACGCGCAACTGCCCGTAGCGGCGCTTGGCGTCCTCCACGGGCTTTTCGCCCATGCCGGTCTGGTCCATGCAGCAGCGCAGCACCAGGTAGCGCTGGAACACGTCGTCAAGCAGCGCATCCTGCTCGGCAAAGCTGATCCGCTTCCTGGCGATGATCTCCCGCGTCCAGGCCACGTCGCCCACCATCTCGACCACCCAGATCACGAACAGGTCGTTGCGGGTGGCGATGTCCACGCCCACGAAGCACGGCCCGCCGGTGTAGCCCTCGGGCCGGCCGGCCTGGTCGTGCTCCACGCCATCGATGAGGTCGTAGGAGATCCAGGCGCTGGCCTCGTCGAGCCAGCCCAGCTCGAACTCCTGCTTCCATGAGTCTTCGTCGTTGAGCGCCAGGCGCATCTCGTCGACGTTGCGCGGCAGGCCGTCGGCCACCGCCTTGTAGATGTCCACCAGGTGCCGCGACCACACGCCCTCGAGGGCCTTGTCGGTCATCAGCTCGTAGAACTTGTTGCCCTTGCCATTGGGGGTGCTGGTGACCCGCAGCTTCCAGCCGTTGGAGATCACCGGGAACAGCGCCGTCCAGATCTTGCGGCTGTCGGCATGGAAGGCAAACTCGTCCAGGAACACGTTGGCCGAGAAGCCCCGGGCGGTGTCGGGGTTGGCCGGCAGCGCGGTGATCTTCGAGCCGCCCGGCAAGGTCACGTCTAGCATCGTGTAACGCTCGCCGGATTCGGCCTTGAACTCACCCTCGACGATCTGGATGCCGAGGCTGTAGGCCTTGCAGTGCTTCTTCACGCCTTCCTCGATGGCTTCCTTGGCCTGGCGCTCCCCGCGGCTGAGGATCACCCACCGGGTGCGGCCGCCCATCGCCTCGGCCTCGAAGCAGTCGTCGACCAGCTCGAGGGTGGTCGTGAAGGTCTTGCCGGTCTGGCGGGCGAACATGCCGATCTTGAAGCGGCTCTTGTCGGCCAGCCATCTGCGCTGGTAGCCGTAGAGGGGAACGGCGGGCGTGCTCATACGATGCCGTAGATCTCTTCGCGCACGATGCGCAGGGTCTCGGCGTCGAAGCGGCGGCCCTTGCCTGAGCTGCCCTCGGCCTCCAGCGCTGCCATCTTGGCTTCGAGCTTGGCCCGCACCTCGGACTGAAAGCGCTTCAAGGTCACGCTCGAGCGCGTCAGGGTGGCCACGTTCTTGGCTGCGCTCGACAGCATGCCGACCCGCTCGGCCGGGTCGATCTCGTCGGCGCTGGCCTCCTGCACATCCAGGATCGCCTCGAACAGCTCGGTCTGGATCAACGCGGTCAGCGCCTCCGAGCGGGCGTCCTCGCCGTCGCCGGCCTGGGCGCGGATGATCTTGGCGGCCTCGGTGCTGGCGCGGATCGCGGCGAGGCGGCGCTCCAGCTTGGCGCCGTAGCGATGCACTGCCGAGCGGCTGGGTAGTTCATCGGCGGCGGCTTCCTCGGGAAAGCGCGCCTGCAGGTCGGCGATCAGCTCGTCGAGGGTCATCTTGCCGTCGGCAAGCAAGCCCGTGACGTAGGCCTTCACGTGCTCCGGCAGGCGGTCGATGCTGCTCTTGCGGGCCATGGCTTACGACCAGTACTTCTCGGGCCGGGCGATGCCGGGCTCGCAGGCCACGGTGTATTCAGCCAGATCCACGCCGTAGCGGGTGAGCCCGCAGAACCAGCGGCCGTCGGGGCGCTTCTCCACCTCGACCAGCTTGCGGTCGTCCAGGTAGTCCAGCTCGCGGCGCATCTCCAGCGCGGTGGCGTCCGGGTACTCGGACTGCGCCACGGCCAGGATCGGTCCCTCGAAGGCGCCGATGGGGCGCGCGTTGTTCAGCGTGAGCAGGATCAGCCAGCGCAGGGATTCGCGCCGGATCTTTGCCGCATCAACCATGGTTTGGCCCTCGCAGTTGGTTCTTTTCGATCTTGCTGGCGAGGCCGTCGAGCTTGGCCTCGATCACGCTCTGCCCGCGGATGTAGTCCTCCCGCCGCACGTACTGCAGCGGCAGCTCGGCCTTGAGGTCGAGCAGCTCGCGCTCGATGCGCAGCCACTGGCCGGCCTCGTCCTTGGCGGTTTGCTCCAGGCTGGAGAACTTCGCGTCCCAGTGCTTCTGCGACTCGGCGCGTGACTTTTCCTGGGCGGCGAATCGTTCATCCAGTCGGCGCTCGAACTGGGCCACGACGAGCTTCACAGCCCCGGCCACTGCGCCAAAGAAGGCCAGCAACAGCCCGACCAGGTTCCAGAAATCCACCTGCACGGCGGTCATGGCGCAACCCTCCGCCCATTCCGCCGTGCGGCGGCTTCCAGCCAGTTGGCTTCATCCTGGCAATCGAAGCACAGCACCACGCTCGGCACCGCCTGGCGGCGGGCTTCGGCGATCGCCTGGCCGCAGCCGGCGCAGTGGGTGGCGCTGTCGGCCGGCGTCTTGCCAGCGGTGGGGTCGTGGCGGTGCTGCTCGGCCAGGGCGTCGCCGATGAACTCGGCTTCGCGCTCGGCAGCGCGGTCGGCAAGGTCGGTCATGGGGTCAGGCTCGGGCGCGTTGCCACATCGGCCCGCGCTGGCGGGCCGTGGCGGTGGGGTTGAGGGAGAGGCGCTGCACGGCGTCGCGCAGCAGCGGCGTGCGCCACCGCGGGCGGGGGATGGCCGACACCAGGGCGCGCCAGTGGTCCAGGTGGGTGGCGAGCGCACCGCAGCCCCAGATGAACACCGAGATGGGCGTGGGTGCCAGCGCTGCACCGAAGTAGTAGCGCTGCATCACTCGCCCCCCCGCAGGCACACCGGCTGGGTGGTGTAGATCCGCAGCACCGCATTGACGACCACCACCACGGCCAGCGCGGCCTTGTAGAAGTCGGGCGGCAGGAAGGGCTCGAAGCTGTCGGCCACCGTGAGCAGCGCCGACACAGCCGCGGCCGCGCCGTTGAAGATCAGCACCTTGGATTGGCGGGCCGGCTTGGGCTCGGGCAGGGGCTGCGGCTCAGCCATGGCGCACCTCCACCGGCACCTCGCGGATCACCAGCACGTTGGCCCGCAGCAGCGTGACCGGGGCGCTGCCGCCCGGCGGCACCGTGACCACGTCGCACTCCACCGCGTCACCGGCCTCGTCCAGCGTGATCGCGCCGGGCAGCTCGGTGGCGGCCGGGGCGGCGGTGATCACGCTCACCAGATCCAGGGCGTGGGAGGCGCCGGGGTCATCGTGGCTCACGTTGACGCACAGCTCGTCCCGCGCACCCCGGTGCAGCTTGAAGCCGAGGGCCACGTGGGCCAGCAGCTCCACCTTGCCGCCGACGCGCAGGCGGTGGGTGCGGATCGGGTGCTCGAACCATTCCCGGTCGGTGGAGATGTGATGGGCGTCGATCAGGACGTCCTCGTCCCGGGCCTCGGCCGAGCTGGCCACGACGGAAAAGCGGATGCTCATAGCGGTCCTTTCAGGGCTTCGAGCCGGCGGCGCTCGGTCTCGATGGTGGAGTCGGAGCAACCCGCGAACATCAGCGCCTCACACGCCCGCCGAACGACCAGCCCGCGCAGGCGCCGCCCCTTCGAGAAGATCCACTTGTGGAACTCGCCCTGAGCACCCTGGCGGTCGCCCTGCTTGATCTTCACGCGCAGCGTGGAGCCGTCGAAGGCCTTCACCCCGCAGTTGAAGCAGAACGAAACCAGCGCGTCGAAGTGGTGGCTGCGCACCCAGTCCGGCAGCACCGCAGAGAGGTAGATCTCGACGGTGCGGCAGTCGTCACGCAGCAAGGCCTCGGCCTCGCCCTGCGTCAGCGTCTTGCTGCGCAGGTGAGGTTCCGAGGCCTTGATGACGTGGCCGTAGCCGATGGTCAGCTTGCCAGCCGGGCAGATATAGGCCTTGGGCTCGAACTTCTCGAACGAGCGGATCAGCGCAAGGCCACGGGCGGAGGTGGTGAGGGGGGATTGCATGCGCGCAGTGTCGCGCGCGCGCGGAGGGGGCTAGGAGGCGAAGGGTTTCGGTGAGGACGAACCCCTGTTCGACGGCCTCAGGGCGACGGTGGCCGCTTGCCGGGTATTGTGTTCTTCCGGTAACTCTGCAGCGTGTTCATGTCCCGGATCTCTTTGTCCGCAGCCGATTTGATGACATCCGCCGGTACAAGAGTGAGGATAACCGTCCATATTTGCCAAAACGTCAAACCGGTTGCCAGGCAGTAGGACAGCCCACGACAAATCTCCTTGTACTCAAGCAGGGCCGGAATCTGCTTAAGGATGGGAGCGGCGATCCCGACAAACAGAACAGCGCAAAGGATGGCTGTTGAATGCATAGCTGGGTGAAGAAGTTGCCCCATCTTCACCGGCGCCTCTCCAACAGTATTGGGCGTGGCCCTGAATGACAGCTTGAGTCGCTCAGGGTAGATGATTGCCAACCACGCACCAACAACGGCAAAAATGATGGACGCAGTCGTCCTCAGGGCCTCAAAGAGGGGCCACTGTTCGGAGAAAGGCACTTCTCTGCCATACCAGTACGATGCACCCATCGCACTGAGTATCAGCATCCCTATGCCCCCGAGGATGACTACTCTCATCAATCCAGGACTCTCAAGATTGCCGCACGCTTGTCGGCGAGCGCAGCAAGGAGTGAAGCAGGGCTAACGACCTCATCGTTATCCCTCGTGACATCGAGGTCAAACTCCGACCTCGCCAAGCTATGGCTCAGCCATCGTATTTTCTGCGACTCGCCCTTCAAACAAAACCCATAGTCGTCCCACTCGCGGTCATGTTGCTCATTCCAGTCGTGAATGATGGCGTCGAGGTCCGCAAGGGAGATGCCGGTGGATATCTCATACTGAACCCTCACCTTTTGAAGCGCAGCGGGTTGGTCACGCAACTTCGTCCAGCGGAGGAACTGCTGCCACTTGGCCAAGTCGGCTTCGCGCGTGAGGGTCAGAGCGGTTTTTCTGACAATCTTGCGAATACTCTCGACACCATTGCGAATCACGTCCGTCTCCCCCGGCTTGTAGACGAGACTCGTTCTGAACCGTGGGCTTACATGGACGGGCTCCTCGCCAGGATTTGGTGCGTAGCCAAGGATTTCGAGTTCATCCCCGTTGCCCTCTTCTGTGACCACATGGCTAGAGAACGAGCTCATGTAAGACTCCATGTAGCACTGGAGTGACTTCTGTCCTGTCCAGAGGTGCTGGAAGCGAATGCTGGCAAAGCAACCTCGGGACGGAATGAACCAGAAGTAGGTCGCGAATCCGGGGATGCTCCCTTCTTCAATGCTGTTCATTACGACTTGAGCCGCTCCGACGTTTGACTCGCCTTTTACCGAAGCGACACCAGCCTCATTGGAGGGGGTCTGATTCCACGTCGTCACAAGCCAACTATCGCCATCGCCTCGAATATCCAAGAGGTAAGCCGGATGTAGATCCTGTCCGTCCGCAGGCTCGAACACTTTTGTCTCTACTAGAGGACGACCTTGGCTCCAAGCCAACAACTCACGCAGCAACTCCGGGACAGCTCCGAAATCCGGACTGGGAGTTCCGCGGCGGTAGTAGCCACATTCTGAAATTTTGTAGAAGGTAATTTTTGCGTGTTCGACCATCGTTGCTTTGCGCTTTAGCTGTTTCTATCTCGTAACGGAGTGATTGGTACCGAGCCTCTCCGTTTCTTGTTGTTCAGGCCGTCTCTTGGCTCGGGCTACGCCTGCCCACGCTTGAAGTTCGCATCATCCCGGCAGTACTCCAGCGCATCGAAGACGATGCCCGGGATCCTGGCCAGGTGGTCCGGCTGTGACAGCAGGATCGTATCGGCCGCACCGATTTGCAGGCCGGCGCGGGCTACCTCGCGTCTGCGTTCGTCCGTCATCGGCACACAGATCGCGATAGCGGGGTGGCGCTTGTCCGCCTGGTAGCGGATCAGCCAGCGGTTCACCTTGTTCTGGTAGAGCACCGAGAAGTAGCTCTCCGTGTCCTTGGGGGCGAGCTCCACTTCATCGCCGAGGATGTCCCGGACCACCTCGAACAGGCGCCGCTCGGCGTAGGTCGTGACGATGCGCGGATTGGCTGGGTCGATGACGTCAGCCGTCGGATCTGCTGCCGGGGCGGCCATGGAGCTTTCCTCGGGAAGGGTTGCCCTGGGTTCGGCCGCGATCGGCTTCGCGGAGAGGCCGGACACCACCATGTCGCTCACCGACCGCTCCACGGCCAGCTTCACGATAGGGGCGATGGACTCCAGGAAGCGGGCGTTGAATTGCCGCTGGATCCCGGCTCGGCCCGCCACGTAGCGGACGAAGTCGGCATCCGGTTCGCGCAGGCTCTGGCTGATGACCTGGGTAAAGGCGTTGAGATAGACAGTTTCCTCGGCGAGCGTGCGCAACGCGTCGGGTTGAAACTCGTCGTGGCGGAAGCGGTAGAGCCGGCTGATCAGCGCCACCTCGAGCTGCTCGAAGTCGACGACCAGGAAGGGCTCCGAGTCCATCATGTTCTTGTTGTTGAGGTCGGTGAAGAAGCGCCATTCACGGCCGTTCGTGATGGCGGCGATCGTCACCTCGGGCGTCGCGTTGAAGTAACGCGAAAGCTGCGGGCAGTGGTTGGTCAGCTTTTCGCCGTGGGCTTTGGCTTCGATGAACATCACTGGCACGCCATGGCAGAACAGCGCGTAGTCCACCCGCTCGCTGGCCTTGGCACCTGGAAAGTCAGCCCCGTACTCGGCCTTTACCCTGGTTGGGTCAAAGGGTGAGAAACCGAGGCTGTCGAGCAGCGGCAGGATCAAGGCCTGCTTCGTCGTCTCTTCCGTCGTGCAATGGGCGCCCACGTTCTTGACGTGCTCGGCGTGCTTGAGGACTCGATCGGTAAAGCTCTGCATGCTCATTTGTTTTTCTCCAATGTGCCACGTCTGACAATTGAATAACAAATGTCATGCTTTGGATAGCCCCTCGTTCTTTTTTACCCACCATTTTCCCGGGTAGTCGGTGCCGATCGTGCCCAGCTGCATGAGAGCCAGCACAATCCATCCGGCGCTCATCGCAGAACGCCTTCAAGCACCAAGCGCATCATCAACTTTCCTTGGACTGCCCGGCACCGAGCACCACCACGACCCGTTCGACCCGCAACTCCACCGTGACGCCGGAGAGCTCGACCCGGGGCAGGTCACCGGGGAAGTCAGAGAGCAGCTCGGTGGCCAGCAGCTCCCGAATGCGTTCTTCGATTCCTGATCCCATCTGCGCACCTATAAAAACTGTTTCAACGAAATCATCATATTCGAGTAAGCGCAAAGGCTAAGCCCAAAACCGGCCGGTTTTTGCAACGAATGCGACGGATTTCGCAACAGTCAGGCGACGAGGCGGATCTGCTTCCTCATCTTCTCTGCATCCACCTTGGCCCCTTCGGCCTGCCAGGCCACCAGCAGGTCCACCAGCTCGAGGAGCTTCTCGCCTGGCAGGCGCTTGCCGGCGGCGTTGAGCTCATCGATGGCGATCGCCAGGATCTGGCGCCAGGTGAGGCCGCCGTGTTCGTTGGCAGGCAGCGGCACCACGGTTGCGCGCTCGTAGGACATAACCGCCGGCGCGGGGACGGGCGCTGCAACAGGCTTACCTGTTAGGACATAGAGGACATCGACGCCGGCTTCGGCAACCGAGGCCAGGTATTGGGCGTCAGGGAACCGTTCGTTCCCCTCGTACAGCATCTGGGTTTTCTTCGTCACCCCACCACGCTCGGCAAAAGCGGTCTGGCTCATCTTGAGCTTTTGACGCTCCTCTCGCAGGCGTTCGCCAATAGAAACCATTTGGTTCTCACAAAACGTTGACATGGAACCAAACGGTTCCTATCATTCACTACACAAACACAGTCATTTCACCGGCAGCACAGCCCCCCGCGCTGCCCGTGAAATCCCACTCAACCACAGGAGATCACAAGTGACCCCCACTCGCTTCAAGGCCCGTCTCCGTGCCCAGGGCAAGACCATCCGCCAGTGGGCGGAAGAGCATGGCTTCCCCGAGCGCGCCGTCTATCGCGTGCTCAACGGCCTCGACAAGGGCAACTTCGGCCGCGCCCACGACATCGCAGTCACCGCCGGCATCAAGCAGCCGGAACCCGAACAGCTCGCCGCATGAGGCCCGCCATGCTCAACCACTTCAAACCCCTGGCCGCCGCGCTGTGCGCCGCCGCCGTCCTTACCGCTCCGTCAGTCCACGCCGGCGACGACTGGACGCCCGCCCAGCAGGGCAAGGGCCTCGCGCTGGCCACCCTGGTGGCGATCAACTGGGCCCAGGAGCACAGCCGCGCCCGCAACGCTGCCGACACCTCGGCGCCCATCGGCCGCATCCCCGGCCAGCCGGACCGCGCCTATGCGGCGGGCTACGCCGGCCCGGCCAACGTGAATGTGAGACAGGCCACCGAAAGTGGCGACATCGGCCGGGTGAATCGGCAGTTCCTGCTCGGCTCGCTGGCCGGGGCGCTGATCCTCGACGCGCTGCCCTCCGAGTACCGCGACGCCGCCCTCGATGCCGGCCTGGTGCTGGAGGTGGGCGTGGTGGCCAACAACCTGCGTCTGGGCGTGGGTTTCCGGTTCTGAGCCGTGGCCATGCCCGCCAAGTTGCCGCTCAGCCCTCGTCAGGCCCTTCGTCTCGCTGCCGCTGCCATTCGTCCAGCAGGGCGTCGGCCCCTGCAAACACGCTGCGCAGGTCTCCTTCAGCTGATTCGTGCAAGTGGCCTACACGCGCCGTCATCCACAGATCCCGCTCAAGGAGGTCACGGTCAATGAGCCCGTTGTCTTCGAGGTGCGCCACCAGGGAGCTGAGCAACAGCCGCATGGCTGCCATGCGGTCTTCCAGCGGTGTGACACGGGTTTGGGCCATCTGCGCCTCCGCGTTCAAAACGTGTTCATTCATGTTCATCCACGCCCCGAAGTTTAGCCGCCTGAAACACCGTTTCAGCCTTTCCAACCCGGTTTTTGTCCAGAAATCTGACCCCGCGTCCAATCTCCAATGAACACGAGACATTCGAAACCCGTCCCGAACAGCCTGCGCATGGCGTTCGAAATGGACAAGAGCTACGCGCTCAAGCACCGGCGCCTCTCCATTGAGCGGCTGGCCGAGCTGATGGGGGCCACGCCGGCCACGCTCTACAAATGGATCGAGGCCGAGACGATGCCGGCCAAGGCCGTGCTGGCCTGGCAGCACCTGACCGGCGCGCAGAACGTGGTGCGCTACCTGGCCGCCGCCGAGGGCGCGGTGGTGGTGGTGATCCCCACCGGCCGGGCCACCACGGCCGAGGACGTGCATGTGCTGCAGGCCACGCTGCACGGGGCCACCGGCGCGCTGCTGGACTACATGGCCGGCCACATGGACCGGGAGAGCACCCTCGGCAAGCTCGGCATGGGGCTGGAATCGCTGGCCTGGCACCGCGAGAACGTGCGCAAGGCAGACCAGCCCGAGCTGGACCTGGGGTGAGCGCCATGAGCGACAAGCACGCTGACAAGCACATCCACGACAACGGCAGCCAGCGCCGCATTCTCGACGCGATCCGGGTGCTGGCCGGGCACGAGCTGCACGGCCTGGCCCCGAAAGACCTGGTGGCTGCGCTGAGCACCAGCCCGGCGTCGATCACCCGCGACTTGCACAACCTGGTAGCGGCCGGCTTTGCAGAGCAGATCGCCGAGACGGGCCGCTACCGGCTGGCGCCGGGGCTGGTGCGGATTGCGATCGCCCACGCCACGGCCATGGAGCGCGCCCAGAACCGCCTGACCGAAACCATCAACCGCTACCGCACGGAGCCCTGAGATGCCCCGCAAACCCACCCCCCTGACGCCACCGGCCGACGTGCCGGAACCCAACCGTGCCGTGATCGAGGCGGATAGCACCGCGATGACCGAGGTTGGCGCACGCGATCGGCTGCAGAGTTCATCGCTTGAGGTCGGCAAGATCGTCGGCCGCATCGAATCGGCGCTTTTTCAGACCAGCGTGTCCGAAAAGATCATTGCCGAATCCTTCATCCAATTGCGTGAAGGTAAGAAATACAAGGACTTGGAGTTTTTGGACGCTCAGGGAAATCGGACACGCGTGTCCGATTTGGAGGAGGCCTGCGAGCTTCTGTTCGGCAAGTCGTACAAGACGTGCTCCCGCATCGCCCAGAAGTACGAATCCCTCGGGCCGGAGCTGTTCGAGTCGGCCGAACGGCTCGGCCTGCGCCGGAAGGACTACCAGGCGCTGCAGGCCCTTCCGTCCGATGACCAGGCACTGATCAAGACGACCATCGCCGAGGCCACCGACCGCGACAGCGTTACAGACCTGATCGGCGAGCTGACCGAGCGCCACGCCAAGAAGCTGGCCGAGAAGGATAGGGCCATTGCCGACCTGAACAAGATCATGGAGATCAAGGAACGGCGGGTGAAGGCTCTGGGCGAGGAGCGGGACGGCCTGAAGGAGAAGCTGATCGGGATGACGCTGACCGAGGACGCCACCCGCAAGGTGGCCCTTGAGAAGCGCGCCCGTGCCCTGGGGGCGCTGCGCGATGCGTCCCTGGCGATGTTGGGCTACGTGAGCCGCTTTGACCAGGCGGTGGCCAACGTGATGGCGCTGGACGATGCCACCGCCGCGGCCGAGGCGGGCGACACCCTGCGCGCCACCTACCAGCGCCTGGCCGACCTGGCCAACGCCCACGGGATGCCGGTGGATTTTGCCGAGGTGGTGATGCCGCCCTGGCTGGCCGACCTGACCACAGCCCCCGCAGCCGAGGCAGAGGAGTTCTGACATGGACGCCGCCACCGTGGTGGAACTGGAGCTGCTGCGCGAGCTGGCCGGCCGGCTGAAGGCCGCGGGCCACCGGGAGCGCGGGGCGATCATGCTCGACGCGGCCGCGCGCCTGGGCAAGAGCAAGGCCACGCTGTACGCTCGCCTGAAGGCGGCGGGCCTGTACGACGCCGGCCGCAAGCAGCGCAGCGACGCCGGCAAGCTGTCGGTGAGCGAAGACGTGGCGCTGGCAGCGGCGGGCTTGATCCACCATGGCACGCGGGCCAACGGCAAGCGCAACTTCAAGGTGAAGGCGGCCGCGGAGCTGCTGCACGCCCAAGGCCTGGGCCGGGTCGACGAGGCGACGGGCGAGGTGCTGGCGCCCTCGGCCACCACGATGCGCCGGGCGATGCGGGCCTACCACTGCCACCCGGACCAGCTGGCCGCGGGCCACGCGGCGGCGCACATCAAGTACGCCCACCCCAACCAGGTGTGGCAGATCGACAGCTCGGTGGCGGTGTTGTTCTACGCACCGGGCGGCGGCATCCGCGGCGTGGAGCTGCTGGACGATGCCGAGGTGTACAAGAACAAGCCCGGCGCGATGAAGCGCGTGCAGGACGATCTGTGCATCCGCTGGATGATGACCGACCCCTACAGCGGGGCGTACTTCGTGCGCTATTACGCCGGGCATGAGGACTCGATGGGCTTTGTGGAGTTTCTCATCGAGGCGATGCAGTGCCGCGGCGAGCCGCTGCATGGGGTGCCGCTCAACCTGGTGCTGGACAAGGGCAGCGCCGGCCGCGCCGCAATGGCCCGGCGGCTGCTCGCGCAGCTGGGCGTCACGGTGCATGAGCACGCGGTGAAGAACAGCCGGGCCAAGGGCAGCGTGGAAGGCATGCACAACATCTGGGAGCAGGTGTTCGAGAGCCGGCTGTTCATGTGGCTGCCCGAGAACATCGCCGCGCTCAACGCTCGCGCCGACCAGGTGCGCGCGGCCCACTGCAGCAAGGCGCCCCACACCCGCCACGGGCTGACCCGCTGGGGGATGTGGCAGCGCATCTCTGCCTCACAGCTGCGCCTGGCGCCGAGCGTGGAGCTGCTGCGCGACCAGGTGGTGGGCAAGGACGAGACCCGGCTGGTGGATAACCAGCTGACGATCAGCTTTGCGGTGAAGGGCCACGGCAGCCGCACCTATTACGTGGGCGGCGTGCCGGGCGTGCAGATCGGCGAGCGGGTGACGCTGCGGGTGAACATGTACCGCGCCCCGGCCATCGACCTGGTGATGTGCCACGCCGACGGCACCGAGCGGCTCTACACCATCGCCCCGGCCGAGAAGGACGCCGGCGGGTTCTTCGACTTCGGGGTGGACTTTGGCAGCTACAAGGCGCTGCCCAAGAGCGCAGCCGAGAAGCAGCTGGAGCGCATCAACCAGGCGGCCTACGGGGTGCCGAGCGCCCTGGAGGTGGCTACCGCGCGCAAGGCTCGGGAGAACGCCTACGAAGGCACGCTCAACCCCTTTGCCGATTTCGATGCGGTAACGGTGCCCACCTACCTGCCCAAGCGCGGCACCGACCACCCGATGGAGACGGCCGCCCGCGAGCTGCCCCCGGTGGCCACACCCGACGCGGTGCGCCGCCTGAAGGCCGCCGGCGACACCCGCACCGATCTGTATGCCCAGCTGATCGCCGAGCACGGCGCCGAGGTGCCGGCCGCCTGGCTGGACGCCCAGCTTGCCGCGCTGCAGGGCGGGGCCGACGGGCGCAAGGCGAGTGGTTTTTAAGAAGGTTCCGGCCCGGTGTGCGCCAACACACCGGGCCGGAGAGTGGGGCCTGAATGGGCCCCGTGTCGCAGCAACGACGAGAGGAGTTTAACCGTGAAACACCCAACCCGAGGGCTCAGCCATGAAGCCCGCCTATAGACGACCGGAGCACTACATGCCCCTCAAGCTCAAGAAGGTGCTCCAGCGCCACGGCATCACGCAGACAGACCTGGGCGCGGCGGTGATGCAGGCGATCGACGAGCCCATGGACAAGACGGCGGTGAACCTGCTGTGCAACTGGGCGAAGTGGCCCAAGCGCACGCCGGAGGCGGTGATCCGGCAGCAGATCGAGGCCGCCCTGCGCGCCAAGGAGGTGCCCGAAGCGGAGATCGCCACCGCGTTCGATTCAGACGAGGAGATCGGCCGGCTCGGCCACGGAAAGCACCTGGCCGCCGTACCAGACACCCCCAAAAGCACCCAAACCACCGAACCCGACCCCTATTTGCTGGAACCCGTGATGCTGACCATTCAAGCCAAACGCCATTTCAAGCTGATGTTCAACCCCTTCGGGGCCGACCCGCAGTGCGCCGACGACGTGTATCTGGGCGATGAGCAGCGCTATGTGGCGTCGGTGATCGTGGAGGCCATCCAGAACGCCCGCATGATGGCCGTGGTGGGCGAGTCGGGCTCGGGCAAGAGCACGATCTGGGAGTGGGTGCAGGACCAGGTGCGCGAGCAGAAGCAGCCGGTGCACCTGATCCAGCCGAAGGTGACCGACAAGGCCCGGCTGACCGGGGTGGGCATCCTGCAGGCGATCGTGCGCGACCTGGAGCCCCACGCAAAGCTGCGCCATTCGGCCGAGCTGCTGGCCCGCCAGGCGCATGAGCTGATCGCCGACCGGGTGGCCGAAGGGCAGAAGTGCGTGCTGGTCTTCGAGGAGGCCCACGACATGACGGTGGCGGCGATCAAGCAGCTCAAGCGCTTCCACGAGTTCAAGCTGGGCTGGAAGCGCACGCTGGGCATCATCCTCCTGGCCCAGCCGGAGCTGCTGCGCAAGCTCAACGCCAAGGGCCTCGAGGCCCGCGAGGTGAAGAACCGCCTGGAGGTGGTGCGCATGCTGCCCCTCGACGCCGACCTGGAAGCCTACGCCGCCCACCGCCTGGCCCGCGCCGGCCTCAAGCCCGACGCGCTGTTTGCCGCCGACGCCTGGCAGGCGATCCGCGACGTGCTGCGGGCCAGCGACGGCGACGGCAACGTGGTGTCGCTGTGCTACCCGCTGCTGGTGGGCAACCTGGCCACGCTGGCGCTCAACGGCGCCGCCGAGTTGGGCGCGCCGCTGGTCGACCGCGGCATCGTGTTCGACGCGAAGAAGAAGGGAGGCTGAGCCATGGCGACCCCCAGACAACGCTTTGCGCTCGCCCTCGTGCTGGCCTTCGGGCTGGGCGTGCTGATCACGCTGGAGCGCGTGGGCACCGATGCCGAGACGCGCATCCGCGCGGCCCACCGTGCTGCAGCAGAGTGCCCGGCCCACGAGGGGCCGGTGGATATGCTCGCCGAACCCCAGACCCACCAGGAGGAACGGACATGAACGCCCGCGCCTGGCCCCTCATCCGCCGCGACCGCGACGCCGACCGCCCCGAGGCCGAGCGGGTGGTGGCGGTGCTGTACGAACAGATCGGGGAGATCAACAAGCTGGTGGCCGGCGAGGAAGACGCGGCCACCATCGTCGAGCTGGAACGCCTGCGCGACGACCTGCGCATCGCCGGCGATCTGCTGTGTGCCTACGCCAGCGGCCTGGCCCTGGCCACTCCCGACCCGGTGACCCAGGCCTGCCTCGTCGAGCGCTTTGCGCTGGCCGACCAGCCGGCGCCGGTGGATGAGGTGCTGCTGATCTGGATGGGCGATGAGCTCGACTGCCACCTGCCGTGGCTCGGCCACCAGGACGAATACGGCCAGTGGTGGTACGTGGATAGCGCCCGCGCCCGCAACGTGACCCACTGGGCCTATCGGCCGGAGGTGCGCCAATGACCCGCCCGACCGCAACCCAGTGGCCCGTGCACTACACGGCCGAGGACATCGCCGCGATCGAGACGCTGGCCGCCTGGAAGGCCGAGAACAGCCTGACCAACGTGCAGATCGGCAACCGCATCGGCACGGGTAACTCGACGATCAGCCAGATCCTGCGCGGCGTGTATGTGAGCCCGACCGGCATGCTGAAGCGCCTGCTGACATCCGCCGAACTGCCGCTGCCGGAAGCCTGGCGTACCGCCCAGACGGCCGCACCCGCCCCGGTGCCGGCGGCGGCATCCATGCCGACCCCGCGCACGCCCAGCCCGCCCCGGTACGGCTGCTGGCAGCCCGGCGAGGCCGACCTGACGCCGGCCGATGCACCGCTGCGGGCGGCGATCCTGCGCGCGCTGCGGCGTACCACCAGCGCCGAGCCGCTGGCTGTGCCCGAGCTGCTCGAGCGGCTCACCACGCCCGACACCAAGCCCGCTCAGATCCGCGCCGCGCTGGCTGCCTTGGTTGATGCGCGGGAGGTGATGCGCGCCAACGTCACCCACAAGCGCCGGACCTTGGAGGTGGTCTATCTGATGGGGCGCATCGTGGGCACCCGGCCCGGCCGCCGGGCCGGCGCGATCCGCATCGTGCCCAGCGAGCACGCCAAATCCGTGCATGGAGGGCCCGTGGCATGAACACCCTCAGCGAAGCCCGCCACAACCACATCGCGGCCAGCATCGAAGCCCTGCGCACCGCCGTCGCCCAGCTGCGCCTCGACGGATTCGAGGTGCTCAGCGCCCACGCCGGGATGCTGTCCGCCCCCGAAATCCACGTCGCCGAGCCGCAGCACCTGGCCGACTCCCCCGCGGTGTACGTGGCTGCACACATCGCCGGCTCGTTCCATTTCGCGGTGCCCTACATGGGCTGCACCGTGATCTGGATCGACCGTCCCACCCTGGCCGGCCTGCCGCCGGCTGAGTTCCCCCCTCTCGAAAGGTCTCACCATGGCTGATACCAGCACCATCCCCGCCACTCCCGAAGGCTACTGGCGCAACGCCGCCGGCCACCTCGTGCCCGAAGCCCAGGTTAGTGCCCACGACAAGCTGCGCGACGGCGTTGCCCGCAGCCTGGTCGAATCCGCGCTGGCTGCACACGCCCAGCTGGCCGCACTCAAAAAACAGGCCCTGGCGAGCATTGCCGAGCTGGTGAGCATCAGCGCCGCGCAGTACGAAGTGCAGATGGGCGGCGAGAAGGGCAACGTGCAGATCACCACCTACGACGGCGACTACAAGATCCTGCGGGCCTACGCCGAGCGGATCATCTTCACGGAGCAGATCGAAGCCGCCAAGGAGCTGATCAACGGCTGCATCCACCGCTGGAGCGAGGGCGCCAACGCAAACATTCGCGTCCTCATCGACCGCGCATTTCGGACCGACAGCAAAGGCCAGCTGAAAACCGCCGCCGTCCTCGAGCTGCTGCGCCTCGAGATCGACGACGCCGAATGGACCAACGCCATGCAGGCCATTCGCGACAGCATCCAGGCCAGCGGCACCGCGGTGTACGTGCGCTTCTACAAGCGCATCGGCCCGTCGGGCCAGTGGCAGGCGATCCCCCTTGACCTGGCGGCGGTGTGACATGGGCCTCGCACGCATCACCCTCATGAGCAACGCCAGCGGCAGCTGGGCTGTCCTCGGCCGCTTCGACGACAGCCCGCAGCTGCGTGCCGACCTGGACGCCAGCTGCAGCACGCTGCACTACCACTCCGACCGCCGCACCCACTTCAAGATCGTGGATGAACAGGGCAACACCCTGGCCACGCTCCGCGACGGCGCTACCCAGTTTGAAGCCGTGAAAGGGAGGGGCTGATCATGCCCGAACGCACCCCCAAACAGATTGCCGCTGGCCACCGGCGGCGCCTCAAGACCATGGCCCGCAAGCTCAATGAGATGGCCGTCGAATGGAATGAGGTCGACCAGATGAACATGGAGGTCCTTGAGGTGGCGGGCGACATGCTTGAAGCGACCGGGCGGAAGCTGTACGACGACGGGGAGGAGGCCTGACCATGCCCTCCGTCCCTCTCGAACGCATCCGCGCCAGCAAGATCCGGATGATCCAGGTCGCCAAGCGGGAGCTGGATCTCGATGACGCCTCCTACCGTGACGCCATCGGCCGCGCCGTGAAGGGCAAGTCGAGTGCGAAGGACTGCAGCACCCTGCAGCTCGACCGCGTGATCGACGAGCTCAAGCGGCTCGGCTTCAAACCCCGCAAGCCGGCTGCGGCGAAACCGAAGCCGGAGCGGCGCCCCCTCGACACCTCCGACGAAGGCAGCAAGGCCAGGGCCGTGTGGCTGCTGCTCGCCGAGATCGGCGCTGTTCGCGACCCGTCCGAAGCCGCGCTCAACGCTTACGTGCGTAGGCAGGCGGGTGTCGATGACCTGAGCTGGGTTCGCGACATGCTGCCCGTGATCGAAGGCCTCAAGGCCTGGGCTGCCCGCAAGCTCCCGGCTGCCATCCAGGCACGGATGGAGGCCCTCGCCGCGGCTGGGGCACCCATCCGGTGGGCTTCGGTGCGCGACCTTGCCCGGAGCGTGGCGCCGAAGCGCAAGCCGGACGGCTTCGACGCGCTGCTTGCCGCCTGGGAAACCCTCAAAACCGCTGACGCCGCACGGAGTCAATGATGGACGTGTGCCTGGATGATCTGCCCCAATCCGCCCGCGACCTGATCACCCAGATCGGGCTGCCGGCGACCGTGGCCCTCATCCAGGCCATGCCCGGCGTGCGCTTCCCAGTGCCCCGCGGCGAGAACAACAACCCCGACGGCGCCGCCCGCTTCGCCCAGCTGGTGGAGATCGTCGGCTACGAGGCAACCCTGATCCTGGTGCAGAACTACGGCAACGACCGCGGCCTGTACGTCCCAAGCTGCAAGAAGGCCATCCTCCGCGCCCGCGACCGCCAGATCATCGCCGACTACGGCACCGGCGTCACGGTCCTCGACCTCGCCCTGAAGTACCGCCTGTCCTACCGGCGCATCGAGGGCATCCTGAACGCCCCGATCACTCCGCCGCCGGCTAACGCGGCCCAACTCTCCCTGCTCTGATCAAGCGATGGAAAGAGAGACGGTGCGACCGAACCGGGTGTTGACGCACCCGTCCGGCCACTTCCAGCAGAGACAGCCTGCTTTCAGCCAGGGCACCGCCACCGTCGCGACGGCGGCGCAAGGCTATCGCAAAGGCATAAACAATGGAAGCAATTCGATGCGGTAAGTGCAACCGAAAACTTGGGGAGGGGGAATACACCCGCCTCAACATCAAGTGCCCACGCTGCGGCACCTTGAACCAGCTGAAGGCCATCGAGCCTCCCAAGTGCGCGCCCCGAGCGCCCAACACACAAGAGGCTTCACATGGCACCAATCTTTGAAAATCCGACTCAAGCCCGCCCGATCATCCCGTGGATCGGCGGCAAACGCCGCCTGGCCAAGCACCTGCTGCCCCTGTTCCCGGAGCACCAGTGCTACGTTGAGCCCTTTTGCGGCGCAGCGGCACTGTTCTTTCTCAAGCCGCCGGTGAAGGCCGAGGTCTTGAACGACATAAACGGCGACCTGGTGAACCTCTATCGGGTCGTGCAGCACCACCTCGACGAATTCGTGCGGCAGTTTCGCTGGGCTCTGGTCAGCCGAGAAATCTGGATGTGGATGAACGCCACACCGGGCGAAACGCTGACGGATATTCAGCGTGCCGCGCGCTTCTTCTACTTACAGAAGCTGGGCTTTGGGGGAAAGGTCGACGGCCGGACGTTCGGTACCGGAACAACGACCCGTGTGAGGCTCAACCTGCTGCGCCTCGAGGAGGATCTTTCGGCAGCCCACCTGCGTCTTTCCCGCTGCACCATAGAACACCTTGGATGGGCGGAATGCGTGGCCCGCTACGACCGGCCACATACCCTGTTCTACTGCGACCCGCCGTACTGGGGAACTGAAGGCTACGGCGTGGGATTCGGCCTGGATGAGTATGACCGGCTGGCCGAACTGGCCCGCGCGATCAAGGGCCGGATGGTGATCTCGGTGAATGACATTCCCGAGATGCGTCGCGCCTTCGACGGCCTCACGATGGACCGCGTCGACCTGAACTACACGGTGGGCGGCCCTGGAAGATCATCGAAGTCACCCGGTGAGCTGATCATCCGAAGCTGGTAAGAATCCTGCCCTGAAAGTGGATCGAATCGAATCGCCGCGCGGTTTTACCCCGCTAAACAGCCTTTCAGATTCGATCCCACTTGGTCCCGCCTCATCCAGCCTCATCCCGGATTTATCTCGGTATTCCCCGGTGACTTATCTCGGTCTCTCTCACCACGCGGCCCCCGTCTGCGTTCACTGAACGCCCGATTCGTCACCACTATTGCGAATCATTCGCATTTTCATTAACATTGTTACCAGATCTTTCGGGCAAGCCAGCCGCAACGTCGTACCGCGCGCTTTCGCCACCTAGCCAGCCAGCCTCAGGTCATGACCCCCGCGCCCCTTGCCGGGCCCTTCATTTCCGGAGGCCAATTTGGCACACAAAAACAATCGCCGCCGCCCCGCGCCGGCGCCCCGTCCCCAATCCAGAACCGCCCCCGCCGCCCTGCCCCTGGGCGCGCTGATGTTCGCCGCGTCGATGGGCAGCTTCGCCCAGACCAGCCCCACGGCCGACGCCGACGACACCAAGACCCTCAAACCCGTCGTCGTCAAGGCCACCACGCCCGGCGCCGAGCCCCAGGGCAAGGACAGCCTGCGCACCACCACCACGCGCATCGGCAAGGGCAACCAGGCCCTGCGCGACATTCCCCAGTCGGTCAGCGTGGTCACCGAGAAGCTGATGGACGATCGCAAGATCGACACCATCAAGGAAGCCCTGAAGATGACTTCCGGGGTCACCTTCCTGGCCGCCGAGGGCGGCGAGGAAGACATCCGCCTGCGCGGCTTCCCGCTCAACACCACCGGCGACATCTTCATCGACGGCATGCGCGACCCGGGCTTCTACGACCGCGACACCTTCAACATGGATCGCGTCGAGGTGCTGCGCGGTTCGGCATCGATGCTGTTCGGTCGCGGCTCCACCGGCGGCGCGGTCAACCAGGTCAACAAGCGGGCCCGCCTGATCGACGAAAATCAGCTCGACCTCACCGTCGGCAGCCACAACTACTACCGCGTGGTGGCCGACATGAACGTCAAGACCGGCGACGACGCCGCGCTGCGCATCAACGCGATGCGCACCAAGGCCGACAACAACGGCGCCGGCACCAGCCTCGACAAGCAGGGCGTGGCCGCCGACTACCGCTGGGGGATCGGCACCCGCGACGAGTTCGAGGTCGGCCTGTTCCGCCTCGAGAACAACAACGGCATCAATTACGGCATGCCGTGGATCCGCAAGTACGCCGGCGCCCCGGTGTCCGAAACCACCATGCTGCCGGTGGACCCGAAGGCCTATTACGGCATGGCCAGCGACCGCAACTACGGCACCGCCACCTACGGCACGCTCAGCCACACCCACCGCTTCTCCGAGGACACCGAGCTGGTCACCAAGCTCCGCAAGGGCGACTTCACCCGCGACCAGCGCGCCAGCACCGTGCGCCTGGCGGGCGCGTCCCTGCAGCCCGGCGGCGTGGCCGCGACGCGCGACACCTTCAGCGACGCCACCGTGCTCACCCGCGGCACCCAGCTCAAGATGCAGAGCTACGAGAACCTGCTGTTCCAGAGCGACCTGTCCACCAAGTTCGACGCCTGGGGCATGAAGCACGCGGTGCAGACCGGCGTCGATTTCGCCTGGGAGAGGAAGCGCGTCTATGGCGCCCGCAGCGCGGCCCAGGGCGGCGTGGACATCAGCAAGCCGACCACCACCGTCGGCGATCCGGACAACGGCGTCGGCGTGGCCGAGAGCACCCGCGTGCCGGGCAAGACCTCCGAGTTCGAGAGCTTCGGCGGCGGCCTCTACGCCCAGGACCTGATCGAGTTCATCCCCAACTGGAAGCTCCTCGCCGGCCTGCGCTACGACGCCATGTCGGGCCAGTTCGACCAGTTCAGCCTCGCCAACGGCGCCGTCACCCACTACCAGCAGGCCATCTACAAGCCCAGCCAGCGGCTCGGCCTGCTCTACCAGCCGAGCGAGCGCGAGTCCTACCACCTCTCGTACGCCACCTCCTTCAACACCTCGGGCGACACCTACTCGTACAGCGCCGCGACGGTGGACGTGCCCCCCGAGAAGGCCATCAACATGGAACTGGGCGGGCGCATCGAATCGGCCAGCCGCAACCTGAGCACCCGCTTCGCGCTGTTCCGCGGCGTCAAGCTCAACGAGCGCAACACCGACCCGCTGGTCCCCAGCATCATCACCCTGTCCGGCAAGCGCCACGCCACCGGCATCGACATGGACGTGGCCGGCAAGATCACCCCGCGCTGGGAAATCTTCGCCTCCTACACCTGGATCTGGGACGCCGAGATCGACAAGAAGAGCCCCACCAACAACGACGAGCAGCAGGGCCAGCGTCCGTCGCTGATCCCGAAGCACCAGGGCACGCTCTGGAACAGCTACCAGTTCACCGAGAAGCTGCGCGCCGGCGTCGGCGTCAATGCCCGCACCAAGCTCACCCCCAACCGCAACCCCGGCTTCTACTCCGAGGGCTACGTCACCGCCGACCTGATGGCCGAATACGAAGCCATCCAGGACAAGCTGATGCTCAAGGCCAACCTCAACAACGTCACCAACAAGCTGTATGCGGACGCCTACTACGCCAGCGGCCACTACGTGCCCGGCTTCGGGCGCACCCTGTACCTCACCGCCAACCTGAAGTTCTGATTTCCGATTCACCTGGGAGCGCCTCGGCGCTCCTTTTTTTCGAACCCACGCCCGACCATGCTGCTCCAGATCCCCGATCTCCTCACCGCCGACGAAGTCCGCCAGGCCCGCGCGCTGCTCGAAGACGCCCCCTGGGCCGACGGTCGCGACAGCGCCGGCCCCCAGGCCCGCACCGTCAAGCGCAACCAGCAGCTGCCCCACGACGCCCCGGCCGCCCGGGCCCTGCGCGCCCTGGTCCTGGGCGCCGTGCAGCGCCACCCGCTGATGCTCGCCGCCGCGCTGCCCAAGAAGATCTTCACCCCGCGCATCAACCGCTACGGCGGCGACACCCCCTACTACGGCGAGCACGTGGACAACGCCATCCGCTTCACCGCCGAGGGCGAGCGGGTGCGCACCGACGTTTCCTGCACCGTCTTCCTCGCCGACCCCGACGACTACGACGGCGGCGAACTCATGGTGCAGGACACCTACGGCAGCCGCGGCGTCAAGCTGCCCGCCGGCCACGCCGTGCTGTACCCCGGCACCAGCGTGCATCAGGTCACCCCGGTCACCCGCGGCTGGCGGCTGGCCTGCTTCTTCTGGATCGAGAGCATGGTGAGGAGCGACGAACAGCGCCGCCTGCTGTTCGACCTCGACATGAGCCTCATGCGCCTGCGCGAACGCCACGGCGAGACAGACGAAGCGGTGAGCCTCACCGGCACCTATCACAACCTGCTGCGCATGTGGGCCGACACCTGAGCCCGGGCATCCCCACCCCAGCACGAGACAAACCATGAGCCTGCCGATCTCCCTCGACGACCACGAAGCCCTCGCCCGCACCCGGCTCGACGACAACGCCTGGGCCTACTTCGCCGGCGGCGCGGCCGACGAACGCTGCCTCGCCGCCAACCGCGACGCCTGGCACGCCCTGCGCCTGCTGCCACGGGTGCTGCGCCCGGTCGCCGGCGGCCACACCCGGGTCGAACTGCTCGGGCGCAGCCTCGCCCACCCCATCCTGCTCGCCCCGGTGGCCTACCAGCGCCTCGCCCACCCGGACGGCGAACTCGCCAGCGCCGTCGCCGCGTCGGCCCAGGGCGCCGGCTTCGTGCTCAGCACCCAGTCCAGCCTGCTCCTCGAAACCGTCGCCCGCGCCGTGCGCGACGACGACGACCGCGGCCCCCTGTGGATGCAGCTCTACCTCCAGCACGACACCGGCTTCAACCGCGAACTCGTCCGACGCGCCGAAGCCGCCGGCTACGAAGCCATCGTGCTCACCGTCGACGCCCCCTGCCACGGCGCCCGCGACCGCGAACGCCGCGCCGGCTTCCACCTGCCGCCGGGCATCTCGGCGGTCAACCTGGCCACCCTGCCACCGCGCCCCGACGCGCCGCCGGCGCCGGGGCACAGCGCCCTCTTCGACGACCTGCTCACCGCCGCGCCCGGCTGGGACGACGTGGCCTGGCTGCTCGCCGAAACCCGCCTGCCGGTGATCCTGAAAGGCATCCTCCACCCCGACGACGCCCGCGAAGCGACGCGTCAGGGTGTCGCCGGCCTCATCGTCTCCAACCACGGCGGACGCACCCTCGACGCCGCCCCACCCACCGCCGAGATGCTGCCGCGCATCGCCGACGTGCTCGCCGGCCACCTGCCGATGCTCGTCGACGGCGGCATCCGCCGCGGCACCGACGTGCTCAAGGCCATCGCCCTGGGCGCCAGCGCGGTACTCGTCGGCCGGCCCTACGTCTTCGGTCTCGCCAACGCCGGCGCCCAGGGCGTCGCCCACGTCATCCGCCTGCTGCGCGACGAGCTGGAGATCGCCATGGCCCTGTGCGGTGTCGCCACCCTCGACGACCTGCCCGCCGACCTGCTCTGCTGACACGTCGCACGCGCTCGGCCAAACCGCCACCGCAGCCGACTTGGCGCGCCTTGTCGCCGGCGCCGCTCGGGCATCGCCGAACGCACCACCGCACGCCTGAAACGAAACGGGCCCGCAATCGCAGGCCCGTTCGTCTCTCCGGCGGCGTGGCGCGTCAGGCGCGCCGCAGTCGGGGCGCGGTCGGCGCGTCCGGGGCCGCGTCGGCACCGGGGCGGAGCGTGAACCGCGCCACCACCTCCATCAAGCCCTGAGCCTGGTTCTCGAGGCTTTCCGCCGCGGCGGCGGCCTCTTCCACCAGGGCCGCATTCTGCTGGGTGACCTCATCCATCTTGCCGACGGCCTGGGCCACCTGTCCGATGCCGGCGCTCTGCTCGCGGCTGGCGCTGCTGATTTCAGTCACCAGCGCGGCCACCTGACCGAAGGCCGCCACCACTTCTTCCATCGCTGAGCCGGCCTCGTCCACCTGCGCTGCGCCGCCTTCCACCTTCTCCACCGACACCGCGATCAACGCCTTGATCTCTCGCGCGGCCACCGCGCTGCGCTGGGCCAGCGCCCGCACTTCGTTGGCCACCACCGCGAAACCACGCCCCTGCTCGCCGGCCCGCGCCGCCTCCACCGCCGCGTTGAGCGCCAGGATGTTGGTCTGGAAGGCGATGCTGTCGATCACACCGATGATCTCGGCGATCTTGCGCGAACTGTCGCGGATGTCGGCCATCGTCGTCACCACCCGCTGCACCGCGGCCCCGCCCTGGCGCACGGCCTCGTTGGACTGGCTGGCCAGCACGTTGGTGCGCTCGGCGTTCTCGGCGTTCTGGCGGACGGTGGCGTTGAGCTGCTCCATCGAGCTGGCGGTCTCTTCGAGGCTGCCGGCCTGCTGCTCGGTGCGCCGCGAGAGGTCGGCGTTGCCGGCGGCGATCTCCTGGGCGGCGCTGTTGATGGCCATCGCGCTGCGCTGCAGGCCGCCGATCAGCGCGTTCAGGCGGGACACGGTGGTGTTGGTGCTGTCGCGCAGGTGGGCAAAGGCGCCCTGGAATTCGCCTTCGATCTGCTGGGTGAGATCGCCTCCGGCGAGCGCCTCGAGCACCCGCGCCACCTCGCCGAGCCCACGGTCGCTCACCGCCATCAGGCGATTCAGCCCCTCGATCATGCGACGGAACTCGTGCTCGAAAGCGGCCGCGTCGCCGCGGGCATGGAAATCGCCGCTCGCCGCCGCATCCACCAGCGTCTGAATCTGGGTGTTGACCCGCAGCATCGAGGCCTTGACCCCGTCCACCGCCGCGGTGATCTGGGCCTGCTGGCCGGGCAGGCGCTCCATGTCCACGGTCAGATCGCCCACCGCGTAGTGCTCGACCACATCGACGACGCGCTGGCTCACCGCGATGTGGGTGCGCACCAGCGCGTTGATGGAGGCGGCCATCCTGCCGTAGATGCCGGGAAAGCGTTCGGCGTCGATACGGTGCGCGATCATGCCCAGGCGGTGCTGCTCGGCGTTTTCCGACTGGGCGTCGGCAAAGCCGCGGAAGGTCTCGATCATGCGCTGCATCGACGCGAGCAGTTGCCCGGTCTCGTCGTTGCGGGTCACCTCGATCCGCTCGGGCAGGTTGCCCTGCGCCATCGCCTGACTGATGTGGACGGCCTGGGCCAGGGGCCGGCTCACGCTGCGGCTGATCAGCCACGCCGCCAGCGCCCCCGCCAGGATCATCGCGACGGTGACGACGCCGAGGACTTCGAGGGTCCGCGTGACGCTGCCGTCGAAGGCCTCCTGGGCCGCCCGGGAACCCGCCGACTGATGCGCCAGAAGGCGCGCGAAAGCGGCCCCGATGGGCTTGTCGGCGCCGGCGATGGCCTTGTCCACCTCGCTCACCCCGGCGCCGCTGCCGCGCATCTCGACCACCCGGGCGATCACCTCGCGGTACTTGCCGACCCCCGCGCTGACCTCGTCCAGCGCCTGCGCCGCCGCCGGTTCGACCGCGCCCACCGCGCGGTAGTCGGCGACGATGCGCTCGATGGCGTCCATGCTCGCGGCGAATTTCTGCGGATAATCGCCGCCGCGCAGCACAGTGTTCTTGAAGTAGTGGATGCCGTTGCCCAGCTCGACCTGGCCCCGGTAGGCCAGCCGCTCCCGCGCCACGCTGCGGTGCTCGAACTCGCGGAACTGCTGACGCAGTTCCACCAGGTTGTAGATCGCCACCGCCGCCACGAACAGGCCCAGCGCCAGCACGAAGCCAAAACCGTAGGCCAGCCGCTTGCCGATCGTCAGATGATTCATTGGTCACACCCCAGCTCGTTCGGATGAATCGCGCCCCACCTGCCGGCGGCGCGACGAAGGACGACGCCTCGCGGCCCGTCGCAGAAGCCGTGTTTACGGTCGCCCACGCCGAAACTAAACCGCATGGGAACGGACCCCGGCAGCGCGCCCAGCGGTTTCCCCAAATCGACGCGGCGCCCTTGTTTGCGATCGACTACGGCATGCACCAGCCCATGGCCCAGGGCACGACGCTGGTGCTGATGGCGCCCAACCGCTGGTGGCGGCGAGCGGACTATTCACGGTGTCGACCGGCGTCGGCCTCGCCCATCGCCTGCCCGAGGGGAAGATGCGCGCGGCCCGCGCCGCTCAGGAAAAGACCTCGGCCAGGTCCACCGAACCGCGCACGCCCACGTGCCGGCGCTGGGTGCGCACCCAGCGCGCCGCCCGCGCCCGTCCCAGGTCGCGCAGCTCGTGCAGGAAGGCCCGCGCGGCGTTGAGCTTGCTGCCCTTGCCGGCCTCGGCCAGTTCCTCCGCCTCGATCATGTGGAAGCGCAGGTTCATCAGGCGCCGCTCGAAGCGCCCCAGCGGCATCCAGCCCCGGCCTTCTTCGATGTAGCCGCGGGCCTGGGCGATCATCCGCATCTCGCGCAGGAAAGTCGTCGAAAAACCCAGCTCCATGGTGCGCGCGGCGATGTCCTCGGCACTGCGGGGCGATTCGGCGATGGTGAGCGGGTTGAGCAGCACCAGCAGGATGTCCGGCGTGGCGCACTCGTATACCAGCGGGTAGATCGCCGGATTGGCGGTGAAACCGCCGTCCCAGTAGGCCTCGCCGTCGATCTCGACCGCGTGGTGCAGGGTAGGCAGACAGGCCGAGGCGAGCAGCGCTTCCTCGTCCAGCTCGCGGGTGCGGAACAGCCGTACCTTGCCGGTGCGCACCCGCGTCGCGGCGATGAACAGCTTGAGCCGGCAGTCGCGCCGGATGCGTTCGAAATCGAACTGGGCGCGCACCACGTCGCGCAGCGGGTTGAGCTCGAAGGGGTTGAACTCGTAGGGCGAGAACAGCCGGGTGAGGCCCAGCATCATGTTCATGGGCGCCGGCAGCGCCCCGGCGCCGTTGCGATTGAGGCTGTGCAGCAGGTCCAGCTCCAGTGGCGTGGAGTCGGCCACCGCCTCCCAGAAACGGGCCAGGCTCTCCCGCGCGCCGTCGCCGCCGCCGGTGGTCCAGCCCTGGGCCAGGGCCACCGCGTTCATCGCCCCGGCGCTGGTGCCGCTGATCCCTTCCAGCGCCCAGCCATCCTCAAGCAGGCGGTCGAGCACGCCCCAGGTGTAGGCCCCGTGGGCGCCGCCGCCCTGCAAGGCGAGGTTGAGCCCCGGCGGCCCGTCGCTGCCGCCCTTCCACCACCGTTTTCGGAACATGATCGGACTCCCGTTCGATTCTTGGATTCGTTATTGTGCACCGCACAATAACGAAAGTATGAACGGAAAAGTGTGACGAAAGTTCAACCGCGCCCGTCACGCCTCGTCGGGCTGCCGGGTGAGACGCGTCGTGCCGCTCAGGGCGCTCCGGCGGACGACGGCCCCACCCCGCCCCCCGCGTTCTTCGCCAGCAGCACAGCGGCCACCAGGCGGCGAGCGGCGATGTTGTTGGCGGCGATGCGGGCGGAGAGGTGGGTGGTCTGGGCGGTGGCGACGTTGAGGTAGCTCACGGTGCCGGCGCGGTATTGGTTGAGGGCGATGGTTTCGGCTTCGGCAGCGGCGGCGACGGCGGCGGCCTGTTCGGCGGCGGCGGCTTCCAGGTAGCGGGCGGCGGCGAGGTTGTCCTCGACCTCCTGGAAGGCGGTCAGCACGGTCTGGCGATAGGTGGCGACGGCCTGCTCCCAGCTGGCCTGGGCCTGGCCGACGGCGGCCTTCTTGGCGCCGGCGTCGAAGATCGTGGCGGCCAGCGTCGGGCCGAGGGACCAGTAGCGGCTGGGCAAGGTGATCAGCTCGGCCAGATCGGAGCGGCGGAAGCCCGCCGAGCCGGTGAGCCCCAGCACCGGGAAGCGCGCCGCCTGGGCCGCGCCGATGGCGGCGTTGGCGGCGGCGACCCGGCGTTCGGCGGCGGCGATGTCGGGGCGACGTTCGAGCAGCGTCGAGGGCAGCACCACCGGCGCGGCGACGACCGGCAACGGCGCCGCCACCGGGGCGATGGCGAAGTGGGCCGGCGCCTCGCCCACCAGCACCGCGATGGCGTGCTCGTACTGGCTGCGCGACAAAGCCGCGTCCAGCGCCGAGGCGCGGGCGCTGCGAAGCTGGCTCTCGGCCTGGGCCACGTCGGACTTGGCGGCGACGCCCGCGGCGTAGCGGTTGCGGGTGAGCGCGAGGGCGCGCTCGTAGGCGGCGATGGTGGCCTCGAGGAACTGCTGCTGGCGCTCGGCGGCGCGCAGCTGGAAGTAGTTCTGGGCCAGGCTGGCCTGGGCCGACAGGCGGGCGGCGGCGAGGTCGGCGTCGCTGGCGGTGGCGCGCAGGTCGGCGGCCTCGACGTTGCGGGCGATGCGGCCCCACACGTCGGCCTCCCAGCTGACCGTGGTGCCCAGGCTGAAGTTATTCACCGGCGGCGCGTTGCCGGCGCTGGCGGTGGCCGCGGCACTGGCCGAACGAGTGGCGCCGGCGGTGGCGTTGATGGTCGGGAACCCGCTTGCCCGCGCCGCGTCGGCCAGCGCTCGGGCCTGGCGGAACTGGGCCTCGAACAGCCGCAGGTTCTGGTTGGAGACCTCGACCCGGGCCTGCAGGGCGTCGAGCTGGGGATCGCCGAAGACGGCCCACCAGGCGTCGCCGGGGGCGGGCGCGTCCGGGCTGGCGGGCTTCCAGTCGCCGACCTCCTTGAAGGCGGCGGGCGTGTCGACGGTGGGGCGCACGTAGTCGGGGCCGACGCTGCAGCCCGCCAGCAGCGCGGCCGCGATGGCGAGCGCCCGTGCGGATGACTTCATCGGAGTGGCCTTTCTTGCGGATTCGTTCATGGCTGGGCGCCCCCCGGCGCGGGGTCGGCGATGAGCTGGTCGTCGGCGGTGTCGATGGCGGTTGCAGGCTTCCTGCGCAGTTTGTCCATCAGCACGAAGACCACCGGCGTGGTGTAAAGCGTGAGGATCTGGCTGAGGATCAACCCACCGACGATGGCGATGCCCAGCGGCTGACGCAGCTCGGCGCCGTCGCCGCTGCCGATGGCCAGCGGGATCGCCCCGAACAGCGCCGCCAGGGTGGTCATCAGGATCGGCCGGAAACGCTGCACCGCCGCCCGGTGGATGGCCTCGCGGGCGCCGGCGGCTTCACTGCGCATCAGCTCGATGGCCACGTCGATCATCATGATCGCGTTCTTCTTGACGATGCCGATGAGCAGGATCACCCCGATCATCGCGATCAGGCTGAACTCCATGTCCACCGCCATCAGCGCCAGCAGCGCGCCGACGCCGGCCGAAGGCAGGGTGGACAGGATGGTGACCGGGTGGATCAGGCTTTCGTAGAGGATGCCGAGCACGATGTAGATGGTGACGAGCGCGGCGAGGATCAACAGCGGCTGGGTGCGCATGGATTTCTGGAAGGCGCCGGCCGAGCCCTCGAAGCTGGTGCGGATGCCCACCGGCACGCCGATCTTGGCGAGCGCGTCGTTGATCGCCGCGGTGGCCGTGCCGATGGCGCCCCCCTCGGGCAGCGAGAAGCTGATCGTCGAGGCCGCCGAGCCGCCCTGGTGGCTCACCGACAGGGGCGCCAGTGTCGATTCGAAGCGGGCAATGGCCGACAGGGGCACCCGCCCGCCGGTGGGCGACACCAGGGTGAGCTGGGCCAGGGATTCCGGCCCCTGCAGGTAGCTCGGCATGGCCTCCATCACCACCCGGTACTGGTTGAGGGGGTTGTAGATGGTGGACACCTGGCGCTGGCCGTAGGCGTCGTTGAGCGCGGTGGTGACGGCGCGCATCGTGAGCCCCTGGCGGGCCACCGCGTCCCGGTCGATGACCACCGTGGTCTGGGGGCCGGCGTCCTGCTGGTCGGTGGAGACATCGACGATCTCGTCGAGGCGGCTCATGGCGTTGCGGATGCGCGGCTCCCAGACGCGCAGTTCGTCGAGGCTGTCGGACTGCAGGGTGAATTGATAGGCCGAGTTGCTGGAGCGCCCACCGATGCGGATGTCCTGCACCGGGCTGAGGTAGAGGTTGGCGCCGGGCACGCGGGCGAGCTTCTTCCTCAGCCGGCCGACGATGGCATCGGCGCTCTCCTTGCGCTCGCCGATGGGTTTCAGGGTGATGAACATCGACCCGTAGTTGCGCTGGCTGCCGCCGGTGAAGCCGGTGACGGTCTCCACCGCCGGGTCGGCGCCGACGATGGCGAGGAAGGTGTCCATCTTGGCCTTCATGGCCTGGAAGGAGATCGCCTGGTCGGCCTCGACGAAGCCGCGGATGCGGCCGGTGTCCTGCTGGGGGAAGAAGCCCTTGGGGATGGTGTTGTACAGGTGCACGTTGAAGCCCACCGTGGCCGCCAGCACCAGCATCACCAGCCAGCGGTGGTCGAGCGCCCAGCCGAGCGAGCGCCGGTAGCCCGCCACCATGCGTTCGAGGGCGCCGCCCACCAGACGGTCGAAGCGGCCCCGCCGGCCTTCGGGCGGGCGCGGGCGCAGCAGCCGCGCGCACATCATCGGCGTGGCGGTGAGGGACACCACCATCGACACCAGGATCGCCGCCGACAGCGTGACCGCGAACTCCCGGAACAGCCGCCCGACGATGCCGCCCATCGCCAGGATCGGGATGAAGGCGGCGATCAGCGACAGGCTCATGGACACCACCGTGAAGCCGATCTCCCGCGCCCCCTTGAGCGCCGCCCGCTGGGGCGACATGCCCTCGTCGATGTGGCGGGAGATGTTCTCGAGCACCACGATGGCGTCGTCCACCACAAAGCCGGTGGCGATGGTGAGGGCCATCAGCGACAGGTTGTCGAGGCTGTAGCCGGCCAGGTACATCACCGCGAAGGTGCCGATCAGCGACACTGGCACGACGATGCTGGGGATCACCGTGGCGCGCAGGTTGCGCAGGAACAGGAAGACCACCATCACCACCAGCGCCACCGAGATCACCAGGGTGCGCTCCACCTCCTTGAGCGAACCGCGGATGGTGGGCGTGCGGTCCATCACCACGGTCAGGTCGATGGCCGGCGAGATGCTGGCCGACAGGCGCGGCAGCAGTTCATTGACCCGATCCACCGTCTCGATGATGTTGGCGCCGGGCTGGCGGTTGATCATCAAGAGCACCGCCGGGCGGCCGTTGGCGTAGCCGTAGTTGCGGTCGTTCTCGACGCCGTTTCGCACCCGCGCCACGTCGGCGAGGCGCACCGCGGCGCCGTTTTTCCAGGACACGATCAGCGGTATGTAGTCGGCGGCGGTACGGGCCTGGTCGTTGGCGCCCACCTGCCAGGCCTGCTCGTCGTTCTCGAGCACGCCCTTGGGCCGGTTGGCGTTGGCGGCGACGATGGCCGTGCGCACGTCGTCGAGGTTGGTGCCGGTGGCGGCGAGGCGGTCCGGGTCGAGCTCGACGCGCACCGCCGGCAGCGAGCTGCCGCCGATGCTCACCTGCCCCACCCCGTCCACCTGGGCCAGGCGCTGGGCCAGCACCGTGGAGGCCGCGTCGTAGAGCTGGCCCTGGGACATCGTCGCCGAGGTGAGGGCGAGGATCATGATCGGCGTGTCGGCCGGGTTCACCTTGCGGTAGGTGGGGTTGCTGGGCAGGCTGGTGGGCAGCTGGCTGCGCGCCGCGTTGATGGCGGCCTGCACCTCGCGGGCGGCGCCGTCGATGCTGCGCGAGAGGTCGAACTGCAGCGTGACGCGGGTGGAGCCCAGGGTGCTGTTGGAGGTCATCTCGGTGACCCCGGCGATCTGCCCGAGGATGCGCTCCAGCGGCCCGGCCACCGTGGACGCCATCACCTCGGGGCTGGCCCCGGGCAGGCTGGCCGAGACCGAGATGGTGGGGTATTCCACCTGCGGCAGCGGCGCCACCGGCAGCAGCCGGAACGCGATCAGCCCCGCCAGCGCGATGGCCAGCGTCAGCAGCGTGGTGGCGACGGGGCGGAAGATGAAGAGGCGGGAGAGGTTCATGGGGTGTGGGCCCCCTTGTGCTCCCCCGGGAGGGATGGGCGCCTTGGTGCCCTTGCCGAGGCATGGGGCGGGTGGCCGTGTTGGGGCGAGCTTGTTCGCCCGTGCACGCGCGCGGCTGACGATTGATGGTGATGCTTTTTTTGGCAGGGATTGGCCGGGGAATTCGCCCCCGGCAGGCGACCATTGCAATCGAACGCACCGAGAGGATCTGCTTTTCTCCACCCGTTCAATCCCGACCACAGCCCCAGCCAAGGCTCGGTGATGCCGAAAAGCCCGTCTGAGCCGCCGAGCAGCGGAGAAGTGGGCGGGGCCTTCCGGCGCAGCTGTCTGAGCCGGCGCAGCCGGCGAGTTCCGCGCCGGCCGCCCACTTCGAGCAGCGCAGGGGAGTCATTCGCGCAGCGAATGACCGGTGAAGCCGGGTCGCCTTCTTTGCTTCCTTTCTTGGCGACGCAAGAAAGGAAGTCGCCCGCCGGGGCGAGTCCCGGCCGAACCCTGCCCAACAAGGCACAAACCCCAACCGACAGCGGCCTCAAGCCACCGCCAGCAGCCGTAATGAAGCTCTTCACTCCATCAACGCAGCAAACAACTCCACCAACGCAGCTTTTAGCAGCAACGATGCAGTTCCGAACTCCACTCACGCACCTGATAAGTGCATGAATGCTGCTATTAGCAGCACTTGCCGAGTTCTTTTCTGCATCGATGCAGTTCCGAACTCCGCGATTGATGCTTTTTGCAGCACCGTCGCACAAAAAAGCATCAATCGCGGAGTGCAGAACTCCATCACGCCAGCCCGAAGCTCCGCTCACGCTGCGCCCTCCCCCTTCACCCGCCGCGCGAGGCGGTCGAAGGCCAGATAGATCACCGGCGTGGTGAACAGCGTCAGCACCTGGCTCACCAGCAGGCCACCCACCAGCGTGATACCCAGCGGCTGGCGCAGCTCGGAGCCGACGCCGTTGCCGAGCATCAGCGGCAGCGCGCCGAGCAGCGCGGCGAGGGTGGTCATCAGGATCGGGCGGAAGCGCAGCAGGCAGGCCTGAAAAATCGCCTCGCGGGGGCCGAGGCCGTCGCTGCGCTGCGCGTCGAGCGCGAAGTCGATCATCATGATCGCGTTCTTCTTGACGATGCCGATCAGCAGCACGATGCCGATGATGCCGACGATGCCCAGCTCGGTGCGCGCCACCAGCAGCGCCAGCAGCGCGCCGACACCGGCCGAAGGCAGCGTCGACAGGATGGTGACCGGGTGGATGTAGCTCTCGTAGAGCACGCCGAGCACGATGTACATGGTGACCACCGCAGCGAGGATCAGCAGCAGGGTGCTGGTGAGGGACGACTGGAAGGCCAGCGCGGCGCCCTGGAACTGGGTCTCGATGCTGAGGGGCATCGCCAGGTCGGCCTCGGCGGCGCGAATCGCCTCGACGGCATCACCCAGCGCCGCACCGGGGGCGAGGTTGAACGACAGGGTCGCCGCCGGAAACTGACCGAGGTGGTTGACCGCCAGGGTGGCCGGCTTTTCGACCACCTTGACCACCGACGACAGGGGCACCTGCGCACCGCCGGTGCCGGCCACGTAGAGCTTGCCGATGGCCTCCGGCGTGCTGCGGAACTCGGGCTTCACCTCCAGCACCACCCGGTACTGGGTGGCCTGGGTGAAGATCGTGGACACCAGCCGCTGGCCGTAGGCGTTGTAGAGCGCGTTGTCGATGGCGGCGGTGCTCACGCCCAGGCGGGCGGCGCTGGCCCGGTCGATCTCGATCCAGGCCTGCAGGCCGTTGTCCTGCAGGTCGGAGGCCACGTCGGCGAGCTGCGGCAGGCCACGCAGGCGTTCGAGCAGGCGCGGCACCCATTCGGTGAGCAGGGCCGCGTCCGGCGCCATCAGGGTGAACTGGTACTGGGTGCGGCTCACCCGATCCTCGATGGAGAGATCCTGCACCGGCTGCATGTAGAGGGTGATGCCGGCGAGCTTCTGCAGCGCCGGCTGCAGGCGGCGGATCACCGCACTGGCGCTGGCGTCGCGTTCCTCGCGGGGCTTGAGGCTGATGAGCAGACGCCCGCTGTTGAGGGTGGCGTTGCTGCCATCGACGCCGATGAAGGACGACACGCCGGCCACCGCCGGGTCCTGGAGCACGACCTCGGCCACCGCCTGCTGGCGCGCGGACATGGCGGCAAACGAGATCGACTGGTCGGCCTCGGTGATGCCCTGGATCGCCCCGGTGTCCTGCACCGGAAAGAAGCCTTTGGGCACCAGGACGTAGAGCAGCACGGTGAGCGCCAGGGTGCCCACCGCCACCAGCAGGGTGAGCCCCTGGCGGGCCAGCACCCATTCGAGCATCGCGCCGTAGCGGGCGATGACGCGGTCGAAGAAGTCGCCCACCGACTTGTAAAAGCGCCCCTGCTGGGCGTCCGGCACGTGCTTGAGCAGACGCGCGCACATCATCGGCGTGAGGGTGAGGGACACCACCGCCGAGATCAGGATGGCGATGGCCATGGTGATCGCGAACTCGCGGAACAGCCGCCCCACCACGTCGGCCATGAAGAGCAGCGGGATCAGCACCGCGATCAGCGAGAAGGTGAGCGAGATGATGGTGAAGCCGATCTGCTTCGCGCCCTTCAGCGCGGCCTCCATCGGCGATTCGCCCTCCTCCACGTAGCGGGCGATGTTCTCGATCATCACGATGGCGTCGTCCACCACGAAACCGGTGGAGATGGTGAGCGCCATCAGGGTGAGGTTGTTGAGGCTGAAGCCGGCCAGGTACATCACCCCGAAGGTGCCGACGATGGACAGCGGCACCGCCACGCTGGGGATGATGGTGGCCGGCACGCTGCGCAGGAACAGGAAGATCACCATCACCACCAGCGCCACCGCCAGCACCAGCTCGATCTGCACGTCGTGCACCGAGGCGCGGATGGTGGTGGTGCGGTCGTTGATGACCCGCACGTCGAGCGACGCGGGCAGGCTGGCGGTCATCTGCGGGAGCAGCGCCGTCACCTTGTCGGCCACGTCGATGACGTTGGCGCCGGGCTGGCGCTGCACGTTGATGATCACCGCGTCCTGGCGGTCGGCCCAGGCGGCGAGGCGGATGTTCTCGGCGTCGTCCTTCAGGTCGGCCACGTCGGCGAGGCGGATCGGGTTGCCGCTCTTGTAGGCGACGATCAGCTGGGCGTATTCGCCCGCCGAGCGCAGCTGGTCGTTGGCGTCGATGGTGGAGGCCCGCAGCGGGCCGTCGAAGCTGCCCTTGGCCTGGGTGACGTTGGCGTTGGCGATGGCCGTGCGGATGTCCTCCAGCCCCAGCCCGTAAGCCGCGGCGGCGGTCGGGTTGACCTGCACCCGCACCGCCGGACGGCGCCCCCCGGCAATGCTGACGAGACCGACGCCCGGCACCTGGGAGATCTTCTGGGCGAGGCGGCTTTCCACCAGATCGTGGATGCGGGTGATCGGCAGGCTGGTCGAACTCACCGCCAGGGTGAGGATCGGCGCGTCGGCCGGGTTCACCTTGCTGTAGGTGGGCGGCGCCGGCAGGTCGGTGGGCAGCAGGTTGGACGCGGCGTTGATGGCCGCCTGCACCTGCTGCTCGGCCACGTCGAGGCCCATCGACAGCGAGAAGCGCAGGGTGATGACCGACGCCCCGCCGGAGCTGGTGGACGACATCTCGTCGAGCCCCGGCATCTGGCCGAACTGGCGCTCCAGCGGCGCGGTGATGGCCGAGGTCATCACGTCCGGGCTGGCGCCGGGGTACAGGGTCTTGACCTGGATGGTGGGGTAATCCACCTCGGGCAGCGCCGAGATGGGCAGCAGCCGGTAGGCCACCAGGCCCGCCAGCAGGATCGCCACCATCAGCAGCGACGTGGCCACCGGGCGCAGGATGAAGAGACGGGAAGGATTCATGCCGCGCGCCTCCGGGCGACACGGCGGGCGAACGGGCTCGCCCCGGCGGTCTGACGCATCATCCCCTCAATGCCCCGGCCGGCCGCCGCCATTGCCACCACCGCGCTTCTTGTCGCGCCCCGGGGCATCCACCGCCTTCGGGTCGACCGCTTCGATGGTGGCACCGTCCTTGAGCTTGTCGAGCCCATCGACGACGACCCGGTCGCCCGCCGCCAGGCCCGCCTCGACGGCCGCCAGGGGGCCGTCGGTGGTGCCGAGCGTCACCGGCACCGCGGCCACCTTGTTGCCCTCGCCCACGCGATAGACGAAGCGTCCCTTGGCCCCCTGCTGCAGGGCTGCCGTGGGCACCGCGACCACGCCCGACAAGGTGTCGAGCAGCAGACGCACATTGACGAACTGGTTGGGGAACAGCGCGCCATCCTGGTTGGCGAACTCGGCCTTGAGCTTGACGGTGCCGGTGGTGGTGTCGATCAGGCTATCCACCGCCAGCAGGCGGCCGCTGGCGAGACGGGCTTTCATGTCCCGGTCCCAGGCCTCGACGGTCAGGCCGCCAGCACCCCGGAAGCGCGCCATGATCGCCGGCAGGCGGTCTTCCGGCACCGCGAAGACGGCGGTGATCGGGCTTTGCTGGGCGATGGTGACCAGACCGGTGGTGTCGGATGCCTTGACGATGTTGCCCGGGTCCACGTTGCGCAGGCCGGCCCGGCCGGCGATGGGGGCCTTGATGGTGGTGTAGGAGAGCTGCAGCTCGGCACTCTTCACCGCCGCCTCGTCGGCCTGCACGGTGCCCTGGTACTGGCGCACCAGCGCCTCCTGGGTGTCGACCTGCTGCCTCGCGATGGAATCCTGGGCCAGCAGGCCGCGGTAGCGCTCCAGGTCGATCTTCGCGTTCTTGAGCAGCGCGGCGTCGCGCGCCAGGGTGCCGCGGGCCTGATCCAGCGCGGCCTTGAAGGGCTCGGGGTCGATCTGGGCGAGCACGTCGCCGGCCCGCACCGGCTGGCCTTCGGTGAATTTGACGGCCAGCAGCGGGCCATCGACCCGAGCCCGCACGATGACCTGATTGCGTGGCACCACGCTGCCCAAAGCCGGCACCATCACCCGCAGGTCGGCGGTCGCGAGGGTCGCCAGGGTCACCGGAATCGGGCGCTCGCCACGGCCACCGGGGCCGCCGCGGCGGGCATCGGCGGCCTTGCCGGGGCCACTGCCGCCCTCGCCTTCCGGCACGGGCCGGTGGGTGGCGTACCAGCCGCCGCCCACGAGCACCGCCAGCCCGACGAGATAGGGCCACAGGCGACGGCGTTTGGAGGGAGCGGCGGAGGCGGGAGACGAAGCGGATGAAGCGGCGGAGGGGTCGCGAGACAAGCTGGACATGAAGAATCTTCCGGAACGCACCCGGACCGGAGCGGACCGGGAAGACCCGGCAAAGCGCCGGGTCCAGGCAGCGGCCTATGCTACACGAAGCGTTTGTTAGGGGACGTAAAGACGCCGGAAGGATTTGGTGCAGGGCGTGACTGCGAGCGCACCCGCGCCTAGTCGGCCACCAGGGTGCCGGGTACCAGGGTATGCACGCCCGGCCCGCGCAGGCGCACCTGCAGCGTGACGGCGGCCCCCGCGGCGAGCCCCTCGACGGCAGCCCGCTCGGCGGGGGGGACGCGCACCGCGAGGATGTCGCCGGCGGCGGCCTCGACGAGGCTGGGCAAGCCACCGGCCGGCGCAGCGGCGGTCACCTCGACGGTGAGGCGCACCCCGCCGGGATGGTCGGGATCGTCGTGGCGCTCACGCAGGCGCGCCTTGAGCTGGGTGGCGTTTTCGATGACTTGCACGGCGGCGTCCTCCGGACAGGTGAAGCACCAACGCCTCGGCCACGGCTTCGGCCGATTCGCGGTCGAAGCAACTATACGCCGGCGACGGATTCACTTCGAAACACACGAACACCCCGTCGGGCCGACGCTTCAGGTCGATGCCGGCGAGGGCCAGCCCCATCCCGGCGGCCAGCGCAACGCAGCGCCGGGCGATCTCGGGGGGCAGGCGGTCGGGGTACATCGCGGCGTCGAGGCCCTCGCGGCTGGCGTAGCGGTAGTCGGTGGCGGCGGAATCGACGCGGGTGCAGAACACCGCCTCGCCCACCACGTGAACGCGGTAATTCACGCCGGGCACGAAGGCCTGGAACAGCGTCGGCAGATCTCGGATGCGCTCGAGCTCGGCGTCGTGGGCGTCGGTGAGCGGCGTGACGATGGAGCGCACCCCGCTCGCCGACTTGAACACCACCCGGCCATGGGCCCGGCGGAATGCCCGCACGGCAGCCGGATCGTTGCTGAGCAGGCTCTCCGGCGTCGCGAAACCGGCCCGGCGGATGAGCTGGGCCTGCCACGGCTTGGAGGCATTGGAGCGGCCCGCTGCATTGCGGTTGGCGACGCGCAGCGGCGCGGCCTCGAGCCAGGCGCCGAGGGCGTCGACGAAATAGTGGCGATGGAGCACACCCTGGGGATCGGTGGGCGCGTCGCGCAGCAGGCTGGCCGGCACCAGGCGGGTGTAGGCGCCGGGGCAGCGGCCCAGGTCGAGGCGCTCGGCACCGTTCCACCAGTGGGCGAAGAGCACGCCGCCCCGCACGCCGACCTCGATGTCCTGGCCGGCGAGGTGGCGCTGGTCGATGACCCGGCACGCCACGCCGAGCCGCTTGGCGGCGGCGATCGCCATGGCGAGGGGCGATTCGCTCGGCACGCCGCAGACGAGGATCGGGCCGGTCATCGCGCCGCCTCCAGCCAGTCGACGCAGGCCGCCGCCACCGCGGGGTCGTCCAGGGGCGGCCGCGGCAACACGTCCGCCAGGGCCTCGCCCTCGAAACCGAGCGCCGCGTAGCGCAGCCCCAGCGCCGCGACGAAGCCGACACAGCGCGCCGCCAGCACCGGATCGGCCACGCCGAGGCAGGCCTCGCCGAAAATCCAGACGTGACGCCGGGCGCTTCCGCCTCGGGGGCGATACCAGCCGGCCACGGCGCTGCCACGGGGAAAGCCACCGTCGCCGAGCCGCTCGAGGCCGGCACAGGCGCCCCCTCGCACCGACGACGCGACCACGAAATCGCCCACCGTCAGGCCGTGGTCCCGTGCCAGCACACGCCAGCCGAGCGGGTGCCGCGACGCGCCCACGGGGTCGTCGTCGCCGGGCGGGTTGGCCACCGGCACGGCAAGACCGCCGAGCCAGCTCGTCAGGAGCGCGGTGAATTCGGCCGCGGCGTAGTCCCGGTCGTCGGCCGGCGCGGCGGCGAAGCGTGGCAGATCGATGCGGTCGAGCCGGTTGAGGACGACGCCGATCCGGTCGTCGTCGAGGCAGACGCCGTCGGGCAGGGTCAGCGCGGTGCCGCCGCCCTCCGGCGCGTGGTGCCAGCGAGCGCGCGCCAGTTCGGCGACGCCGACCCGCCGCACCGGGCAGGCCCGCGCGGCCAGCCCGGCGCCGACGACGTCGCTCGACACGTCGCCAGGGTCGGCCAGGATCAGTACCACGCGGGCTGCCACCGCCGCCTCCGGGCGCTCACTCGGCGGGGCGGTCGAGCAGGCGCTTGCTGCCGAAGGCCGTGGGATCGGCCTCGTTGTCGTCCTCGTCCGAGTAGGCGCTGCCCGACAGGTCGGGGCGCAACGCCCGCCCGATGAACGGCTGGGCGGCGGCCTGCCCTCCCAGCAGCAGCGCCTCGAGCTGGGCGATGCGCGACTCCAGCTCGCCGTAATCCATCGCTCGCACGCCGATGCCCGGCTTGTCGGCGAGCTTGCCTTCCACCAGCTTCTCGGTGGTGCCCTTGTCGAAGGCGGCGCTCTTGTCGGTGATGGGCTTCTCGACCTTCTTCTCGATCTTCTTGTCGCTGATCAGCGATTTGTCCGCCGCCGCGCTCTTGTCGGCCAGCACGGTCTTGTCGATGGCCACTTCCTTCTTCGGTTTGACGACGGTGCACTTCACCCGCAGGCTGGCGCTCATCACCGGGCCCGACGGACCGATGCCCGTAACGGCCACGCAGGTGTTGGCACCGGCATAGCTCTTGGAGCTGGGTGTCGAGGTGTTGTTGAAGGTGGTGTTGTTGCTCGAGCCGGGATACGGGTCGCCGGCATCGCCACGGTTGTGGTCGAGCTCCATGTCGCGCAGCCCGTCGGCCTGCATCAGCGCCACCTTGTAGTGGGCCTCGTTGGTGTTGCCGGCGACGCTGTCGTCGATGTGCCAGATCAGCAGGCCGCCGGCCGGTAGCGAACTGTCGAACCCACTCTTCTGACGGTTCTCGACGAGGAAATACTCGCTGCTCGCCGCGCCGTCCTTCCAGAGGCGATAGACGACCCCCGAGTCCTTCACGTCGGCGATGTTCTTGACCCCGTTGCTGGTGACGTTGGTGACGCTCGCCCAGCCCTGATTGGCCTTGCACCAGGCCGACGGATGCACCGGCGTGTTGCCGCCGCCACCCCAGCTGCCGCCCGACATCAGGCACCAGTTGCCAATGCCTTCTGAGGTGTAATCGGTGTCGTAGAGGTCCGGGAAGCCGAACAGCAGGTGACCCAGCTCGTGGCAGCAGACGCCGATCTTCGAATCCTCCGGCACCGTGAGGTAGGCATAGACCTTGGTACCGTCCACGTTCATCGCGCCGCCGTCGAGGGTCCATTTGTGCGACCAGATGTCGCCCGGCTTGCCGGTCACCTCGGCGCCCTGCCCGGCGTGCACCACGATGAAGGCATCCACGTAGCCGTTGCCGTCGTTGTCGTAGGGCCCGAAATTGACGCTGGGGTTGGCCGCCACCACCGCATCGCGCGCCATGGTGCGGGCGTTGGGCAGGGCCGCGCCGGTCCCCGAGGCGCCGTTGGCGTACTGGGCCAGCGTCTTGGGCAGGCGGAACGGGCCGACCACCTGGCCCTGGATGTTCACCAGGCCGCGGGTCACGTCGGCGTAGTACTCCTTGACGCTCTTGGTGGGCATCACCCCCGTCGAAAAGAACAGCTGCTCGAAATGCGCGACGGTCTGGGTCATCGGCTTGTCGGAGAAATCCACCAGCACCACGATCACCCGCACCACGCCCCGCAGTGGCGCCCGCTCGGCCGCCGCACCGCGGATCCGGCTCGGCGACGACCCGAGGGGATAGTCCTCGGGCGGAATGATCAGGCCGTCGTTGAAGCCGTCATGCCGCGGCTCCGACGCGCGCAGCTGGAACGAGGCCATGAAATCCTTGGCCTTGCCGCGCATCGCCGTGAGCTCCTTCTTGAGCTTGTCCGCCAGATCGGGACACGGCGCCACCATGCAGCGCTCGCCGTCCTCGCTCCGCCGCGCCTCCCGGTGGATGTGCAGCATGTCGCTGACCCGGGACACATATCGATATTCGCTCATGGCATCGCCCTCCTGCGCGAGCCCGCCACGACCACCCCGACGGGCTCATGGATTGATCGGATCGACTCGGAGGCAAAGGCGTGGCGCCCTGGGACGGGCGCGGGGAGAATTGGACCGGAAACCACACGGCAGACTGACGGGCACCGCCTCCGTGTTATGAGGTTAGGTTACCGTCGCCATACCTGCAAGGAATGGTTTCGCTCCCCGCCGCCCACCCGATGGCGGGCGGCAAGGCGGCTCGCTCAGGCTTCCCGCGCCATCGCCCACTGCACCGCCAGCACGCTCGCCAGCACCATCAGCAAACCCAGCAAGGCCGACCCCGTGACGGCCTGCCCGAGCAGCCCCCAGCCCAGTCCGACCGCCACCAGCGGACTCAACAGGCCGAGCGACGACACCGCCACCGGCGACAGCCGCGCGATGCCGCGAAACCATAACGCCGACGCGAGCAAGGCACCGGCCAGCGACAGATAGGCATAGGCCGCCACCTGTGCCGACGACAGGGCCGGCAGGGGCGCCTCCCCCCACACGGCGAGGGGAATCAGCATCAGCCCGCCGCCCAGCAATTGCCAGCCGGTGAGCGCGAGCAGCGGCATGTCGAGCCGCCAGCGTCGGGTGAGCCAGGTGCCGGTGGCCATGCACGCCGCCCCGAGCGCCGCGGCGGCCATCCCCAGCGGTTCCCAGACCGTCGCCGGCGACAGCAGCAGCAACGCCATGCCGACCACGCCGAGCACCGCCGCCGCTACCGCCACGCCAGCCGGCGCACGGCGATCCACCAGCCAGCCCAGCGCCATCACGAGCAGCGGCTGGATCGCACCGATGACAGCCGCCAGCCCGCCCGGCAGACGATAGGCCGCCACGAACAGCAGCGCCTGGAAGACCCCCACGTTGAGCGCGGTCAGTACAAGCAGGCGCCCCCACTCGGTCCGCGCCGGCACGACGCGCATCAGCAGCACGAGCAGCAGCCCCGCAGGCAGCACGCGGATCATGGCCGACATGAACGGGCGCCCCGGCGGCAGCACTTCGGACGCGAGGATGTAGGTCGTCCCCCACAGCACGGGGGCGATGGCGGTGAGCAGGATGTCGCCCCAGGCGGGGGATGGCCTCGACGGCGGCATGGGCGGGCTTTCGCGTGGAGACCGGCGGAGCCTAAGAAGCGGCCGGCAGGGTGTCAAGCGATGCGCAGCCGGCCGCCGAAACGCAGAAGCCCCCGCTTGCGCGGGGGCCTCTGGCGTGAATCCGGGATGGTGGAGGGGGAAGGATTCGAACCTTCGAAGGCAGTGCCGTCAGATTTACAGTCTGATCCCTTTGACCGCTCGGGAACCCCTCCACGGGGCGCTGCAGATTAAAAATGCCAACAGGCAGCGCCTGCTGGCATTTTTCGAAACGGGTGGTGGACCGAATGAGGATCGAACTCACGACCTCCGCATTGCGAACGCGGCGCTCTCCCAGCTGAGCTATCGGCCCACGTAAGACGCGCATTATAGCGGAGCGTCCCGATATTGCAAGGCCCGACGCTCAGGTTTCGTCGTCCTCGCCGGACCCGACCGCAGCACGGCCCAGCCGGTCGACGACGGCCGCCCAGTCGGCGGAGGCTGGCGGCGCCTCGACGAGAATGCGGGCACGGCCGCTGGCGTCGAGTTGGCGCAGGTGCGCGTAGAGCGCGTGGCCGTAACCCGCCGCATCGTCGGCGGCCACCACCCAGGTGACGTCCGAAGGCAGATCGAGCGGGCGCGGCATGCGGGCCAGCACCGCGTCGCCGGACCGGACGCGCTGCCCCAGGATCGCGGTGGGGAGCAGTTCGAGCGGGGTGCGCGGCGCGTAATGGGCGGCCAACGCGCCGGAAACCCGGGGTGCGGCCACGTGCTGGGCGGCGGCCTCGTCCTCGCCGCGCAGGCGCGGACGCCGGCCGATGACGCGGGCGATGTCGTCCGCGCCGATGGCGCCGGGGCGCAGGATCACCGGCACGTCGCGGGAGAGGTCGAGGATGGTGGATTCGAGGCCGACCTGGCAGGGGCCGCCGTCGAGGATCAGCGACACGCGGTCGCCGAGCTCTTCGCGCACGTGGGCGGCGGTGGTCGGGCTGATGCGGCCAAAGCGGTTGGCGGACGGTGCCGCAATGCCGCCGTCAAAGGCGCGCAGCAGTTTGAGGGCGACCGGATGATTGGGCACGCGCAGGCCCACGGTGTCCTGCCCGCCGGTGACGAGGTCCGGCACGTCCTCGTGCTTCTTCAGGATCAGCGTCAACGGGCCCGGCCAGAAGGCGCGGGCGAGCGCGATGGCCTCCTTGGGGATCGCCCGTGCCCACCGGGGCAGCAGGTCGGCGTCGGGCAGATGGACGATCAGCGGGTGGTCGGACGGGCGCCCCTTGGCGGCGAAGATCTTCGCGCAGGCCTCGGGATTCATCGCGTCGGCGCCGAGGCCGTACACCGTTTCGGTGGGCAGGGCGACGAGCTCGCCCCGACGAAGCAGCGCGACGGCCTGGGCGATGTCGTTCATGCCGGCGATCAGGCTTCGTCGCGCACGCCGATGGCCTGGCGGGCGGCCAGCGCCCGGGCCAGCACGTCGGCGGCATCGCTGCCGATCACGGTGAAGTGCCCCATCTTGCGGCCGGGGCGGGCGTGGTGCTTGGCATACAGGTGCAGCGCGAGGCCGGGCACGGCGTGGAGGACGGACCAGTCGGGCTCGCGGTAGCGGCCATGGGGCGCACCGCCCTCGTACCACAGCTCGCCGAGCAGATTGACCATCACCGAGGCGCTGTGCTGGGTGGTCTCGCCCAGCGGCAGACCGCACAGGGCGCGCACCTGCTGCGCGTACTGGCTGGTGACGCAGGCGTCGATGGTGTGGTGGCCACTGTTGTGCGGGCGCGGCGCCATCTCATTGACGTAGAGCTGACCGCGGCTGACGAAGAACTCCACCGCCAGCGTGCCGATGAAGCCGAGCCGCTCGGCGATGCGTTCGGCGTATTCCTGGGCCGAGTCGCGCAGGCAGGCGGAACTACGCGCCGGTGCGATGGAGACGTCGAGAATGCCACGACTGTGCTGGTTCTCGACGGTCGGGAAGCACTTGACCTTGCCGTGTTCGTCGCGGGCCAGCACCACCGAGACTTCGTAGTCGAGGGTGAGCATCTGCTCGAGCACGCAGGCTTCGTTCTTGAACTGGTGGAAGGCCTGCAGCGCCTCGGCGGCATTGGCGACGCGGGCCTGGCCCTTGCCGTCGTAGCCGAAGCGGGCCACCTTGAGAATCGCCGGGTAGAGGCTGGCCGGCGCGGCGGCGAGATCAGCCTCCGACTGGATCACCGCGAAGGGGCCGTGGGGCAGACCGTTGTCGCGCAGGAAGGATTTCTCGGCGATGCGGTTCTGGCACACCGCCACAGCCGAGGCACCCGGGCGCACCGGCACGAACTTGGCGAGGTAATCGAGCGTCTCGGCCGGCACGTTCTCGAACTCGGTGGTGACCGCGGCACAGGCGTCGGCCAGGGTGTCGAGGGCGGCGAAGTCGTCGTAGCCGGCCTGCAGGTGGCGGTCGGCGATGCGCCCCGCGGGGCTGTGGGGATCGGGGTCGAGCACCCAGACCTTGTAGCCCATTTCATGGGCCGCGGCGACGAAGAAGCGGCCGAGCTGGCCGCCGCCGAGCATGCCGAGGGTGGCGGGCGGGAGGATCATCGCGTCAATCCTGCAATCAGATCGGGTCGAGGTTCATGGCCAGCACGCTGGCGGTCTGCTCGGCGCGGAAGGCGTCGAGCCTGTCGGCCAGGGCGGCATCGGTATTGGCGAGCAGCGCGACGGCGAAGAGGCCGGCGTTGGCCGCCCCCGCCTCGCCGATGGCGAAGGTGGCCACCGGGATGCCCTTGGGCATCTGGACGATGGACAGCAGCGAATCCTTGCCGGAGAGCGCCTTGGACTGCACCGGCACGCCAAGCACCGGCACGGTGGTCTTGGCGGCGATCATGCCCGGCAGGTGGGCCGCGCCGCCGGCACCGGCGATGATCGCCTTGATGCCGCGACCACGGGCGGCCTCGGCATATTCGAACATCAGGTCGGGCGTGCGGTGGGCCGAGACGACGCGGGCCTCGAAGGGCACGCCGAAGTCCTTCAGCACCTTGGCGGCGGCCTGCATCGTCGGCCAGTCCGAGTTGGAGCCCATGACGATGCCGACGACGGGGTTCTGCGCGTTCATCCTTCAGCCTTTCTTGGCGGCCGCACGGCCGGCGGAAACCACGGTATTGACCAGCAGCATGGTGATGGTCATGGGGCCCACGCCGCCCGGCACCGGGGTGATGGCACCGGCGACGTCCTTGGCGGAGTCGAAATCCACGTCGCCGCAGAGCTTGCCATCCGGGAGGCGGTTGATGCCCACGTCGATGACCACGGCACCCGGCTTGACCATGTCGCCGGTGACGAACTTCGGCTTGCCGATGGCGGCCACAAGGATGTCGGCGCGACGGGTGTGGAAGTTGAGGTCGCGGGTGCCGGAGTGGCACACCGTGACGGTGGCGCCGGCGGCGGTGAGCAGCATCGCCATCGGCTTGCCGACGATGTTGGAGCGGCCGATCACCACGGCCTCGGCGCCGCGCAGGGGCATGTCGATGCTCTTGAGCATTTCCATCACGCCGTTGGGCGTGCACGGCACGAAGGCTTCCTGGCCTTGCGACAGGCGGCCGACGTTCTCGGCGTGGAAACCATCCACGTCCTTCTCGACGGCGATCGCCTCGAGGATTTCCTTCTCGTCGAACTGTTTGGGCAGCGGCAACTGCACCAGGATGCCGTGCACCGACGGGTCGGCGTTGAGGGCGGCGATCTTGCCCAGCACATCGGCGGGCGCCGCGTCCTGCGGGTATTCGAACTTGAGGGACTTGATGCCGGCCTTCTCGCAGCCGGCGACCTTGTTGCGCACGTAAACCGCCGAGGCCGGATCGCCGCCGACGAGGATCACCGCGAGGCAGGGCTGGGTGCCCTGCGCGGTCAGTTCAGCCGCCTTCGCGGCGAGTTCTCCGCGCAGTTTCGCGGAAAGCGCGTTGCCATCGATGATGCGAGCCGTCATGCCTGCGCCCCTCAGGAAAAACCTGAGAGTCTACCACGACTTAAGCGCGTTTCGGCCACCAGGACGACGCCCGGGCCGGGTCACGCGCGTCCGGCCGCGCCCTCGATGGCCATGACGTGCTGCACCAGCTCGGCCAGCGACTGGGCGCCCATCTTCTCCATGACGCGGGCGCGGTGCACCTCGACGGTCTTGATGCTGATGCCGAGCACGTCGGCGATCTGCTTGTTGAGCTTGCCGACGATGATGAGCTCGAGCACCTCGCGCTCGCGCTGGGTGAGCTGGTCGAGGCGGCGCGAGACTTCGGCGTCCTGGCGGCGGCGGTCGCGGCTCTCGCGCTCCTTGGCGAGGCATTGGGTGACGAGGTGCAACAGTTCGGTGTCGTTGAAGGGCTTCTCGATGAAGTCGACGGCACCCTTCTTGAGCGCCGCCACCGCCATCGGCACGTCGCCGTGACCGGTGATGAAGATCACCGGCAGGGTGCAGTACCGGGCGCGCAGGCGTTCGTGGAGTTCGAGCCCGCTCATGCCGGGCATCCGCACATCCAGCAGCAGGCAGCCGTTGAACTCGGGACGCCAGGCGCGCAGGAAATCTTCCGCCGAGGCGAAGGCGGCCACCTTGAAACCCTGGGATTCGAGCAGCCAGACGAGGGAGTCGCGCAGGGCTTCGTCGTCATCCACGAGGTAGATGATCTGTTCAGGCATCGAGGGGGGCGCTTTCACGGGGGGTCTCCAGGGGCAGGGTGAAGCGGAAGATACATCCTCCGGCCGGGTTGGCGTCCACCCACAGGCGCCCGTCGTGGAATTCGACGATCGAGCGGCAGATGTTGAGGCCCATGCCCATGCCTTCGGCCTTGGTGGTGTAGAAGGGCGAGAACAGCTTCTCGCGGGCCTCGTCGGACAGGCCGTGGCCGCGGTCGGCGACGGAGACCTCGACCTGCCCGTGCTCGATGCGCCGCGCCGACACGACCAGCAGGCGCTCGTCGGCAGGGGTTTCGCGCATCGCCTCGATGCCGTTCTTGACGAGGTTGAGCACCACCTGCTCGATCATCACCGCGTCGGCGAACACCGGCGGCAGGTCGGCGGGCAAGCGGCTTTCCACCAGCGCGCCGTGGCGGCGGGCGTCGATCTCGACGAAGCCGATGGCGTCCTCGACAATGCCGGCGAGCTGCACCGCGTGGCGTCGGGGCTCGCTCTTCTTCACGAACTCGCGCACCCGCCGGATGATCTTGCCGGCCCGCTCGGCCTGGGCGCTGGCCTTCTGCATCGCGGTGAGGATGTCTTCCTGGCGGTACTCGCCGGACTGCAGGCGATTGACGCAGCCGGCCGAGTAATTTGCGATGGCCGCCAGCGGCTGGTTGAGTTCGTGGGCCAGCGTGGAGGCCATCTCGCCCATCGTGATGAGGCGCGAGGTGCGCTGCAGGCGCTCCTGCTGGGCACGGTTCTCCTCGTCGACGCGCTTGCGGTCGGTGATGTCGGTGGCGATCGCCATGCGCACCACGCGGCCGTCCACCCATCGGGTGGCCCGCTCGCGGATGTGGTACCAGCGGCCCGACAGGTCGTTCTGCAGCTCGCCGTCGTAGAGCTCGCGAGGGAGCTGTTCCGGGGCCAGGCGGCGCGGGTCCACGTCGTACCACAGGGTATCGGGCGGCGTGGGCAGGCCGTAGGTGCCGACCCGCCGGCCCACCGCGTCGAAGCCGTAGATGCTCTTGAAGGCGCGGTTGGCGAAGAGGATTTCGTCGCTGGCGGCGTCGGCCACGTAAACCGCGGCGTCGAGGCCGTCGAGGATCGCCACGAAGCGCTCGTGGGCGGCCTCGAGTTCGGCGCGCACCCGCTTGGGCTCGGTGATGTCGGTGATCGACGCCATCCAGCCGATCTGCCGCCCTTCCCCGTCGATCAGCGGCGACAGGTAAAAGCGCGCGTCGAGCCGCGAGCCGTCCTTGCGGCGCACCCGCATCTCGAAGCCGGTGGACGGCGCGTTACCCGACAGGGTGAGCTCGAGGTTGCGCTGCAGGCTCTCGACCTCGTCCCGCGGCCAGTACGGAAACGGCGGCACGGAGCCCACCAGCTCGTCCCGCGACCAGCCGGTCATGCGACAGAAGGCCTGGTTAACATAGGTGATCCGGCCGGAGAGGTCGATGGCGCGCAAGCCGGTGACGAGGGATTCCTCCATCGACTTGCGGAAGGCGTACTCGTCGTGCAACGCCTCCTCGGCCGCCTTGCGTCCGGTGATGTCGTGGGCGACGGCGTACATCAGCCGCTCCTCGGGCACCGAGTTCACGCTCCAGGCCAGCCAGCGGTAGCTGCCGTCGGCGCAGCGGCAACGGTTCTCGAAGGCACCGGGCGTGCCGGAAGCCAGGCTGCGCAGATGGACGATCGCGTCGGCCACGTCGTCCGGGTGGATGAAATCCAGCAGCGGCCGGCCAGGCAGGGATTCCGGCGAATGGCCGAGGATGCGCTCGAAGGCCGGATTGCAGCGGCGGAACACCCCGTCGTGGCCGAGGATCGCCAGCATGTCGAGGGACAGGTTGAACAGCCGGTCGCGCTCCTTCTCGACGCGCACCCGGCGCAGGGTGTGGGCGCGCAGCAGCCACAGGCTCCACAGCACGAAGAAGCTCAGCGCCACGATCACCGCGATCGGCAGGCCCTTGGGCAGCTCGCTCTCCACGTGGTAAGCGGTGGCCTGCAGGCCCAGCCCGTTGCCCGGCGGATCGAGGGGCACCGCGAAGTCGAGGCTCTCGTCCACCGGCCGCGCCGACGAGTTGGCGCCGAGCACCTCGCCGCGGACGCCGACGAAGGCCAGCCGGTATTTCTCGCCGAACCAGCTCGGCACCAGGTGCGCCACCATCCGTTCGATGGAATACACCGCGACCACCGCCCCCAGCGGCTGCCGGCCCTGCTGGACCGGCATGTACACCTCCAGCACCGCCATGTTGCGGGCGTTGACGTAAGCCTCGCCGTACACCGGGCGGCCCAGGCTGCGGGCCCGGCTCGCCACCTCCGACTGCACCCGCGACAGGGCGTCGCCCACCAGCCAGTCGGTGGTGTCGAAGGGCGCGGTCCATTTCACCCGCTGGTCGGCGGCAATCCACACAACGTTGACCAACTCCGGGTTGTTGGCGATGTGCTGGTTGGCGCGCACCTGAAAACCGTCGCCGTCCAGAGTGCCACCCGCCAGCTCGCGGGCCAGTTGGCCCAGGAAATCCTCGGTGCCCTGCATGTGCAGGCGCATGGTCTGCTCGGCCCACTGCACGTCCCGGGCCAGGGCGTTGCGCTGGGTCTCGCTCTCCTGGCGCTGGAGCACCCACACCAGCACCAGCATCGCCAGCGCGAAGATCAGGACGGCAAAGTAAGGCGCCGACCAGTACCAGTTGGTCTGGACGTTATGGGGCGGCTGGGGGCGCGGGTTCTTCTTGTTCGGCATATCCCGTGCATCGTCGCCGCGCAGACGAAAAAGGCGCATCGGGGGTTTCCCTAATCGGGGGGTGGGTTGGTGGGCTGCCACGCCGCCCGTGCCCCTTAATGGCTTGCGGACCTCAGGGATAATCGAAAGCCCAGATAGTTGAAGCGCTCATCGTGGTTGCAGCAATCGCGGGAGGCAGCCCTCAGCCAGCGCGGGTTTCCGCCCCACGCTCCACCGCGCACGGCGCGCGAGGCAGCGGTCTTCACATCGTCCGCGCCACACGGATCCTCTTGTGGCGAACCGTCGTAGCCCCGCGGACAATCTGCGCACCATTCCAAAATGTTCCCGTGCATCTGGTACAGGCCCCAGGCATTCGGGGCATAGGCTCTCACCGGCACCGTCTCGTGCCGCAATTCACCAGTCGGGCCGTTGGCGTAGCTTTCCGACGCCCCGTAGTTGGCCTGATCCGGCGCGATCCCATCACCCCAACTGAATGCCGTGTTGCTGCCTGCTCGGCAGGCGTACTCCCATTCGGCTTCAGTAGGTAGGGCCGCCTTCACGCCAGGCAGGCGCTTTTCCACTTCCCGCAAGAAGCCCTGTACGTCGTCCCAGCTCACCCGCTCCACCGGGTTCTGCCGGTCGTCCTTAAATTGGCTGGGGTTGCTCCCCATTACGGCCTCCCACACCAACTGGCTACACGCCGTCTCGGCAAGCCAGTAGCCTTCGGTCAATCGCACAAAATGCTGCGGGCCTTCAATACCTTCGCGACCCACTTCATCCTCCCGAGAGCCCATCCAGAAATTCCCTGGAAGAATCCGCCGGAAGCGCTGCGTTACTCCACCCAAATCCGCGTCGCAGAACATGCCGTATCCATCCACGCCGATCGGCCCTTTGCTGCTGGCCCACCAAGACTTACTCAACACGTCCCAATCCAGCCGATGCTCTTTGCCCAACCACATCACACGAATGAAGACGCCGCGTGCGTCCCGCTCGACCCTCTCCGCCCACCAGGGCATAGGGATTTGCAAAACAGGCTGCGGCGCCGCTTCGGGCTTGGGGTCCGGTCTGGGTGGCACCACTACCTGCCCGCTACTCGCCGAAAGCCTTGCCACCAGCGCCGCAAAATCAGTCACCCGATGCACCTCTTCGGTCAGCGCGTTCATGTCCGCCAGCGTCGCCATCTGACCAGTCACGAGGCGACGAAAATCCGCATAGTCATCCACCGTCCGGTTGAGCGGCCCGATATTCTCCCGCCTGATGGTGGCCAGCTTGGCCTCCAGCACCCGACCCTGCTCTTCCCAGTGGGCAACGATGTCGATCCACCACAGCGGGTCGTGAAGCGCGCACCCGGCAAGCACGATCGGATGCACCCGCCGCCGGAAATCCCGGTGCTCAGCAACGGCCCGCAGTTCGTACAGGCAGGGGGGCGAGCGGAAGTAGGCGTCGCTGAGCACCAGCACCACCTGATCCGCCTCGCCGATCTCGTCCATGAACGCCCGGATCGACTCGCCATAGCCCACCCGGCGCACGTCCCGCACCAGTTCGACGTCCTGCCCCGCCAGCGCCGTTTCCAGCGCGGCGACCACCCCCGAATCCTCCTCCGCCTTCCAGGCGTAGGAGACATAAACCTTCAGCGCCACGATGTGTCCTTTTCTCCCATGCCCCGATCATCGCCAACCGGGCGCGGCGACGCAAGCCATGCGGCAGCGCAGCTAGGGGTTGTCCCGCATTTGACCCGGCCGCAGCGGGGGCGTAGCGTTGCCCTGCGCCTGCAGGGGAAGGCGCAGGATCGACACACACAAGCACAACAAAGAACAGAACCGCGGAGACACCCTTGCTTCGATTCGTGCGCGTGGCGGCCTGTGCCGCGCTGGGTTTGCTGGCGGCCGGCGCGACGGCCACCGAGCCGATCCGCATCGGCGTGATGGGCCCCTTCACCGGTGGATCGAGCCCGATGGGGTTGGCGATGCGCGACGGCATCCGGCTCGCGGCCCAGGAGATCAATGAAGCCGGCGGGCTGCTCGGGCGGCCGGTGAAGCTCGTCGAGCGCGACGATGAAGCCCGCCCCGAGCGCGGCGCGCAGGTGGCGCAGGAGCTCATCAATCACGAGAAGATCGTCACCGGCCTGGGCATCGTGAACACCGGCGTGGCCCTCGCCAGCCAGCGCTTCTACCAGCAGGCCCGCATCCCGATGATCACCTCGGTGGCCACCGGGTCGATCGTCACCAAGCAGTTCCTGCCCCCACAATACCCCGACAACTACATCTTCCGGGTCTCCGCGCCCGACACCCTGCAGGCGGCGATGATCGTCGAGGAGGCGGTGGTGCGCCAGCGCCTGCGCAAGCTGGCGATCTTCCACGACAGCACCAACTACGGACAGCTCGGCCGCGAGGACCTGGAGAAGGCGCTGGAGCGCCACGGCATCAAGCCGGTGGCCGAGGAGCGCTTCAACATCCGCGAGGTGGACATGACCCCCCAGCTCGCTCGTGCCCGCGCCGCCGGCGCCGAGGGCATCCTGACCTACGGCCTCGGCCCCGAGATGGCCCACCTGGCCAACGGCATGGTGCGCATCGGCTGGAAGGTGCCGCTGGTGGGTAGCTGGGCGCTGGCGATGTCCAACTTCATCGACAACGCCGGCCCCAACGCCGAAGGCACGCGGATGCCGCAGACCTTCATCCCCGAAAGCGATACGCCGCGGCAGCGCAACTTTGTCGAAAAGTATCGCAAGACCTTCGGCGTCGACCGCATTCCGGTGGCGCCGGCCGCCGCCCAGGGCTACGACTCCATGCTGCTGCTCGCCGCCGCGATCCGCCAGGCTCGCAGTACCGAAGGCCCGCGCCTGCAGGACGCCCTCGAAAACCTCAAGGAACGCGTCGAAGGCATCGTCATGGTATATGATCGTCCTTTCTCCAAGACCGACCACGAGGCGATCGACACCACGCGTTTCCTGGTCATCGGGGAGATTCGCAACAGACACGTGGTCTTCGCGTACGACGAAGACCGGAAGCGGGACGCGCAGTCCAAATGATCCCGCCGCGGAACACCGCTTTCCGCAAACGGCCGGGGGTTTTCTCCCTCCCTCCCTCGCCCCCGGCCGTTTTTTTTGCCCATTCCCCGTCGAACGAAAACTCGCCGGCCGGTGCCTTCTGGCCCGGCCGGCGTTGCTTTTGCGCCGTCGTGCCGGCCCTGCCGACGCGCCGGGCGCGAACTTGTGCGGCCGGGTGACGACAAAACAACATGCAGCCCGGCCAACGTCATGATTGCGGATCACACCTATTGCACATGACGAGAAATGATTTTATATTGCGAAAAATTCGGACCGTGATCCGGTCCTGCTCCGGTTTGTAGTGAAAGCACGTTGCCGTTACCCACGGCAACAATCCACAACCCGCAAGTCATGAGGAGACAAGACCATGGCCGCGAATACGCAAAACGTCCGGGCAGACATCGACGCCCAGGAAACCAAGGAATGGCTTGACGCACTCGAGGGGGTCGTCGCGCAGGAAGGCACCGACCGTGCCCACTTCCTGATCGAGAAGCTCATCGAAGCCGGTCGCGAGGAAGGGATCGACATCCCCTACTCCGCCAACACCCAGTACATCAACACCATTCCGGCCGACCAGCAGCCCAAGTACCCGGGCGACCCGGACATGGAGATCAAGCTCCATTCCTACATCCGCTGGAACGCCATGGCCATGGTGGTGCGCGCCAACAAGCACACCAACGTCGGCGGCCACATCGCCTCCTTCGCCTCTGCCGCTGCGCTCTACGACGTGGGCTTCTCGCACTTCTGGAAGAGCATCGACCACGACACCGGCGGCGACCTGATCTACTTCCAGGGCCACTCGGTGCCCGGCGTGTATTCCCGCGCCTACATGCTCGGCCGCCTGACCGACGAGCAGATGGACAACTTCCGCCAGGAAACCGACGGCAAGGGCATCTCCTCCTACCCGCACCCGTGGCTGATGCCGGATTTCTGGCAGTTCCCCACCGTGTCGATGGGCCTCGGCCCCCTGTGCGCGATCTACTCCGCGCGCTTCATGAAGTACCTCGCCAGCCGTGGCCTGATCGACGCCGCCAAGGCCGAGCAGCGCAAGGTCTGGGCCTTCCTGGGCGACGGCGAGACCGACGAGGTCGAATCCCTCGGCGCCATCGGCATGGCCGGCCGCGAGAAGCTCGACAACCTGATCTTCGTCATCAACTGCAACCTGCAGCGCCTCGACGGCCCGGTTCGCGGCAACGGCAAGATCATTCAAGAGCTGGAAGCCGAATTCCGCGGCGCCGGCTGGAACGTCATCAAGCTGATCTGGGGCACCCACTGGGACGCCCTGTTTGCCCGCGACAAGAAGGGCATCATGAAGAAGCGGATGATGGAGCTGTGCGACGGCGAATATCAGACCTTCAAGGCCAAGAACGGCGCCTACGTTCGCGAGCACTTCTTCAACACGCCCGAACTGCGTGAGCTGGTGGCCGACTGGACCGACGACGAGGTGTGGAACCTCAACCGCGGCGGCCACGACATCTTCAAGATCTTCACCGCCTACAACGCCGCCGTCACCCACAAGGGTGCGCCCACGCTGATCCTCGCCAAGACCATCAAGGGCTTCGGCATGGGCCAGTCCGGCGAAGCGATGAACATCTCCCACCAGCAGAAGAAGCTCGACATCGAGTCGATCAAGCGCTTCCGCGACCGCTTCGGCCTGCCGGTGCCCGACGACCAGCTCGCCGAGCTGCCCTACCTGAAGTTCCCGGAAGACTCCGCCGAGTACAAGTACATGCGCGAACGCCGCATGGAACTGGGCGGCTTCCTGCCGAGCCGCCGCCGCAAGGCCGCCGCCCTCGAGGTGCCGCCGCTCGAAACCTTTGCCGCGCTGCTCAAGGCGTCGGGCGAAGGCCGTGAGCTGTCCACCACGATGGCCATCGTGCGCATCATGAACACCCTGCTGAAGGACAAGCAGATCGGCAAGAACATCGTCCCGATCGTGCCGGACGAATCGCGCACCTTCGGCATGGAAGGCATGTTCCGCCAGTACGGCATCTGGAACCAGCAAGGCCAGAACTACGTCCCGGAAGACCATGACCAGCTCATGTTCTACAAGGAGAGCGTCACCGGCCAGGTGCTCCAGGAAGGCATCAACGAAGCCGGCGCAATGGCCGACTGGATCGCCGCCGGCACCGCCTACAGCGTGCACGGCGTGCAGATGGTGCCGTTCTACATCTTCTATTCGATGTTCGGCCTGCAGCGCACCATGGACCTGTGCTGGGCGGCTGCCGACCAGCGCACCCGCGGCTTCCTGATCGGCGGCACCGCCGGCCGCACCACGCTGAACGGCGAAGGCCTGCAGCACGAGGACGGTCACAGCCAGATCCTCGCCAACATGATCCCGAACTGCATCAGCTACGACCCGACCTTCCAGTACGAAGTGGCGGTCATCGTGCAGGACGGCATGCGCCGCATGTTCGCCGAGCAGGAAGACGTTTACTACTACCTCACGGTGATGAACGAGAACTACGAGCACCCCGAAATGCCGGCCGGTGCCGAGGCCGACATCATCAAGGGCATGTACGCCTTCAGGAAGGGCGGCGAAGGCGCGCTGCGCGTGCAGCTGCTGGGCTCCGGCACGATCTTCAACGAAGTCATCGCCGCCGCCGACCTGCTCAAGAACGACTGGGGCGTCGAGGCCGACATCTGGGGCTGCCCGAGCTTCAACGAGCTGGTCCGCGACGGCCAGGACGCCGCCCGCTGGAACCTGCTGCATCCGCTCGAGGCGCCGAAGAAGAGCCACGTCGAGCAGAAGCTCGACGGCGCCGTCGGCCCGGTGGTCGCCGCGACCGACTACGTGCGCCTGTTCGCCGAGCAGATCCGTCCGTTCGTGAAGGGCACCTACGTCACGCTGGGCACCGACGGTTTCGGCCGTTCCGACACCCGCGAGAAGCTGCGCCATTTCTTCGAAGTGGATCGGCGCTGGGTTGCGCTGGCCGCCCTCAAGGCGCTGGCCGACGACGGCAAGATCGGCCGCGACACCGTCGCCGCCGCCCTGGTCAAGTACAACCTTGACCCGAACAAGCCGAACCCCATGTCCGTCTGATCGCGAGGAGCGCAACCATGAGCCAACTCATCGAAGTCAAGGTTCCGGACATCGGCGACTTCTCCGACGTCCCTGTCATCGAACTGTTCGTCAAGGTGGGCGACACCATCAAGGTGGACGACGCCATCGCCACCCTCGAATCCGACAAGGCCACGATGGACGTCCCGTCCTCCGCCGCCGGCGTCGTCAAGGAAGTACTGGTCGGCCTTGGCGACAAGGTCGCCGAAGGCACCGTGCTGATCAAGGTCGAAGCCGCCGGCGCGGCTGCCGCGGCGCCTGCCCCGGCTGCTGCGGCCCCGGCTCCCGCTGCTGCACCGGCCGCCCCGGCGCCCGTGGCTGCGGCCCCCGCCGCTGGCGGTGGCATCGTCGAGGTGAAGGTGCCGGACATCGGCGACTTCTCCGACGTGCCGGTGATCGAGCTGTTCGTGAAGGTCGGCGACAGCATCAAGGCCGAAGACGCCATCGCCACCCTCGAATCCGACAAGGCCACG
>NZ_JAYROR010000079.1:0-14993 GCF_041911615.1 Zoogloea sp. | reverse complement strand
GGCCCTGCTGGCGGCGGGCGTGCTGGGCTTCGCGGCGGCGCTGCTGCGGGCGCTGGCGGCGGCGCGCTGAGCGGGCGCGGCCAAGGGGCGCCGGCTGTGCTATCTTCCGGGGTTTTCGATTTTTGGATCGGCGAGAACCATGCGCTACATCTCCACCCGCGGCCAGTCTGCCCCCCAATCCTTCTGTGACATCCTCCTTGGCGGCCTGGCGCCGGATGGCGGCCTGTACCTGCCGGAGACCTACCCGCAGGTGACCCGCGCCGATCTCGATGCCTGGCGCTCGCTCTCCTACGCCGAGCTGGCTTTCGCGATCCTGTCGCGCTTCATCGACGACATCCCCGCCGCCGACCTCAAGGCCATCTGCGACAAGACCTACACCGCCGAGGTGTACGGCTACGTGCGCGACGACGCCAAGGCCGTCGAGATCACCCCGGTGCACTGGCTGGAGCCGGGCAAGCTGGGCCTGCTGGAGCTCTCCAACGGCCCGACGCTCGCCTTCAAGGACATGGCGATGCAGCTCCTGGGCAACCTGTTCGAGTACGTGCTCGACAAGCGTGGCGAGCAGATCAACATCCTCGGCGCCACCTCCGGCGACACCGGCTCGGCCGCCGAGTACGCCATGCGCGGCAAGCACGGCGTGCGCGTCTTCATGCTGTCGCCCCACGGCCGCATGAGCGCCTTCCAGCGCGCCCAGATGTACTCGCTGCAGGACGACAACATCTACAACATCGCCGTGCGCGGCATGTTCGACGACGCGCAGGATGTGGTGAAGGCGGTCTCCAACGACCACGCCTACAAGGCCAAATACAAGATCGGCGCCGTCAATTCGATCAACTGGGCCCGCGTCGCGGCGCAGATCGTCTATTACTTCAAGGGCTACTTCGCCGCCACCGAGAACAACGACCAGCAGGTCGCCTTCGTGGTGCCGTCGGGTAACTTCGGCAACATCTGCGCCGGCCACATCGCCCGCCAGATGGGCCTGCCGGTCGCCAAGCTGGTCCTCGCCACCAACGAGAACGACGTGCTCGACGAGTTCTTCCGCACCGGCGTCTATCGCCCGCGCGGCACCGCCGAGACTCACGCCACCTCCAGCCCGTCGATGGACATCTCCAAGGCTTCCAACTTCGAGCGCTTCGTGTTCGATCTGGTCGGCCGCGACGGCGCCAAGGTGCGCGAGCTGTGGAGCAAGGTGGATGCGGGTGGCGCCTTTGATCTGTCCGGTTCCGACGAATTCGCCCGCATCGGCGTGTATGGCTTCGCCTCCGGCAGCAGCAACCACGCCGACCGCCTCGCGACGATCCGCCGCGCCGATGCCGACTACGCCACGGTGATCGACACCCACACCGCCGACGGCCTCAAGGTGGCCCTCGAACTGCGCGACCCGGCAGTGCCGACCCTGGTGCTCGAAACCGCCCAGCCCGCCAAGTTCGAAGACACCATCGTCGAGGCGCTGGGCCGCAAGCCCGCCCGTCCGGCCGGTCTCGAGAACATCGAGGCGCTGCCCCAGCGCGTCGAGGTGATGGACGTGGACGCCGACGCCATCAAGGCGCTGATCGCCCGCACCGTCGACCAGGCGCGCTGAAACGCGCCGCCCCTGCGGCGGCACGGATGGCAGAACGGCCACGGCGCGATCCGTGGCCGTTCTTTTTTTGGGGCGCGCGGGCGCAGCCGCCTAGGCGGGGCGCAGCGGAAAGGCGGTCGGCAGGTCGGTGAGACCGTGGCGAACCGCCAGCCGCAGCAGGTTGAAGTCGTTGTCGACGCCCAGCTTCTGGCGAACCGACGACATGTGGTTGTAAACCGTCTTCTGGCTCAGATGCAGGCGGTTCGCGATCTGCTCGGTGGATTCACCGGTCACCGCCATCCGCAGCACGTCGAACTCCCGCGGGGTGAGGCGCGAGAGGGGTGCCTCGTCCTCGAGGGCGGCGCCGGCGACCACCTGCGCCACTTCGGCGGACAAGACCCGGCGGCCCGCGGCCACCTCGCGCAAGGCGTTCAACATCTCCGCCGGTTCGCTGTTCTTGGTCAGGTAGCCCAGCGCGCCGGCCCGCATCGCCTGCACCACGAAGCTGGGGTTGTCGTGCATGCTCACCACCAGCACCCGCAGCGCCGGCTCCCGCGCCAGCATGCGCCGGGTCGCGTCGATGCCGCTGCTGTCGCGCAGGCTCAGGTCGACCATCGCCACGTCGACACCCCCCTCGCAAAGCCGCGCGTAGGCTTCGTCGGCCGTCGCGGCTTCGCCCACCACCAGCAGGCCGTCTTCGGCGTCCAGCAGCCGTCGGTAGCCATTGCGGACGACGGCATGGTCTTCGACCAACAGGATTCGGATCATCGGACGGCCCTCACGCGGCGCTCAGCGGCAGACTCAGCCGCACTTGCAGGCCGCCCTCCGGCGCGTCGTCGAACCAGCAGCGGCCGCCGGCCATTTCGGCGCGTTCGCGCATCCCCAGCAACCCGCCCCGGGCGCGGTGCACAACGTCCTGTACCTTGCCGACGCCGTTGTCGCACACCGTCAGTTCGACGGCCTTGCCTACCTCGCGGATGCTCAGGCGCACGCTGCTCGCCACGCTGTGGCGCAGCACGTTGGTCAGCGCCTCCTGCACGGTTCGATACAGCGCCAGGCCGGCTTTCGGCGCCAGCGCGGGCAGGGATTCGGGGAAGGTCGCCTCAATGCCGATCTCCGGCGCCCGGTTGCGCCAGCCCACCACCAGATCGTTGAGCGCATCCATCATCTGGAGCCCGTCGAGCCCATGGGGCCGCAGCTCGGAGAGCAGGTTGCGGACGTGCCCGATCATGCGCACCGCTTCGGTCCGGATGTCCCGGGCGCTCTCGATCAGGCTCTCGGTCGAGGCGCGCCCGGCGTTGCGCTCGATGAACGCCGCCGACACGCTGACGGCGGTGAGCGATTGGCCGAATTCGTCGTGCAGCTCACGGGCGAGCTGGCGACGCTCGTTCTCCTGCAGTTCCAGCAGCTGCCGGGCCAACCCCTGGCGCGCCGCCTGCGAGGTTTCAAGGGCGTCGGACATGCGCTCGATCGCCCCCGCGATGGCGGCGAACTCCTTCAGCCGGAAGGCGGGAAGCCGCACCTTGCCTTCTCCGCGCCCCACGCGCACCAGGGCATCCTCCAGCTCGCGCACGGGCTTGAGCGCCCGATGGGCGGCCAGCCACGCAACGACCGCCATGGCCACCGAGAACACCACCAGGGTTGCCATCATGCGGGCGCCATCGCGCAGCACCTCGGCGATTTCCGCCCGGGCATCGGCGCGGATCACCAGGGTGCCGTCGCCCAGCGGAATGCGCCGCTCGTGGGCCTCGCGTCCGCCGGTCAGGTAATCCACCAGGCCGTCGCTTTCGGCACTGCCCTCGGCGCTGCGCGAGTGCTCCATATCGAAGCGCTCCACGCTCAGGGAAACGTGTCGTAATTGACCACTGTGGAGCAACTGCGCCATCTCGCCCGCCCGGTAGTGCTGGGCCGCGCTCACCGCGAGCATCGTGTTCACCAGCCGGGCGGACGCCTCCATCTCCTCGGCCACGTCCTCGCGCAGGGCCAGGCCGACCCACGCGGCGGCGGCAAGCAGCAGCGCCAGCGCAAAACCCAGCACGTAGCCAAAGAGTCTCCATCGCAGATCCATCTTCGGGTCTCCTCGTCGTTCTTTCTTGTGCTCCTCCTGCAGCAACGAACATGCCACGCGGCCGGGTGCCACGCAGGGCGGGAATGGTTCCCGGGCTTGCGGGGAGCCCATCCCGCGACAGGCGCCGAGAGCGCCTCCGATACTGGATTTAGCGCACGGCCAAGGCGTCCAGGGAGGTCGGTTGCCCGGCGCAGCACATCACAACAAACCGGAGACGAGGAGTCACCCACATGATCAGAAGCAAACACGCCCTCAGCACCAGGCCCGCCATCGTGGCCCTCACGCTTGCCGCCTTGTTCGCCGGCAACGCGCAGGCCGCCGGAAAGCCGGTCACCTGGGACGACATCCGCAACGACGACAAGACCCCGGGCGACGTGCTCACCTACGGCCTCGGCCTGAAAGCGCAGCGCCACAGCCCCCTCAAGACGGTGAACACGAAGAACGTCGCCGGCCTCGTGCCGGTGTGGAGCTTCTCGTTCGGCGGCGAGAAGCAGCGCGGCCAGGAGGCCCAGGCGCTGGTACACGACGGGGTGATCTACGTCACCTCGTCGTACTCGCGCATCTACGCCGTCGAGGCCAAGACCGGCAAGCGGCTGTGGGAATACGAAGCGCGCCTGCCCGAAGACATCCGCCCGTGCTGCGACGTCGTCAATCGCGGCGCCGCCATCTACGGCGACAAGGTCTTCTTCGGCACCCTCGACGCCGGCATCGTGGCGCTCAACAAGGACACCGGCAAGGTGGTGTGGAAGAAGAAGTGGGGCGACCACAAGGTCGGCTACACCATGACCGGCGCGCCCTTCGTCGTCCAGGACCAGCACAGCGGCAAGGTGCTGCTGGTGCACGGCTCGTCGGGCGACGAGTTCGGCGTGGTGGGCTGGCTGTTCGCCCGCGACCCGGACACCGGCGAGGAAGTCTGGGCCCGCCCGATGGTCGAAGGCCACATGGGCCGCCTCCACGGCAAGGACAGCACCCCCACCGGCGACGCCAGCGCCCCCACCTGGCCGAAAGGCAAGGACGGCAAGCCCACCGAGGCCTGGCATCACGGCGGCGGCGCCCCGTGGCAGACCGCCAGCTTCGACATCGAGAAGAACATGGTGGTGATCGGCACCGGCAACCCGGCGCCGTGGAACACCTGGCAGCGCACCCAGGAAGGCGACGATCCGCGCAACTGGCCCAGCCTGTTCACCTCCGGCCAGGCCTACGTGGACGCCAGCACCGGCGAGCTCAAGGGCTTCTTCCAGCACACCCCCAACGACGCCTGGGATTTCTCCGGCAACAACTCGGTGGTGCTCTTCGAGTACAAGGACCCGAAGACCGGCAAGCTGGTGAAGGCCTCGGCTCACGCCGACCGCAACGGCTTCTTCTTCGTCACCGACCGGGAAAAGCTGACCAACGGCGCCGGCTATCCCAACAAGCCCACGTCGCTGATCGGTGCCTGGCCGTTTGTGGATGGCATCACCTGGGCCAAGGGCTGGGACGTGGCCACCGGCAAGCCCATCGAGACCGGCAACCGCCCGCCCGAGCCGAAGGCCGGCGCCGACAAGGGTGACAGCGTGTTCGTGTCGCCGCCGTTCCTGGGGGGCACCAACTGGATGCCCATGTCGTACAGCCCGGACACCGGCCTGTTCTACATCCCCGCCAACCACTGGGCAATGGACTACTGGACCGAGCACCTGACCTACAAGGCCGGCTCCGCCTACCTGGGCCAGGGCTTCCGCATCAAGCGCCTGTTCGACGACCACGTGGGCACCCTGCGCGCGATCGACCCGAAGACCGGCAAGATCGCCTGGGAGCACAAAGAGAAGTTCCCCCTGTGGGCCGGCACGCTCACCACCGCCGGCGGCCTGCTGTTCACCGGCACCTCGGATGGCTTCATCAAGGCCTTCGACGCCAGGACTGGCAAGGAGCTCTGGAAATTCCAGACCGGCTCCGGGATCGTCTCGGTGCCCATCACCTGGGAGCAGGACGGCGAGCAGTACATCGGCCTGTCTTCCGGTTATGGTGGCGCGGTGCCCCTGTGGGGCGGCGACATGGCCGACCTGACCAAGCAGGTTACGCAGGGCGGCTCCTACTGGGTGTTCAAGCTGCCCAAATCCACCCGCTGAGCCCGTCTGTCGGGGCCGGGCCCAGGGCTTTGCCCGCGGGCCCGGCTCGACCGCCCGGGTGCCGTGCGCGGGCCGCGCGGCACCCGGTTGGCCTTCCCCCGCCTGGAAAAGGAACCACCGTGTCGTTCGCACCTCGATTGTTGTGGCTGTCGCTCGTCGTCTGCGCCGGGCTCGCCGAGCCCGCCGCCGCCACCGGAAACCCCGCCGAGCCCCAGGTCTATGGCACCTGCGGCATGTGGCCCCACGCCCGCTGTCGTGGCGCCGACCTGCGCCACAAGGATTTGTCGGCCCTGGACCTGGCGGGCGCCGACTTCACCGGCGCCAACCTGGCCCGGGCCGATCTGCGCGCCGCCAACCTGGCGGGCGCCATTTTCGACGGCGCGGACCTGAGCGGCGCGCGGCTCAACAAGGCCAACGCCCCCGGCGCGTCGTTCCGCGGCGCCAGGCTGGTGGGCGCCGATCTCGAGTTCGCCCGCCTGATGCGCGCCGACTTCACCGGCGCCGATCTCACCGCCGCCAACCTGGAAGCGGCCCGCGCCGCCTTCAGTTGGTTCAACACGGCGCGGCTCGTCAACGCCAACCTGCAGGAAACCAAGTTCAACGCCACCGACCTGCGCGGCGCCAACCTGGAAGGCGCCTTCCTGCGCTACACGATCTTTCCCGATTCCACCTTCGAGGGCTGCACCGGCTGCCCCACGGACTGGTGACCGCCCATGCCCCCGCTGATTCGTCTGCTCGCCCTCGTTGCCCTGACGACCGCCGCCCCCGCCGCCATCGCCTTTGAACCCGCCAAGCCGGCCGAGGATCGGCTGCAGGTGGACACTCGCGCATTGCCCCCGCTGCCCCCCGGCCCGCCCGACGAGAATCCCTACCGGGGCAATCCCGAAGTGGTCGCCATCGGTCGCGCGGTGTTCAACCAGACCTGCGCCCGCTGCCACGGCGTGGACGCGGTGAGCAAGCAGCTCCCCGGGCCGGACCTGACCCGCCTCGATCGCGCGTGCCTGCGCATCGCCGATCCGGCGGTCAAAGCCCTGTGCATCGCCGACAACGACGCTTATTTTCTCGACTCGGCGCTCAACGGCAAGGTGCGTGTCGGGGTGACCCACATGCCCGCCTGGAAGGACGTCCTGTCGCTGCCACAGCTATGGGCCGTGCGGACCTTCCTCGAGCAACGGCGCACCCCGGCCAAAGAGTAGGTCGCGGCTGGCGCGATGCCCGCTGCCCGAGTCGCGCAGTGCTTTGACCAACTGGCCCAGTTCCGCACGCACCGCCTCCCAGGCGTTGCGTTGCGGCTTGCTGTCGCGAATCGGCTCGCCCTTGCGCGGCAGCGCATTGAAGCGGCCAAAGGGCTCGTGGGTCCACTGGCATTGCTCCAGCACGATGGGAACCAGCCGGGCCTCGCCCCGGTTCGCGCGCTCGACCGCCCGTTGCACCTCGACGCCGCGGATGTACGCCGAATCGAGGAAGTGGTTGCTCACCAGGAGCAGCACGATGTCCGAGTTCGCCAGTTCGTCGCGGATCGTGTCGTCCCATTCGTCGCCGGGGGCGATCAGCCCGTCGTGCCAGAGTTCGATCAGCCCCTCCGCCCGCTGTAGCTGGCGCAGGCGCATCAGCAGCTCGTCCTTGAAACGCCCGTCCTTGCTGCAATAGCTGACGAACACGCGCGCCTTCCAGCTCCACGGGTCGCGCGCGGCCAGTGCCGAGATGCGGTTCAGTTCGGTGGTCGGGGCCACCTCCACCGAGCCCTGCCGGGTGTTGAGGTAGGACTGCCTGCGCCGGGCCTCGTCCGCTCTCAAGGTGTCCAGCGACATCCAGTCGGCGCCCCCGTCGGCGGCGACCCACAGCTCGGCCTTGGGGTCGAGGCCGGTGATCTCGCCGTGGATGCGCGCGAATTCGCTCTCGATCAAGCCGAGCAGGCCCTGGCGCGCGTCCGCCGGGCCCAGCACCGTCACATTCACCCGGCGGTCCTCCAGGTCTGCCTTGACCAGGGCGTGCGCCTCGCGGTCCGCCAGCACCACGCCGTTGGCCCAGCGGGGCAGCCAGGTGCCCGCCTCCGGGCCCTGGCTCAGGGGGTAGGTGCGGGTGATGAAGCGCGGTAGCAGCCCTTCCGGGACGACCGAATAGCTGAAGCGCAGCCGCGTGGCGTCGCCCGCCTGCCAGTCCTCGCCCAGCTCCGGCTGTTCCTCCGGGAGGCGTTGGGGCACCAGCCAGCGGTCGGCCTCGTCGTTGAGCGGAAAGGCCAGATCGAAGCGCCGCATGAGGTCCACGAGATAGCGCCGCATCTCCGGGCTCTCCTTGGGCAGCACCCGCTCCAGGTCCGCCTGACGCAACTCGGCGGTTTCGGCGTTGGCCCCGTCCCGCAGCAAGGCATAGATGCTGGCCGTGACCCAGCTGGGGTTGAGCACGGTGTTGTCGCGCAGGCGCTCGTCGTCGCCGTAGTTGAGCGCGATGCCCAGGGCGTGGAAAAGCCGCGCCAGCACCGGGGGCGCGTCGGTGGGCACGCCCGCCTTGCGGCAGATCGTCTCGAACGCCCCATAGGCCATGTGGTTGCTGCGTTTCTGGCGTCTTTCGATGTCGTGCTTGATGCGCCACCACGCCAGGGGGATCGGCTGGCGCACCTCGGACATGCCCCCGATGGTGTCGCGCAGCAGGCTTTGCAGCGGTTCGAGGCCGTGGCCGCCCTTGCACTCGGTTTCGACGAAACCGGCGATGAAGGGGTATTTCTCCTTGAGCCCGTTGCGGTCGAGCTTGAAGCCCGGCGGCGCCCATTTGTTGAGGGCGATCACCACCGGCGAGGTCCTGCCGTCCGAGCCGGTGCCGAAGGCCTGGATCAGGCGCAGCCAGTAGTCGGCGTCGCTGCGCTGCAGATCGCCCCGCCCGGTGAGCACCAGGAGGTACACGCTGCGCTCGGTGAGGAAGAACTGGTGGGTGGCATGGGTGATGACCTGCCCGGCAAAGTCCCACACGTTCACCCGCACGTCGAGGCCGTTGCAGTCGAGCGTCCACGGGGTGATGTCGATGCCCTGGGTTTCCTTCGGCGGCTTGCCGAAGCGCATCCCGCGCAGCCGCCGGATGAGGGTGGTCTTGCCGCTCTCGCCGCGCCCCACCACCAGCAGTTTCACCTCGGCCAGCGGCTTGCCGTCGAGATCGCGGCTCGAAAAGTAGTGGGCGAGGATGGCCTTGGTCCGCGTTCGCGCCCGCGTCTCATCCTCGACGCCGTGCCGCTCATACCAAGGGCGGTACTTGCCGAGGACGGAGTCGGGAATGTCCAGCGCCGGGTTGCCCTGCAGCATCAGCGAATCCAGCGGCGCATCGCGCAGGGTGTCGGGGAGCGTGGTCAGCGCGTTTTGGGCCAGATCGAGATCGCGCAGGGCGGGCAGTGCCGCGATGGCGTCAGGCAGTGTAGTGAGCTGGTTGCGCGAGACGTCGAGGCGCTGGAGTTGGGCGAGCTGCCCGAGGGCTTCGGGCAGGGCGGCGAGCTGGTTGCGCGAGACGTCGAGCTGCTCGAGTTGGGCGAGCTGCCCGAGGGCTTCGGGCAGGGCGGTAAGCTGGTTGTTCGAGGCGTCGAGATGCTTGAGTTGGGCGAGCTGCCCGAGGCTTTCGGGCAGTGAGGTGAGTAGGTTGCCCCTGACCAGGAGGGCTCGGAGTTGGGTCAAGTCACCGATGGTATCGGGCAGCGCGGCGAGGCCGATGTGCCGGGCAAAAAGGAACCAGAGTCGCGGGAGCTGCCCGATTGATGCGGGTAATGGGCCGAGCGGGTTCTCCGAGATATCGAGACTTCTCAGTGCGGTGAGGCGTCCGACGGCCGGAGGCAGTACGGTAAGCCGGTTCCTCCAGGCCGCGAGCGATTCAAGCTGGGCTAATCGGCCGATGGCGTCCGGTAGCGCGACGAGTTGGTTTAGCGAGACGTCCAGCTGTCGAAGTCGGCTGAGTTGTCCGATGGCGTCGGGCAGGCTGGTGAGGCCGTTACCACCTAGATCCAGTTCTTCCAGCAGGCCCAGTTCGCCGATGGCCTCGGGCAACCGTCCCAGCGGGTTGACGGAAAGGTCGAGGTGGCGCAGGGACCGCAGCGTGAACACCGCGGCCGGGATGTCGGTGAGTCCGAGGTTGGAGAGGTCCAGGGCGGGGGCGTCTTCTTCGGCGGCTGCGCGGATGCGCCGCTCGGCTTCTTGCAGTTGGGGGACGGCGTCGGGCATGGGGCGGAATGGCGGGTGGGTTTGCCCATAGGATAACGCGCGGCGCCAGGAGGGGGTGAGGGGCGCGGGAGGGCGCGCACCGGCGATGCGGCTGCGAGGTGGTAGGGCTGTCCGGCGCCGCCGTGGCAGGCCCGCTGGCGCGCTCGCTTTGCATTGATTTTATTGATCGCCTGGGGGCGGGGTGTGCGCCTGCTCCGGGATTTACCGCTTTGCGTAAGACTTTGCGCCGAAAGGGTTTTTGGGATTTCGGGGTGCCCGAGGGCAAGCCGGGGCGGCGTGGGGCGGTCTTTGCGCGACATGAAAAAAGTGCTGCCAGACGTCTGGCAATCGCTGCGAGACATCCCGCAAGCGCTGCCAGACGTCCCGCGAAGGCTGCCAGACGTCCCGCGAAGGCTGCGGGATGCCCCGCAACCGCTCAGAGACGTCCGGCAACCCTTGCCAGACGTCTGGCGAACGCTGCCTCACGTCTGGCAGCACTTTTTTCATGTCGCGCAGGGGTTTTTAGATGTCTGGCAGCCTTTGCCAGACGTCGTCCGCGGGTTTTTCGATCAGCGGATTCGATGGCGTGGCGACGCGGGGTGTCAGGCGGGCTGGCGGGGGGCGTCGCCAGGCAGCGCCGGCAGGCCGTGGTGGGCGCGGGCTTTGGCGCACTGGCTGTCGCCGGCTTCGACTTCGCGGCAGGGGCTGGGGCGGTGGGGGTAGATGCGGCAGCCGGTGCGCTGGCCCACGCGGCCGTCGAGGGCGGCGCAGTGGGGGGCGGCGCGGTTGGTGCCGGCCATGCAGCTGAAGTGGGCGTTGACCTGCTCGGTGAGTTCGGCGGGGATGGCGCGGGTGTCGGCTTCGGCCCAATAGAAGGAGACGCGGAAGGTGGCGCAGCAGGCGCCGCAGTCGAGGCAGGGGTTGGTGGGCGCGGCGGACGGCATGGACAGGTGGGGGAGGGGGGGGGGCGCGGATTCTGGCACGATCCGCGCCGTCGATCATCCCCGCCAGGGGGCGCTGGCGGCGACGAGGGCGGCGATCTCCTCGCCGATGGCGAGGAGCGCGGCGTCGATGCCGTCGGCGTCGTCTTCGATGGCGCGTTCGAGGCGGCGTGCGCTGTCCATCAGGTCGAGGGCGCACAGGAAGCCGGCGTTGCTGCCCAGGGTGTGCATGCGCCGGGCGGCGCTTTCCCGGTCGCCGCGGGCGAGGTCGTCGCGGGCGCGTTCGGCGGCGTCGGCGTTGTCGTCCACGAACATGGCGAGCAGGTGCAGGAACATCTCGCGGTCGCGCCCGAGGCGCTGGGCGGCCCGCGGGCCGTCGATGCCGGCGATGTCGGGAAAGCCGGCGTCGTCGGCGCGGGCCTGGGCGGCCGGGCTCGGGCGGGCGGCGGGGCGGGGCTTGATCCAGCGCAGCAGCATGGCGGTCATCTGCTCCAGGTCCATGGGCTTGGGCAGCACGTCGTTGGCGCCGGCGGCGCGGGCGGTGGCTTGTTGCTCGTCGCGCACGCCGGCGGTGAAGGCGAGCACCGGCAGGTCGATGAGGCCCAGTTCGCCGCGGATCAGGCGGGTGGCGGTGAGACCGTCCATGACCGGCATCTGTACGTCCATCAGCACTGCGTCGAAGCGGCCGGGGCGGGTGCGCAGCAGTTGCACGGCCTGCTGGCCGTCGGCGGCGAGGGTGGCGGTGGCGCCTTCGAGGGCGAGGGCGCGTTCGACCAGGTCGCGATTCATGGCGCTGTCGTCCACCACCAGCAGGTGGGCGCCGGCGAGGCGGGGGCCGGTCGGGGCGGGGGCCGGGGCGCTGGCGGCGGCCAGGCTGCGGGCCTGGGCTTCGCTGCCGCGCGCGAAGGGGAGCTCGAACCAGAACCGGCTGCCGTGGCCGGGCTGGCTGTCGGCGCCGATGGTGCCGCCCATGAGTTCGGTGAGGCGCTTGCAGATGGACAGGCCGAGCCCGGTGCCGCCGAAGCGGCGCCCGATGCCGGCGTCGGCCTGGGCGAAGGGGGCGAAGAGGCCGGCGAGGGCGTCGGGGGCGATGCCGATGCCGCTGTCGCACACTTCGAAGCGCAGGCGCACGCCTTGCGCGTCGCTGTGGAGCAGGCCGACATGTACCGCGACCTCGCCGCGCTCGGTGAACTTGATGGCGTTGCCGGTGAGGTTGAAGAGGATCTGCTCGAGGCGCAGGCCGTCGCCCACCAGGGTGCCGATGGCGGCGGTGGGGGCGTCGATGTGCAGGGCGAGGCCCTTGGCGCGGGCGTTCTGGCCCATCAGGCTGTCGAGGCTGGCGAGCAGGGCGGGCAGGTCGAAGGGGCGGTGCTCGATGCGCAGCTGGCCGGCTTCGATCTTGGAGAGGTCGAGCACGTCGTTGAGGATGGCGAGCAGCGACTGGCCGGCGCCGCGGATGCGCTCGACCATCTCGTGCTGGGCGGGGGCGAGGGGTTCGCGGGCGAGCAGTTGGGCGAGGCCGAGCACGGCGTTCATGGGCGTGCGGATTTCGTGGCTCATGTGGGCGAGGAACTCGCTCTTGGCGGCGTTGGCAGCCTCGGCGGCGGCGGAGGCCTGGCGCAGCTGGTGCTCGTAGCGCTTGCGTTCGCTGATGTCGCGGGTGACGCCGACGACTTCGACGGTGGTGCCGTCGGCGCCGACGAGGGGGCTGGCGGTGACGTCGGTCCACACCGTGCTGCCGTCCTTGCAGCGTTGCTCGAGTTCGCCGTGGAAGGGGGCGAGGGGCTGGCCGGCGGCGAGGCTGGCCTTGAGCCCGGCGAGGTAGGCGCTGGCGAGGGCGAAGGAGTCGGGGGTGAGCACGTCGCGGATCGACTGCCGCAGGACTTCGTCGGGGGTGTAGCCGCGCAGTCGCTCGACGGACGGGCTGACGTAGGAGTAGCGGCCGTCGAGGTCGAGGGTGAGGATGACGTCGATGGCGTTGTCGGCGAGCAGGCGGTGGCGCGCTTCGCTGATGCGCAGGCGTTCGGCCATCTCGCGGCGGGCGGTGATGTCCTCGACGATGACGAGGTAGCGTGGCGGGGCGTCGTCGCCCACCCGCACCGGCGCGCAGGTGAGGCTGACCCACACCACCGAGCCGTCGGGGCGCAGGTAGCGCTTGTCGAGGCAGTAGCCGTTGAGCTCGCCGCTGCGCAGGCGGGCGGTCTGGGCGAGGCTGGCGGCGCGGTCGTCCGGGTGGGTGAAATCCGCCGGGTCGAGGCCGGGCAGGGCCTCGGGGGCGCGCCCGATGATGTCGGCGAAGCGCCGGTTGCCTTCGATGATGCGCCCGTCGTGGGCGCCCACCAGCACGACGCCCAGCGGGGCTTGCTCGAAGATCACCCGGAAGCGCGCCTCGGCGGCCTGGCGGGCCTGCAGGGCGGCGACTTCCTGGCGCTGGCGGGCGCGCCGCCACAGCAGGTAGCCGCCGGAGTAGGCGAGCAGCAGGCCGAGCCCGAGGACCAGCCCGGTGGCCCAGGTGACGGTGCGGATGCCGGCGTAGGCTTCGGTTTCGTCGATCTCGGCGATCATCAGCCACGGCGTGCCGCCCACCGAGGCGGCGTAGGCGAGCACCGGGACGCCGCGGTAGTCGCGGCCGCCTTCGAGGATGCCCCGCTCGCCTCGGGCGGCGCGGGCGGCGGGCATCGCCGGGCGGTCGAGGGGCAGGGTCACGCCGAGGGCGGCGTCCTGGTGGAAGCGCAGCGGGGTGAGGAAGCGCACGTCGTGGCCGTCACGTCGCACCAGGTAGGTTTCGGCGGTGCGGGTCGGGACCGGCCACGACACCACCAGCGGGTTGAGGGTCTGCTCGGCCTTCCAGGTCACGTAGGCGACGCCCAGCGGCACCATGTCGGGGGAGCCGATGGGGGCCAGGACGCCGTACTGCACCTTGCCGTCGGCGCTGCGGTGCAGGTCCACCAGCTCGACCCGCGGCCGGCGCAGGATGTCCTGGACCCGCGCGGCGTGCGGGCGGATGTCGGCCTCGCCCACCACGAAGGCCGGGCGCGCCTCGGCATCGGCCACCGCGAGCCCGGCCCAGCCGCGGGCGGTGGCCATGTCCTGCATGAGGCGTTGCATCTGCTGGAGGCTGCGGGTGTCGGTGCGTCCGCCGCGGGTCCAGGCGCTGAACAGGATTTCGAGCTGGGAGTGGCCGTAGAAGGCGAGGTCGGCATCGATCCGCGCCTCTTGGAGCGAGGCTTCGATCTGCTGGCGCTTCTGCTCGGCGATGACCGCCAGGGTGCGCTGGGTTTCGCGGCGGATCTCGTCGCTGAGGTAGCGGTAGCCGACGACGCCGAGGGCGCCCAGCAGCAGCGAGATGACGAGCAGCGGCAGCACGAAGCGCACCCACTGGCGGCGGGTTTCGCCGGCCGGTCGGGCGGGGGAGGCGGGAGCTGGGGCTGTTGTCATGCTGGCGGATACCGCGCGGGTGCGAAGCCGGAGGGTCGGTGCTGCGATGCGGCCGGTTGGTGCCGGGGGGCGGAACGCTGCCCCGTGACAGGCGGCCGATGGCCGGCGCTGTGCCCGTTTTGCCGAATTCGTGAAAAAACCAAAAAGCGCGGGTCGGGCGCGATTCTTTCCCAGACGCCTGGAAAACTCAAGTTCTAAAACTTGATCTGCGGAGCAGTAAAAATGATGCGCCGCCGGGCCGAGCGGGCGGATCGGCCGGCGGGCTTACGGGTGGTCGTGGTCGCCGTCGTGCTCGTCCATGTCCACCGGCCACAACTTGTGGGCGTCGAGGAGCAGGCGGTAGCGGGCTTCGCTGGCGTCGAGGCCGGCGAGGCGGGCGGCGAGGCGGGCTTCGTGGGCGAGGCGGCGGGCGTTGAGGGTGTCGGTGAGGCTGCCTTCGCCGAGCTGCCAGGCCCGCTCGGTGAGGTCGGCGCTCTTGCCCAGTGCGTCGGCGGCGGCCTGCTGGCTTTGCCAGCCGGCGTGGGCGGCGCGGGCGCGGCGGTGCAGGGCGGCGGCTTCGGCCTCGACCTTGCGCAGCACCGCGGCTTCGCGCCAGGAGGTGGCTTCGGCGCTCGCGACGGCGGCATCGGCGTCGGCACGGCGACCGGCGCCGGACAGGGGAATCGCGAGGGTGACGCCGAGCAGGCGCTCTTCGCCGTCGCGCTC
>NZ_JAYROR010000078.1:0-3194 GCF_041911615.1 Zoogloea sp. | reverse complement strand
GGCGTCGTCGCGGCGGGCGGCGGCGGTGGCGGCTTCGGCGTCGCGGCGGCGGGCGTCGTCTTCGTGGCGGGCGAGAGTGTCGAGCTGCTGGCGCAGCAGTCGGGCGCGCTCGTCGAGCTGCTCGGCCTGGCGGCGGGCGTCGGCGAGCTGGCGTTCCACGTCGTCGAGGGCGGCGATGCGGGCGCTGGCGGCGCGGGCCTGCTCGCGCAGGGGCAGCCAGGGCTGGTCCGCGGTGTCCGCGGCGTGGGCGCGGCGCAGCTCGGCGAGGCGATCCACCCGCTGGCGGTAGGTGGCGATGGCGGCGTCGAGTCCGGTCAGGCGGGCCTCGAGCTCGGCCACCCGCTGGAGGGCTTCGGCGTAGCTGCCGGTGGGTTTGCCGGTGGCGGGGGTGAGCAGTTCGTTGCGCGCCGCTTCGACGCGGGCCAGCACGGCGTCGCCGCGGCTGCTGGCGACTTCGCCGAGGGATTCGCCGAGGACGCGGTTGAGGTGGCCGGCGGCGTGTTCGACCGGCTCGGCGACGGCCTGGGCGGTGCCCTGGCTGATCCACAGCAGGCCGGGGATGCCCCAGTGCTCGGCCTTGCTGGCGCCCTTGCTGGCGTGCTGGAAGCCGAGCTGCTCGGCGAGCAGGTCTTCGGCGTCGGCGCCGTCGAGCTGGCGCTCGCCGAGGCGCAGGTCGCAGCGGGCGCGGTGGAGGAAACGCTTGGCGAGGTGGCAGGCGGTGCCGCCGAGGGTGAAGTCGAGTTCGACGCTGGGGGCGGCACTGCTGTCGCCCCAGGGCTGCAGGTGCTCGACTCGCTTCGAGCGGTGGCGCTCGAAGAAGGCGGCGCGGATGGCGGCGACGATGGTGCTCTTGCCGGCCTCGTTGGGGCCGGTGAAGACGTTGAGGCCGGCTTCGAGCCCGTCGATCTCGAGGGGGGCGCGGAACTGGCAGAACTGTTCGAGGCGGATGCGGGTGAGCTTCATCGGGTGGCTCCGCGTTCGTCGCCCAGGAAGCCGGCGAGCAGGGCGAGGGCGTCGCGGGCGGGGCCGTCGGGCTGGCGGTGCAGGGCGTCGCCGAGTTCGGCGATGACTTCGCCGAGGTAGCCGTCGGCGGCGAGGGCGGCGATGTCGGCGTCGGTGGGTTCGAGGCGCAGGGCGTCGAGGTCGGCGTTCAGGCAGCGGGCCTTGCCGCTGGCGCGCACCAGGGCGTCGGCGAGGCGACGGTGCCCGGCGAGGTCGGTCTGGCCGGCGATGGCGAGCTGCACCACGTCGGCCGGGCCGTAGCCGTCGATGTGGGCGAGGGCGGTGGCGAGGTCGGTGGGCACGCGCAGCGCGAGGTGGTCGGCGAGCCAGCGGTAGCGGCCGGTGGCGAGGGGGCTGACCGCGGGCAGGGCGCCGGGGCCGTCGAGGCGCACCAGCAGGGCCTGGCCGGAATCGTTGGCGCGGAAGCGGTCGGTCTCGGGGGTGCCGGCGTACCAGCAGCGGGCGTCCACCTGGCGGGTGCCGTGCCAGTCGCCCAGCGCGAGGTAGTCGAGGCGGGCTTGTTCGGCGCGTCCGGCGGCGATGGGGTTGGACGCGTCGATGCCCTCGGCGAGGATGCCCTGCACGCTGCCGTGGGCGAGCCCGATGCGCGGCAGGTCGGCGGGGGTGTCGGCGCCGGCGAACCATTCGGTGAGGTCGGCGTGGGTGATGCGCTGGGTGAGCGGGGCGGGCAGGATCGCCAGCCCGGCGACGATCAGCGGCCGGGGTTCGAGGCAGACGTGGACGTGGGGGGGGATCGCGTCGAGGCGCTCGGCGCGCTGCCACACCGATTCGGCGAGGCCGGCGTCGTGGTTGCCGGGGATCATCACCCACGGGCCGGCGTAGCCGCTCAGGGCGTGGAACAGGCGGTGCAGGGTGCGGTCGGCGACGCCCTGGGCGTCGAACACGTCGCCGGCGACGAGGACGGCGTCGACCCGGTGTTCGGTGGCGAGGCGGGCGATGCGCTCGACGGCGGCGAAGCGGGCGTCGGCGAGCATCGCCGCGTCGTCGGCGTCGAACTGGCCGAAGAGCTTGCCGATCTGCCAGTCGGCGGTGTGCAGGAAGGTGGTCAAGGCGGGCGGGAAACGGCTGCGGGGAGGGCCGATTGTGACACGTCGGCCATCCGGATTGAATCGCCGCCGGGGCTCAGCGCGGGGCGCCGGGGGCGGCGAGGCGGCGGCGCAGCCAGCGCATCAGGGGCCCCACCAGGGGCAGCCGGGCGTACAGCTCGCCGGCGGCGTCCCAGTAGTCGCGGTGGTAGTTGACCCGCCCGTCGGCGTCGAAGCGCAGGTGGGAGGCGCCGTGGATGCGCCGCGCGGTGCCGCCGGCGATGAAGTGGAAATCCCACACCAGCACCGCGCCGCGGGCGTCGACGATGCGCTCGGTGACGACGAAGCGAGGGGCGTCCACCTGCACGAACATGTGGCGGAAGATGCCTTCGATGGCGGCCGCGCCGCGCACCGCGTTGAACGGGTCCTGGAACCAGGCGTCGGCGGTGTAGAACTCGGACAGGCGGCCGAGGCGGGCTTCGTCGAGGGTTTCGAAGAAGGCGACAAGGGCGTCGAGGGGCATCGTCAGCCTCCGGTCTGCCGGCGCACCAGCGGAAAATACCAGCGGTAGGGCAGGTGGGCGAGGAGCTTCATGACGCGGGTGAAGCGCTTCGGGAAGTGGATCTCGAAGCGCCCGCCGGCAAAGCCGTCGATGATCGCCTCGGCGGCGGCCTCGGGGCTCAGCAGGGCGGGCATCGAGAAGTCGTTGACGGCGGTCAGGCGGGTGGCGACGAAGCCCGGATTGACGAGCCACACGCCGATGCCCCGCGGCGCCAGTTCCAGGTGCAGGCACTCGGCGAAGTGGATCAGGGCGGCCTTGCCGGGGCCGTAGCACAATGCCTTGGGCAGGCCGCGGTAGCCGGCGACGCTGGCCACGAAGGCGATCCCGGCGCCCGGCGCGAGTTGTGGCAGCACGCTGGCGGCGAGGCGCATCGCGCCGTTGAAGTTGATGTTCACCACGCGCTCGGCGGTGGCCAGGTCGAAGTCGGCGGCGCCCATCGGCACGTAGTCGCCGGCCAGGTAGACGATCAGATCGAGTCCGCCCAGGGCAGAGCGGGCCTGGCGGTGCAGCGCGTCGAGGGCGGCGGCGTCGGTGGCGTCGCCGGGCAGGCAGACGGCGCCGGCGAGGCCCAGCGCGGCGAGGGC
>NZ_JAYROR010000077.1:0-15363 GCF_041911615.1 Zoogloea sp. | reverse complement strand
GAGCAGATCGGCGGGCAGGTCGGTCGGCACGGTGATGTCGCCGCCGCCCAGGCGCGGCGCGGTGAGGGCCTGCGCGGCGTCCGGCCCCTGCCCGGTGAGGGCGGCGAGCTGGTTGCGCAACTGGGCGAGCTGGGTGTCGAGGGCGCTGCGCTCGGCGCGGGCGGCGGCGATACTGCCGCTGGCCTGCTGGAGTTCGCTGCGGCTTTCGAGGCCGGCCTGCTGGCGCACGCGGACCAGTGCCTGGAGCTTCTCCCGCTGGACGACGGTGGCGTCGGCGATGGCGCGCAACTGGTGGGCGCGGTCGAGCTGCAGGTAGCTGCGGGTCACCGCGCTGGCCAGCAGCAGGCGGGCGCTGGCGGCCTCGGCCTCGACCGCGCGGGCTTCGCCGACGGCGGCGGCCAGGGCCGCGCGGTTGCGGCCCCAGAAATCCAGTTCGAGACTGAAGTCGAGGGTGGCCCGGTTGATGCTGGCCTCGCCGCCGGCCAGCCCGGGCGGGTAGATGTAGTGGCCCGACAGGCGCTGGCGGACGCTCTCGGCGTTGGCGCCGATCTGCGGGCCGTCGTCGGCGGCGACGAGGCCGGCCTGGGCGCGCGCCTTGTCGAGGCGGGCGCGAACCAGGTCGAGGGTCGGGCTGCCGTGCAGCGCGGCGGCGACGAGGCGGTCGAGCTGCGGGTCCCCGTAGGCGGTCCACCATCGCTCGGTCGGCCAGTCGCCGCCGGGGCGTGCGGCCAGGCTGCGCTCCGCGGCGAGGCTGGCGATGTCGCGCGGGGTGCCGTGGGGGGCCAGGCCGGCGGGGTTGGCGCAGGCGCCCAGGGTGAGCGTCAGGGGCAGCAGGAGGGGAAGGATTCGGGACATGCGGCTTTCCTGTCTGTGCTGAAACTGCCTATGCTGTATCTGCTATGGCAGCTTTTTGGGCAAAAAAACGGCGGACGCAGCCGCCGTGGGGCCGGAACGGGCTTAGTTCGGAGTCTTGCTGCCGTCGAGGTTGCGCAGCATGCGGCGCAGCATCGACTTGAGGGTGTCCAGCTCGGCCTCGCTGAAGTCGGTCAGCAGGGTGTTGAGGGCGTCGACGACGCGGGGCACCAGCGTCGGCAGCAGGGCCCGGCCGGCGTCGGTGAGGTGGAGCTGCTGGACGCGGCGGTCGGTGGTGCTGCGTTCGCGCCGGATCAGGCCTTTTTCCTCGAGGCGGTCGAGCATACGGGTCATCGAGCCGGTGTCGCAGCCGCTGCCCTTGCACAGCGCGGAGGCGGTCTGGCCGTCGGTGGCGGCGATGTGCTTGAGCACCAGCCACTGGGCGGCGGTGATGTCGAGATCGCTGATCCGCTCGTCCATCGACTGGGTCATGCGCAGCTTCACCTGGTGGATGAGGGCGCCGATGCTGTCGTCGGGGGTGTAGTTGGCGACGGTGTAGAGGGGCGGATGGGAGGGCGGCGTCGGCATGTTTGATGTGGCAGTAACTGCTTAGGCAGATAATTATCCGGAAGCGGACGCATGTCAAGCGCCCCGCTTCCGGTGCGGGAGCCGGCGTTCAGCCGAGCTGGGTGATCGCCGGCAGGTACTTCTTGCCCAGCGCGTCGGCGACCTGCGGGTGGGTGACGTGGCCATTGCAGACGTTGAGGCCGGCGCGCAGGCCGGCGTCGTCCTTGAGGGCATCCTTCCAGCCCTTGTCGGCGAGGGCCAGCACATACGGGAGGGTCGCGGCGTTGAGGGCGTAGGTGGCGGTGCGGGCCACCGCGCCGGGCATGTTCGAGACGCAGTAGTGCACCACGCCGTCGACGACGAAGGTGGGGTCGGCGTGGGTGGTCGGCCGCGATGTCTCGATGCAGCCGCCCTGGTCGATGGCGACGTCGACGATCACTGCGCCGGTCTTCATCGTGGCCAGCATCGGCCGGGTGACGAGCTTGGGCGCCGTGGCACCGGGGATCAGCACGGCGCCGATCACCAGATCGGCGTGGGGCAGGATCGACTCGATGGCGTCGCGGGTGGCGTAGAGGGTCTTCACCCGGCCGCCGTAGACTTCGTCCAGGTGGCGCAGCACGGCCAGCGACTTGTCCACGATGGTCACGTCGGCGCCGATGCCGACGGCGGTGTGGGCGGCGTTGTTGCCCACGGTGCCACCACCCAGCACGACCACCCGCCCGGGTTCGACGCCGGGCACGCCGCCCAGCAGCACGCCGCGTCCGCCGTGGGATTTCTCGAGCGCGGCGGCGCCGGCCTGGATGCTCATGCGCCCGGCCACTTCGGACATCGGTGCGAGTAGCGGCAGGCCGCCGCCCGGCGCGGTGACGGTCTCGTAGGCGATCGCGGTGGTGCCGCTGGCAAGCAGGGCTTCGGCCAGCTCGGGCGCGGGGGCCAGGTGCAGGTAGGTGAACAGCAGGTGGTGGGGCTTGAGGCGGGCCTGTTCTTCGGGCAGGGGTTCCTTGACCTTGACGATCATCTCGGCCGTCTCGAAAACCTCGGCCGAGCCGGCGGTGATTTGGGCGCCGGCGCGCTGGTAATCCGCGTCGGTGGCGCCGATGCCGAGGCCCGCGCCGGTCTCGACCCACACTTCGTGGCCGTGGGCGATGATCTCGCGGACCGCGCCGGGGGTCAGGCCGACTCGGTGCTCGTGGTTCTTGGTTTCCCTGGGAACGCCGATTTTCATGATCTTCTCCGTGTCTGGATGCGGGCCGCGCCGCTGCGGTTGAGAGTGGCGCCGTGGGGCGCTTGTTCCACTTCACAGTCCACTAACGGTGCGACGCCTGCGATACTTGCGCGATGATCCAGAGCAAGAATGAAGAAAATAGCTGGCTCGACGCAAGCGGCCAACGTCACCTGCGCCACGCCGGCGCGCCGCGCATCGTGTCGCTGGTGCCGTCGCTGACCGAACTGGTGTGCGATCTCGGCCTGGCCGACGCGCTGGTGGGGCGGACCGGATTCTGCGTTCATCCCCGGGCGACGCTGAAGACGATTCCCAAGGTGGGTGGCACGAAGGACGTGAAGCTCGACCGCCTGCGCGAGCTGGCGCCGACCCACGTGATCGTGAATATCGACGAGAACCGCCGCGAGTGCGTCGAGGAGATCGCAACGTTCGTTCCCAACGTGATCGTCACCCACCCGTGCACGCCCGACGACAATCTGGCGGTGTACCGCCTGCTGGGTGGCGTCTTCGATCGCGAAGCGGAAGCGGCGCGCCTCGCCGTGGCGCTGACCGAGGCGCTCGACGATGCCCGGCGGCTGGCGGCCAGCCTGCCCCGCGAGCGGGTGCTGTACCTGATCTGGCGGGCGCCGTGGATGACGGTGGCGCGCAGCACCTACATCTCGGCGACGCTGGCGGCGGTGGGCTGGGACACGGTGCCGGTGGTCGATGCGCCGCGCTACCCGGCCTTCGACTGGGATGCGGCGTGGCTCGGCGCGGCGGAGCGGGTGTTCCTGTCTTCGGAGCCCTATCGCTTCGGTGACCGTCATCTGGCCGAGGTGGAAGCGGCCGCGGGCCGACCGGCCCGGCTCATCGACGGCGAGATGGCGTCGTGGTACGGCAGCCGCGCGGTGGCCGGCGTGCGCTACCTGGCTGCGTTGCGCCGTCAGCTTGCCGGTCTGGAATGAAAGACGCCCACCGAAGTGGGCGTTGCGGCTGCTGAGGCGCGGAGGTCAGGCGGGCTGACGAAGTACCTGGTGTGGAGCGGGGATCGGCCAGTTGTTGGCGGCGCCCACTTCGGCCAGGGCCTTGTTGGTGTCGAAGTACACCTGCCAGTAGTGGTCGTTGTGGCAGTAGGGGCGCACGACCAGCTTGGTACCGGCGGCATTGAATTCGAGAATCTCCACGTCCGGTGCCGGTTCGGCCAGCACGTTGGGGATCTGCTGGACGCGGGCACGGATCAGGCTCATCGCCTGTTGCGGGTCGACGCTGTGGGCGAGCTGGGCGGTGAGGTCCACCCGGCGCGACGGGTTCATCGTGTAGTTGACGATGTTGTCGCCGAACAGCTTGTTGTTGCCGATGGTGGTGCGCACGTTGTCGGGCTGGTCAATGGTGGTGGCGAACAGGCCGATCTCGCGCACGGTGCCGGTCACGCCGCCGCCGCTGATGAAATCGCCGACCTTGAACGGACGCAGGATGATCAGGAAGGCGCCGGCCGCAAAGTTGGCCAGCAGGCCACTCCAGGCGGCGCCGATGGCCACGCCGGCGGCGGCGAGCAGCGCGGCGAAGCTGGTCGTCTCGATGCCGAACACCGACAGGATGACGATCACCAGCACGATGCGCATGATGACGCGCAGGGTGGCTTCGACATAGCGCGCCAGGGTCGGCTCGACCTTCTGACGGGCCATGCCCTTGTTGGACAGGTTGCCGATGAGGTTGATGACCCAGCCGCCGATGATCCACAGCGCGATGGCGCCAGCGAGCTTCCAGCCCAGCGGGATGAGGTAGGTGTTGATGATGGTGCTGACGTCGAGGATCGGTTCGGTGGCCATGGAGGGCTCCGTCTAGAAGGTTGGGACCCGCAGTCTAGCCAGAGCGGGTATGCCTCAGTGCTGCGCTATGTAAATTTATGTGTCATTGACGGGCGTCGTGGCGGAATTTGTTGTGTCATGGCAACAAGGCCTGCAGGCGCTCCGGGGTGAGGATCGCGAAGCGCTCGGCGATCACCGGTCGGCGGCCGAGCTTGAGGACCAGCTTGTCACGGCTCACCAGCACACGGGCGCCGCTGTCGCGGGCGAGTTCGAGAAACTTCTGGTCGTCCCGGTCCAGGCAGTTGGGCAGGACGCAGGCGGGTTCCGGATCGGCCTCGACGAGGGTGCAGCGGTCTCGGTAGGCGGTGGCGATGGCCTGCTGGCGTTCGGGCGTCTGACCGAACTGCACGTAGGCGAGGACGCGGGTGAGTTCGCCCAGGCAGTCGTCGCGGGTGAGCGGGCGCAGGGCGCCGGTTTCGACGGCTTCGCGCAGGCGCTGCAGCTTGGGGTCTTCGAACATCCACAGCGATAGCACGACGTTGGTGTCGAGGACGACCGGCAGCGCGGCGGGAAGCGGAGTTTCGATTAGGTGGGTGGCCACGGCGGGAGACGAAGACGGCGAGGAGAAAGAAAAGGAAAAGGGGGCCGAAGCCCCCTTTTGGGTTACTGCAGGGCAAGCGCTCAGGCGGCCTTCTTGGCGTCGAGGCGTGTCTTGACGAAGGAGCCCGGTGCATCCTCGAGCACCTTGAGGCTGCCCTTGAGCGGATCGCGGGCGGGTACCTTGCTGTCGTCCTGAGCCATCAACCAGGCCTGCCAGTCGGTCCACCAGGAGCCCGGGTTCTGCTGGGCAGTGTTGAAGAACTCGTCGGCGGTGGCCGGGAGCTTGGCCGCCGAGCTGGTCCAGTAGCCGTACTTGTTGGCCGACGGCGGGTTGACGATGCCGGCGATGTGGCCGGAGCCGCCCAGCACGAAGCGCACGTTGCCGCCGAAGTTGAGGGCGCCCGAGTAGGTGCTCTTCCACGGGGCGATGTGGTCTTCGATGGTGGAGATGAAGTAGGTCGGGACCTTGATCTTCGACAGATCGATGGGCACGCCTGCGATCTCGATGCCACCCGGCTCCTTGAGGAGGTTGTTCAGGTACATGTTACGCAGGTAGAAGCTGTGCATCTTCGCCGGCATGCGGGTGGAATCGGAGTTCCAGTACAGCAGGTCGAAGGGGAACGGATCCTTGCCCATCAGGTAGTTGTTCACCACGAAGGACCAGATCAGGTCGTTGGCGCGCAGCATGTTGAAGGTGCCGGCCATTTCGGAGCCTTCGAGGTAGCCGCGCTCGAACATCTTCTTCTCGAGGCTGGCGACCTGGCCTTCGTCCAGGAAGACGGACAGCTCGCCCGGTTCGGCGAAGTCGGTCATCGTGGTGAAGAAGGTGCCGGAGGCAAGGCGCTTGTCCTTCTTGGCGGCCATGTAGGCCAGCGTGGTGGCGAGCAGGGTGCCGCCCAGACAGTAGCCGGCCGCGTTGATTTCCTTGGCGCCGGTCTGTTCGACGATGGCGTCGACGGCGGCGAGGGTGCCGTCGAGCAGGTAGGCGTCGAAGCTCTTCTCAGCCAGGCGCTCGTCGGGGTTGACCCAGGAGATCACGAAAACGGTGTGGCCCTGGTCGACGCACCACTTGATGTAGGAGTTCTTCTCGCGCAGGTCGAGGATGTAGAACTTGTTGATCCAGGGCGGCACGACCAGCAGCGGGCGCTTGGAGACGTCCGGCGTGGTGGGCGTGTACTGGATGAGCTGCATCATCTCGGTCTGGTAGACGACCTTGCCGGGCGTGGTGGCGACGTTCTTGCCGAGCTCGAAGGCGGTGGTGTCGGTCATCTTGACGCGCAGGTTGCCGTCGCCTTCCTCCACGTCGCGCAGCAGGTTGTTGAGGCCCTTGATGAGGTTCTGACCATGGCTCTTGACCGTCTCGCGGAAGACTTCCGGGTTGGTCAGGGCGAAGTTCGACGGGGACATCGCGTCGATGTACTGGCGGGTGTAGAAGTTGACCTTCTTCTGGGTCTGGTCGTCGAGGCCATCCACGCCCGAGACGGTGTCATGGATGTGGCGCGCGGTGATCAGGTAGGACTGTTTGATGAAGTCGAACAGGAAGTGCTCCTGCCACTCCTCGTCCTTGAAGCGCTTGTCGCTCTTGTTGGGGGCGGCCACCGGTGCGCTGGGCGTCATACCGGTGAAGCGCATCATCGAGTGCTGCCACAGCGAGAAGTAATCCCAGACGAGGTTCATCTGGGCCTGGGCCAGGCGATAGGGGTTGGCGAGCAGCTTGCCCATCATGTCCATGAAGGCGTGGGCGATGCCCAGTTCGTCGGACGGGGCGGTGATGCCCTTCTTGACCTGCTTCTGGATGTGGTCGGCAAGCAGCTTGGAGGCCCGTTGTGCAACTTCGGCGTAGGTCTTGGCGACTTCTTTGGGGTCCGGCAGTTCGGACTTGGCGACTTCTTTTTCTTGCGCAGCCATTTTGTTGGGCTCTCCTGATTTAAAGGCTTCTTACGAAACGAACCACCCCGTCGTCCCCGACGGATCTCCTCACCCGTTCCTTGTGTTCGAGGTGGTTCAAATGGGCGATGGCTTCACCCATCGCGAACATGACCTGATGTGTGTCCAGTTCGCGCGGGAAGAGCGTAGCAAGAATCTCCCCCGCGCTTCGGGGCGCCGCACAGGCCGCGAGCAGATCCGCGCAGCGCGCAGCGTGGTGTTCGACCAGCTGATCGACGCGCAGACCGATGTTGCGAAATGGGTTCCCGTGGGATGGTAGCACGAGCACGCTGTCCGGCAACTGCTTGAAACCGCTGATTGAATCGAGGAATCGGCCGAGCGGGTCGTCGTCCGGCGTGGCGGCATAAACGCTCACGTTAGTCGAAATTCGTGGCAGCAGCATGTCACCCGAAATGAGCACGCCGGCGGCCTCGCAGTACAGCGAGACGTGCTCCGGCGAATGCCCGTAGCCGGTGATGACGCGCCAGGCGCGGCCACCGATGGTGAGGTGCTCGCCGTCGAGCAGGCGGCGGTACGACGAGGGCAGGCCGGGCACGCCGCGGGCATAGGCGTTGCCGCGCCGGGCGAGGGCCTCGCAGCGGGCCTCGTCGAGCCCGTGGCGGCGAAACTGGGCGACCATCGACACCGCGTCGTAGCCCGGCAGCTGCTGCCACAGGGCGTGGCCGCCGAGGTATTCGCCGAGGGACATCGCCACGCCCGCGCCGGTCTTCTCGGAAAGCCACTGGGCGAGTCCGAGGTGGTCCGGGTGGCAGTGAGTGACGATGATCCGGGTCACCGGCTTGCCGAGCCCGGCAAGGATCGTCTCCCAGGCTTCGCGAGTGGCGTCGATGCCGTAGCCGGTGTCGACGATCGCCACGCCTTCGCCGTCGTCGAGCAGCCACAGGTTGATGTGGTCGAGGGCGAAGGGCAGGGGCATGCGGACCCAGGCGACGCCGGGCGCGACCTCACGGGTGGCGCCGGTGGCGGGCACGCCGTCGAAGGGATATTCCAATTTTGTCGGGGTCATTGCTGCTGTTCTCCTGGAAATCCGGGTTTGCCGACCTTGCGTTGTCCGCCCCCGCGAAATCTGATTTACTGGCCTCATGACTGAGGAACAAAACTACACCATCGGCGAGCTGGCCCGCGAGTTCGGCATCACCCCGCGGGCGATCCGCTTTTACGAGGACGAAGGCCTGCTCACTCCTACCCGCGCCGGCCGCAACCGCGTCTATGCCAAGCGCGACCGCGTGCGCCTGCGCCTGATCCTGCGCGGCAAGCGCCTCGGGTTGTCGCTGGCCGAGATCGGCGAGCTGCTCGGCATGTACGACGGCGTGCGCAACTCGGTGCCGCAGCTGCGTCGCCTGCAAGTCGTGCTGGCCGAGCGTCGGCGCGTCATGGAACAGCAACGCGAGGACATCGTGGCGGTGCTCGGCGAGATCGAGCAGTTCGAGCTGCAGTGCGTCGAGCTGCTGGCCGCCGCGGCCGGGGAGGCGCCGCGCGGGGCGGATCGGGCGTGAGCATTTTGCCTGTTGTGTGACGTTGACGTAAACGTAATTCGAACGCGATCCGCGACGGCCGGCCTGGTGTTCCGGATCGCCCCGTCGACGGCGTGCAGATGTCGTTTTTTGGTGAATCGGCGGCCTTGGAAGGGTATCGTGTCGGTTTGTCTTGTCGTTTGGAAGATTCGATAGATGGCTTTGGTACTTCGCGTGATCGGTGATGACGATCTGGCCGAGATCGAGCACGTGCGGCAGTTTTTCCGCAACTATGCCGCCTCGCTCGGACTGGACCTGGGTTTCCAGAATTTCGGCGAGGAAATGGCGCAGTTGCCGGGCTCCTATTCGGCGCCCGCGGGACGGCTGTTCTACGCCGAGGTGGATGGTCGCCCGGCCGGCTGCGTGGGCATCCGTCCGGCGACCGAGGGCGTCTGCGAGATGAAACGGCTGTACGTCGAGCCCGAGATGCGCGGTCACGGCGTGGGGCGCGAGCTGGCCCTGGCGGCGATCAAGGCCGCCAAGACCCTCGGCTACCGCCGGGTGATGCTCGACACGCTGCCGGCGATGCGCATCGCCGTGAAGCTCTATCGCGAGCTCGGCTTCACCGAGGCGCCGGCCTATTACCCGTCGCCCCTCGAAGGCACGATGTTCCTCGCCCTCGATCTCGAGAACTGGTCCGAATCCGAGATTCAGAACGAGAACCTGTTTCACCTGTTCGACTACAACCTGGCCTGGGCCCGCCGTATGCGTCAGGTCGATCCCACCTATTTCGAGAAACTGTCGACACTGCAGGCGCCGGAATTCCTGTGGATCGGCTGTTCCGATTCGCGGGTGCCGGCCAACGAGATCATCGGCCTGATGCCCGGCGAGGTCTTCGTCCATCGCAACGTCGCCAACGTGGTGGTGCACACTGATCTCAACTGCCTGTCGGTGATCCAGTTCGCGGTGGATGTGCTGAAGGTTAAGCACATCATGGTCGTCGGACACTATGGCTGCGGTGGCGTGCGCGCGGCGCTGCAGCGGGATCGCGTCGGGCTGGTGGACCTGTGGCTGCGCCACGTGCAGGACGTGCACGTGAAGCACGTCAGCCGGGTCGACCTGCTGCCGCCCGAGCAGCGTCATGATCGCCTGTGCGAACTCAACACCATCGAGCAGGTGGTGAATGTCTGCCAGACCATCGTCGTGCAGGATGCCTGGAAGCGCGGTCAGCGCCTCACCGTGCATGGCTGGGTGTATGGCCTCAAGGACGGCCTGATCCGCGATCTGGGCATCAACGTGAGCCGTCGCGAAGATCTCATGCCGCGCTACCTGAAGGCCCTCGAAACCCTCGAAAGCTGAACACGGAAGGGCCGAGCGATGGCAGAACCCCGAATCGCCGAGGGCATCGACGTTGCGTTCCTCAACGCGCGCGGAGCCGGCCATCTGCCGGGCTGGTTCGGCTTCGAGGCGGTTTCCCTCGAGCCGGGCCGGATGACGTCGCGGATGCTGATCCGTCCCGAGATGCTGGCGCCCAACGGCTACCTCCACGCCGCGACGATCATCGCGATGGCCGACAGCGCCGCCGGGTACGCCACCCGGGCCCATCTGCCCGAGGGCGCCCGCAGCTTCACGACGATCGAACTGAAGACCAATTTCTTCGGCACCCAGACCGATGGCGTGCTGCTGTGTACCACCACGGCCGTGCACCTTGGTCGCAACACCCACGTGTGGGATTCCGAAGTCACCAGTGGCGGCAGCGGGCTGCGCCTGGCGCTGTTCCGCTGCACCCAGATGATCCTGTGGCCGAAGGGCGCCTGAGCGCCCCGGCCTTCGTTCGCGGCGCGACCCGGGCCTTCGATCCGGGCGTCCGCCGGGCCTGCCGCCAGCCGGCCCGCAACCCCGCTCCGGAGGAGATGCCATGACCGACGCCCCGCGCAGCCGCGCGCCCATCGATTTCTACTTCGACTTCTCGTCGCCCTACGGCTACTTCGCCGCCGAGAAGATCGACGCCCTGGCGGCGCGCTTCGGGCGCACGGTGCTGTGGCACCCGTTCCTGCTCGGCGTGACCTTCAAGGTTACCGGCCTTGCGCCGCTGCCGACGATTCCCCTCAAGGGTGCCTACTCGATGCACGACATCGAGCGCTCGGCGCGCTACTTCGGCCTGCCCTACCGTCAGCCGAGCACCTTCCCGATCCCCACCCAGCACGCCGCCCGGGCCTTCCTGTGGCTCAACGACCGCAGCCCGGCCAAGGCCCGGGACTTCGGCCTGGCGGCCTACCGCGCCTATTTCGTCGACGACGTGAACATCTCCGAGCTGGGTGCGGTGCTCGACATCGCCGCTGGCGTCGGCATCGATCGGGACGAGCTGTCGGCGGTGCTCGCCGGCACCGAGATCAAAGCGCGACTTGCCGCCGAAGTGGAACTGGGCATGTCCCGCGGGGTCTTCGGTTCGCCGTTCATCATCGTCGATGGCGAGGCCTTCTGGGGCGCCGACCGCCTGCCGCAGGTGGAGCGCTGGCTGGCCGAGGGCGGGTTCTGAGCCGCGTCCTGGTCAGGACGACACGCATTGTCATGCCGTCGCGCCGGATGGCATGGATAATGGCCGGCCAGGCGGCCCGCCGCGCACTTTAGACCTTTCGCATTCCGGAGATCCGCATGTCCGCTCCCATCGATTTCTACTTCGATTTCTCGTCGCCCTACGGCTACCTCGCCTCCGAGCGGGTGGACGAAATCGCCGCCCGCCACGGCCGCACGGTGATGTGGCACGCCATCGTGCTCGACGCCCAGTTCCAGCCTCAGGGCGGCGTGAAGATTCCCGCCGCGCTGATGCGCTCCGAGTACGTCCAGCGCGACACCGAGCGCTCGGCCGCGTTCCTCGACATCCCGTTCAAGCAGCCCACGCCCTATCCCGTGCATACCGAACACGCGGCCCGCGCCTTCCAGTGGCTCAGCGACCGCGATCCGGAGCAGGCCAAGGCCTTCGCCCATGCGGTTTTCCGCGCCTACTTCGTCGATGGCCGCAACATCGCCGAGACGCCGGTGCTGCTCGAGCTCGCCGACAGCCTCAAGATCAGCCGCGAAGAAGTCTCCGACGCCTTCTCCGACCCGGCCACCAAGGCCCGCCTGAAGGCCGAGATCGACCTGGCCGAAGCCCGCGGCGTGTTCGGCTCTCCCTTCTTCATCGTCGAAGGCGAGGGTTTCTGGGGTAACGATCGCTTCCCGCAACTCGAGCGCTGGCTCGAAAAGGGCCCGTTCTGACGGAGGCGACGAGGATGCGACGCATCTGTGTTTTCTGCGGTTCCCGCAGCGGTGTGCGTCCGGCCTACCGGGCCGCCGCGGAGGCGCTGGGCCAGTTGCTCGCCGAGCGGGGCATCGAGCTCGTCTATGGCGGGGGCAACGTCGGCCTGATGGGCGTGGTGGCCGATGCCTGCCTCGCCGCGGGCGGCAAGGTGGTGGGCGTGATCCCGCGGGCCTTGCTCGACTGGGAGGTGGGCCACGAAGGCCTGACCCGCCTCGAAGTCGTCGATTCGATGCACACCCGCAAGGCCCGCATGGCCGAACTGGCCGACGGTTTCATCGCGTTGCCGGGCGGGCTCGGCACCTTCGAGGAGCTGTTCGAAATCCTTACCTGGGCGCAGCTCGGCTTTCACAGCAAGCCGGTCGCCCTGTTCAACGTCGACGGTTACTACCTGCCCCTGATCCAGATGCTGGAGCGGGGCGTCGACGAAGGCTTCATGAAGCAGGAAAACCGCGGCCTGCTGCTCGTCGAGGACAACCTGTCCTCGCTGCTGAGGACGATGGGCGCGTATCACCCGCCCGCCGTCGGAAAGCGTATCCGCGACGAAAAACACCTATGAACCCTCCCCAATCAAGGAGCCCCCGATGAAGACCCGTGCCGCCGTCGCCTGGAAAGCAGGCGCCCCGCTGACCATCGAAACCGTCGATCTCGAAGGCCCCAAGGCCGGTGAAGTGCTGGTCGAGGTCAAGGCCACCGGCATCTGCCACACCGATTACTACACCCTCTCCGGCGCCGACCCGGAAGGCCTGTTCCCGGCCATCCTCGGCCACGAAGGCGCGGGCGTCGTCGTCGATGTGGGCCCCGACGTGAAGTCGCTGAAGGCCGGCGACCACGTGATCCCGCTCTACACGCCGGAATGCCGCGAGTGCAAGTTCTGCCTGTCGCGCAAAACCAACCTGTGCCAGAAGATCCGCAGCACCCAGGGTCGCGGCCTGATGCCCGACGCCACCAGCCGCTTCAGCCTGGATGGCAAGCCGATCCTGCACTACATGGGCACCTCCACCTTCTCGAACTACATCGTGGTGCCCGAGATCGCTCTGGCCAAGATCCGTGAGGACGCGCCTTTCGACAAGGTGTGCTACATCGGTTGCGGCGTGACCACCGGCGTGGGCGCAGTGCTGTTCACCGCCAAGGTCGAGGCGGGTGCCAACGTGGTGGTGTTCGGCCTGGGCGGCATCGGCCTCAACGTGATCCAGGCCGCCAAGATGGTGGGCGCCGACAAGATTATTGGTGTCGATCTCAACCCTGCCCGCGAGGCGATGGCCCGCAAGTTCGGCATGACCCACTTCATCAACCCGAACGACGTGGAAAACGTGGTCGATCACATCGTCCAACTTACCGACGGCGGCGCCGACTACAGCTTCGAGTGCATCGGCAACACCAAGGTGATGCGCCAGGCGCTCGAATGCACCCACAAGGGCTGGGGCCAGTCGGTGATCATCGGCGTGGCCGAGGCCGGCGCCGAGATCTCCACCCGCCCGTTCCAGCTGGTCACCGGCCGCGTCTGGAAGGGCTCGGCCTTCGGCGGCGCCCGCGGACGCACCGACGTGCCGAAGATCGTCGACTGGTACATGGAAGGCAAGCTCAACATCGACGACCTCATCACCCACACCCTAACCCTCGACCAGATCAACGACGGCTTCGACCTCATGAAGCGCGGCGAGTCGATCCGTTCGGTGGTGGTTTACTGAGCGCCGCGATGAGCTTCGAGACGCTCTCCGAGCACGCCTGCTTCGGCGGGCGCCAGGGCTTCTACCGCCACGCCTCGCGGGAGATCGGCCTGCCGATGCGCTTCGCCGTCTTCGTGCCGCCTCAGGCGGCCGACGGCACGGTGCCTGTGCTGTTCTATCTGGCCGGCCTCACGTGTACCGAGGAGACCTTCCCGATCAAGGCCGGAGCCCAGCGGGTGGCGGCCGAACTCGGGCTGATGCTCGTCGCGCCCGACACCAGCCCGCGCGGCGCCCAGGTGCCGGGCGAGGCCGACGCGTGGGATTTCGGCGTCGGTGCCGGCTTCTACCTCGACGCGACGTGCGAACCCTGGGCGCGCCACTGGCGCATGGAAAGCTACGTCACCGGCGAACTGCGCCAGCTGGTCGGCCAGCAGTTTCCGGCCGATCTGGCCCGCTGCGGCATCTTCGGTCACTCGATGGGCGGGCACGGGGCGCTGACCCTGGCGCTGCGTCACCCCGACCTGTTCCGCTCGGTCTCGGCCTTCGCGCCGATCGCCGCGCCCAGCCTGTGCCCGTGGGGCGAAAAGGCCTTCGGCGGCTATCTCGGCGACGACCGCGCGGCGTGGCGCGAGCACGATGCCACCGCGCTCGTCGAGGCCGGCCGGCGCTGCCCGGCGATCCTGATCGACCAGGGCCTCGCCGACCCGTTCCTGCCGACCCAGCTCCACCCCGACCGTTTCGAGCAGGTCTGCGCCGCCGACGGCCAGCCGCTGGTGCTGCGCCGCCACGCCGGCTACGACCACGGCTACTACTTCATCTCCACCTTCATCGCCGACCACCTGGCCCACCACGCCAGGCACCTGGGCGCCTGAGGCGCACGCCGTGGAGCTGGCCGCCACCGATCTCGCCACCCTCGCCGACGGCATCAAGCCGCTGCTCGACTGGCGCGGCGTGCCGCTGGACCTCGCCTCGCTGGCCGCACTCGCCGCCGGACTCGGCTGGGCCAGCGGGCTGCGGCTGTACGCCCTGGTGTTCGTCCTCGGTGCGCTGGCACGTTTTGCCGGCGTGCAATTGCCCGGTGGCCTCGGCGTGCTCGCCCATCCGCTGGTGCTGGGCGTCTCCGGCCTGATGCTGCTCGTCGAGTTCTTTGCCGACAAGCTGCCGTGGCTGGATTCGGTGTGGGACGCGGTGCACACCTTCATCCGCATTCCGGCCGGCGCCGCGCTGGCCGCTGCGGTGATGGGCGAGCAGGGCGGCGCGCTGCAGATCGCCATGGGCTTGCTCGGCGGCACGCTGGCGGCCGGGACCCACTTCGCCAAGGCGGGCGCGCGCGCCGCCATCAACACCTCGCCGGAGCCGGTGAGCAACGTCGCCACGTCGTTCGGCGAGGACGTCCTGTTCGCCGGCGGATTGTGGACGCTGCTCCACCAGCCGCTGCTCTTCCTCGGTGCGCTCGCCGTGTTCTGCGTGTTCGCTCTGGTGCTCATCGTCGTGCTGTGGCGCTTCGTCGCCCGCCTGCTGCGGCGGCGTCCCGAAGGCGTGGGGTGAGCGCGCCGGGCGGGCGATGCGCAAAAAGGAGGAAATCTCGAGTTTATGTCATTACAATAATGTGACATTCAGCAGCCCAGCCAAGGAAAGAAAGATGACCCTTCCCCCCCACGTCCGCCTCGTCGAGATGGGCCCGCGCGACGGCCTGCAGAACGAACAGCAGGTGGTCGGCACCGACACCAAGGTCGAACTGATCGCGCGGCTCGGCGCCTGCGGGCTGACGGCCATCGAGGCCACGTCCTTCGTGTCGCCCAGGTGGGTGCCGCAGATGGGCGATAACGCCGAGGTGATGCGTCGCATCGTGCGCCTGCCCGGGGTCGCTTACCCGGTGCTCACGCCGAACCTGCAGGGCCTGGAGGCCGCGCTGGCGGCCGGCGCGACCGAGGTGGCGGTGTTCGGCGCGGCGTCGGAATCGTTC
>NZ_JAYROR010000076.1:0-12147 GCF_041911615.1 Zoogloea sp. | reverse complement strand
GTCTCGGCACCGCTGACCCCGTCCCGCTGTCCGGTGTCCCGCTCGTGCTGCCGAACCCAGGTATGCAGTGTCTGGGCCGTGCAGCCGATCTTCGCTGCGATCGACTGGATCGCCGCCCATTGCGACGCGTGCTCGCTGCGCTGCTCGAACACCATCCGCACTGAACGCTCGCGCACTTCCGGGGCGTATTTCGTTGTCTTCTTCATGGCTCCATCTTCTCAAGAGTGGGAGCCTCCGCGAAACCCGGGGCGATTCAATCAGCAAGAAAAGGTAGCATAAGGGCGACCGGTTGGAAGGCGGGAAAAGTAGGGCACCTCACTTCGACCGACCCGCCAGCGTGGCGGGTTTTTTGTTGGTGGCGCAGGGAGTCGAGCGAGGATGGGCAGCAGCCCTTTGAGCATCAATGTTGAACGCGGCGGGAGCAATGGTGGAGCAACGAACCCCAAAAGCAAAAAGGCCAACCCTTTCGGATTGGCCTAAGTGCTTGAAACTTTTGGTGCCGGCAAGAGGAGTCGAACCCCCGACCTTCGCATTACGAATGCGCTGCTCTACCAACTGAGCTATGCCGGCTTAAACCGGGACTGCCACTTTGCCGCACTTTAGACTCGACTTTAGCCAGAACAGCCAAAACTCACCTTGCGCGACAACACTGCAATCCAGCGAAGTCGCGCATTCTACGTGACGGCGCGCTGCGGTTCAAGCCCAGCGGGAGATCATTCCCGGATAATTCTCCAGTTCACCACCCGCGGCTCCCCAGCCTCGGACACCGTGTTGCCATAGACGCTGGACTTGCCCTTCACGTCGGTCCCGAGCACCCGAATGCTCGAGCCGACCCGCACCAGCGTGGTATCGGCAAGGCCGCCAATGATCGGATCGGACATCGGGATCTGCTTGTAAAGACCGCTATCCAGTCGGTATAGCACGCTCTGACCAGTACCGTAGTGCACGGCATAGATCGTCGCGTCCCCCCCCGCGTTGCAAGGGTCGTCGTTCATCAGCGACCCAACCCAGGTCACCACACCATCGTTGGCCTGGAGATTGAGGATGATCCGTTCAGCGCTCGCCGCATTGGCACCCGTCAGATCGTAGTACCAGCCCATCGGCTTGGCGCTGTCCAGCTTCGCGCCGGCAATCAGGTCGGTGACCTCGACGAGGTTGGAGCGCTTGACCGGGAACGAACTTCCCGAGGGCAGGCTCACCTGATAGCTCTCGGAGCCGAAGGCGCGGGTCTTGGTGCCGTCACGTACTGCGTACATGGACTGCTTCTGGGAGTTTTCCTGATCTTCCGCGGAGAGCAGCCGACCGGTACCGACGAAGACATAACGCTTCAAGTCATCAGCCGAGTATTCGATCTTCGGCGCGGTGGTGATGGCCTGGCCGACGCCACTGGTATTGAATTCGGCGATCTTCGTGACCGGCGGCAGATCATCAAGGATGTTGCTGAAATCGAAACGCCACAGGTCGCCGTTCAGATCACCACCGTAAACGTAATCAAGGGTGTAATCCTGATAGCTGGGCGTGTAGCCCTCGATCTGCGCAAAACCCGACGGGGACGCGGCCGTCCCCGGCCCGGTGGTGTAGGCAGGCGTGGCGCCGGCGCTGGGGCCGAGCAACTCGCCGGTCTTGGCGTTCAGGATGAACAGTGCGCCCTGACCGGGCTGCGAGCCGCCCACGTTGTTGTAGCCACCGGTCAGGATCACGACCCAACCCCAGCGCCGCGTCTTGGCGATCAACGGGCGTCCGAAACTGAAGCCCATGTCCGGGTGGGTGAACTCCCAGAGCACCTTACCGGCGATGTCGGACTCGGTGTCGGAGGCGCTCACGTTGGTCACGTCCATCGCAACGAAGCTGCGACCGCCCTTACCCTGACCAGTGACCAGGATCGTGCGCCAGTCGGGCGTCACACCGTTGAAGGAGTCGATGCGCCCGCCGGTGCGGGCAAAATCCACGTCACGAATCTCGGGCGTGGCGTTCATGTAGTAGTGGTGCGAGTAATTCTTGCGGGCGAGCGCCTGGATGCCGCTCTCCTCGGGCTTCATGTCCGGGCCCTCATATACCGAGTAGGGCACCAACGCAAACACCTCGGTACCGCCGGTACTGGAGTCGGTCGCGTCGAAGGCATGCAGCATGCCGTCGTTGGCGCCGACGAAAACCAGCGGCGTACGATTGGCCTGAGCGGCCTTGAACACCGAGTACCCGGGGTTGGACGAATCGGCGTACGTGGCACTCGGCTTGCCGAGATAAACCACCTTGGAATCGACGATGTCACCCAGCAGCGAAGCGCGCTGGCGGTAAAGATTAGGCACGGACGCGGTCGACTCGTAGGTACGTTCGCCACGCAGATAGTCGAGAACGCGCTCGCCGTCGGCCGGATCGCCGGCCGGGGCGGCGGCCGTCTTGCTGAGGTTGAGCTTCTGGGTGGGGCTCAGATTGCTCCAGCGGAACGGCACGCCCTGCAAGTCGGACGGAGCCGGCTTGGTCTTGGTCTTGTCGGTCGGAGCCAGGGTGACGATCTTGCGCCCCGCGCTGCCTTGTCCGTCGAGAATCGCCGCCGCATGCCAGAGGGTGGTCACATCCAGAGAGTCGTCGGAACCCAGCTTGTTGACCTTCGAGGCGATCACGTCACCCGACCAGCTTGCCGCGTCGTAGGTGCCCTGGTAGGTATTGGCGCCACCGGTGGATGCATTGAGCTGCGGGCTCGACAGGGCGGCACCCGCCGACGCGCCGGCACCCGCTGCGATGCTTTGGAAGGCACTGCGCAGGCCGGACGTCATCGCGTCGGGATTATCGGCGGGGTAGTAGTTGTTGGGCAGTGGATCGCCGCCGCGGGTTCGCAGGGGGACACCGGAAGGCGACTTGTCGACCCAGGTGTCGGTCGCCGGGTCGAAGGGCCCCGGAGGCGCACCCTTGGTCGGCTTCTTGTAGCCGCCGTACTTGGTGGCAAGCCAGTACTGGTTGCGGGATACGTAGCCCACTTCCATCACGTCCATCCAGTAGGTGTCGATCGTCTGATCGCCGGGAACGTCGGCGCGCAGATCGGTGGAATGGGCGTAGTAGGCAAGGCCGGCGATGAAGTAGCTGCCGTGGTAGATCCCGGTGCTGCCCAGGTTGCTCATCACCGGACTCTCCAGGGTGCCGACCTCGTCGGTCCAGGCCTTGGCGGTGGCAAACTTGCCCATCGCCGAATCCACGTCCGCCGGATAGGGTGCCGACGAGCCCGAAAGGTTCCAGTCGTAGTTGGAGTTCGTGTCGCCGATACCGATGACGTAGTTCTTCTTGCAGGACAAGGCACCCTTCTTGGGCCACTTGGCATCGGTCGCCGGGTCGTTCCAGGTGGTATAAACCGGGAAATCGTCGCGGTTGGCTGCATTGACACCGGAAATGTACGAAGCCGTCGGCTTGAGGTGCTTGAAGTATTTGACGACTTCGGCATACAGCTCGCTCACCGGGTCATACAGCTTGTAGGATCGGGACTTCTGGCCGAACTTGTTCAGATAGTTGATCGTCCCGCTGTAGGTGACACCCTGCACTGCCCCCTCGCCGTAAGGATCGGTGACGAAGGAGCCGGTCTCGGTGATTTCTTTGTCGACACTCTGGACGGGGGAACGCAGCACACCGCCATCCTTGTAGATGTTGGCCACCCCGTCGGCGTCGTAGTTGTTGTTGTCGTTCAGCAGAAGGTAGCCAAACGCGCCGAAATACATCTTGTCCTTGTATTCCTGGATCAGGCCGACCGGCTTGTAGACGCTCTTCGTTCCAGACTTGTTGGCGTACTTCTGGCAGTTGCCTTCGAGCAGCGCGCCGGTCCCATCTGCATCGCGGCAGACCTCGACGCGCACGTACATCTTCGTGCAGTCGGTGCAGACGCTGTCGATGCCGCCGTACTTCAGGGCAAACTGGGTGCCCATGCCGCCGTTGCGGATGTAAAGAAAGGACCAGGAGTTGATCGCCACCGACCCCGCGCCGTAATCCGACGGGTTGGTGTAGTTCAGCAGGTCGTTGCCGGTGATGATCTTGTCCGGAAAGGTGTTCGCGTTCACGCCCTGCGGCGACGCATAGCCCCGCTCGAGGATGGTCTGATCGGCCGAGCCGTCGCCAAAGGCCTTGGGCGTGTCGACGCTGCGATTACCGCCGGTCAGCATCCACCGGAAGATGTCCGCGCCCTGCATCGTCGCCCAGTTGAGGAAGTGTCCGCTCCACGCACCCGAGCAGGTGTAGTTGGTTCCGGTCGCGCCGATGGGCTGAAAATAGCCGTCCGCGCCACCGATGTACTTGTAGCACTTGCGGGGATCGAAATAGCCGAGATAAGGCACCGCCGACGTACCGTCGAAAGCCCCCTGGTGGGCACGTGTGGTGGCAGTCGGGAACTCCACGGACAGGGCGAGCATGACGTTCGCCGGCACCTTGGCCACAAGAATGGGCTGATCGGCCAACGGCGTCGTCACGGCCATTGCCGGGCTTGCCGTGAAAACGGCCAGCGCGGCTGCGGCCGTTACCTGGAAAGCACGAAACCGGCTCGTGAAGATCGTCGTTTTCATTTGCAGCATCCTTATCGACTTATTCATTACTTGACGCGCGTCGTGACCGTGGCCTGGACATAGGTTTGGGTATTACGGACGCCATCGCTCCGGATGGTGATCCGGTACAGCGGCAGCGAGATCGAACCCGGCTTGTCCTGGCGATACGAACCACCGCGTTCGTAGCGGTCGGAAACAGAGCACTTGCGCTCGTTGGACGGGCCGTAATCGGAACACATCCGCTCGATCAGGAAGCGCACCTCGTTACCCGCCTCCGATGTGAAGTCCGCCTTGTTCGGCTTGATCTTGAACTTCGCGTCGAAGGCCGCCTTGTCCTTGAGGATGAGCGGGATGCCGTTACCGTCGGCCTCGAGCAGACGTGGGGAGTAATTGCTGCCCAGCCACGCGGCCACGATGCCGGTACACTTGGGAGAAGCGGGATCGCAATTGTCGAAATCCACCGACGGGTTCTTGGCCGGGGCTTTCTGCAGGGCGTCGAACGCCGCGTTCAGTCCCACCGACGCGCGATTGACCGAATCGCGCTTGAACGCGAGATTGCCCGACAGCAGGGCCGAAGTGTCGATCGAACGCAACGTGGACACACCACCGAGCATCATCACGACAAGCACCACGAGCACCACCGCGAGCACGGTCCCCCGACTGCGGGACGGACGCGATGACAAATGAGGGCGAACGCGGGTAGCCATGGCGATACCTAGGATTTCGGAGTGGACTTCATGTTGCGCAGGGGAATAACCCAGTCGAACACCTGGTAGCCATAGCGCTGCTCGTCCGCGGTGAGGGTACGGGTGATCTTGCGGGCGCCGCCAAGATCGCCGAACAGCACGACCTCGGTCAGCTTGGCGTCGCCCACCACGACCTGAGGCGAACGCAGCACGAGACCGATCCGCACGGCCTTGATCTGGTCGACCTTCTGCTCGGTGGCGGTCTTGCCGTCCATCAGCTCGGCCAGTGTCCAGCCCGCCTCGGTCGGCGAGATCCACTCGTCGACGATGTTGTCGTTGGCCTTGCCGCCATTGGCGCCGTTATCGACGCCGTAACGCGCCTTGAGCAGCACCACGTTCTCACCGAAAGGCTGGGCGCCACGTCGCTGCAGCAGGTCGTATTCGACCAGCTCGCCGCTGCCGTTGACCGACAGCAGCGAAAAAGTCGACGCACCCGCGCGGCCAAGGTGGAAAGCCGAGGGGCTGTCTGCCGTGACCGTCAGCAGGCCGTAGGAGTTGGCGCCATCGTTGATCTTGATGGTGGTGTAGGAAGCCGGCGCGAGCACGGCGCCCTCGGCAGGCATCACGTTCAATCCCAGCGCGGCGTCGTTGACCGGGGCACCGCCCGAAAAGCCCGGGGCCGCCTGGATGATCTGGCAGTCGCCGGGACCGGACGCCACGTCCTGGGGCACAGCCAGGAAGAGGTCGTCGACGGACAAGCCGGCGTTGGCGATGCCGATGCCGTTCGGATTCGAGACCGTCAGCGTCTTGCCGTCGGTGTCGAAGGGCGTGTCCCGGTTGCTCGACGCGGAACTGCCCCCCATGATCATCACGACGTCCGAACCCGTCCCGCCGGCATCCAGAATGCCGACCGGCAGAACGCGCACCGTGGTGGGAAAGGCGGTGAAGGGGTCGGGGTAGCCGGTCGCCGGGAGCAGGACCGTCTTGGCGCGGGTCGCCAGCAACCGACAACCCCAGATGTTGCGCCCCTGGACGAAGGACGCGCCGGCCTCCTCAAACAACATGTTGAGCCGCGCGCTGGTGATCGACGCAGTCTGAACGATGTCGGCGACGCCGCCGACGTTGCGTCGGTAAGTCTCGCTGCTCGAAAACGAACTCATGATCACCAGCGATGCGATCATGCCGACGGCGAGCCCCACCATGACTTCGACAAGGCTCACGCCGGCCTGGGCAACCCGACGGCGCTCGGACGGTACGCGGATAGCGGTTCTGCTGCGCATGGGCGAATCCTAGAAAATCAGCGCCTTGGTTTCGTAGACGCCCTTCACTTCGCGCCCTCCCTTGTCGAGCGTCTTGCCCGGCATCGACCATTCGATGCGCAGATTCACGATCATCGTCTGGGAGGTGGAGGACGTGGTGAAGGTCGGCGTCACCACCGGATCGGGCAGGCGGCTGGCGCCGATCACGCGTTCGTTCAACCAGCTCTTGAACTGCGCGCCGCCCACGTCGTAATCGGTCTTGACCTTGGTGATGTCCGACGCCGCCATCTTGGCGATCAGCTCGTCGGCCAGCATGGCCGCCTCGGTGCGGAACCGGCTGTCCGAGGCGATCTTGGTGGACGCCGCCTGAAAACCGATCAAGCCGAGCAGCCCCAGGGAAAAGATCAACAACGCCACCAGCGCCTCGAGAAGCACGTAACCGGACTGGCCCTTGTTCTTGGTCATTGCTGTGGCTCCCGTCAGATCTTCGGACACTTGCTGAGCGGCACCAGGGGCAGGCACGCGAACGGGTGGCCGGACGCCAGAGCCGGATCACAGGCCTTGACCGCACCGCCCGGCGTCACGAAAACGCAGACCGCGCCAGTCCCCGGGCGCGAAAGACGGAAAATCTGCGAATCCGTGATCGCCACACCGGTGATGTCGGTCACCCGCCCATTGCCGTTGAAGACCACGTTGGCCGGCCCCTCGAACTTAAGGTCGGCGGCGAACTCGCTCATCACGGCACTGCCGACGTAGGCCAGATTGACGTCGGCCAGCGGCGCGTAGCTGCTGTCGAGTACCCGGGCCGCCCAGTTCTTGCCATCCGCGACGGCGGTCAGGGACTTGATGCCCGACACGTCAGGCGTGCTGTTGGTCAATAGGAATTCGACAAAGGCATTACGGCGGATCGCCTCGCCTTCGGCAATGCGCAAACCATTCTGGACCACCTCGGCGGCGGACCGGATCGAACTCCGCCGCAGCCAGTCGCCCAACTGAGGCACACCGATCGCCATCAGGATGCCGACGATCGATACGGCGACGATCAGCTCCAGCAAGGTCATGCCACGTTGGTGGCGATGCAAGATCTTCAGCATGAAGTCTGGTTCCGGGTCTTGAGCCAGCACGCCACACTCGACGGCACTGCCGGCGTCTTAGACTGCTTGTCGCCCGACTGATCGATAGAATAGATGTAACCGTCCATGCCCTTCGTGGCATCCCCCGTGGCCGTCACCGTAAAAGTCGTGCCGGTACAGGCCACGGTCACGACGAATGCGGTATCGGTGAACAACGGCTTGAAATCGGGACAAGTCGCAGTACCGTCGGCGTAATAGCTGCGCATGGAGTTGAAAATCTGCTCCATCCTCACCTTGCTCTCGGCAAGGGCGGCAGTACCGCCGGCAATCTTGCCCTGCACGATGTGGGCGGTATAGGCCGGCACCGCAATGGCCGTCAGGATCCCGACCACGACCACGGCGATCATCAGCTCGATCAATGTCACACCGCGCTGCTTTTTCATTCGACTTCTCCTTTCAGGCTACGATGACATCACCCTGCACGGAATGCGAGCCACGTACGACCGGCGGAAAGACATGCCCGACAGGCGGCATCGGGCGCCCAAAACGGCCGGGCTATCGTTCACTGCGTTGCCCGACACCCCTGATCCGTTGATCCCCTCGTCCCGTTTCCGTCCTTCGCATGGCTGGCGCCTGGGGCTTGCCCTGACGCTCTCGCTCGTCGCCCACGGAGCGCTGTTCCAGTGGCTGACGCACGCAGCCCATTTGCCCTCGGCGCAACCTGCAACGACGTCCGTGCCCCCACTCCACGCCCGGCTGAAGGTCCGCCCACTGGCCCGCCCCGCCGCCACCTCGCAGCCGGCGCCTCCCCCCCCTACCGCGTTCGAGACCGGGGATGCCGCGGCCGAACCGCCGACGCCCCCATCGCCTGCCGCCCCGGCGCCCGTCGCCCCACCCACCGACGCGGCAACGTCCGACGGCACCGCCGACGCCACGATTCCCGACAGCTATCTGCCCCTCGCCCGCCTCACCCGCGAGCCCCAGCTTCTCACCGAGGTGGACCCCAGCCACTGGCCGGCTCTGCCCGACACCCCCAGTGGCGTGTTCCGGCTCGAACTGGGGATCGGCAGCGGCGGTCGCGTCGAGCGCATCGTCCCGCTTTGCGAGCCCGCCCTGTGCGCGGCGGCGGAACGCTACGCCGAGATCGTCCGCGAATGGCAGTTCCAGCCCGCCGAAGCCCTCGGCCGCCCGATGCCGAGCCGGCTCACGCTAGAATTCCAGGTGGGCATCGCCCCTCCGCCCGCCACCGATCAACCGCTGCGCCAGTAGTCGGGGCGGCCGAAGTAACCACGCAGGTAGTCGATCAGCAGGCGCACCCGCAACGGCAGCCGACGGTTCTGCGGAAATACCGCGTAAATGCCGGTCGGCGGCGCCGCGAAATCATCCAGCACCGACACCAGGGCGCCCCCCGCGAGATCGCGCTCCACCTCCCACATCGACCGCCATGCCAGCCCGATCCCGCCCAGGGCCCAGTCGTGCAGCACTGTCCCGTCATTGCACTCGAAGCGCCCGGACACCTTGATCGTGCGCACCTGTCCGGGCACCTCCGGGTCGGCGAACACCCAGCCCCGCTGCGGGTCGAGGGAGAGGCAATCGTGCTGGAGCAGATCGTCGGGCGTTCGCGGCACGCCGCTACGCGCGAGATAGGCCGGGCTCGCGACCACCACCCGCCGGTTGTCGGCCAGACGCACCGACACCAGGCTGGAATCCGACAATTCACCGATCCGGATCGAACAATCGACGCCTTCGTTCACCAGATCGACCAGGCGGTCCGACAGATCGAGGCTGCACGTCACCTCCGGGTTCGCGGCCAGGAAATCGCGCACCAGCGGCGCCACGTGGCGCCGCCCGAAGCCCGCCGGCGCCGACACCTTGATGTGGCCGCTTGCCTTGACGCCACCCAGACTCACCGACGCCTCGGCGTTGGCCAAGTCGTTGAGGATGCGCTGGCAATCCTCGAGAAACGCGCTGCCCTCGAAGGTCAGGCTGATCCGCCGCGTCGTGCGTACCAGCAACTTCACGCCCAGACGTTCCTCCAGGGCGTCGATGCGACGCCCCATCATCGCGGGCGTCACGCCTTCGGCCCGCGCCGCGGCCGACAAACTACCCCGCGTTGCCACGCTCACGAACGCCGAGATTTCCTTGAAATTATTCATCTTGTACTAAAAGTAAAAGATCATTTGATTTTATTATGGCTTCTTTTTTCTTTATGCATTGAATAAACTTCGCTGCAACGCAATAACCTCGCCTCATCTTCGCGCTCGACCATGGCTCAGTCGCCCTCCTCCGCTCCCCGAATCCAGGCCGTCGCCTTCGACGCCTTCGGCACGTTGTTCGACGTGTATTCGGTGGGCCTGCTGGCCGAGCAGCTCTACCCGGGCAAGGGCAGCCAGCTTGCCGACCTGTGGCGTCAGAAGCAGATCGAGTACAGCTACCTGCACACCCTTGCCGGCCGCTACAAGCCCTTCTGGGAGATCACTCAGGACGGCCTGGCCTTCGCCGCGGCGCGCCTCGGCCTCGTGCTTGACGCCAGCGCTCGCACCCAGCTCATCAACCAATACGCCTGCCTGTCGCCCTTTCCCGAAAACCTCGGAGCCCTGCGCGCGCTCAAGGCGGCCGGCATTCCCACCGCGATCCTCTCCAACGGCACGCCCGAGATGCTCGCCGTCGCCATCAAGAGCGCGGGCATGCACGGGCTGTTCGACCACGTGCTGTCGGTGGACGCGGTGCAGAAGTACAAGCCGCACCCGGACGCCTACGCCCTCGGACCGGCGGCATTCGGCTGTGCCGCCGAGCGCATCCTGTTCGTCACCGCCAACGGCTGGGACGCGGCCGGCGCGGCGTGGTACGGCTACACCAGCTTCTGGATCAACCGCGGTGGCCAGCCCGGCGAAGCGCTCGATGTCGCGCCCACCGCCACCGGCTGCACGATGGACGACGTGCTCGCCTTCGTCCAGGGACGGCAGCGCTGACATGGACGTCATGCAAGCCCTCCTCGTCGGCGGCGGCGCTTTCCTGGCCGGTGGCATGAACGCCATGGCCGGCGGCGGCACCTTCTTCTCGTTTCCGGCGCTCCTCGCCGCGGGCGTGCCGCCGGTGATGGCCAACGCCAGCAACTCGGTGGCGATGTGGCCGGCCAGCCTCTCCAGCGCCTGGGCCTACCGCCGCGAAGTGAGCCGCCACCCGCGCTGGACCCTGCTGCTGGTGCTGCTGTCCTTCGTCGGCGGGATCGCCGGGGGGCTGCTACTCCTCGCCACCTCCAATGCCGCCTTCGCGCGCCTGGTGCCCTGGCTGCTGCTGGTCGCCACCGGGCTGTTCGCGTTCTCCGGGCAGGTGTCACGCCTTGTGGGTGCCGCCAGGTCGCGCCTGGGCTTGAAGCGCCGCGCCGACGGCACGCCAGGCGGCGTCGGCGGCCTGTTGTTCCAGCTCTGCGTGGCGATCTACGGCGGTTTCTTCGGCGCCGGCATGGGCATCCTCACGCTGGCCGCCCTGGCGATCCAGGGCGTCGACGACATCCAGGAGCTCAACGGCCTCAAGAACCTCACCTCCGCCGTCAACTACACCGTGGCCGCCGCCACCTTCATCGTCGCCGGCGCCATCAGCTGGCCGCACACCCTGCTGATGATCGTCACCGCCATGATCGGCGCGCTGGCCGGCTCGGCCCTCGCCCGCCGCCTGCCGGCCTTATGGCTGAAGCGCCTGGTGGTCGCGGTCGGCGCAACCCTCAGTGTCATTTATTTCTTCAAGACGTATTCTTGATTCTTAGTTTTCAACCTTCACCACAAGGAGTCACCATGAGCCTCACCCTCCCCGCTGGCATGCAGATCAACGCCCCGATCCGTGCGGGCTACGAAACCATCCTCACCCCGGAAGCCCTCGAGTTCGTCGCCAAGCTGCACCGCGCATTCGAAGGCCGCCGCCAGGAGCTGCTGAAGGCCCGCGTCGAGCGCCAGGCCCGCATCGACGCCGGCGAAATGCCCGACTTCCTGCCGGAAACCAAGCACATCCGCGAAGGCGACTGGAAGGTCGCGCCGATTCCCGCCGCGCTGCAGTGCCGTCGCGTCGAAATCACCGGCCCGGTCGAGGCCAAGATGATCATCAACGCCTTCAACTCGGGCGCCGACTCCTACATGACCGACTTCGAGGACTCCAACTCCCCGAACTGGGACAATCAGCTCCAGGGTCAGATCAACCTCTACAAGGCGATCCGCCGCGAGCTGTCGTTCAAGAACGAAGCCGGCAAGGAATACAAGCTCAACGACAAGATCGCCACACTGCAGATCCGTCCGCGCGGCTGGCACCTGGACGAGAAGCACGTGACCGTTGACGGTCAGCGCGTCGGCGGCGGCATTTTCGACTTCGCCCTGGTCTTCTTCCACAACGCCAAGGAGCAGATCGCCCGCGGCGCCGGCCCGTTCTACTACCTGCCGAAGATGGAATCGCACCTCGAGGCCCGCCTGTGGAACGACATCTTCGTGATGGCCCAGGACCACGTCGGCCTGCCGCAAGGCACCATCAAGGCCACCGTGCTGGTCGAAACCATCCTCGCCACCTTCGAGATGGAAGAAATCCTGTACGAACTGCGCAACCACTCCGCCGGCCTCAACGCCGG
>NZ_JAYROR010000075.1:0-4070 GCF_041911615.1 Zoogloea sp. | reverse complement strand
GGCCAGCTATGACGCCGGCGTCACCGACCTTGCCATGCTGAAGGATCCCGAGGTCGCCAAGCGCTTCGACGCCGACGGCGACGGCAAGGCCGACCTCGCCGGCTGCGTCCCCGGCTGGGGCTGCGAGCGGGTGATCGAGCATCACCTGACCGAATATGGCCTGCGCGACACCGTCAGCCACAACCAGGGCGAATACAACGCCATCATCGCCGACACCATCGCCCGCTTCAAGAACGGCCAGCCGATCCTCTACTACACCTGGACGCCCTACTGGGTCTCGGGTGCGCTGGTGCCGGGCAAGGACGTGGAATGGCTGTCTGTGCCCTATACCTCGCTGCCGGACGGCGGCACGGGCAACACGGAATTCAACGGCAAGAACCTGGGCTTCGCCGTCGACAGCATCCGCGTCGTCGCGCGGAACGATTTTCTTCAGGCGAACCCGGCGGCGAAGAAGCTGTTCGAACTGGCCAAGATCGACATCAACGACATCTCGGCCGAGAACAAGCTGATCGCCGACGGCGAGGATAGCTCGGAGGCGATCGACAAGCACGTGGCCGACTGGATCGCCGCCCATCAGGCGGAATACGACGGCTGGCTGGTCGAAGCCCGCAAGGCTGCCGAATGACCCGGGACAGGCCCCGGCCCGCCTGACGCGGGTACCCCCGGCAACGGGGGCGCCCCTTCGGGACGCGGTCGCGGTTTTCAGCCGCTCCCCGGCGCAGCACGACGCTGATCCAGGAGCCAGTCGCGCACCTCCTGTGCCGCGCCTGACAACGGGACATCCTTCGGCCAGACGACGTGGAAGTCCATGCCGGTCACGAGCGAATGGTCGGTCAGCCGCACGAGCACGCCCTTTTCCACAAGCCTTTCGGTCAGGTGCCGCCAGCCGAGCGCGACACCCTGGCCCTCGATGACGGATTGCACGACCAGGACATAGTCGTTGATCTGAAGCCCCTTCGGCACACGCCTGCCCTCGATGCCCGCCGAAGCGAACCAGTCCGCCCATGTTGCGGCGGAACGGAACGGCTCCTCGAGGTGGATCAGCCGATGCGCCAGCAGGTCCGCAGCGTGCCGGGGCTGGGTCACGCGCGGCAGGTATCCGGCGCCGCAGACAGGGTAGATCTCCTCGGGGGCAAGGGCCTCGGCGTGGCAATGCGGCCAGTCGCCCGGGGCACCGCCCCGGATGCCGAGCGGGATGCCCTCGCCCACGAGATCGAGATCGCGGTCGGCCGTCTGTATCCGCAGGTCGACCCGCGGCAACTCCTCCCGGAACTTCGCCATTCGCGGCACCATCCAGAACGCCGCGAAGGCGGTGGAGCAGGACAGCGTCACATGGCTGCCGGTGGCGACGGCACGCAGGCCCTGCACCGAGCGCTGGATGTGCGACAGTCCGATCGAGACATCGGCGTGAAACCTCTCTCCCGCCTCGCTGAGGCGGACGCGGCGGTATTCCCGCAAGAAGAGCGCGGCGCCGAGGTGATCTTCAAGCCGGCCGATCGCATAGGACACCGCGGCCTGCGTCATGTTCAACTCGCGCGCGGCGGCGGTGAAGCTCGACAGGCGGCCGGCAGACTCGAACACCACGAGGCTGTTGATGGGCGGCAAGAGGCTGCGCAGGGTTTCCATGAATCAGATTTATCATCTCCATGAAACTTTTCCAGCGTTACAGGAAGAACCAACAGGTCTAGCCTGCTTCCGATTTATCGAAGGAGTCGACGATGGCCGACGGCGAATTGGCAGGTCAGGACACGAAGCGCCAGCGCGGCGGCCGGTCGCAGCGGCGCGAAAGCCGCATCCACGGCGGCCAGGCGGCGCAGCGCCCCTATATCGTCCGCAACATCCCCACCTACGACATCCTGTCGGACGAAAGCCTGGCCCGGATCGAGGCGACCGCCGAGCGCATCCTCGCCGAGATCGGCATCGAACTGCGCGAGGATGCCGAGGCGATGCGGCTCTACCGCGAGGCGGGCGCCGAGGTGAGCGAGATCAGCGCCGACGTCTGGCGGCTGAAGTTCGAGCCGGGGATGCTGCGCGAGATCCTGAAGACCGCGCCGGCCGAGTTCACGCAACACGCCCGCAACCCTGCCAATTCGGTGCGGATCGGCGGCAGGAACGTGGTCTTCGCCCCCTCCTACGGCAGCCCCTTCGTGATGGACCTCGATCGCGGCCGCCGCTACGGCACGATCGAGGATTTCCAGAACTTCGTGAAGCTGTCGCAATCCTCGCCGTGGCTGCACCATTCCGGCGGCACGGTGTGCGAGCCGACGGACGTGCCGGTGAACAAGCGCCACCTCGACATGGTCTATGCCCATATCCGCTATTCGGACCGGGCGTTCCTCGGCTCGATCACCGCGGCCGAGCGGGCGGCCGACAGCGTGGAGATGTGCCGCATCCTGTTCGGGGCCGATTTCGTCGACCGGAACTGCGTGGTGATGGGCAACTTCAACACCACCTCGCCCCTTGTGCTCGACGGGGTGACGACGGCAGGCATCCGCACCTATGCGGCGGCGAACCAGGGCTCGATCCACCTGCCGTTCCTGCTCGGCGGGGCGGTGGCGCCGCTGACCACAGCCGGGATGGTGGCGCAGGGGCTTGCCGAAAGCATGGCCTCCTGCGCGCTGACCCAGCTCGTCCGGCCCGGCGCGCCGGCGGTTCTGGCGGCCTTCTTCTCGTCGATGTCGCTGCGCTCCGGCTCGCCCACCTTCGGCACGCCCGAGCCGGCCATCGGTTCGCTGGTGATGGGCCAGCTCGCGCGGCGGCTGAACCTGCCCCTGCGCTGCGCCGGCAACTTCAGCACCTCGAAACTGCCGGACGGGCAGGCGATGCAGCAGAGCATGATGTCGATGATGTCGGCGGTCCAGGGCGGCGCCAACTACGTGCTGCACTCGGCCGGTTTCCTCGACGGGCTTCTGTCGATGTCCTACGAGAAGCACGTGATGGACACCGACATGTGCGGCGCGCTCCATGCCTATCTCGATGGCATGTCGGTGGACGACGATGCGCTGGCCTTCGAGGCGCTCGCGGAACTCGGGCCGGGCCAGCACCTGTTTTCCACCCAGCACACGCTCCGCCACTATGAGACCGCCTACTGGGATTCCGCGCTGGACGACAACCAGCCCTGGGAAACCTGGGACGAACAGGGCGGAATCGATTCCGCCAGGCGCGCCAATGCCCGCTGGAAGACCCTGCTGGCCCAGTATCAGGCACCGCCCCTCGACGAGGCACTGGACGAGGCGCTGGGCGATTTCATCGCGCGCCGCAAGACGGCGATGCCCGACATGTGGTACTGAGCCGCCAGACCGGCGGCCACCGCCCCGGCCCCGTTTCCATGCGGCGCTGCCGGAACCGCGCCTGCCTGATCTTCCGGGATTTGTCTCACCGGTCGGAGCGAGAGGAGCATAGACCGCTTCACCTCGATCCCCTGAATAGGACAATTTATTGATAACGGATATATTCTTGTGGCTTCAGCGTTCCGGGAATGTGTCGCAGACGGTTTTCTGGAGAGGTCCTTGAGACACATTTCGCATCTCGCCACAACTGGCTCGGCCTTGGCGCCGGCATAGGCACCTGCCGCGTCGACGACGTTTCGATCCGCGCGCCCGGGGTGGAGGCGACTTGCAGGAGGCGGCAAGGGTGCTGCTTGCGTCCTTGTTTCGATCCGCGCCCCCGGGTGGGGGCGACGCTGGTGCGCCTGGGCCACCCGCTCCGCATGCAATGGTTTCGATCCGCGCCCCCGGGTGGGGGCGACGCCAGACTTGGCGAGCCCCGCGCGCATGTGCGCCAGTTTCGATCCGCGCCCCCGGGTGGGGGCGACCATGAGAACGCGCGAGACCCAACGCGCGCGAACGTGTTTCGCTCCGCGCCCCCGGGTGGGGGCGACGCAGGGCGGCGACCTGCTCGGCAAAGGGTCGGCGGTTTCGATCCGCGCCCCCGGGTGGGGGCGACCTTCCGCTGATCCTGCAGCGCTATCAGCTGCCCCGTGTTTCGATCCGCGCCCCCGGGTGGGGGCGACGTGGTTTCGGTGCAGCCTGTGGGGCCAGCGCGGCGTTTCGATCCGCGCCCCCGGGTGG
>NZ_JAYROR010000074.1:0-67309 GCF_041911615.1 Zoogloea sp. | reverse complement strand
GCCGATCCGGCCGCCGCGGGCGAGGGCGGCTTTCCCCTGTCGGGCCTCGCGCTGCGGGCCGGCGAACTGCAGATGCTCGGCCACCGCCTCAGCGACGTGAATCTGCGCGCGGTGATGGAGGAGGGCGGCTGGCAGGCCCGGCTGGCGAGCCGCGAAGCCAGCGGTGACATCGTCTGGCGCGACCAGGGGCGCGGACGGCTGCAGGCGCGCTTCCGCCAGCTGGCGCTGGGCAACGGGGCCAGGGACGGCGCCGCCGACGCGCCGCGTCCCGACGAGGAGCGCCTGTCCGAGCTGCCCGGCCTCGACATCAGCGCCGACAGCTTCGTGCTGCGCGGCAAACAGCTCGGCCGCCTCGACCTGAAGGCCGCCAACCGGGGCGACACCTGGCGACTCGAGCAGTTTTCAATCGCCAACCCTGACGGCACCCTGTCGGGCAACGGCGTGTGGCGGCCCGGCGCAAAGGAGGAAACGCGGCTGAACTTCAAGTTCGACGTGGGCAACGTCGAGAAGATGCTCGCCCGCCTCGGCTATCCCGAGGCTGTGCAGCGGGGCAAGGGCGTGCTCGACGGCGAGCTGGCGTGGCGCGGTCCGCCCACCGCCCTGCACATTCCCAGCCTGGGCGGCAAGATGCGCGTGCAGGTCGAAAACGGCCAGTTCGCCCAGCTCGAACCGGGCGTCGGGCGGCTGCTCGGGGTGCTCAGCCTGCAGGCGCTGCCGCGGCGCATCACCCTCGACTTCCGCGACGTCTTTTCCCAAGGATTCGCCTTCGACCGCATTTCCGGTAGCATCCAGATGAATAACGGCGTGCTGCGCACCGACGACCTGGAAATCTTCGGTCCGGCGGCGCGGGTCTTCATGAGCGGCGAGGCCGACGCGGCACGGGAAACCCAGAACCTGCGGGTGCGGGTCCAGCCAACGTTGTCGGAGTCGATCGCGGTCGGCTCCGCCATCGCCACCACCGGCATGATCCACCCGGCGGTCGGGCTCGCGGCCTACCTGGTTCAGAAGGCGCTGCGCGACCCGGTGGAGAAACTGTTCAGCTTCGAATACGCAGTGACCGGCGGATGGTCCGATCCCAAGGTCGAAAAACTGGCGGCCCGCCCGGCCGCCGCGCCCGTACCCTGACACCGTCCAGCCGCCCGAGGAAGCGCCCATGACCCGTCGCCCCGCCTGTCGCATCGCCGCCGTCCAGATGGTTTCCGGCCCCGATGTTGCCGCCAACCTCGCCGAGGCCGAGCGCCTGATCGCCCAGGCTGCCGACGCCGGCGCGCAGCTGGTGGCGCTGCCCGAATACTTCCCCCTCATCACCCCCGACGAGACCGTCAAGGTGCGCATCCGCGAGCGCGACGGGGATGGCCCGATCCAGGCCTTCCTGAAGGACGCGGCGGCCCGCCACAAGGTGTGGCTGGTCGGCGGCTCGATGCCGCTCGAGGCCAGCACCGCCGACAAGGTGCGCAACACCACGCTGGTCTTCGACGACACCGGACGTCGGGTAGCCCGCTACGACAAGGTGCACCTGTTCGGCTTCCAGCGTGGCGGCGAGCGCTACGACGAATCGGCCTCCATCGAGGCCGGCGACGACGTGGTCACCTTCGAGGGGCCGTGCGGCAGCGTCGGCCTGTCGATCTGCTACGACCTGCGCTTCCCCGAGCTTTTCCGGGCGATGGGCGACGTGGACTTGATCGTCCTGCCCGCCGCCTTCACCTACACCACCGGCCGCGCCCATTGGGAAGTCCTGCTGCGCGCCCGCGCCATCGAGAACCAGTGCTACGTGCTGGCCAGTGCCCAGGGCGGCACCCATCCCGGCGGCCGCCGCACCTGGGGCGACAGTCTGGTCATCGACCCCTGGGGCGAAGTCGTGGCGCGCCTGGCCGAAGGGCCGGGCGTGGTCGTCGCCGACCTGGACCCGGCCCGCATCGCCGAGGTGCGCGCCAGCCTGCCGGCCCTCAAACACCGCAAGATCGGCTGAAACAGCGCCATTCAACTTCGAAAGACCATGAGCAAGAACGCCTCCCCGAATCCGCTGAAAACCGCCAGCAAACTGCTGCTCAAACCCTACGACCTGGATTTCGAGGATCTGGACAAGGTCTTCGGCAAGCTCTTCCGCCACAAGCTCGACTACGCCGACCTGTACTTCCAGTATCACCGCTCGGAGGCCTGGAGCCTCGAGGAGGGCATCGTCAAGTCGGGCAGCTTCAACATCGAGCAGGGCGTCGGCGTGCGCGCCATCACCGGTGAGAAGACCGCCTTCGCCTACTCCGACGACATCAGCCTGAAGGCCCTCAAGGACGCCGCCGCGGCCACCCGGGCGATTGCCGACAGTGGTCGCCGCAAGGCCCACAAGATCGAGGCGGCGCGCAAGATGCCGGCGCCGCTGTACCTGCCGGACAACCCCCACGGCTCCCTCGACGACGTGGCCAAGGTCAAGTTGCTGGAGCGCCTCGAGGCGATGGCCCGCGCCGAGGATCCGCGCGTCAAGGAAGTCATGGCGAGCCTCGTCGGCACCTGGGAAGTGGTGCTGGTGGCGCGCAGCGACGGCCACCTGGCCGCCGACGTGCGCCCACTGGTGCGGGTCTCGGTGACCGTCATCATGGAAGAGAACGGCCGCCGCGAGCAGGGCTCCGGTGGCGGGGGCGGGCGCTACGACTACGGCTACTTCAGCGATGCCGTGCTCGGCGAGTTCGCCAGGGCGGCGGTGCATCAGGCCCGCGTCAACCTCGGTGCCGGCCCGGCGCCGGCGGGCATGATGACCGTCGTGCTCGGCAACGGCTGGCCCGGCATCCTGCTGCACGAAGCCATCGGCCACGGTCTCGAAGGCGACTTCAACCGCAAGGAAAGCTCGGCCTTCAGCGGCCGTATCGGCCAGCAGGTGGCGGCCAGGGGCGTCACCGTGGTGGACGACGGCACCCTGCGCGATCGCCGCGGCTCGCTGACCATCGACGACGAGGGCAACCCGACCCAGCGCACCGTGCTGATCGAGGACGGCATCCTCACCGGCTACATGCAGGACATGCTCAATGCCCGCCTGATGGGCGTCAAACCCACCGGTAACGGGCGCCGCGAATCCTTTGCCCATCTGCCCCTGCCGCGCATGACCAACACCATCATGCTGGCGGGCCAGCACGAGCCGGGCGAGATCATCGCGTCGGTCAAGAACGGGCTGTACGCGGCCAATTTCGGTGGCGGCCAGGTGGATATCACCTCGGGCAAGTTCGTGTTCTCGACGTCCGAGTGCTATCTCATCGAGGATGGCAAGGTGACGCGCCCGGTGAAGGGTGCCACCCTCATCGGCAACGGCCCCGACTGCCTGACCCGGGTCTCGATGATCGGCAACGACCTGGCGCTGGACCCCGGCGTCGGCACTTGCGGCAAGGATGGCCAGAGCGTCCCGGTGGGCGTCGGCCAGCCGACGCTGCGCATCGACGGCCTGACCGTCGGAGGCACTGGAGGTTGAACCATGAAGCGGCGTGAATTCCTGATTGCGGCGGGTCTGCTGCCTGCGGCGCGCGCGTTCGCCGCCCCGGCGGCGGCCGGTGCGGCGCCGGCGGGGTTGTCCCTGCAGGCGGCCATCAACCGCGCGGGGCGTCAGCGCATGTTGTCCCAGCGCTGTGCCAAGGCGTGGCTGCTGCTCGTGGACGGTGTGGTGCCCGATCGCGCCCGTTCGATCCTCGACCAGTCGGTGCGCCTGTTCGACCAGCAGATGGCCGATCTCAAGGGCACCCAGCCGAACGACGAGGTGCGCGCCGCGTGGGGGCTGCTCGACCAGGACTGGAGCCGCTACCGTCCGTTGCTGCTCGATCCACGCGGCGACGTTAAGGCGGTGTGGGCGGGCAGCGAGGCCGTGCTGGCCGCGGCGCAAAAGCTCACCGTCGCCTACGAGCGGGCCGCGGGCAGTTCGGCCGGGCGCTTGATCAATCTGTCGGGGCGTCAGCGAATGTTGTCCCAGCGCATGGCCAAGGCCTACCTGTTCCACCAGATGGGCATCAACCCGGGCCCCGCGCGGGAGATGCTGGATACGGCGATGAAGGAGTTCGCCAAGGCGCACGACGAACTCAAGACCGCGCCTCAGAACACCGCCCAGATCAAGTCCGAGCTCGGGCTGGTCGAGCAGCAGTGGTTCTTCTTCCAGAACGCCCTTGGTATGCAGGCGGGTGACCGCAAGAAGGGCATGTCCGACGTGGCGACCACCAGCGAGCGAATCCTCGAACAGATGGACGCCGTGGTGTCGTTGTACGAAAAAATCGCGGGTTAGGCGGCGATGCCCCAGCGTTCTTCCTGGCGCGTCGTCGCCCTGCTGGCCCCACTGCTGCTGACCGCCTGTGCGACGCCGTCTTCGTCGCCGGATTCCCTGCGTCGCCTCGATCCGGCGGCGTCGGCCTTGCTCGACGCCGCGCGGCGCAGCGGCCCGCTGTCCCTCGACGACATCGTGCGCAAGTCGCGCGAGGGGGTGGGCGCCGCCGCACTGATCGACGAGATCCGCCGCACCGCGACCCACCACGCGCTGACGCCGGCCGAAGCCCAGCGCCTGCGCGACCAGGGCGTGGCCCAGGCGGTGCTGGACGAACTGGCTGCCGCCCAGGAACGCTGGGCCCGTGACGAGGCCACCGCGGCGAAGGTTCGCCGCGACACCGCCCAGGCTGCCGCCGAAGACCGCGCTCGCGCCGAGGAGGAGCGCCGCCGCCGCACGTATTACGGCCCGACCTACTCGCCCTACTACGACCCCTTCTGGCCCCATGGTTACCCTTCGGGCCGCTTTGGCTACGGCGGCTTCGGCTGGGGCGGCTACTACCGCCGCTGATCGCCCGCCGCTCGGTGCTCGTCAGAAAAGATCGAGCTGTCCGTCGAGCCGTGGTGGGCGGAACCGCGTGGTGACCAGCGCCCGTCGCGTGCGATTGAGCCCCAGCTTTTCGCACAGCCGGGCGAGGCGGCGGCTGTAGAGGTCGGCGAACACGCCCTCGCCACGCATCCGGTGGCCGAAGCGGCTGTCGTTGAGCGCGCCGCCACGGAGCTGGCGCAGCAGGCTCTGGACGTGTCCGGCGCGGTCCGGAAAATGGCTGTGGAGCCAGTCGTCGAAGAGCGTCTTCAGTTCGTGGGGAAGGCGCAGCAGCACGTACCCGGCCGATTCGGCGCCCGCCCCACGGGCGGCTTCCAGCACCGCTTCCATTTCGTGATCGTTGATGGCCGGGATGAGCGGCGCGAACAGTACGCCCACCGGCACCCCCGCCGCGTGCAGGCGTGCCATCGCCGCCAGGCGTCGGGCCGGCGATGCCGCGCGCGGCTCGAGCTTGCGGGCGAGGGCGGGATCGAGGGTGGTGATCGACAGCATGACCTGAGCGAGCCCATCCCGCGCCATGTCGGCCAGCAGGTCGACGTCCCGTTCGATGAGGGCCGACTTGGTGACGATGGAAACCGGATGGCGCGTTTCGGCGAGGATTTCGAGGAGCTGGCGGGTGAGGCCGAGGCGCCGCTCGACGGGTTGCCAGCCGTCGGTGTTGATACCCAGCGCGATCGGCCGGCAGCGATAGCCGGGGGCCGCCAGCTCGCGGCGGAGCACGACGGCCGCGTCGGGCTTCCAGGCGATCTTGGTCTCGAAATCCAGTCCCGGCGACAGGCCCAGGTAGGCGTGGCCGGGGCGAGCAAAGCAGTAGGCGCAGCCGTGCTCGCAGCCTTTGTACGGGTTGACGGACTGCTCGAACGGCACGTCGGGCGAGCTGTTGCGGACGATCACCGAGCGGGCGTGGTCGATCAGCAAGGTGGTGGGCGGGCCGGGCACGGCGTCGTCGGACGGCTCGGCAGCCAGGTCGGATGTGCCCCAGCCGTCGTCGAAGGCGGCGCGTTGCCAGTCGGCGTAGCGGGTGCCGGGATTGAGGCGACTGCCTCGCCCCCGGTGCAGGGCGGGTGGCTTCATGGTTTGAGCTTAATCTATAAAAAAATACAGTTCAAGCCAACCCGTGATCGCTTGCGGAGCGCAGCGCAGCGCGTACCGACGATGCCTGCGACATGCGCCTGTGGCGTATGTTGTGGCGCTGCGTGGCCCGCGGCGGGCGCATCGGCTAGAATCATCGATTCCCTCAAAAGCAAGCCGACAGGATTCACCATGCCTTCCACCTCGAAAGTCCACATCGACGACGTCCGCATCAAGGCGATCAAGGAGCTTGCTCCGCCGATCCATGTGCTGCGGGAATTTCCCGCCACGGTCAAGGCCGCGGCGACGACCTTCGAGGCGCGCAGCGCGATCCACCGCATCCTGTTCGGCGCGGACGACCGCCTGCTGGTCGTGATCGGCCCCTGTTCGATCCACGATTACGACGCGGCGATGGAATACGCGCGCCGCCTCAAGGCCGAGGCGGACCGCCTGAAGGACGACCTGCTGATCGTGATGCGGGTGTACTTCGAGAAGCCGCGCACCACCGTGGGCTGGAAGGGCCTCATCAACGATCCGCACCTGGACGGCAGCTTCGCGATCAACGAGGGCTTGCGCCTGGCGCGCCAGCTGCTGTCGGATGTGAACGAGCTGGGCCTGCCGGCGGCCACCGAGTTCCTCGACATGATCACGCCGCAGTACCTCGCCGACCTGATCTCCTGGGGGGCGATCGGGGCGCGCACCACCGAGAGCCAGGTTCACCGCGAGCTGGCGTCGGGGCTGTCGTGCCCGGTGGGCTTCAAGAACGGGACCGACGGCAACGTGCGCATCGCCGTCGATGCGATCAAGGCGGCCCAGTCGCCGCACCATTTCCTGTCGGTGACCAAGGCCGGCCACTCTGCCATCGTGTCCACTTCGGGCAACGAGGACTGCCACCTGATCCTGCGCGGCGGCGCCGGCCCGAACTACGACGCGGCGAGCGTCGAGGCGGCCTGCAAGGACCTCGCCACGGCGGGTGTGCAGGGCAAGCTGATGATCGACTTCTCCCACGCCAACAGCCGCAAGCAGCACCGCCTGCAGGTCGAGGTGGCGCGCGACGTGGCGGGCCAGATGGCGGCGGGCAACGACCGGATCATGGGCGTGATGGTGGAGTCGCACCTGAAGGAAGGCCGCCAGGACCTGAAGCCCGGCGTCGAGCTGGAGTACGGCAAGAGCATCACCGACGCCTGCATCGGCTGGGAAGACAGCCTGGTGGTGCTCGACGTGCTGGCCGAGGCGGTGCGTCAGCGTCGCGTGCGCAGCACCGACCTCTCGGCCTGAGGGGCGGTCCGCGCCGGCTAGTAGATCACTTCGAAGTGGGGAACGGTGGCCGGTGTGCCGCCGTCCCGGCTTTCGATGCGCGCCCCGCCGCGCCGCTTGGCGCGGAACATGCGCATGTCGGCGACCTTGATGAGTTCGTCGGCGCTGCCGGCGTCCTCGGGGAAGGTGGCCACGCCGATGCTGGTGCCCACCGGGTGCGGGGGGCGACGCTCGGTGAGCGGTTCATTCACCGTGGACAGGATGGCCGCGGCCACCCGCTGCGCCTCCGCTGGATCGTCGAGGGTGTCGAGCAGCACGACGAATTCGTCGCTGCCGAGGCGTGCCACCGTGTCGCTGGCCCGCACGCACTGGCGGAGCCGGTCGGCGGTTTCGAGCAGCGCCTGGTCGCCGGCTGCGTGACCGCCCAGATCGTTGATGCGCCGGAAGTCGTCCAGATCGACGAGGATCAGCCCGACCCGATCGCCGTGGCGCTGGGCGCGGGCAATCGCGAGGTCCAGCCGGTCGGTGAGCAGGCGCCGGTTGGGCAGCCCGGTGAGGGCGTCGTGGTAGGCCAGATGACGGATTCGTTCGGTGCTGCGCACCTGCTCGGTGATGTCCACGGCGATGCCGTGGTGTCCGAGGAAGGCGCCGTGCTCGTTGAGCCGCGGGGTGCCGTTCAGGCTGAGCCATAAGGGCGGCCGGGCGCCGTCGGGGAGCTCGACCTGCAGGTTGCGAAAGCCCCGGCCAGCCTCGAAGGCGGCGCGCACCGCCGCCGCCTGCTCGGCCCGCAGCTCGCGGCCGGGCCGGTGAAGCTGCCACCATTTGCGGCCCAGATTGCGCTCGAGGGTGTCGTCGCGGGCGCTGGTGTGGCGGGTCACGCAGGTCAGGCGATGCTGGGGGTCGGTCTGCCAGTACCAGTCGGCGCTCTGGCCGATGAGGGCGTGCAACTGCGCGACCATCAGCTCGTCGCGGGCGGAGGCCAGCATCCGGTCGGTGATGTCGAACGCCACCCACACCACCTGGGGCGGCGAGACTTCGGGATCGACCGCCTGTCCAGTGAGTTCGGCCCAGAACAGGCTGCCGTCGCGGCGGCGCAGTTGCGCCGATCCGTGGTAGGTGCCGCCACGGCGGATGGTTTCGGTGGCGGCCAGGGCGTGACGACGCCATTCGGCGCGGCTGGCGAAGCTGCGGGCCAGCCGGGTGCCGGCGAGGCCGTGTTCGGTGTCGCGCATGAGTTCGGCAAAGCGCGGGTTGCAGACCTCGAGGCGATGACCGCGGGAGAGCAGGATCGCCGCGCGGGCGTTGTCGAGCATGGCCTGGTGGTTGCGCACCGGCGGCACGGCGTCGAGACCGTGGTGCGTGGTGCGTTGACGCCCCTCGAACTGCAGGAAATACACCGACAGCGCGAAGACCGCGAAGGCGAGCAGGCAGGGGCCGGCCGCGGGTACCGCCGACGGGGGATTGACCACCGACAGGATGAACAGCGGCAGCAGGCACGCCGAGACGAAGGCCGCGTAAGCGCTGCGCGCGTGGCGGATGAAACCGCCGCCGGCCAGGGCCATGCTGCACAGCACGACGAACAGGATCGCCTGCGCCTGGGGGCTGGCGTGATAGGGGCCGACCAGGGCCAGCGAACCCCAGGCCGAACCGCTGATGATGGCGCCGGCCGACGAGAAGTAGCTGCGCAGCGGTGCGTCGTCGGCGCGTCCGGCGGTGGGTTCCAGGGGGCGCTCGAGGCCGAGCAGCAGCGCCTGGCTGGCGCTCAGGCCGAGCCACCAGGCGAGCAGCTGCCCGCGCTGGTCCACGTGCGGCCACAGGGCCAGCACGGTCGCGATGCCGGCGAGCTGTCCGCCAATCTGGAGCAGAATGCTGCGGAGGCCCGGGCTGGCGACGGCCTTGTCGCGCGCGCGGGAGGCGCCCTGGCCCGGGCTGGAGAGGATGCCGAGTTTCATGCTGCGTACATCTGGCGTCGGTGGGGTTCGGGGACTGCGGTCGGTGGGCGGCGGGGCTGGAGACGGACGGACAGCCCATTTCGACCGGCGGATTATCTAGGTCGGACGGGTTCGGTGAAATATGCCGAAAGACATAGGTTTTTCGATGGGTTTCAGTAACTTGATGATTTAAAAGAGAATGTCAATTTCTGTTAATCTGCGGTTTTGTCGCGGGGTGTTGTCTTGAGGGCACAGTCGGTTGGACGTTTTGCCCCTTCGCCCAGTGGCCCGCTGCATTTCGGCTCGATCGTGGCGGCCGTTGGCAGCTATCTGACCGCTCGCCAGGCGGGGGGGCGCTGGTTGCTGCGTATCGAGGACGTGGATACACCGCGCACCGTGCCGGGGGCGGCGGAGGGCATCCTGCGCACGCTGGCGCGCTTCGGTTTCGAGTGGGATGGGCCGGTGGTCTGGCAGAGCGCCCGTACCGATGCCTACGCGGCGGCGCTGGCGCGCCTCGACGCGGCGGGCTGGATCTTCGGCTGCGCTTGCACGCGCAAGGAAATGGCGGATTCGGCGCTCGCCCGCGACGGTACCCGGCGTTACCCGGGCACCTGCCGCGCGGGGCTGCCGCCCGGGCGCGCGGCGCGAGCGTGGCGCCTGCGGGTGGTGCCGGGGCTGATCGCGTTCGACGATGCGGTGCAGGGGCGCGTCGAGGAGGACGTGGCGGCCGACGTGGGCGATTTCGTGCTGCGACGGGCCGACGGGTTGTTTGCCTATCAGCTCGCGGTGGTGGTGGATGACGCCGAAGCCGGCGTCACCGAGGTGGTGCGCGGCGCCGATCTGCTCGATTCGACGCCCCGCCAGATCCTGCTCCAGCGCCTGCTGGGGTATCCCACGCCGCGCTACGCGCATCTGCCGGTGGCGAGCAACGCGGCAGGGGAAAAGCTGTCGAAGCAAACCCTGGCGCGGGCGGTGGACGGCGCCGATCCGGCCCGCGTGCTGGCGGACGCGCTGGACTTTCTCGGTCAGGCGCCGCCCGCGGAGCTGGCCGAAGCTGGTCTGGCGACGCTGTGGCAATGGGCGATCGACCACTGGTCGATGGAGCGGGTGCCGCGTTCGCGGGTGGTGCCGGCGCCGGCTTACGGTTGAGCGTGTCGAACTCGTCGCGCCGTTGGCGGTCCATCTCTGGCAGCGTGCCGCTTGTATCAACCCCAAGGAGATTTTCGATGAAACGCATCGCTTTTGCGCTGTTGCTGGGCCTCGGCTTGCCCGGTTTGCCCGCGTGGGCGGCCGATGCCTGCCCGGCGCTGCTCGATCACCGCTTTGCGCGGCTGCAGGACGACGCGCCCCAGTCGATGTGCGACTACCGCGGCAAGGTGCTGCTGGTGGTCAACACCGCCAGCTATTGCGGGTTCACGGGCCAGTACGACGGCCTCGAGAAGATGTACGCCAAATACCGCGATCAGGGATTGGTGGTGGTCGGCTTCCCGTCCAACGACTTCGGCGGCCAGGAGCCGGGCAGCAACAAGGAGATCGCGGATTTCTGCCGCCTGACCTACGGCGTGAAGTTCCCGATGTTCGCCAAGTCCGACGTGGTGGGCGCCCGTACCAACCCGCTGTATCGCCAGCTGGCGGCCGCAACCGGCGAGAAGCCCCAGTGGAATTTCCACAAATATCTGATCGACCGCAGCGGTACCAGGGTGCAGAGCTTCCCCAGCAAGACCTCGCCTGACAGCCCGGCCTTCGTCGCCGCCGTCGAGAAGGCGCTGGCCGCCCGGCCCTGACCCGCGTTGCCCGCCGGCAAAGGGCGGGCCGATGAACTACGCTGGAAAGGTGCCGGCCGCCCCGTTCGGGCCGCCGTGCGGTTTCGTGGGCGGGAGGTGCGATGGCCTGGTTTCGCAGCCCGAATACGCCGATTACCGACTGGCGGGGCCGGCGGGTGTGGATCGTCGGCGCGTCCAGCGGTATCGGCGCGGCCCTGGCCGCGGAGCTCGACGGGCGCGGCGCGCGGCTGGCCCTGTCGGCGCGCCGGGCACCGCGTCTGCGCGAGGTGGCGGCCGGGCTGCGCGAGGCGCTGGTGCTGCCCCTCGACGTGACCGAGGCCAGCGCCTTCACACCGGCGATGATGCAGATTCTCGACGCCTGGGGCGGACTCGACCTGCTGGTGCTCAACGCCGGCACTTACGCGCCACTGCGCGCCTGGGATCTGACCGCCGACACGGCGCGCCAAACCGTGCACACCAACCTGCTCGGGGTGATGGACGCGGTCGCGGCGGTCGTGCCGCAGATGCTGCGGCAGCGCGAGGGCGCCATCGCCATCGTCGGTGGGCTGGCGGGCTACCGGGGCCTGCCGCGGGCGCTGGCCTATGGGCCGAGCAAGGCGGCGCTGATCAATTTTGCCGAAACCCTGTATCTCGATCTGGCGCCTCATGGGGTGTCGGTGTTCATCATCAATCCGGGGCTGGTGGCCACGTCGCTGTCGGCCCGTCCGGATTGCGAGCTGCCGACCCTGCTGTCGGCCGCCGAGGCGGCCCGGCGGATCGTTCGGGGCTTTGCCGGCGGGGGCTTCGAGATCCACTTTCCGCTGCGCTTCAGCTGTGTCCTCAAGGTGCTGCGCTGGTTGCCCGACCCGGTGTACTTCAGGCTGGTGCTGCGCCGTTTCGACGAATGACCGCGCGCCCGAAATGGGTTTCGGGCCCGTGGCACGTGGCGGCTTTGTTTCAATGTGCTTCCCGCTTGTGCGCTGCAATGTTCTTTTACGTTGTTGTTCGGTGGCATCTCTAGAATTCGGTCGTCGGAAGCGCCTGCAGTGGCGCGACAGTTGAAGTTCTAGGAGGAGCGCATCATGACCGGTCAGGGCGGCAAGGAATTCGTTTGCAAGGCGTACGCCGTGATGCGGCGGGGCCAGAATCGCTGGGACGGCTGGTACGACATCCTCCAGAAGAAAGACCGCAGCCCGGTGCGCACCTTCGTTCGCGTGCCTTCGCAGGAAGGCTTCGCCGACGCCGATCTGGCCTGCCAGGCCGCCGAAATCCTCGCCGAATGGGATCTGGCCGCCGGCTACGGGGTGCGCAAGCCCGCCTGTTGAGCCACCCGGGCATACCCGTTTTCCTTTTTTCCTCACGTTTCCGTTTCGCGTCGGGCGCAGGTCCGGCGCAGGCGGTCGGTCAGTGCGCGCAGCCGATCGGGCAGGCGCGCTCGCCATCCGTCGGCGCTCGTCACCACGACCAGCGCCTCAGGGCCGTCGACTTCCAGTTGCAGCCAGCCCGCGCAATCGAGCCGGTGGGTGGCGCCGGACGCGAGCCGCTGGCGAGGGCGGTATGGCAGCCCTGCAAGCAGCTGCGGCGGGCCGTCGAGCCAGACGGCGCCATCCAGGACGACCAGCACGCGGCCGGCGTGCAGGTGCATCCGGCAGGTCTGGCCGGCGGTGAGCGCGATGCGGTGTGCTCGCGGAGGCTGTTCCATGATCGGTGATCCAGTGGTGGCGACAGGATCAGCGTAAGTCCCGTCCGGGCCGCCCGAAAGACACAGCGGCAGGCTTTCTGTATCGGTTCAGTGGTGAATTCCGGCATCTGTTATGGTGCGCTTTGCGCCGATCTGTACCTTGGGCCGACCGCCCGCTGTCGGGGATCATGGCGCGATGGAAACCGTGGCCATGGATGACCCGCTTTATCTCCGCGTCGCCGCCCATTACCGGCGCGCCATCGACACCGGCGTGCTGGTGCCCGGCGCGCGGATGCCGTCGCTGCGCACGCTGATGCGCCTGCACCGGGTGAGCCTGTCCACCGCGCTGCAGGCCTGCCGCAGCCTGGAGGACGCGGGCGTGCTCGAGGCGCGGCCACGCTCCGGTTTTTTCGTGCAGGCGCCGCGGCGCAGCACCTTGCAGCCGGTGCGCGAGCCGGAACCGGGTAGCGCCGCGGTGGCCGATCCGGCGCCTTATTCGGGCATTCACGACCGGGTGTCGGATTTTGTGGCGCGTAGCGAGCGCTTTCCGGTGGTGACCAATCTCGCGCAGGCCTTCGGCGCGCCCGAGGCCTACCCCCGCGAGGCGCTCAAGAACGCGGCCCTGCGCGCCCTGAGGCGGCGCCCGGAGGTGCTGGTGAGCCCCGTTCCGCCCCAGGGCGACGCGGGCTTCCGGGCGGTGCTGGCGCGGCGCGCCATGGCGGCCGGGATGAGTCCGACGCCCGATGAGATCCTCGTCACCCACGGCTGCACCGAGGCGATCAACCTCGCCCTGCGCGCAGTGGCCCAGCCCGGCGACCTGATCGCCGTGGAGTCGCCGACGTATTTCGGCTTGCTGCAGGTGATTGAGAGCCTCGGGATGCGCACCCTGGAAATTCCCACCAGCCCGAGTCGCGGACTGTCGGTGGATGCGCTGGCGCTGGCGTTCTCGACCCATCCGGGCCTGAAGGCCGTGGTGGTGGTGCCGAACTTCCAGAACCCCCTCGGCAGCGTGATGCCGGACGAGGAGAAGCTGCGCCTGGTGGCCTTGTGCGAGGCGCACCGGGTCGCGCTGATCGAGGACGACATCTACGGCGCCCTCGGCGATGACGGTCAGCCGCTGCGGACGGCCAAGTCGTGGGACCGCAGCGGCAACGTGATCCACTGCGGCTCGCTGCACAAAGCGCTGGCGCCGGGAATGCGGGTGGGGTGGATGCTGGGCGGGCGCTGGCAGGCGCGGATCCGGATGCTCAAATACGCCCAGAGTCGCCCCAACGACGCGCTGGCGCAGATCGCCATCGCGGAGTTCATGGGCAGCCACGCCTACGATCGTCACCTGGTGCGCCTGCGCCGCCAGCTGAAGACCCAGCGTATGCTCACCGCCGAGGCGATCGCGGCTTATTTTCCGGCCGGCACGCGCCTCAACGTGCCCACCGGCGGCATGACGCTGTGGGTCGAGATGCCCGGCGGGCGCTCGTCGGCAGCGGTGTTCGACGCGGCCCTGGCGGCGGGCATCCGGGTGGCGCCGGGGTTGATGTTCTCCAACACCGGCCGCTTCGACCATTTCCTGCGGATCAGCTGTGGCGCACCGTTTACGGCGCAGATCGAGGCGGCCATCGCGCGGCTCGCGCAGATCGTCGCGGCGGACGGCTGACGGCGCCGCCCGCCGACGGCGAGTCAGATCACCAGCTGGGTGCCCAGCTCGACGACGCGGTTGTTGGGGATCTTGAAGAAGTCTGTCGCGCTGGTGGCGTTCTTCGACATGAAGGCGAACAGTCGCGCCCGCCACGGGTGGATCTGGCGGCCCAGCACGCCGGGGATGACGGTCTCGCGAGAGACGTAGAAGGTCGTCTCCATGATCTCGAAGGGCTCGCCGAGACGTCGGCAGTGCTCCAGCGCCTGCGGGACGTCGGGGTCTTCCATGAAGCCGTAGCGGATCACGATGCGCAGGAAGCCCTTGTCCATGCGGTGCAGGTAGAGGCGGTCGAAGTCGTTGACGTGGGGCGTGTCGGTAGTCTCGACGGTGACGAGGGCGACCCGCTCGTGCAGCACCTGGTTGTGCTTGAGGTTGTGCAGCAGCGCGGCGGGCACGCCTTCCTTCGAGCCGGTCATGAAGACCGCGGTGCCGTTCACGCGGTGCACGTCGTCGCCGAGCATCTTGAGGAAGGTCGGCATCGGCATGCCCTGCTTGGCCAACTCGTAGCGCACCAGGCGGCGGCCGCTGCGCCAGGTGGTGAGCACCGTGAAGGAGACCAGCGCCATCACGATCGGGAACCAGCCGCCCTGAGGAATCTTGATCGCGTTGGCCGCGAAGAAGGCGACGTCCACCACCAGGAAGCCGCCCGCCACCAGCGCCACCAGCAGCGGATGCCAGCGCCACAGCAGCACCATCACGAAGGCCACCAGGATGGTGTCGATCAGCATCGTGCCGGTGACGGCGATGCCGTAGGCCGCCGCCAGGTTGGACGAATTGCCGAAGCCCACCACCAGCGCGACCACCGCCAGGTAGAGCGTCCAGTTGGTGAAGGGGACGTAGATCTGGCCTTCCTCCTTGCCGGAGGTGTGGATGATCAACATGCGCGGCAAAAAACCCATCTGCACCGCCTGACGGGCCACCGAGAAGGCGCCCGAGATCACCGCCTGGGAGGCGATCACGGTGGCCAGGGTGGCGAGCACCACCAGCGGCACCAGCGCCCAGTGGGGCCCGAGGTGGAAGAACGGGCTCTCGATGGCGGCCGGTTCGTTGAGCAGCAGCGCGCCCTGGCCGAAATAGTTGAGCACCAGCGCCGGCATCACGAAGCCGAACCAGGCCAGTCGGATCGGGTAGCGCCCGAAGTGCCCCATGTCGGTGTACAGCGCCTCGCCACCGGTGACCGCGAGCACCACCGAGCCCAGCGCGAGGAAGGCCAGCGACGGGTGATTGACGATGAACCGGGCCGCGTAGGCCGGGTTGAGCGCAGCCAGGACGTCGGGGTGGCGGGCGATCTCGAGCACGCCCAGCAGCCCCAGGATGCCGAACCAGCCCACCATCACCGGGCCGAAGAACAGCCCCACCGTGCCGGTGCCGCGGCGTTGGATGAAGAACAGTCCGGTGAGGATGCCGATGGTGAGGGGGAGCACGTAGCGGGAGAAATCGGGCGAGACGATCTCCAGCCCCTCGACCGCCGACAGCACCGAGATCGCCGGGGTGATCATGCTGTCGCCGTAGAACAGCGCCGCCGCGAAGATGCCCAGCAGCGAGATCGCCCAGGTGACACCGCGGTTGCGGGAGTTCTCGGTGATCAGCGAGAGCAGCGCCAGCGAGCCGCCTTCGCCGCGGTTGTCGGCGCGCATGATGACCGTCACGTACTTGAGGGTGACCAGCGCCATGATCGACCAGAACACCATCGACAGGATGCCGAGGATGTTGTCGGGGGTGACCTCGATCGGATGGTGGCCGTTGAAGATTTCCTTCAGGGCGTACAGGGGGCTGGTGCCGATGTCGCCGAAGACGACGCCGATCGCGGCGATCACCACCGGAGCCAGGGCCTTCTGGGAATGGTCGTGGGACACTGTCGTGTGCTCTCGAGTAAGAGTGGGCGGGAAGGAGGCGGCACGTCGCCCGGCGGTTCGCCGGCGGGGCGTGCGCGTCGAAATTTTCCCCCTTCTGCGTCGCAGCAAATTGACGTGGCTCAAGGGCCGGGCCAGCCCGGCAGGGCGCGCCGCGACGGAATCCCGCCGGGTGTGAAACCCGTCGGGCAGGCTACACTTCGGGCTGAGGCGCCGCAGGGCGCGGGATATCTTGTTTCGCGGGGATTCGTTATGAAGTCGAACGTGCTGCGGTGCTGCCGCGGTCTGGGGATGGGGCTGGCCGGCCTGGGACTGTCGGGCGCGGCCATGGCGGCCGAAGGGCCGGCGCTGGCGGGCATTCCGCTGGATTTCGTCCTGTTCGCGCTGACGCTGCTGGGTGTCGCGCTGTTCCACGATCACACCCTGAAGGTGGGCCTCGTCGGGCTGGTGACGATCTCGCTCTACAAACTGGTGTTCACGGGTTTTCACGCCGGGCCCGGGCTGGCAGGGATGGCCGCGCATTTCGCCCACGAGTGGGTCACCCTGGCCAACCTGTTCCTGCTGCTGATGGGATTTGCGCTGCTGGCCCGGCATTTCGAGAAGACGCGCATCCCGGTGGTGCTGCCGCGCTACCTCCCGGACGACTGGAAGGGCGCCTTCGTGCTGCTGGTGATGGTGTTCGTGATCTCGAGTTTCCTCGACAACATCGCCGCCGCGCTGATCGGCGGCGCCATGGCCCACTCGCTGTTCCGGGCGCGGGTGCACGTGGGTTATCTGGCGGCCATCGTCGCCGCGTCCAACGCCGGTGGTTCCGGTTCGGTGGTGGGCGACACCACCACCACGATGATGTGGATCGCTGGCGTGAGTCCGCTCGCGGTGGTCGAGGCCTTCGTCGGCGCCGGGGTTGCGCTGGTGCTCTTCGGCATTCCGGCGGCGCGGGTCCAGCACGCCCATTCGCCGATCCTCAGGCACGCCCACGAGCATACCCACGTCGATCTGCCGCGGGTCGGCATCGTGGCGCTGATCCTCGCCGCGGCGGTGGTCGTGAACGTGGTCGTCAACGTGCATTTCCCGGCCCGCGCCGACAGTTTTCCCTTCCTCGGCGTGGCGGTATGGGCGGCGATCCTGATCACCGCCGGCATCCGGCGCCCCGACTGGGAGGTGCTGCCGGAGACCTTCATGGGCACGATCTTCCTGCTCTCGCTAGTGAGCTGCGCCTCGATGATGCCGGTCGAGAAGCTCCCCGCCGCATCGTGGCAGACCGCCTTCGGGCTGGGCTTCGTGTCGGCGGTGTTCGACAACATTCCGCTCACCGCGCTGGCGCTCAAGCAAGGCGGCTACGACTGGGGTTTCCTGGCTTATGCGGTCGGCTTTGGCGGTTCGATGCTGTGGTTCGGTTCGTCGGCCGGCGTGGCCCTGTCGAACATGTTCCCGGAGGCCAAGTCGGTGGGCAACTGGCTGCGCCATGGCTGGTTCGTGCCGGTGGCCTACGTGATCGGTTTCGGGGCGATGGTGCTGCTGGTCGGTTGGCATCCCGCCGGCGAATTGAAAGGCGCCGTCGCCGCGCACTGATCCCTCGCCGGGAGGGGGGCGACAGGCTTGCCCCGCGGACGGCCACGCCAAAAGCATGAGACGACTGCCCGAAACGGGCCGGAGCTGTGCAAAAATACGGCTCTTTTTGGTGTGGCCCGCCGGGCCCTCGTCTGGGAGGCTCCCGTGGGATTGCGACTCAAATTCAATCTGGTGCTGCTGGCGGTGTTCCTCGCCGGCTTCGGTGTGGCCGGCTACATCTCCCACGACCTGCTCTACCGCCAGGCGCGCGAGCGCGTGCTGGGCGAAGGGCGGCTGGTCATGGAGGCGGCGCTGGCGATTCGCGGCTACACCGTCGGGCAGGTCCGCCCGCACCTGATCGACCGCATGGACAACGGCTTCCTGCCCCAGACCATCCCGGCCTACGCCGCCACCGAAACCCTCGCCGAGCTGCACAAGAAATACCCCGACTACGATTACAAGGAAGCCACCCTGAACCCGACCAACCCGCGCGACCGGGCGGCGGACTGGGAGGCCGACCTCGTGAACGTGTTCCGCAATCGGGCCGACAACCGCGAGATCAGCGGCCAGCGCGATACGCCCACCGGCCCGGCGCTGTACATCGCGCACCCGATCCGCATCGAATCCCCTGCCTGTCTCGGTTGCCACAGCACTCCCGAGGCTGCGCCGGCCGGTATGCTCAAGGTGTACGGCAGCGCCAACGGCTTCGGCTGGAAGCTCGACGAGGTGGTGGGCGCGCAGATCGTCTCGGTGCCGATGTCGGTGCCGCTGGCCAGCGCTGGCCAGGCTTTCCGCACCTTCATGCTGTCGCTGGCAGCGGTGTTCGTGGCGGTGTTCGTCGCGCTCAACCTGATGCTGTCGTGGCTGATCGTGCGGCCGGTGTCGCGGATGTCGGCCGCCGCCGACAAGATCAGCACCGGCGACTTCGACCAGCCGGAGTTTCCCGAGGCCGGCAGCGACGAGGTGGCGGTGCTGGCCAGCTCCTTCAACCGGATGCGACGCAGCCTCGAAAAAGCCATGCAGATGATCGACGGCTGAGCCGGAGCGCCGCTTCATGACCGACCCGCGCGGGCTGCCCGAAGGCTACCTCCTCAACGAATACCGCATCGAGCGCGTGCTTGGGGGCGGAGGCTTCGGGGTGACCTACCTCGCCCACGACACCAACCTCGACTGCGCGGTGGCGCTCAAGGAGTACATGCCTCGCGACGTGGCGCGACGCAATCCCGACCACAGCATCAGCCCCGCCGACGACCGCGACCGGCGCGCCTTCGACTGGGGGCTGCAGCGCTTCCTGCTCGAATCCCGTGCGCTGGCGAGCTTCCACCATTCCGGCATCGTCCGCGTGCTGCGTTATTTCCGCGCCAACGACACCGCCTACATGGTGATGGCCTACGAGACCGGTCAGCCGCTGCAGCACTGGCTGGTGGGGCGCCTGCCCCTCGACCGGGCGAGCCTGCTGCGCATCGTGCGACCGCTGCTCGACGGGCTCGAGGCGGTCCATGGCGCCGGTTTCCTGCACCGCGACATCAAGCCCGGCAACATCTACATCCGCGACGACGGCTCGCCGGTGCTGCTCGATTTCGGCTCCGCCCGCCGGGTCGAGAACGACGGGGGCGACCACACCCTCACCGCCGTCGTCAGCCCCGGCTTCGCCCCCGCCGAGCAATATCACCGCCACGGCAAGCAAGGGCCGTGGACCGACCTCTACGCGCTGGCGGGGGTGATGTACTGGATGGTCACCGGCCACCTGCCGATGGAATCCCTGGCCCGCCTGCGCGAGGACACCATGCCGTCGGCGGCGCGTCTGGGCAACGCGGCCGCGTTCGGGATCGGCCTGCTCAACGCCATCGACTGGGCCTTGCGCCCCGACGAAAAACTCCGGCCCCAGGATGTTGCCGCGTTCCGCCGCGCCTGCCTGGCGCCGCCCACCGGCGGCGAGGTGGCGGCCGAGCCGCCGGTCGAGGCGCCACTGCCACTCGGCCTGTCGCCGGCGGAGGCGCGCACCTTCATCGCCGCCGTGCTGTTTGCCGACGTGTCGGTGCCGGTGGCCGAGGCCGCGGCCCGCGCCGCCGGTCGCACCCGGCTGGCGCGGTTGCTCACCGACGCGGTAGCCACCGTGCCGCCGACCACCCGGCTGGCCATCAACACGCGCGAAGGCTGCGCGGTGTGCTACGTGGGCGATCCGGAGGATGCCCTGCGTGCGGCCACCCGCATCGGAGATGCGGCGGCGAGCGAGGGGCTGGGCGTGCAGATGGGGATCAACCTCGGCCCGGTGCAGGTGGCGCCGGACGCCGGCGGCCGTTCGCGCATCCTCGGCGACGGCATCTCCACCGCCTGCCGCGTGATGCGTCTCGCCGAGCCGGGCAACGTGCTGGTGTCGCGGGCGTATTTCGAGGTCATCCAGCATCTGCGGCGCAACGCGGCCGCGTGTTTCCGCCATCTGGGGCTGCGGCGCGACGGCGATGCCCGCGAGCACGAACTCTTCGCCTACACCGGTGAGCCCGCCGTGGGGACACCGGCCGACCCGTCGCTGCCGCGACCGATGAGTGGCGCCGACCTGACCCCGGCGGTCATCGAGGCGGCCGAGCGTTGCCTCGCCCTGCACATCGGGCCGATGGCGAAGGTGCTGGTGCGCCGCACCGTGCCGCGGGCGGCCAGCCGCGAGGCGCTGCACCGGCAACTCGCCGAGATGATTCCCGATCCGGCGCCGCGGGCGGCTTTCCTGGCAAGCGTCGAAGGTGGCGATGCTGCGTCCCGTCAGCCGCTGACGGGCAGCGCCCGGGCCGGCGCGCGTGCGCCCGACAGTCGGCAGCCCCCGCTGTCGCAGGCGCCCTTGTCGCAAGCTCCGCTGTCCCAGAACCCGCGTGAGCCGTTGGTGTTTCCGGCCGGCCTCGACGAGGCCGCGGTGGCGCGGATCGAGGCGCTGTTCGCGCGCTTCATCGGTCCGATGGCGCGGGTGCTGCTTCGGCGCGAGCTGCGCGCGGCGGATGGGCTGGAGAGCCTGTGCCGGGCGCTGGCGGCCCACATCGACAAACCCAAGGAGCGTCAGCGTTTCCTGATCGAAGCGGGCTTCTGAGCCGCCTCGGGCGGCGTCAGGCCGACGGGTCGGGCAGCCCGCGAGCGGCGCAGGCGGCCAGCAGCCGGGCTTCGGCAATCTCGAAATCGAAGTTGCGCACCGCTTCGGCGAGGCGCGGAAAGTCGTCCGGAAACGCGGCCCGCAGCAGCCCGGCGTGGGCGTCCAGGACGCGGCCGGCGCGGGTGTCGCAATCGATCAGGAGCGGTAGTAGTTCGCGGCAGGCGGCGCTGAGCCGGGCGGGGTCGAGCGGGCCGTCGGGTACGTCGGGCGTTGGCGCGGCGGGCAGTTTGGCGGCGAGTTCGGCGACCAGTTCGGCCAGTGCGCGGGAGAAAACCTGCAGGTGCGCGTCGATCTGCGTCGGCGGCAGCCCTTCGCGCAGGGCGTGCTCGAGCGCTAGTGCGGCGGGGTAGAGGCGCACCGCACCGAAGGTGCCGGCGAGGCCCTTGACGGTGTGGGCGCGGCGGGTGGCGGCGTCGGCGTCGGCCTGGGCGAGGGCGTCGGCGATGACGTCGGCGGCATTGCCCTCGTCGGTCACGAAATCGCGCAGCAGTTCGATGTACAGCCCCACGTCGCCGTCCATCCGGCGGATGCCGGCGGCGCTGTCGAGTCCGTCGATGGGCTGGGGGAGGCCGTCGATCGGGCTGGCCGGGGCGTGGCCGGTCGGGGCGCTGTCGTGCATCAGGTTCTCCACTCGGGCTTTGTTGTTGGTGTTGTCGCTGGATGGTGCCTGTCGGACATGATAGCGTTCCGGCCCGTCCGCCGGAACGCCCTAAAGCAAACCCCCCGCCGCAGCGGGGGGCGTGGGGGCTGCGAGGGCCGGATCAGGCCACCATGGCCTTGCAGGCCTTGGCGCATTCGGCGCAGCTTTCCATGCATTCCTTGCAGGGCTTGTGCTTGTCGGCGTGCTTCTTGCACTCGGCTTCGCAGGACTGGCAGACCTCGACGCACAGGGCGGCGAGCTTCGGGGCGAACTTCGATTCGGCGCCGGCCAGGGTGATCAGCGCGCGACAGGAGGCGAGCATCTCGCGCACGCTGGCCGCACAGGCGGCCATGGCCTTGTCGCCGTCGCCGAGCAGCATGATGCAGTGGGTGAGGCAGACCTCGCCCTTTTCGATGCAGATGCCGGCGGTGTCGAGGACGGCCTGCCACGGGTGGGCGCCATCGTGGTGATGGTGGCTGTGATCGGCGGCGGCGTTGGCGGTGCCGGCGGCGGCGAGCAGGGCGCCGGTGGCGAAGAGGGCTTCACGACGATTCATGGTGCGGTCCTTGGCTTATCTGGGGTTGGAGTCGGCGGGGCGGATGGCGCTGTCGAGGCGTTTCACTTCGTCTTCGCTGATGTATTCGAACACCCGCACGACCTTCTGCACGCCGCTGGTGGTGCGGGCGATCTCGGTGGCGGCGTCGCCTTCGCGCTGGCTGACCAGGCCCATCAGGAAAACCGTGCCGGCTTCGGTCACGACCTTCACGTGGGGGATGTGGAAATCCTTCTGGTCGACGAAGCGGGCCTTGACCTTGGAGCTGATATAGCTGTCGTTGGTCCGCGCGGAGATCGTGCTGGTGGGGGCGACGCGCAGTTCGTTGACCACTTCGCGCACGTTGTCCACGGCGGCGGCGAGGCGGCCTGCTTCATCGCGGCTGGCTTCGTTGAAGGCTTCGCCGGTGAGCAGCAGCTTGCGGTTGAAGGAGGTGGCGTTCACGTGGACCTTGTCGCCGAGGCGGTCGCCGATCCATTTGTTGGCTTTCCACTCGATGCCTTCGTCCTCGACGTAGGTGCCGGAGCTGCGGCGGTCCGAGGCCATCGCGACGGCCATGCCGGTGCCGCCGACGATCACCGGGATGCAGCCCTGCAGGGCCGACGCGGCGGCGATGGCGGCGAGGAGGGTGAGCAGCGGCTTGCGGGTCAGATTCATTCTTCTACTCCGAGAAAGAGGCAGTCGATGCCGTCGCACAGGCAGTGGAGGGTCAGCAGGTGGACTTCCTGGATGCGCGCGGTGCGGTCGGCGGGCACGCACAGGTGGATGTCGTCGGGGCCGAGAAGTTCGCCGATCTGCCCGCCGCCCTTGCCGGTGAGGGCGACGACGTGCATCTCGCGCTCGTGGGCGGCGTGGATCGCCTCGACGACGTTGGGTGAGTTGCCGCTGGTGGAGATCGCCAGCAGCACGTCGCCGGGCTGGCCGAGGGCGCGCACCTGCTTCGAGAAGACCTGCGAGAAGTCGTAGTCGTTGGCGATCGAGGTGAGGGTCGAGCTGTCGGTGGTGAGGGCGACGGCAGCCAGCGGCGGGCGCTCCATCTCGAAGCGGTTGAGCAGCTCGGCGGCAAAGTGCTGGGCGTCGGCGGCCGATCCGCCATTGCCGCAGGCGAGGATCTTGCCGTTGGCCATCAGGCTGTGGGTCATCGCCTCGATGGCGCGGGCGATGGGGTCGGCCATGAATTCGAGGGCGGCCAGCTTGGTCTGGGCGCTGTCGGTGAATTGCTGGGCGATGCGGGCGACAAGGTCCATGAAGAATCCGGAAAAGGCGTGGGGGACGCGGCGCGGGCGGCGCACGCTCGGTGCGGCAATTCTAGCATTCGGGGCGAAGGCGTCGCCGGAGGCGAGAAATCCGCTTACAAACCGACATAGACATCCACCCGCAGGCGTTTCCAGGGGTTGGGGTCGCGGGCGAGCTGCCCGATGCGTCCGCCGATCGGCGTGCCCTTGTCCATTTCCTCGGCCACCTCGCGGTTGTCGGTGCGGGGCAGGTAGCCGAGCTTGGTGCCGCGCCATTCGACGCGCACCGCGTAGGGATCGTGGCGGTTGCCCGGTTCGCGCACCAGGGTCAGGCGGTCGCCTTCGCGCATCTCGTCCCACAGGATCTTGCCGCCGTAGTACTGGAAACCGGCCAGCGGCGAGCGCTGCACCAGGATGCGCACCTCGGCCACCGCAGGCAGCGCGAGCGCCGCCAGGAGGCCGGCCACGGCTGCGGCGAGACGGCGCCTACGAGGCATCGAAGGCACCGCGAATCCACTCGATGCGGGTTGCGTCGAGCCCGTCGAGGAGCACCGCGTCGAAGCGGCAGGGGCGCTGCGCGTGGGCGCGTCCGGCGCCCGTCAGCCAGTGCTGCGCGGCGAGGATCACGCGCCGCTGCTTGGTCGCGGTGATGCTGGCGGCCGCGCCGCCGAAGCGGGCGCTCTTGCGCAGGCGTACCTCGACGAAGACCACGCAGCCGGCGTCGTCGGCGATCAGGTCCACTTCGCCGCCGCGGCAGCGCACGTTGCGGGCCAGGATCGCGAGGCCACGCCCGGCAAGATGGGCGGCGGCGAGCGCTTCGGCCGCCGCGCCGCGCCGCAGGTGTTCGGCTTGCATCGGTGCGCCGGCGCGCCCACAATCGGCGTCCGCTTTCTCTTGCGCGTCCGGCGACGCCTGCCGTGCCCGCTTATTTCGCCATGCTTCCCACACTGCCCGAATCTCCGCTCTCCAAGACGCCGTCATTGTATGTGGTGGCCACGCCGCTGGGTAATCTGCATGACATGAGCCTGCGCGCGCTGGCGGTGCTGAAGTCCGCCGACGCCATCGCCGCCGAGGACACCCGCCACAGTCAGCGGCTGCTCGACGCCTTTGGCATCACCACGCGGCTGGTCGCGCTGCACGAGCACAACGAGCAGGCCGCCGCGGGGCTGGTGATCCGGATGCTCGAGGAGGGCAAGCACGTGGCGCTGATCACCGACGCCGGAACGCCCGCCGTTTCCGATCCCGGCGCGCGGGCGGTGGCGCGGTTGCAGGAAGCGGGTTTCCCGGTGGTGCCGGTGCCCGGTGCCTGCGCTGCGATCGCGGCGCTGTCGGCCTCCGGGCTGGCGGACGGCGCCTTCCATTTCCACGGTTTCCTGCCGACCAAGCCAGTGGGGCGCCGCGCCGCGCTCGAGGCGCTGCGCCCGGTGCCGGGCACGCTGGTGTTCTACGAAGCGCCGCACCGCATCGCCGAGACCCTCGACGACCTCGCCGCGGTGCTCGAGCCGACGCGCCAGATCGTCGTCGCACGGGAGCTCACCAAGCTCTTCGAGCAGATCGCGCGGATGCCGCTGGCCGATGCGCCGGCCTGGCTGGCGGCCGATCCGAACCGCGCCCGCGGCGAATTCGTGCTGCTGGTGTCGGCCGCGCCGCCGGGCGAGGGGTTGCCGCCCGACGCCGAGCGGGTGCTCGCCCTGTTGCTCGCCGAATTGCCCGTCAAACAGGCCGCCAAGCTCGCGGCGGCGATCACCGGCGCGTCGAAGAACGCACTCTACGAGCGGGCGCTGGCGCTCAAGTCGGCCTGAGCGCGACCCCGCGCGGAACTCCCCCGCGCGATGGCGCTCTGAAGCACGCCGCGGCGCACGCCCCTGCGTAAAACCGCACGCTGCCATGCCGTTGCCCTGCGCAGGGCGGGCCGCATCCTTTGCCGGCGCGCTGTGACGCCCTGTTAAAATGACGAATTCGCCATTCGCCCGGATCGAAAGCCATGACCACACTGACCCTCACCCGCCCCGATGACTGGCACCTGCACGTGCGCGACGATGCCGCCCTGGCTGCCGTTGTGCCCGACACCGCGCGCCGCTTCGGCCGTGCCCTGATCATGCCCAACCTGCGTCCGCCGGTCACCTCCGTCGAGCAGGCCCGTGCCTACCGCGGGCGCATCCTGGCCGCGGTGCCCGCGGGGCTCAAGTTCGATCCGCTGATGACGTTGTATCTCACCGACACCGTCAAACCCGACGAAATCGACAAAGCCGCCGAAAGCGGCTTCGTCATCGCCGCCAAGCTCTACCCGGCCGGCGCCACCACCAACTCGGACGCCGGTGTCACCGACATCGCCCGCATCTACCCGGTCCTCGAACGGATGGGGGAGCGGAACATCGTGTTGTGCGTTCATGGCGAGGTAACCCATGCTGACGTTGATATCTTTGATCGCGAGCGCGTCTTTATCGATCGCGTGCTGGCGCCGGTTGCAGCGCGATTCCCGTCGCTGCGCGTTGTCTTCGAGCACATCACCACGCGTGAGGCGGCGCAGTTCGTGAGCGAGGCCGGCCCCAACGTGGGTGCCACCATCACCGCGCACCACCTGCTGCTCAATCGCAACGCGATCTTCGCCGGCGGCATCCGCCCGCATCACTACTGCCTGCCGGTGCTCAAGCGCGAGACCCACCGCGAGGCGCTGGTGAAGGTCGCCACGTCCGGCAGCCCCAAGTTCTTCCTCGGCACCGACTCCGCGCCCCACGCCAAGAGCACCAAGGAAGCCGCCTGCGGCTGCGCCGGCTGCTACACCGCCCACGCCGGCATCGAGCTCTACGCCGAAGCCTTCGAACAGGCCGGCGCCCTCGACAAGCTCGAAGCCTTCGCCAGCTTCAACGGCCCCGACTTCTACCGCCTGCCCCGCAACGCCGACACCATCACCCTCGCCAAGGAAAGCTGGGCGGTGCCCGCCGCCCTCGACTACCTGCCCGGCGATCCGCTGGTGCCGCTGCGCGGTGGCGAGACCATCGGCTGGAAACTCGTCTGATCCCACCACGATGCATCCGATCCTCAAGCGCCTGCTCGCCTTCGCCGTCATTCCCGCCGCCCTGGCCGCCTGCGAATACGAAGGCGTCGCGTTCCTCATCGACGGGCGCGACCAATCCATCACCCTCGTGCGCGAGCAACGCTTCTTCTGGGACGACGAGGTCGAACAGGCCGTCGTCGTCTCGCGGATGCCCACCTGCCTGCGTCGCTACAGCATCAAGTCGGGCGTGGCCGGCACCCTGAAGATGGAAGTCTTCGAAGCCGGTGCCGACCTGTGGGCCCTCAAGCAAGGCAAGAACTGGTATCTCGCCAGCACCGAGAAATGCGATTTCCAGGTCTGGAAGGACGCCCCCGCCGAGCCGCCCGGCAAGCTCGTCGGCACGTTCATGCGCAAGGCCGAGCGGCTCCAGTTCGTCCCCGCCGAAAAACCCGCCACCCCCATCAAACCCGCCGAATGAGCGTCGTGCCGGACGCGCCCGCCGCGCTCGCCGGCCGACCCCTGTTCGAACCCATCGCCGGGCTGCTTGCCCGCTTCCCCACGGCCATCCCCGACGCGGCGGCGCTCGACGCGCTGCTTCGCCACTTCGCCCCCGATGCCGTCTGCGGCGCCGGCCGCCCGATCCACTTCGTGCCGCCGCCACCCCACGCCGACGGCTACGAGGCCCACATCGACGCCACCGGCGAAGTCCCCACCCGACCGGGCGACTGGCACGACTTCTTCAACGCGCTCGCCTGGTGCGTCTGGCCTCGCACCAAATCCGCCTGCAATGCCCTGCACCTGCGCGAGATCGCTCGCCGTCGCGCCGTCGGCGAGCCCGGTCGCGGCCCGCTGCGCGACGCCCTCACCCAGTTCGACGAATGCGGCATCGTCGTCGCCGCCAGCGATCCCGAACTGCTCGCACTGCTCGCCGGTCACCACTGGGAAGCCGCCCTGTGGACGCACCGCGCGCGGCTCGTCGACACCACCCGCTTCCTCGTCTTCGGCCACGGCAGCTGGGATTCCCTGCGCGCCCCGTTCTTCGGCCTGTGCGCCAAGGCGCTGTACCGGGTCGTCGACGCGGACTGGCTCGCGCAGCCGGCCGATCTGCGGCAGCGCGACTGCGACGCCTGGCTCGCCCGGCGACTGCTCGACGAACCCTTCGGCAAGTCCAGCCTGCATCCGCTGCCGCTCCTCGGCATCCCCGGTGTCACCCCCGCCAGCGAAGCGGCGGACTACTACCGCGATACCCGCCAGTTCCGTCCCCGCCCGATCTGCCCGCCCCGCGCCTAGGCGCCGCGTCCCCGCCGCCGAACCGTCCGCCATGTCCGCACAATGACGGCCGCCCACGGAATTTCTGACACCCGCGCCCACGCCGCACCGTGCCCTGACCGCCGATTTGAAGGAAAATAGCGCGCCTGCCGGATGCCGCCCGGGTGATCGCCCCCGCCGCACCGGCCCCGACTTCACTCTTCAGGAAGCGAACATGCTGCAGAAATTCTCCGCCTTCCCCGGCGTTCCCGGCCCCGTCGTCGTCATCGTCATGGACGGCTACGGCATTCCCAAGAACGACGCCGGCAGCGCCATCGCCGCCGCCCGCAAGCCCACCCTCGACGCCGTGTTCGCCGAGTGCCCGCACATCACCCTCCGTGCCCACGGCACCGCCGTCGGCATGCCGTCCGACGACGACATGGGCAACTCCGAAGTCGGCCACAACGCCATCGGCGCCGGCCAGGTGTACGCCCAGGGCGCCGCCCTCGTCGCCAATGCCATCGCCAGCGGCGCCATCTGGCAGGGCGAAGCCTGGAAGGAAATCGTGGCGGGCGCCCAGGCCGGCGCCAACGGCAAGGCCGGCACGCTCCACTTCATCGGCCTGTTCTCCGACGGCAACGTGCACAGCCACATCGACCACCTCAAGGCCATGGTCCGACAGGCCAAGGTCGAAGGCGTCAAGACGGTGCGCATCCACGCCCTGCTCGACGGCCGCGACGTGCCCGAGACCAGCGCGCTCGATTACGTCGTGCCCTTCGAAGCCTTTCTCGCCGAGCTGAGCACCGACGGCTTCGACGCCCGCATCGCCTCCGGCGGTGGCCGCCAGTACATCACCATGGACCGCTACGACGCCAACTGGCCGATGGTCGAGAAGGGCTGGAAGACCCACGTGCTGGGCGAAGGCCCGCAGTTCGCCAACGCCACCGCCGCCGTCAACGGCCTGCGCCAGCAGCACCCCGGCACCATCGACCAGGACCTGCCCGAATTCGTCATCGCCGACGGCGGCAAGCCCATCGGTACCATCGAAGATGGCGACGCCGTCGTGTTCTACAACTTCCGCGGCGACCGCGCCATCGAGATCACCCGCGCCTTCGTCGAAGCCGACTTCGACAAGTTCGACCGCGTGCGCGCGCCCCAGGTCACCTTCGCCGGGATGCTCCAATACGACGGCGACCTGCAACTGCCCAAGCGCTTCCTCGTTGCCCCGCCGGCCATCACCGACACCTCCGGCGAATGGTTCAGCAAGATGGGCCTCGCCCAGTTCGCCTGCTCCGAAACCCAGAAGTTCGGCCACGTCACCTACTTCTGGAACGGCAACCGCTCCGGCAAGTTCGACGGCGAAACCTGGCAGGAAGTCCCCAGCGACGTCGTGCCCTTCGAGCAGCGCCCGTGGATGAAGGCCGCCGAGATCGCCGACGCCATGATCGCCGCCGTGCAATCCGGCAAGTACAAGATCCTCCGCTGCAACTTCGCCAACGGCGACATGGTTGGCCACACCGGCAACTTCCGCGCCGCCACCATGGCCGTCGAAGCCGTCGATCTCGCCTTGGCCCGCCTGCTCCCCGCCATCGCCGCGGCCGGCGGCGTCGCGCTGATCACCGCCGACCACGGCAACGCCGACGAAATGTTCGAACTCGATAAAAAGACCAAGCAGCCCGCCCAGAACAAGGACGGCAGCTTCAAGGCCAAGACCGCCCACACCCTCAACCCGGTGCCGCTGGCGCTGTTCGACAAGGTCACCGGCGGCAAGCTCGGCCTCAAGCAGACGGAAACCGCCGGCCTCTCCAGCATCGCCGCCACCGTGGCGAACCTCGTGGGGCTGGAGAAGCACGAGAAGTGGGATGAGGGGGTGCTGGAAGTGAAGTAAGCCCAGCGCTGCGGATTGCGGCTGCGGTTGAAGTGAAAATGGCGCGCGCCGGGAGGTCCGCGCCATTTTTGTTGCTGATTTCCGGGTGTTCGTGAAAGGCTCCTATGGTTAAGGCTTGTCCGCCGCCTGCCCGGCCGGGTGAATCATGGCCCCAAAGCGTTGCGCGTGGGGGCAGGCATCGGACAACCCTTAACCCTTGCGGGCGTTCCTACTCCATCGAATTTCATTCCTTTTGTTCATCTGGTTTTAATCACCCCTGCTTCACCCCCACCGTGTAATGTCCGCCGTCTTCCTTCTTCAACGCCAGCAGGTCGTACGTCTTGACCATGTCCAGCAGCCCCGAATGCCCGTAGATGGCCGGTGAGAAGCCGGGGTCGGTGCGTTTGAGGTATTGGCCGAGCTGGCCGAGGCCGATGCGACCTTCCGACGTCCCGGCGGCGAGAAGGGTGACGGCATCGACGACGAACTTCGGGCGGCGTTTGACGATGGGGGGTTTGGCAGCGGGTTCCGTCCTGGCCTGGGGGGCTTTGTCGGTGGCGGGATCGTGTTGCGGGGGGCGTTCGGGCTCCGGTTCGGGTTCAGGGGCGGGCGGCGTCCATTCGAAGAACTGATCGCTCGCATTGCGCAGCGCGTCCGGGGTCTTGGCTTCGCCGACGATGCAGACGGTGGCCCCGCGTTCGCGGAGCTTGCGGCACAGGTAGGCGAAGTCGGAGTCGCTGGTGACGAGGCAGAACTTGTCGGCGCGGTGGTCGAACATCGCCTCGAGGGCGTCGAGGGCCAGGGCGATGTCGGCGGTGTTCTTGCCGGCGACGTATTGGTATTGCAGGCAGGGCGTGAAGGCTTGCCGGACGAGGGCTTCCTGCCAGGTGCGCGATAGCGTGGTGTGGTTGCCGTAGCCGCGCCGCAGCACGACGCGGCCAAACTGGGCGACGACGCGGAGCGCGAAGTCGAGGATGTCGGGGGTGGTGTTGTCGCAATCGACGAGGACGGCGACGCGGGTTTCGGTGGGTAGGTGAGGGGGGCTCATCGGCGGCGGAGGAGGCTGGGTTTATGAATTCATGTTACAGCGATCCGGGGCCGGAAAGCTGTCCTGCATCAATCGCGCAGCGTGCTGTGTGCATTTTTCGCGGGTGCGCGCGCCGGGGGTGACGGGGCCGGCGCGGCGGGCTGGGTTCAGGCGCTGGCGGCGGCTTTGGGCTGGCGTTTGGGTTTGCTGCGCTCGGAGCGCTTCTTGAGCCCGAGGGCGGCGATCTGGTTGGAGTCGGGGCCGTAGATGACCATGGCTTCGTCCTTCACACCGAGGGCGGTCTTGTGGACTTCGGCGCGGACGGCGAGGGCTTCGGAGCGCAAGGCGGCCAGGGTGTTTTCGGCGAGGAGCACGGCCGTGGTGACTTTGTCGAGGCGCGCCAGCACGGCTTCGGCGGCAGCCAGGCTGTATTCCGCGTGGCGCGGGGTGTAGTCGTCCAGGCCGCCGAGGGCGCGGAGCGTTTCGATGTCGGCGTCGAGGGTGGGCTGGGGGATGCGTTGCAGGGCGTTGCTCATGGTCGGGCTCCTGGGTAGTGTTGTGAACAAAAATACAGTGGTTTAAATGCTACCTGGGTTCATGCTTTTTGAAAATGCCGGATGCGTTTTTTTCGGCGCGCTGCGGTGGAGCGGCCGTGCGCCTGGAGGCGGGCGCGGGGAGCGGGACGAGGGGCGGTGCCTGCGGTTTGTTGCGGGGCTGGTGCCAATGAGCCCCACAGAGGCGGATGAGGGCGATACACACGGCGCGTGGAAGCGGTACAGCCGCGTGTAGGTCGACTTTCAGGCGGTGTAGTGCTTCTACGCGGGGGTGTAGAAGCCATTGCGTCGCGTGTAGGGCTTCTACGCGGCGTGTAGAAGACATTTCATGACCTGTAGATCGATGTGCACGGGGTGTATTCGATCTACGCCCGATGGTTGTCGACCGTTCACGCGCTGTAGAAGATGCTCACGCGGGTGAAGGACGAATACGGGCGGTGTGGGCAACCTTGCGTCGACGGGCGGCGGTGGTGGGCAGGCCACAAAAAACTGCCGCGTGGCGGGGGTGGCCCGCGGCGCGGCAGAAAGGGAGGAAAGCGGGGGAGGGCGGTTTAGCCAAGCACCTGGTGCGCCGCCCACATGTAGAGGGGGATGCCCAGCAGGATGTTGAAGGGGAAGGTGATGCCGAGGGACATGCCGAAGTACAGGGACGGATTGGCTTCGGGGATGGCATAGCGCAGCACGGCCGGCACGGCGATGTACGAGGCGCTGGCGGCGAGCACCATCAGCAGGCCGGCGTTGCCCGGGGCGATGCCGAGCACGGTGGCGAGGGCGAGGGCGAGGCTGGCGTGGGCGAGGGGGCCGAGGATGGCGTAGGCCACCAGCCAGGGGGACTTGCCCTTGAGTTCGCCCATGTTGCGGGCGGCCATCAGGCCCATGTCGAGCAGGAAGAAGGCGAGCATACCCTTGAACAGATCGACCGAGAAAGGCGCCATCACCGCCTTGCCGGCTTCGCCGGTGACGATGCCGACGACCATGGCGCCGAGCAGCAGCAACTGGGCGCCGTCGGTAAAGGATTCGTGGAGGATCTTGCCTAGCGGCACCGGCGCGGGGGCGGGGCCGCCGGCGATGGCCGCGCCGCCCTGGCCGACGCTCACCACCGCGCTGGCGCCGGCGCCCTGACGCAGAGTGTTGGCGAACAGCACCGCCATGATGATGGCGGGAGATTCCATCAGGGCCATGGCGGCGGCCATGTGGCCGCCATAGGGCACCCCGTTGGTTTCGAGATACTGGACGGCGGTGATGAAGCTGACCGCGCTGACCGACCCATAGGTGGCGGCGATGGCGGCGGCGTTGTAGCCGCTGAGGAAGCGCTTGAGGATCGTGTAGCCGATCATCGGCACGATGATCGCCAGGGCGATGGCGCAGCCCAGGGTGGTGGCGACTTCGGCGGTGAGGCCGGACTTGGCGAGGGCGAAACCGCCTTTGAGGCCCAGCGCCATGAGCAGGTAGAGCGACAGGAAGCGTGAGATTTGCGGCGGGATTTCGAGGTTCGACTTGAGGGTGCCGGCAGCGACGCCAAAGACGAAGAACAGGATGGCCGGATCGAGGATGCTTTGCATGGCGGTACGCGTGAATGACGAAAACGGAGCGGATGTTACCGACAAGCGCTAATATATAAAAATCGATTATCGTTATTGTTTAAATAGATAAATATCTATGAATGTCACGTTCCGTCAGTTGCGCCTGTTCTTGTCGTTTGCCGATCTGGGCAGCATCACGGCGGCCGCCAAGGCGTGCCACGTCACCCAGCCGACGGTGTCGATGCAGCTCAAGGAGTTGAGCGAGTCGGTGGGGCTGCCGTTGTACGAACAGATCGGCAAGCGCCTGCATCTCACTGCCGCGGGGGCGGATCTGGCCGAGACGATCCGCACGATGATGGGCGAGTGGGCGGCCTTCGAGCAGCGCATCGATGCGATGAAGGGGCTGACGCGCGGGCAGTTGCGGGTGGCGGTGGTGAGCACGGCGAAGTATTTCGTGCCGCGCTTGCTGGGGCGCTTCTGCGCCGCCCATCCGGAAATCGACATCGCCCTCGAGGTGCAGAACCGCGACGGCGTGGTGGCGCGGCTGCGCGAGAACCGGGACGATCTTTACATCATGTCGATGCCGCCGGCCGACATCGAGCTGGAGCGGCACGCCTTCCTGCCCAATCCGCTGGTGGTGATCGCCCCCGAGTCGCATCCGCTTGCCGGCAGCAAGGGCGTGAAGCTCGCTGCGCTGGCGGGGCAGCGCTTCATCCTGCGCGAACAGGGTTCGGGCACCCGGCTGGCGTGCGATGCGCACTTTGCGCGGATCGGCTTCAAGGCGGCGGTGCGGCTCGAGCTGGGCAGCAACGAGGCCATCAAGCAGGCGGTGGCCGGCGGGCTGGGGCTGGCGGTGATCTCGCGCCATGCGATGAGCGCCCATCCCCATGAGGAACAGCTCACCGTGCTGGATGTGGAGGGCTTTCCGGTGCAGTCGAACTGGTGGACGTTGTATCCCCGCGGCAAGAGCCTGTCGCCGGTGGCCCAGGTGTTCCTGCAGCACCTGGAGCGCGCCGCGCGGGAGTGGGACGAGGCGCGGGGCAAGCCCGGGTAAGGGGCGGAAGGCTGCGGCGGTGCGCGGGCCCCCGTTCTGCGTGGCGAGCGACGGTGGTGAACGACAAAGGGGGCCACGGGCCCCCTTTGTCGTCATGCCAGTGCGGACGACTTACTGATTCTTGAACGCGGCCTTGCGCTTTTCGACGAAGGCGGCCATGCCTTCCTTCTGGTCGTCGAGGGCGAAGGTGGCGTGGAACACGCGGCGCTCGAACAGCAGGCCTTCGTTGAGGCCGGATTCGAAGCTGCGATTGATGGATTCCTTGATCATCATGATGACCGGCAGCGAGTATCCGGCGATGGTGGTCGCGGCGGCGAGGGTTTCCTCGACGAGTTTGTCGGCGGGAATCACGCGGGCGACGAGGCCGGCGCGCTCGGCTTCGGTGGCGTCCATCATGCGGGCGCTGAGACACAGGTCCATGGCCTTGGCCTTGCCCACGGCGCGGGGCAGGCGCTGGGTGCCGCCGGCGCCGGGCATGGTGCCGAGCTTGATCTCGGGCTGGCCGAACTTGGCGGTGTCGGCGGCGAAGATCATGTCGCAGCTCATGGCCATTTCACAGCCGCCGCCCAGGGCGAAGCCGGCCACCGCGGCAATGATGGGCTTGCGGCAGGTCTTGATGCGCTCCCAATTGCGGGTGATGTAGTCGCCCTTATAGGCGTCCATGTAGCTGAAATTGGCCATCGCGCCGATGTCGGCGCCGGCGGCGAAGGCCTTCTCGGAGCCGGTGATGACGATGCAGCCAATGTTCTCGTCGGCTTCGAAGCCGTCCAGGGCGTGGCCCAGTTCATCGACGAGGGCGTCGTTGAGGGCGTTGAGGGCCTTGGGGCGGTTGAGGGTGATGAGGCCGACCTTGCCACGGGTCTCGGCGATGATGTTCTGGTATTCCATGTGTCCTCCAGATGTTTTCTAGTTAAATGGCTCCGGCACGGCGTAGGCCGTCGATGGTGTCGGGGGTGAAGCCCCAGTCGGCCAGCACGTCTTCGCCGGTGGCGCCATGCTTCGGCGCGCGGGGCGTTGCCGGGGTGCTGCGGCTGAAGCGCGGGGCCGGCGCCGGTTGAATGACGCCGCCAACTTCGATGAAGGTGCCGCGAGCCCGATTGTGCGGGTGTTCGGGCGCTTCGTCCATGTCCAGAACGGGCGCCACGCAGGCGTCGCTGCCGTCGAACAGCGCGCACCATTCGTCGCGGGTGCGGGTTTCGAGATGCGCGGCGACGCGGGTCTTGAGCTCGGGCCAGCGGGCGCGGTCCCACTGCTGGCTGAAGTCCGGATCGACGATGCCGGCCTTCTGCAGGAACAGCGCGTAGAACTGGGGCTCGATGGGGCCGATGGAAACGTACTTGCCGTCGGCACAGCGGTAGGTGTCGTAGAAGTGCGCGCCGCCGTCGAGCAGGTTGCTGCCGCGCGTCTGCCCCCATTGGCCCATGGCCTTGAGGGTGTACATCATGGTCATCAGCAGCGCCGAGCCGTCGGTCATCGCCGCGTCCACCACCTGACCCTTGCCGGAGTTGCGTGCCTCGGTGAGCGCAGCGAGCACGCCCACCACCAGCAGCATCGCGCCGCCGCCGCAGTCGGCCACCAGGTTGAGCGGCACCACCGGCTTGCCGCCGGGTTCGCCGATGGCGTGCAGCGCGCCGGAGAGCGACAGGTAGTTGATGTCGTGGCCGGCGGTGGAGGCGAGCGGGCCGCTCTGGCCCCAGCCGGTCATGCGGCCATAGACGAGGCGCGGGTTGGCGTTGAGGCTCACGTCCGGGCCCACGCCGAGGCGTTCCATCACGCCGGGGCGGTAGCCTTCGACGAGGATGTCGGCCTTGGCCACCAGCTCGCGGGCGGCGGCGAGGCCTTCGGGCTTCTTGAGGTCGAGGGTGACGACGCGGCGGGAGCGGTTGAGGATGTCGATCTTCGGGTCGAACAGGTCGGACGCCGGCTTGGCGCCGGGTGCGGGCTTGCGTTCGATGCGCACGACTTCGGCGCCGAGGTCGACGAGGATCATCGCGGCCATGGGGCAGGGGCCGAGAGCGGCGAATTCGACGACTTTGATGCCGTGGAGGGGGCCCATTTTGTTGTCTCCTTTGTTTTTTTTGCGTGCGGCGCTTGTTTGGCGTGCCGTTGGCCGGGAGTTCGCCCCCGGCGGGCGACTTGCTTCTTTGCTTCGCCAAAGAAGTAAGCAAGAAAGGCGACCCGGCTTCACAGGTCGGCCTTCGGCCGACTTCCCTGCGCTGCTCGCCGGATCAGACGGGCTTTGGTGGGGCACCGAGGCGCTTCGGGGCGCTCGGGCGGGGCTGGGGCGATGTTTTTGTAGGGGCGAATTCATTCGCCCGCCAGGCGTTGAAAAAACGTACACACCCTGGGCCTGCCTCCGCGGGCGAATGAATTCGCCCCTACAACGCCAGCTGCGTAAAGGTGCGCAGAAACCGTAGCGAGCGGCCTGAGGTTGCGACGAGGAACGCAGCCGTACTGGAGTACGGCGAGTACCGGAATCGCAAGATCGGGCCGCGCAGTAGCCCGGCGCGCCCTTTACTCGGTGGCGATGGTGCGACCGATGACGAGCCGCTGGATGTCGTTGGCGCCTTCGTAGATCTGGCTGATGCGCACGTCGCGGTAGATGCGCTCGACCGGGAAGTCGCTGGTGTAGCCGACACCGCCGTGGATCTGGATGGCGTCGGAGGCGATCTTCTCGGCGGCTTCGGAGGCGAACATCTTGGCCATCGAGGCTTCCTTCAGGCAGGGCTTGCCGGCGTCCTTGAGCTGGGCGGCGCGCCAGACCATCAGGCGGGCGGCGTCGAGCAGGGTGTTCATGTCGGCGAGGCGGAAGTTGACCGCCTGGTGCTCGATGATGGGCACGCCGAAGGTCACGCGCTCCTTGGCGTAGCGCACGGCGGCTTCGAACGCGGCGCGGGCCATGCCGATGCTCTGGGCGGCGATGCCGATGCGGCCGGCTTCGAGGTTCGACAGGGCGATCTTGTAGCCTTCGCCTTCCTTGCCGAGCAGGGCGGTGGCGGGCACGCGGCAGTTCTCGAAGATGATCTGCACGGTGTCGGAGGCGTGCTGGCCCATCTTGTCCTCGGTGCGGCCGACGATGAAGCCCGGGGTGTTGGTGGGGATCAGGAAGCAGCTGATGCCCTTCTTGCCGGCGGCCTTGTCGGTGACGGCGAAGACGATGGCCATGTGGGCGTGCTTGCCGGTGGTGATGAACTGCTTGACGCCGTTGAGCACGAAGCTGTCGCCGTCGCGGTCGGCGCGGGTGGTGATCGCCGCGGCGTCGGAGCCGGTGTGGGGTTCGGTCAGGCAGAAGCAGCCGAGCTTCTCACCGCGGGCCAGGGGCTTGAGCCACTCTTCCTTTTGCTGGTCGGTGCCGTACTTCTGGGTGATGCCACAGGCCAGGGAGTTCTGCACCGAGACGATGGTGGAGGTGGCGCCGTCACCGGCGGCGATTTCTTCGAGGGTGAGCACCAGGCTCATGTAGTCCATGCCGGCGCCGCCCCATTCCTCGGGCACGCACATGCCCATCGCGCCCAGCTCGCCGAGTTCCTTGAGGGCTTCGGCGGGGAAGGTGTGGTGCTTGTCCCATTCGGCGGCGAAGGGGGCGAGGCGCTCCTGGGCGAAGGCGCGCATGGAGTCGCGGATCATTTCCTGTTCTTGGGTGAGGATCATGGTGCGGTGTCCTTTGGATTCTGGGTTGCGTTGTTCGTGGAGCCGTCCGGGTGGCTGGCTGCACCGGCTCGCGTAGGGGCGACTTCAGTCGCCCTTGGCTGTTTTGCCTGCGTGCTGCCGAGGGACGGCTTTCCCGTGTTTCGTCTTGCGTTGGCCGGGGAGTTCGCCCCGGCGGGCGACTTCCTTTCTTGTCTCGCCAAGAAAGGAAGCAAAGAAGGCGACCCGGCTTCACCGGTCGTCCGCGTTGCGGACGACTCCTCTGCGCTGCTCGAGCCAGCCGGCCGACGTCGCAAACTCGCCCTTCGGGCTCAGACAGCGACGCCGGACTGCTCCGGCTGGCACTGCGCTGCTCGACGGTTCAGACGGGCTTTAATTTGGCTCCGAGCCTTTTCTGATGGGCCAGGCGCCGCCGTCGCCTTCCTTGTAGGTCGGGTTAGCCCGCAGGGCGTAACCCGACGCTCCGGAAGGTTTCCTGCCTTACAGCATTTCCACGGCCAGCGCCGTGGCTTCGCCGCCGCCGATGCACAGGCTGGCGACGCCGCGCTTGCCGCCGGTCTTCTTGAGGGCGCCGAGCAGGGTGACGATGATGCGGGCGCCGGAGGCGCCGATCGGGTGGCCCAGCGCGCAGGCGCCGCCGTGGATGTTGACCTTGGCGTGATCCAGCTTCAGATCGTGGATCGCGGCCATGGTGACCACGGCGAAGGCTTCGTTGATCTCCCACAGATCCACGTCGGCAACCGTCCAGCCGGTCTTGGCGAGGAGCTTCTGCATGGCGCCGACCGGGGCGGTGGCGAACAGGTTGGGCTGGTGGGCGTGGGTGCTGTGGCCGACGATCTTGGCGATCGGCTTGAGGCCCTTGGCGGCGGCGGTGGAGGCGCGCATCAGCACCAGGGCGGCGGCGCCGTCGGAGATGGAGCTGGAGTTGGCCGGGGTCACGGTGCCGTCCTTGCGGAAGGCGGGCTTCAGGGTCGGGATCTTGTCGAGGTTGGCCTTGGGCGGCTGCTCGTCGCTGGCGATGGTCACGTCGCCCTTGCGGCCGGCCACGGTGACGGGGGTGATTTCCCACTCGAAGGAGCCGTCCTTGATGGCGGCCTGGGCGCGGGTGAGGGACGCAATGGCGTAGGCGTCCTGCTGCTCGCGGGTGAAGTTGTAGAGGCCGGCGCAGTCTTCGGCGAAGGTGCCCATCAGGCGGCCCTTCTCGTAGGCGTCTTCGAGGCCGTCGAGGAACATGTGGTCCATCACCTGGCCGTGGCCGAGGCGGTAGCCGCCGCGGGCCTTGGGCAGCAGGTAGGGGGCGTTGGTCATGGATTCCATGCCGCCGGCGATCATCACTTCGTTGGTGCCGGCGGTGAGGAGGTCGGCGGCCAGCATGGTGGCCTTCATGCCGGAGCCGCACATCTTGTTGACGGTGGTGCAGCCGGCCGACAGGGGCAGACCGCCACCCAGCGCGGCCTGGCGGGCCGGGGCCTGGCCCTGGCCGGCGGGCAGCACGCACCCGAAGATCACCTCTTCGACGGTGTCGGCGGCGATGCCGGCGCGCTCGACGGCGGCCTTGATGGCGATGCCACCCAGTTGGGCCGCGGTGAGGCTGGCGAAATCACCCTGGAAGCCACCCATCGGGGTGCGGGCGGCGGAGACGATGACGATGGGGTCGTTGGCGTTGCTCATGCGGGAAATCCTTTGGGTAACTGTGAGGCCCGTAGGGGCGAATTCATTCGCCCGCGGACTTCGATCAACCGACTGCGGGCGAATGAATTCGCCCCTACGTTATTTACTTGGCTGCCATGCGGATCGCGCCGTCGAGGCGAATCACCTCGCCGTTGAGGTAGGCGTTGCCGAAGATGTGTTCGACCAGCGCGGCGTACTCGGCCGGCTTGCCCATGCGCGAGGGGAACGGAACCATCTTGCCGAGGGCTTCCTGCACTTCGGCGGGCATTCCCAGCAGCATCGGGGTTTCCATGATGCCCGGGGCGATGGTCATCACGCGGATGCCGGAGCGGCACAGTTCGCGGGCGATCGGCAGGGTCATGGCGACGACGCCGCCCTTGGAGGCCGCGTAGCCGGCCTGGCCGAGCTGGCCGTCGAAGGCGGCGACGGAGGCGGTGGAGACGATCACGCCGCGCTCGCCGCCGGCGTTGGGTTCGTTCTTGCTCATGATCTCCGCGGCGAGGCGGGTCATGTTGAAGGTGCCGATCAGGTTGATGTTGATGGTGCGGGCGAAGGATTCGAGCTTGTGCGGGCCTTCCTTGCCGACGACCTTCTCGGCCGGGGCGATGCCGGCACAGTTGACCAGGCCACGGAGCGTGCCCAGTTCGACGGCGGCGGCGAAACAGGCCTTGGCGCTGGCTTCGTCGGTCACGTCGGTGGCAACGAAGCGGGCGCCGGCGCCCAGTTCGGCGGCGAGCTTGTCGCCGGCTTCCTTGTTGACGTCGGCCAGCACGACCTTGCCGCCGGCCGCATTGATCATCTTCGCGGTGGCGGCGCCCAGGCCGGAACCACCGCCGGTCACCACGAATACGTTGTCCTTGATCTCCATGAAGCGCTCCTTTTGGGTGTGTTTTTCGGGATGTGCCGGCTCTGCCACCAAGGGGCAGCGGGCCGCGATGGGCGTGCAGTGTAGGCACTGCCGAGGCCGGCATCCATGCCGAAAACGATCAATGTGAATGGTAGAATTTGCCACATTGCAGAGCAGCAAAAACGGGTGCCGCCACGGCTGGACGGCGCCGCTTTCCGCGATCTTTCTTCGAGTGGGGCTTCCGGTTTTCGATGAGTCCGCGCACCGCCGACAAGGGCACCATTTCCATCGGTTTCGTCCATGAGGCGCTGGTGGGCCTGCGCGCGCGGGGCGGCGACGCCAACGCGCTGTTGCTCCAGGCGGGCATTTCGCCGGAACTGCTCAACGCGCCCCAGGCGCGTGTGGCGTCGGCTCACTACGGGGTGTTGTGGCACCTCATCGCCGAGGCGCTCGACGACGAGTTCTTCGGCATGGATTCGCACCCCATGAAGGCCGGCAGCTTCACGCTGCTGTGCCACAGCGTGATCCACTGCGACACCCTGGAGCGGGCGCTGCGCCGGGCGCTGCGCTTCTTCCGGCTGGTGCTGGACGATTTCGAAGGGGTGCTGGAGCGCAGCGGCGACACCGCGCGGGTGGTGCTGCGCGAACGCCACGCCGCGCCGCGCCGGGCGTTTGCCTACGGCACCTTCCTGATCATCCTGCACGGCCTGGCGTGCTGGCTGATCGGCCGGCGGATTCCCCTCGACACGGCGCGTTTTCGCTGCGCCGAACCGGATTTCAGCGCCGAGTGGCGGGTGCTGTTCTCGCCCGACCTGCGCTTCGACGAGGCGGAGACGGCGATCGTGTTTTCCGCCGAATACCTGGACATGGCCAACGTGCAGAACGCGCGCACGATGAAGGTCTTCCTGCGCAGCGCGCCGGCCAACTTCCTGGTCAAGTACCGCAACAGCGAGGGGCTGGTGGCGCGCATCCGCCGTCAGTTGCGGCACATCCCGCCCGATACCTGGCCGGATTTCGAGACGCTGGCGCAGCAGCTGCATTCGTCGGTGTCGACCCTGCGCCGCCACCTGATCGACGAGGGGCAGTCCTACCAGTCGATCAAGGACGACCTGCGTCGCGACCTGGCGATCAGCCAGCTATGCCACTCCGAAAAATCAGTGCTCGAGATCGCCCACGACCTGGGGTTTGCCGAGGCGAGCGCCTTTCACCGGGCATTCAAGAAATGGACCGGCGCCCGGCCGGGGGAATACCGGCGGGCGCTGGCGGGGCAGTAGCGGAGGCAGGCAGGCGCGCCCTGCCGGGCTTACTGGTCGATCTTGCGGAAGGCGCCGTTGAGGTACACCAGCGCCTGGCCGTCGCTGCGTTCGCGCACCGACAGCACTTCGCACAGGAAGGCGTTGTGGGTGCTCTCGTCGAAGAGCTTGATCACGCGACAGTCGAAGCTCGACAAGGTGTTGCCGAGCACCGGGGCGCCGGTGACGAGGGTGCTCCAGTCGCCGTGCTCGAAGCGGGCGTCGCCGTGGACGCCTTCGATCATCCCGGCGAAGGCCTTGGCCACGTCTTCCTGCTCGCCGGCCAGCACATTCACGGCCAGGGCGCCGCTTTGCTGGATCAGCTCGTTGGCGACCACGTTCTTGTTCACGAAGACCACCAGGCGCGGCGGATCGGTGGTCACCGAGCACACCGCGGTGGCGGTGAGGCCGGCGCGCTGGCCGCCGTTGGCGGCGGTGATGATGGACACGCCGGCGGCCAGGTGGCGCATGCCGTTGCGCTGCTCGAGGGGGCTGACGGTGGGCAGATCGGTGAGGCCCGGCGTGCGCACGTCCTGGACGGGGCTCTGGTGCACGACGGCGTTGGCGAGGTCGGTCATGACGTGTCTCTCGGTTTTCTCGTTGGGTAGGGAGAACGACCCGGGCGATGCCGGGCCGGCCACGGAGTTTAGGCCTTGACGCCGAAGGGGTTGGCCTTGGGCAGCGGGCTGCCCAGGAGCTGGCCGCCGAGCAGTTCGCCGATGTTGTCCTGGTTCTGGGTGATGTGGTTGGCGCCCACCAGGATGTCGCGCATCTGGCGCTGCATCGGGCAGTTGAGCCACACGCCGCGGGTCGAGGTCTTCTTGAAGATCATGTGCGCCGCGTCGAAGCATTCGCCGCCGGTGAACTGGTTGGTGGCGAAGTGGCGCACGCGCACGTCCAGCGGTACCAGCTCGCCCTTCGAGGCGTAAGCCCAGGCTTCGTCGGTGTTCTGCAGCACGCGGGAGGTGGCGCCGAGGATCTTGGCGTAGGCCTCGCCGAGGCGGCCCTTGATGAAGGGGTCCTGCACGGCGGCGCCGACGGCCTGGTTGATGTTCTGGCGCGGCACCATGTGCTCGATGTAGAGGTCGACCATGCCGCGGGCCATGCCGATGATGACCGACGACACGGCGGCGTAGAAGACGTAGAAGAAGGGCATCTTGTAGAGGTTGTTCACGTCGCCGTGGGAGTGCTCGTCGTAGGCGCCGATCACGTGGCTGCGGTACTCGGGCACGAAGACTTCCTTGATCGCGAGCTTCTTGCTGCCGGTGCCGGCGAGGCCGACCACGAACCAGTCGTCAACGATCTCGAAGTCGCTGCGCTGGACCCAGAAGGAGCGGAACTCCAGCTCGCCGTCTGCCTTGGCGACGCGGCCGCCCAGGAAAGCGCCGCCGGCGGCGTGGTCGCAGCCGCTGGAGGTGAGCCATTCGCCGTTGAGCACGTAGCCGCCTTCCACCTTGGTGACGGTGCCGAAGGGGGCGTAGGACGAAGAGACGAGGCGGGTATTGTCGTCGCCCCACAGTTCGTCGCCGCACTGGGTGGGCAGCAGGCCCACTTCGAAGGGATGCACGCCGAGCACCATCACGTTCCAGGCGCTGGACGGGCAGCCGCGGGCCAGCTCGATGAGCACCTTGTTGAGGACGTTGGGGTGCATCTCGTAGCCGCCCCAGCGCTTGGGCTGGAGGATCTTGAAGAAGCCGGCTTCCTGGAACTTCTGGATGGTTTCGAGGGAAACCATGCGGGCCTTCTCGCAGGCGTCGGCGCGCTCGCGCAGCCACGGGATGAGGGCCTCGGCGCGGGCGACGATCTCGGCTTCGGTGGGGATGAGCTTTTCGGGGGCGTTCATGGTGTCAATCTCCTCTGGTGTGTTCCGGTGTGGTTTTTTCAGGCCTGCTCGGCGCTGACGACGCCGTAGCCGGCGATCCATTCGTTGATGGCGCGGTAGTAGTCCTTGCGGGCGGCGTAGGGGCCGGTGGCGGCCAGCGCCGCGAAGGCGGCGACCCAGGTGCGTACTTCGTGAGTCGAGCGGCCGGCGGTCTTCGAGATGTCGTCGATCTGGAAGTCGTCGATGTCGGCGAGGCGGCGGTTCACCAGCAGGTCGATGAAGGCGAGATCCCATTCCGCGTTGAGCGGGGTCTGGGCGCAGGCGGCGGTGCCGTAGATTTTGCCGGCGGCGATGGTGCGGGCCTGACGCGCGGCGCGGGCTTCCGGCGTGGGGTTGCGGCCGGCGATGAGGAAGTTGGCGACTTCGTCGGGCGCGCTGGCGAGCAGCGGCACCGGCGGTTCGTGGGAGAGGCCGCCGGTGCCGAGGATCAGCACGCGCTTGTCGAGCGGGGCGATGAACTTGCCGACGGCCTCGCCGAGCTTGCGTATCCGGCGGTAGGGGGCGAACGGCGGGGCGACGGAGTTGATGATGATCGGGATCACCGGGTAGCGGGTGAGGCTGCCGGTCATCTCTTCGAGGGTCTGGGTGCAGCCGTGGTCCACCTGCAGGCGGTGGGACAGGGCGATGTCCACGTCCTGGTCGAGGATGAAGCGGGTCATCTCGAGGGCGAGCTCGCGGGGGATCGACAGGGGGCCGGGCAGGGTCTGGTAGTCGGCGACCGATTCGGCGGCGGTGGCGATCACGAACGGCGGCATCAGGTCGTAGAACAGGCCGTTGTAGTGGTCGGGGGCGAAGATGACGATCAGTTCGGGATCGAAGGCTTCGACCTCGGCACGGGACCGGGCCAGGATGTCGTCGACTTCACGGACGACGTCGGCGCCCGGATCGTTGAGCCCGCGCAGTGGGGTGTGCGACAGGCATTTCAGCTTGATGCTCATGGGTGCTCCTCGGCGTGTGGATCGGCGGGGCCGGTGGTCCCGTCGGGCGAGGGCGGAGGCGGCGGGCCGGGGGCGACCTGCCGGGGCGGTGTTGCGTCTCCACGCCTCGTTCTTGTTGTTGGCGAGGCGATTCTAGGGATTTGCGTTCGTGGGGCAAAAAGCAAATCCAAAGTGTGCATTAAATGCACAAATTTGTTTTTAAAGGGATTTAATGGGAGGGCGCGGAGGCGCGGCGCGCCCGAGTACGTATCCGGCGGACCCCGTAAAGCACGACGCCGCCGCCCCGTGAAGGGCGGCGGCGTCGAAGGCGCCTGCGGGGCGGAGGCGGGTCAGCCGCCGAGGGCCAGGGCGGCGAGCCAGCCGCCGGCAACCACACCGGCCGGGAACAGCAGGCGCATGCGCACGGTGAAGGGCCGGCTTTCGATACGGCGGTAGAACAGCTCGCCGCCGGCGATGCTGACGGCCACCGCGACCACCATGCCGAGGGCGCTCGCCACCGGATTGGTCGGGAAGAGGTTGATGAACAGGGCATTCACCAGCAGGCACAGGGGGAAGTGCACCAGGAACACCGAGTAGGAAATGCGCGCCAGGCGACGCACCGGCGCGGGCACCGGCAGGCGGTGCAGCAGGCCGCTGCGGGCGGAAACGCCGAGCAGCAGCATCACGCCGGTGGCGATGGCGATGCGTGGGCGGAAATCCACCGCCAGCGCGGCGAGCGCCACGGCGGCCAGCGCGGCGAGCCACAGACCGCCGCGGGGCTGGCGGGCGGCCCAGGCGGAGAGAATGCCGAGGCCGAAGGCGCCGAAGAAGTACAGCGCCGTCTCGTCCCACAGGGCGTCGCGGTTGAAGCCGAACAGCGAGGCGAGGGTCATGCCGACGATCAGCAGCGGCGCCAGCGGGCGCAGCGCGGCGACGCGGGTGGGCAGCCACAGCAGCAGCACCGCCAGTGCGAAGAGCTGGAAGTCGATGGCCACGTACCACACGCCGGCGGAGAGGGCTTCCTGGTCGAGGAGGTCGTGGAGGAGCAGGACGTGGGCGAGGAGCTGGCCGAGGTCGGGCACGTCGGAGATCGAGCGGTGTTCCATCCAGGCGCCGGCCACGGCCGAACAGGCGATGGCCAGCAGCAGGGCGGCCGAGTAGGGCACGACGAGGCGGGTGTAGCGCTGGGCGAGCAGGCTGAGCGGCGCAGCGATGACGCTGCCGGGGCCGAACTTGGCGGCGAACAGGAAGCCCGAGGCGACCAGGAAGACCTGCACGGCCATCCGCGCGTATTCGTCGAGGAAGTGGATCAGGCCGGGCATCAGGGGCTTGGCCACGTCGGCCATGGGGCCGTAGAAGGCCAGGTGGTGCAGCACGATCAGCAGGCAGGCGAGCGCCTTGAGGGCGTCGATCGCGGGCAGTCTTGAAGCGTCAGGGCGCATGGCGGTTGCGCGTTCTCCGTAAGCGGTAACGGGGGCTCAACGGGAGACAGGCGGGATGGGATGACAGGCCCATCGAGAAATGTTGCGCTGCAGCAGTCGAGCGAAAGGGCGGGATTATACGCGCCGAGCAGGTGGGAGGACAGGAAATCTGTCCGCGTTGGCGCGTTTGCCGCCGCCCGCCGGCGGCCCCGTCCGCGTTTTTTGCCGCGGCGGACGGGGTGGCGCGGATCAGTGCCGGCTCTGGATTTCGTCGATGTAGCCGAGCATGCCGGTGCGGATGTTGGCGGCGTTGCCTTCGTCGGTGTCGATGTGCATGGCCAGGCGGTAGGCCGGGTTCACGCGCACCACCACGTCGCCGAAGATCAGCTCGCGCTCGCCTTCGACGCGGACCCGCACCACGTACTTGTCGCGTACCCGGAAGCGCAGGGCGTCGTCGGGCGACATGTGGATGTGGCGCTGGGCGCAGATCACGCCGCGTTCGATGGTGGTGCTGCCGAACGGGCCTTCGAGGGTGATGCCGGGGGTGTTGGCGAGGTCGCCGGATTCGCGGATCGGCGGCTGGATGCCGACCTTGAACTGCTCGGTCATGGCGATCTCGACCTGGGTTTCCTTGCGGGTCGGGCCGAGCACGCGGACGTTGGCGATGCGCCCCTTGGGGCCGACGAGGTGCACCTTCTCGGCGCAGGCGAACTGGCCGGGTTGCGACAGTTCGTGCTCGGGGGTGAGCTGGTGGCCGGGGCCGAACAGCTTGTCCACGTCGGCCTGCGAGAGGTGCACGTGGTGGGCCGAGATCTCGATGGGGATCGGGGCTTCGGCCTGGGCCTCGCGCATTTCGAGGAGCAGGTCGTTGCGTTCGATGGCGCGCAGGGCTTCCCAGGCGACGAGGCGTTCGTCGTCGTTGGCGATGACGAGGATCTTCACCGGTGAGTCGTCGGCGGAGACGATGGCGAAGTCGTCGATGCGTTCGAGGTTGCGGTTCTTTTCCTCGTCGAGCTTGATGCCCATGTAGCCGAGGCCCTGGCAGGCCAGGCTGCGCACGGCGGCGCTGGTCTCGCCCACGTCGCCGGTGAAGGCCAGCACGTCGATGCCGCCCATCGCCGCGACGTAGGCGCCGATGTTCTTGCGCACCTGGTAGCAGAAAGCCTTGTGGGCGAGTAGGGCGCGGTGGTGGCCGTTGCTGGCGGCGGCTTCGATGTCGTGGATGTCGCTGGAGATGCCGGAGATGCCCTTGAGGCCACTGCTGGTGTTGATGAGCGTGGCGAGCTGGTCGGCCGACATGCCGTGCTGCTGCATCAGGTGGATCATGACCGCCGGGTCGATGCTGCCGGAGCGGCTGGGCATGATGAGGCCGTCGGTGGGCGTCATGCCCATCGTGGTGTCCACCGAGCGGCCGTGGTCGATGGCGCACAGGGAGGCGCCGATGCCCAGGTGGCAGGAGACGATCTCGAGTTCGCCCAGCGGGCGCCCCAGCACTTCGGCGGCCTTCAGCGACACGTAGCGGTGGGAGCTGCCGTGGAAACCGTAGCGGCGGATGCCGTCCTGCTTGTAGAGCTCGTAGGGCAGGCCGTAGAGGTAGGCGTAGGGCGGCAGGGTCTGGTGGAAGGCGGTGTCGAAGACGGCCACGTGGGGCACGTTCGGCAGCTGGCGCATGGCCTCGCGGATGCCTTCGACGTTGACCGGGTTGTGCAGCGGGGCGAACACCGACAGGGCTTCGATGTCGGCGATCACGGTGGGGGTGATGACCACCGAGCTGGCGAACTTGCTGCCGCCATGGACGACCCGGTGGCCGACGGCGGTGACGTCCTGCAGGTGCAGTTCGAAGGCGTCGCCGAGCAGGCGGGTGGATTCGGCCATCACCCGGAACAGCTCGGTGAGCGGGAACGGGTCGCGCTCGGCGCTGCGGCTCTGGGTGCCGACGGTGACGCGGATGCGCGCGACGGCGGGGTCGGCGTTGTCGATGATGCCGTGGATGTCGGAGCCCAGGTCGTGGGTGTCGTAGATGCCGAAGTGGATCTGACTGATGCCGATGTTCAGTGCCAGCACCTTGCCCGGGGCGTCGGTGTGCAGCGACAGGGCGTAGGGGTCGTCGGCGCTGGCGGCGGGTGCGCCGGTCTGCCCGCCGACGATCTCGGCCGACAGCACGCGCACGCGGTCGAGCAGCTTGTGCGACAGGTAAGCCACGGCCTTCGGGTTGGTGAGGATGTGGCTGGCGTAGACGTTCTGGGGAATCAGCAGCACGTAGCAGCGGTTGCCGGCAATGACGTCGGCGGTGATGCGGTCGCCGGTGAGGGTGGACATCACGCCGAACACGTCGCCCGGGCCGAGTTGGCTGATGACGGTGCGGGTGCCGGTGTTGTCGGTGACCGAGATTTCGGCGTGGCCGGTGATGACGATGCCCATGTTGCGGGCTTCGTCGCCGGTTTCGAGGATCGCCTCGTTGCCCTCGTAGGTGGTGAGCTGGGACTGCCGGACGATGGCGTCCACCTTGTCGGCCGGGAAACTGGCGAACAGGGGCACCTGTTCGAGGAAGAATTTCTTCAGATCGACTTCACTCATGGTGTTTCTCGCTTGGCGTAGAAAGTGCGGCAAACGGGAGACTAGCACTATTGTTGCGGTGCATCACCGCGTAGATTCCCTTATACGCCCCGCGTGTTGCAGCGGTTCGTGACGTGGTCCCCATCGGTGCGGTGTCGCCGGCGCGTTCAGTCCAGGCCCGGATCGGGCGTTGCCGGTGCCGCGTCGGCGGCGCCGAGCTGGGCTTCGATGCGGTCCACGGCCTGGCGCAGGGCGGGCAGGTAGCGGCTGGTGGCTTCCTTCAGGGGGACCGCGCGGTTCAGGTAGACGATATTGACCGAGCCCACCGGCAGGCCGCGCAGGCGGATCGGCAGGGCCAGCGCGCCGACCTTGCGCTGGGAGGTCCACTCGCCGTCGTTGCTGGCGTAGCCGCTGTCGCGGGTGCGCGCCAGGATGTTGGCGACGAAGCGGTCGTCGGCGGCGAGGCGGCCCGCCGCCTTGCCCCGATTCAGGAGAAACCTTCCGATGGAAGCCCTTCGCATCCTCGGCGACGAACATCAGTCCCTCGCCGCCATCCTCCACGCCGTGCGCTTCATGCTCAAGGAGGTGGTCGCCGGCCGCCTGCAGCCCGATCTGAAGCTGTTCGAGGCGATGATCCATTACCTCGACGCCTATCCCGAGAAGCGCCACCATCCCAAGGAGGATGTCCTGTTCGCGCGGATCAAGGCGCGCAGCAGCGAGGGCGCCGCCGCCCTGGCCGCCCTCGACGCCCAGCACCAGGCCGCCGGCGAGCGCATCGGACGTCTCGAGGCAGCGCTTGCCGCCTATGTGGCCGATCCGTCCCGGCTGGCCGATTTTGCCGCCGCCTTCGACGCCTACGCCGAGTTCTACCGCACCCACATGATGCTCGAGGAGCGCGAGGCGATTCCGCTCGCCCTGCGCGTGCTCACGCCCGAGGACTGGGCCGAGGTGAATCGCGTCTTCACGGGCGAGCGCGACCCGATGAGCGGCACCCGCGGCAAGCCGGAAGACTTTGCCGACGTGTTCTCGAAGCTCGTCGCCGCCGCGCCGACGCCCATCGGCCTGGGGGCCGGGCCGTACCGGGGCTGAAAGCGCCTCCACCCCTCCAGCTACGTCCGGCGGGTACGTCCGCCACGCAACGGCCACCTGAATTCAGGTGGCCGTTTTTTTGTGCGGATGACGGCTCGGCGCAAGAAAAGGTATCAAAAAAGATTTGTTCAAAGCCTGTGATATCAGATAAAGTATTTTATATGGAGGATTGGGTGCCGCAAATATCAAATATCAGATGCGGCCTGGGTTCATATTTTGAACGGAGAGGATTCGGCTTTGGATGCAGGAATCGTTTTGATACTCGGGCAGGACGGGGTGACCGGCGGGGCGATTTACGCCCTGCTGGCGCTGGCCCTGGTCCTCGTCTTCTCGGTCACGCGGGTGATCTTCATTCCCCAGGGCGAGTTCGTCGCCTTCGGGGCGCTCACCCTGGCGGCGCTGCAGGCCGGCAAGGTGCCGGCCACCGTGTGGCTGCTGGTGGCGATGGGCGCCTTCGTGGCGGTGCTCGACCTGATCGGCCGCCTGCGCGACCGCGATTTCGAGGGCGTCGGCGGGCTCGTCGGCTGGAACCTCGCCTACCCGCTGGCGCTGGCCGGGCTGCTGCATGGCGTTGATTGCGGCGGGCTGCCGATGCTGGCGCAGATCGCCCTCACCCTGGCGATCCTCGTGCCGCTGGGGCCGATGATCTACCGCATCGCCTACCAGCCGATCGCCGACACCAGCGTGCTGGTGCTCCTGATCGCCTCGGTGGCGGTGCATCTGATCCTCACCGGCCTCGGGCTGGTGTTCTTCGGCGCCGAGGGCGTGCGCACCGCGCCGTTCTCGGAGGGCAGCCTCTCCTTCGGCGAGTTTTCGGTGAACGCCCAGACCCTGTGGGTGCTGGGCTGCTCGCTGGCCTTCATCGTCGGGCTGTACGCCTTCTTCGCCCGAACGCTGTACGGCAAGGCGCTGCGGGCGACGGCGGTGAATCAGTCCGGCGCCAAGCTGATGGGCATCTCGCCGGTGGTGGCGGGCAAGCTCACCTTTCTGCTGGCGGCGCTGCTGGGCACCTTCTCGGGTCTCTTGATCGGGCCGATCACTACGATCTACTACGACACGGGTTTCCTGATCGGCCTGAAGGGCTTCGTGGCCGCGATCATCGGCGGGCTGGCGAGCTATCCGCTGGCGGCGGCCGGCGCGGTGCTGGTGGGCCTGCTGGAATCCTTCTCGTCGTTCTGGGCGAGCGCGTTCAAGGAGGTGCTGGTGTTCACGCTGATCATCCCGGTGCTGCTGTGGCGCTCCTTCAACAGTCATCACGTGGAGGACGAGGAATGAACACCGCAACGCAACTGCTCACCCCGCAACGGGAAGCCAGCCCGATGAAGCACGCCCTGCGGCTGCTGGCGGTGGTCGCCGTGCTGGCCGTGGCGCCGGCGCTGCTGCCGGCCTATTACGTCACCCTGCTCAACTACATCGGCATCTCTGCGCTGGTGGCCGTGGGGCTGGTGCTGCTCACCGGCGTGGGCGGGCTCACCAGCTTCGGGCAGGCGGCTTTTGTGGGCGTGGGTGCCTACACCACCGCGGTGCTCACCACGTCCACCAGCCTGCCGGGCTGGATTGCCTGGGCCGGTGCGTCGCCGTGGCTGGCGCTGGGCGTGGGGCTCGCGATCACCGGGCTCATCGCGCTGCTGCTGGGCTCGCTCACGCTGCGCCTGTCCGGTCATTACCTGCCGCTGGGCACCATCGCCTGGGGCATCAGCCTGTACTTTCTGTTCGGCACGCTGGACATTTTGGGCGCCCAGAGCGGCATCTCGGGCCTGCCGCCGATCCGCATCGGCAGCTGGGCGCTGGACGAGGGCCACGAGATCTACTATCTGATCTGGGCCTTCGTGCTGGCGGCGGTGGTGACCACCCAGAACCTGCTGGACTCCCGCGAGGGGCGGGCGATCCGCGCGCTGAAGGGCGGCGTGGTGATGGCCGAGGCGATGGGTGTGGATACCTCCCGCTCGCGCATCGTGATCTTCGTGATCGCGGCGCTGCACGCGGCGGCGGCCGGCTGGCTGTACGCCCACATGCAGCGGCTGGTGAATCCGTCGCCCTTTGGCCTGCACCACGGCATCGAATATCTCTTCATGGCGGTGGTGGGCGGTGCCGGCTACGTGTGGGGCGCGGTGGTCGGCGCCGGGCTGGTGACGCTGCTCAACCAGTGGCTGCAGGATTTCCTGCCGCGGGTGTTCGGCCATTCGGGCAACTTCGAGATCATCATCTTCGGCATGTTGCTGCTGCTGATCCTGCACCGGGCGCGGGAAGGCCTGTGGCCGGCGGTGATGCGCGTGCTGCGGGTCAAGGCCGCGCCCAAGGCGGTGTCGGAAGCGGCCGCACCGCTCGCCCGGCGGACGATGCCGACCCGCGGCGAGACGATCCTCGAGGTGAAGGACGTCACCCGCAAGTTCGGCGGCCTCGTCGCCAACAACGCCATGAACTTCAGCGTGAAGGCCGGCGAAATCCTGGCGCTGATCGGCCCCAACGGCGCCGGCAAGAGCACCATGTTCAACCAGATCTCCGGCGTCGATACGCCCACCTCGGGCGAGATCGTCTTCAATGGCAAGGCGGTGGCGGGGCATGACGCCCGCGAGATCGCCCGCCTCGGGATGAGCCGCAGCTTCCAGCACGTGCGCCTGCTGCCGCGGATGAGCGTGCTGGAGAACGTCGCCATCGGCACCCATCTGCGCGGTTCGACCGGCGTGTTCCCCGCCGCCTGGCGCCTCGACCGCAAGGAAGAGGAACGCCTGCTGGCCGAGGCCGCCCGGCAGATCCGCCGGGTGGGGCTGGAGGCTCACATGCACGACGAGGCCGGCTCCCTGGCCCTGGGCCAGCAGCGCATCGTCGAGATCGCCCGGGCGCTGGCCGCCGACCCCTGCCTGCTGCTGCTGGACGAGCCCGCCGCCGGCCTGCGCTTCAAGGAGAAGGAGGCGCTGGGCGAGCTGCTGAAGAAGCTCAAGGCCGAAGGCGTGGCGATCCTGCTGGTCGAGCACGACATGGATTTCGTGATGGGGCTGGTCGATCGGATCGTGGTGATGGAGTTTGGCGAGAAGATCGCCGAGGGCCTGCCGGAGGAAATCCAGCAGAACGAGCGTGTGCTCGCGGCTTACCTGGGGGGTGTGGAATGAGCACGCTGCTCGAAGTGCAGGACCTGCGGGTCAATTATGGCAAGGTCGAGGCGGTGCATGAGGTCAGCCTCAAGGTTGGCGCCGGCCAGATCGTCACGGTGATCGGCCCCAACGGCGCCGGCAAGACCACCAGCCTCGCGGCGATCATGGGGCTGATGCCGTCGTCCGGGCGCATCGTCTTCGACGGCCACGCCCAGCGCCGGCCGAACGTGGAAAAGCGGGTGATCCAGGGCCTCGCCTTGGTGCCCGAGAAGCGCGATCTGTTTGGCGAGATGAGCGTCGAGGACAACCTGCTGCTGGGCGCCTTCCAGCGCTACCGGCAGGGCCACCGGGATCAGGCGAAGACGATGGACGAGGTTTTCGAGCTCTTCCCGCGCCTCAAGGAGCGGCGCACCCAGGCGGCGGCGACGATGTCCGGCGGCGAGCGCCAGATGCTCGCCATCGGCCGCGCGCTGATGGGCAAGCCCAAGCTGCTGATGCTCGACGAACCCAGCCTGGGCCTCGCGCCGCTGATCGTGCGGGAGATCTTCCGCATCATCGCCGCCTTGCGCGAGCGGGGCGTGTCGATCCTGCTGGTGGAGCAGAACGCCCGCGCCGCGCTGCAGGTGGCCGACTACGCCTACGTGCTGGAGATGGGCGCGGTGGCGATGGAAGGCAAGGCGTCCGATCTGGCCGACGATCCGCGGGTGGTCGAGGCCTACCTGGGCTTCGGCAGCAAGCACCAGGACATGCTGGCGACTTGACCGGAATCGTTGGGGCGGGGGCTGCCAGACGCTAAAATGCGCGATTGCGTACTCATGGCAGGCAGCAGCGTGGAAGCGGAACAGGACGAAAAGGAAGCCCAGGCGGACGCCCAGGCAGGCGGGCTCGATGCGGATTCGGCGGCGCTGCTGGCGAGGCTGTCCCGCAACATCCGCCACTTCCGCGGCCAGCGGGGCATGACGCGCAAGAATCTCGCCGAGCAGTCCGGCGTGTCGTTGCCCCACCTCGCGCGGATGGAAAGCGCCCAGGGTAATGTCTCGGTGGTGGTGCTCGGCAAGGTGGCCAAGGCGCTCAACCAGCCCGTGGCCAGCCTCTTTGCCGACGAGGACGCCCGCACCGGCGATTTCAACCTGATCGTCGAGTTCCTGAAGCGTCAGCCGGTCGGCAACCTGGCGCGCATCCGCGAGCAGATCTTCGCCGACTATCAGCCGACCGATGGCCTGCGCAAGGATCGCATCGTGCTCATCGGCCTGCGCGGCGCCGGCAAATCCACCGTCGGGCAGGCCCTGGCCGAACGCCTCGGCCGGCCCTTCGTCGAGCTCAACCGCGAGGTGGAGCAGGAGGCCGGCCTCAGTCTGCAGGAGATCATTACGCTTTACGGCCAGTCGGGCTACCGAAACCTCGAGCGGCGCTGCCTCGAGCAGGTGGTGGCGAAGCATCCGCAGGTGGTGCTCGCCACCGGCGGTGGCATCGTCGCCGAGCCGCTCACCTACGAGATCCTGCTCAACGCCTTCTTCACCGTGTGGCTCCACGCCGAGCCCGACACCCACTTTCGTCGGGTGATGGACCAGCACGACATCCGCATCGCCAAGCCGGCCCTCTACCGCGAGGCGATGGACAACATCCACCGCACCCTCGAGGCCCGCGATCACCTCTACCGCATGGCCGCCTTCGACGTGGACACCACGCAGCGCTCCGTGGACGAGGTGGTGGCGCGCATTGCGGGGCAGATGGGCGCCTGAGGCGCAGCCCGCGCACGCTCTGGTGGATGGGCCGAAGCGGCGGAGGCGTTGCGACGACCCGCCAGTGCCTGATTTTCAGGCGGCGCCGACTCAATATCCCCCAGGGTGAGGGTCTCCATGACCCTCGGTCGCCTGTCAACACGTTCGCTGCGGGTGCGCGCCATCCTCGGCCGCCGGCCATGCCGCCTTGCCCGGGCCGGCGCGACCCGTTGAACGGGCCGCGCCGGCTGGCCGCTCAGAACGCTTCGTCCGGCAGCCCCAGCAGCAGGCTGTTGTCGGATTCGACGGTGATGCGCAGGCCGCTGCTGCGGGGCAGTAGGTGGTCGGTGTAGAAGCGCGCCGAGGCGAGCTTTTCGACGTAGAACGGGTCGCTGCTGCCGGCGGCGATGGCTTCGTGGGCGAGCTTCGCGGCCCTGGCCAGCAGCCAGCCGCCGATCACCGTGCCGGCGAGCTTGAGGAAGGGCTCGGCCACCGTCAGTGCGGCGGCGGGGGGGCTGCCCATGCGCGCGATGATGGCGCTGGCGGCGGCTTCCAGGTCGTCCAGCCCGGCGCCCAGGCGGGCGGCGATGACGGCGAGGTTCGCATCGTAGGTGGTGGCGAGGGCGCTTTGATCGGCGCGCATGTCGGCCAGCAGCGCGGCGAGCACGGCGCCGCCGTCGCGGGCGAGCTTGCGGCCGGCGAGGTCCGCCGCCTGGATCGCCGTGGTGCCCTCGTAGATTGGGGTGATGCGAGCGTCGCGCATGTACTGGGCGATGCCGGTCTCCTCGACGAAGCCCATGCCACCGAAAACCTGGATCGCCAGGGAGGTGAGCTCTACCGCGCTCTCGGTGCTCCAGCCCTTGAGCACCGGGGTCAGCAATTCGACGCGGCGGTGGGCGGCGGCGCGGGCTTCCGGATCGGGCGACTGGTGGGCCACGTCCTGCAGCGCCGCCACGCTGTAGGCCAGCGCGCGGATCGCTTCGGTGTGGGCGCGCTGCGTCATCAGCATCCGGCGCACGTCCGGGTGGCGCACGATGGCCACCGGCTTGCCGCCCTTCTGGGTCACGTCGGCGCCCTGGACGCGCTCCTTCGCGTATTCCGACGCCAGCTGCCAGGCCCGCTGGGCGACGCCCAGGCCCTCGGTGCCCACCGACAGCCGCGCCGAGTTCATCATCACGAACATGATTTCCAGCCCGCGGCCGAGCGCGCCGATCAGGTAGCCCGTGGAGCCGCCGTGGTCGCCGTGCACGAGCGTGGTGGTGGGGCTGCCATGCACGCCCAGCTTGTGCTCGATGGACGTGCAATACACGTCGTTGTGCTCGCCCGGATTGCCGTCCGCATCGAGGATGAACTTGGGCACGATGAACAGCGACAGGCCCTTGACCCCCGGCGGGGCGTCCGGCGTGCGGGCTAGCACCAGATGCACGATGTTGGCGGCCATGTCGTGGTCGCCGTAGGTGATGAAGATCTTCTGGCCGCTGATGCGGTAGCTGCCGTCCGGCTGCGGCACGGCCTTGCAGTTGATGGCGGCGAGGTCCGAGCCGGCCTGGGGCTCGGTGATGTTCATGGTGCCGGTCCATTCGCCGGAGACGAGCTTCGGCAGCCAGGTGGCCTTCATCGCGTCGGAGCCGGCGATGGTCAGCGCCTCGATGGCACCGTGGGTGAGCGTCACCACATGGGAGAACGACAGGTTGGCCGACTTCCACATCTCGCTCACTGCCACCGCCAGCAGGCGCGGCAGGCCCTGGCCGCCAAAGTCGGGCGGGCAGGGCAGCGCCATCCAGCCGCCGTCGGCAAAGTGCCGGTAGGCATCGGCAAAGCCGGCGGCGGTAAGCACTTCGCCCTTGCCGTCGGCGCCGGTCTGCCAGCGGGCGCCGTCCCGGTCGCCCACCGGGTTGAGGGGCGAGAGCACCTCGCCGGCGAAGCGGCCGGCTTCGTCGAGCACTGCGTCGATCAGGCCGGCGTCGCAGTCGGCGTAGGCGGGCAGCGCGCAGATCGGGGCGCTGCCGACGAGTTCGTGGATCACGAAGCGCATGTCGCGCAGGGGGGCGTGGTAGTGATTCATGGTCTCCTCCGAAATATCAAATACGATCTATTGCATCCGCGAGATATTCTAAAGTATATTTGTCTCGCCGTTCAAAATCTCATATCTGATACAAACAAACGGGCTCGAACCCACGGAGGAGACAAGATCATGATGAAGCGTCGCGCACTGCCCACCCTCGTCCTGCTGGCCGCAAGCGGCCTGGCTCAAGCCGACATCAACATCGGCGTGTCCGTCTCGGCCACCGGCCCGGCGGCCTCCCTCGGGATTCCCGAGAAGAACACCTCCGCGATCCTGCCGACCACCATCGCCGGCGAGAAGATCAACTACATCGTGCTGGACGACGCCACCGACCCCGGCCAGGCCACCAAGAACGCCCGCAAGCTCGTCACCGAAGACGAGGTGGATGTGCTGGTCGGCTCGTCCAGCACCCCGGCCTGCGCGGCGATCGCCGAAGTGGCCAACGAGACCGCCACGCCGCAGGTCGCCATGTGTCCGGTGGATCTGCCCGCCGCCAAGAACACCTGGGTGTTCCGCGCGCCCCAGCACAACTCGCTGATGGCCAAGGCGCTGGTGGGCCACATGCGCGAAACCGGCGTGAAGACGCTGGGCTTCATCGGCTTCAACGACCCGTATGGCGAAGACTGGCTCAAGCAGATCACTGCCGCCGCCGACGCGGCCGGCATCAAGCTGGTGGCCGTGGAGCGCTACAACCGGGTGGATACCTCGGTGAGCGGCCAGGTGCTCAAGCTCGTCGCGGCCAAGCCCGACGCGGTGATGATCGCCGGCTCCGGCACGCCCGCCGCGCTGCCCCATTCCACGCTGTTCGAGCGCGGCTACAAGGGCCAGATCTACCAGACCCACGCCGCCGCCAACAAGGAGTTCCTGAAGGTCGGCGGCAAGGCCGTCGAAGGCGGCATCCTGCCCATCGGCCCGGTGGCGGTGGCGGCCCAGTTGCCGGATTCGCACCCCTCCAAGAAGCCGGCGCTCGATTACATCAAGCTGTACGAGGCCAAGTACGGCCCGGGCAATGTGTCGTCCTTCGGCGCCTACGCCTTCGATGCCTACAAGCTCATCGAGAAGGCCGTGCCCGCCGCGCTCAAGGCTGGCAAACCGGGCACGCCGGCCTTCCGCAAGGGCCTGCGCGACGCCCTGGAGAGCGAGCGCGAGGTGGCCGGCGCTCACGGCGTGTTCAACATGAGCGCGTCCGATCACTTCGGTCTCGACGAGCGCGCCCGGGTGCTGGTGCGCGTGACCGGCGGCGAGTGGAAGATCATTTCCGGCAAATAAGGAGCGCGGACGATGACGACGATCATGCGTGATCCGGCCCGGCTCTTTGCGCCGGCCACCGTAACGGTGGAGCACCGTGCCGACGGCAGCCGCATCCTGCGCTCGCCGATGGCGCTCGGCACCGTGCCGCTGCGGCTCGGCGAACACCTGGAGCGCTGGGCTGCGGAGGCGCCCGAGCGCACCTTCATCGCGGAGCGCGGCTTCGATGGCGAATGGGTGCGGGTGAACTATGCCGAGGCCCTGGCCCGTGTGCGTGCCGCGGCCACCTGGCTGCTCGGGCAACGGCTGTCGGCCGAGCGCCCGGTGGTGGTGCTCTCCGACAACAGCGTCGAGCACGCCATTTTGATGCTGGCGGCGATGCACGTTGGGGTGCCGATATCGGCGATCTCCCAGGCGTATTCGCTGGTGTCGAAGGATTTCGCCAAGCTCAAGAGCAATATCGAGCACATCCGGCCGGGGGTGATCTTCGTCGAGCACCACGCCCGCTTTGCCCAGGCGCTGGCGGCCATCGCGCCGCTCCACGACGGGGTGGTGGTGGCCGGCACGGCCGGTGGCCCGGGCGAGGGGGCGGTGCCCGCGGTGCCGTTTTCCGCGCTGCTCGAACGCACCGACGCGGGGGCGGTGGATGCCGCCTACGCCCAGGTCAATGGCGAGACCATCGCCAAGTTCCTGTTCACCTCGGGCTCCGTGGGGGCGCCGAAGGCGGTCATCAACACCCAGCACATGATCTGCTCCAACCAGCAGGCCAAGGCGCAGATCTGGCCCTTCCTCGAAGCCGAGCCGCCGGTGATCGTGGATTGGCTGCCCTGGAGCCACACCTTCGGCAGCAATCACAACTTCAACATGGTGCTGCGTAACGGCGGCACCCTTTACCTCGACGCCGGCAAGCCGGTGCCGGGCGTGTTCGAGACCAGCCTGAAGAACCTGCGCGAAGTGTCGCCCACGGTGTATCTCAACGTGCCGCGGGGCTTCGACATGCTGGTGTCGGCGCTCCACGAGGACGCCGGCCTGCGGGAAGCCTTCTTCAAGAACCTGCAGGTGATCTTCTACGCCGCCGCCGCGCTGCCCCAGCACTTGTACGACGAGCTCAACCGCCTGTCACTGGAGACCCTGGGCTTCCAGGTGCCGCTGGTGTCGGGCTGGGGTTCGACGGAAACCGCGCCGCTATGCACCGACAGCCACTTCGCGCCGGAGCGCTCCGGCGTGATCGGCATCCCCATCCCCGGCACCGAGCTCAAGCTGGTGCCGTCCGCCGACAAGATGGAAGTGCGGGTGCGCGGCCACAACGTGATGCCCGGCTACTGGAAGCTGCCCGAGCTGTCGAAGGCCGCCTTCGACGAGGAAGGCTTCTACAAGATCGGCGACGCGGTCGAGTTCGTCGACCCCACCAAGCCCCAGAAGGGCCTGCTCTTCGACGGTCGCGTGGGCGAGGACTTCAAGCTCGTCACCGGCACCTGGGTGCATGTGGGCGCGCTGCGCATGAAGGGCCTCGACGCCCTGGTGCCGGTGGCTCAGGACATCGTGGTCACCGGCCACGACCGCGACGAGATCGGCTTCCTGATCTTCCCCAACATCCCCGAGCTGCGAAAGCTCTCCGCCAACCTGCCGCCGGATGCGTCGGTGGAAGAACTGCTGCACCAGCCCTCGGTGCGCGCGATGGTCGCCCGCGGCCTCGCGCGGCTCAAGAAGGAAGGTGGCGGTTCGGCGGGCTCGGCGGCGCGGGCGATGCTGCTGGTGGAGCCGCCCTCCATCGACGCCGGGGAGATCACCGACAAGGGCTACATCAACCAGCGCCTCGTGCTGACGCGCCGTGCCGATCTGGTGCTGCGCCTGCACGCCGACGAGCCGGACCACAGCGTGATCCTGCCGGCCGGGGCAGCCTGAAGAGCAACACGCACGAACCGGGAGAACAGCACCCCCGCGTGCCACAACAAGGAAAGAGCATGAACTACGAAAACATCCTGGTCACCCTCGAAGACAGCATCGCCCACATCCGGCTCAACCGGCCGGCCAAGCGCAACGCGGTGAATAACGGCCTGCTGGAGGATCTGGAAGCCTGCTTCGACAGCCTCGGCGCCGACGCCACGGTGGTGGTGCTGTCCGGCGAGGGCGCGCACTTCTCGGCCGGGCTGGACCTGTCGGAACACCAGATCCGCTCGCCCTTCGAGGTGCTGCAGCACTCCCAGTGGTGGCACCGGGTCTTCCAGAAGATCCAGTTCGGCGGCCGGCCGGTGGTGTCGGCGCTGCACGGCGCGGTGGTGGGCGGCGGGCTCGAGCTCGCCACCAGCACCCACGTCCGCGTGGCCGACAAGACGACCTTCTACCAGCTGCCGGAAGGCCAGCGCGGCATCTTCGTGGGCGGCGGCGCCTCGGTGCGCGTCTCCAAGATCATCGGCCCCGACCGCATGACCGAGATGATGCTCACCGGCCGCCGCTACAACGCCGAAGACGGCTACCGCCTCGGCCTGTCGCACTACCTCGTCGAAGAAGGCGAGGCGCTGGCCGAGGCCATGAAGCTCGCCCGCCAGATCGCCACCAACGCGCCGCTCTCCAACTGGGCGTCGATCACCGCTGTCGCCAACATCGGCGACATGTCCATGGCCAACGGCCTCTACACCGAATCCCTCGCGGCCGCGATCGCCCAGAGCAGCGACGAAGCCAACCGCCGCATGCAGGAATTCCTCAACCGGAAGAAAGGTTAAGCCCATGGCTTACGAAGATTTTGCCGCCGCCGCGCTGGTCACCCGTTACGACGACATCTACCTCGTCGCCGGCGCCCGCACGCCCTTTGCCGACTACAACAGCGTGCTGCGCGACGTGAACCCCATCGACCTGGGCATCTTCGCCGCCCGGGCGCTGTTCGAGCGCTCCGGCATCCCCGCCGCCGACGTGCAGTCGGTGGTGGCCGGCAACATGGCCCAGGCGGGGTTCGACGCCTACTACCTGCCGCGCCACATCGGCCTTTATGCCGGCGTGCCGGCCACCGCGCCGGCGATGCTCGCCACGCGGATTTGCGGCACCGGTTTCGAGACCATCGTGCAGGCCGCCAACCAGATCGCCCTCGGCAGCGCTCAGGTGGTGCTGGCGGTGGGCACCGAATCCATGTCGCGCAACCCGGTGGCGGCCTACACCCACCGCGCCGGTTTCCGCATGGGGCAGATCGAGTTCAAGGATTTCCTGTGGGAAGCCTTCACCGACCCGGCCACCCGCCAGGGCATGGGCAACACCGCCGAGAACGTGGCCCAGAAGTACGGCATCACCCGCGAGGAGGTGGATGCCTACGCCGCCCAGACCTTCGCCCGCGCCAACGCCGCGTGGGATGCCGGCTACTTTGCCGACGAAGTGGCCGCGGTGACCAACGCCGAGTTTGCCCTCGACGGCTACCAGAGCCGCTTCCTCAAGCTCGCCGACCGCAAGACGGTGTTCGAGCGCGACGAGCACGTGCGCCCCACCAGCCTCGAAACCCTGCAGAAGCTCAAGCCCGCCTTCAAGGGCGTGCAGACCGGCGGCAACAGCTCGGCCATCGTCGATGGCGCCGCCGCGGTGCTGGTGGCTTCCGGCGACTACGTGCGCGCCCACGGCCTCAAGCCCCTGGCCCGCATCGTCGGCGGCGCGGCGGCCGGCGTGCCGCCCGAGATCATGGGCATCGGCCCCGCGCCGGCGATCCGCGCGGTGCTCGCCAAGGCCGGCCTCACCCTAGGCGACGTGGGCCGCGTCGAGATCAACGAAGCCTTCGGCGCCCAATACCTCGGCTGCGAACGCGAACTGGGCCTCGACCGCGACCGCGCCAACACCCGCGGCGGCGCCATCGCCATCGGCCACCCGCTCGGCGCCTCAGGCATGCGCCTCACCCACACCGTGTCGCGCCAGCTACAGCTCGACGACCAGCAGTTCGGCATCGCCTCGGCGTGTGTTGGCGGTGGGCAGGGGATGGCGATTCTGGTCGAGCGCGCTTGAGCGCCGCGAGGGCGAATACCTTCGCGCGCTGGGGCCGACCCCGCCGTGTCCGTCGTTCAACGCGTGTTGTGCGAATGAATTCGCACCCACAAGGGGGCGGTGCGCTGGCTTTTGTAGGGGCGACTTCATTCGCCCGCGGAGACAGGGCCGGGCTGCGCAAGGTTTTCGACGCATCGCTGCGCATGAATTCGCACCGATAAAAATGACAGCGCCGGCCTCGCGCCGGCCAGTGGAAGGAGACAGCACATGCAGATTCAGGATTCCGTTTTCATCGTCACCGGCGGCGCCTCGGGCCTCGGCTAAGCCACCGTCCGCAACCTGCACGCCGGCGGGGCGAAGGTCGTCATCGCCGACGTGGGCGTGGACAAGGGCGAGACCCTCGCCGCCCAGCTTGGCGACCGCGTTGCCTTCATCAAGACCGACATCACCAGCGAAGCCGACGGCAAGGCCGCGGTGGATCTGGCGGTGAGCCGCTTCGGTGCGCTCCACGGCCTCATCAACTGCGCCGGGGTCGGCCCGGCCTGGAAGGTGCTGGGCAAGGACGGCCCGCATCCGCTGGAGAGCTTTGCCCGCACGGTGAACATCAACCTGGTGGGCGCCTTCAACATGGTGCGCCTGGCAGCAGCAGCGATGGCCGCGGGCACACCCAACGCTGAAGGCGAGCGGGGCGTGATCGTCAATACCGCCTCGGTGGCGGCATTTGAAGGCCAGGTGGGCCAGGCGGCCTACGCGGCATCGAAGGCCGGCGTGGTGGGCATGACTTTGCCCGTCGCCCGCGAGCTGGCCCGCTCGGGCATCCGCGTGAATGCCATCGCGCCGGGGCTGTTCCTCACCCCGATGATGGAGGCGCTGCCCCAGGACGTGCAGGATTCGCTGGGCAAGGCGACGCCCTTCCCGCCGCGCCTGGGCCGGCCGGCCGAGTTCGCGGCGCTGGTGCGCTCCATCGTCGAGAACGTGATGATCAACGGCGAGGTGATCCGCCTCGACGGCGCCGTGCGCCTGTCGGCCAAGTAAGGGGGCGACGATGGCACGAGTCATTGCGCCCTCCGACGTGGGGCATCTGGTCAAGAACGGCGCCACGGTTTACTGCACCGGCATGGGCCTGGCGGGTTTCGCCGAAGAGGCGGTGAAGGCGATCCGCGAATCCTTCGAGGCCACCGGCCACCCGCGCGATCTCACCCTGTACCACGCCACCGGCGTGGGCAACGGCAAGGACCGCGGCGTCCATCACTTCGCCCGCGAAGGCCTGCTCAAGCGCATCGTCGGCGGCCACTTCGGCGTGGGCGGGCCGGAGCTGATGCGCCTCATCATGGAAAACAGGATCGAGGCCTACAACCTGCCGCAAGGCGTGCTGGTGCAGCTGCCCAAGCAGATCGCCGGGCGGCGGCCGGGCTTCCTCTCCAAGGTGGGGCTCGAAACCTTCGTCGATCCGCGCATCGAGGGCGCCAAGGTGAACGCCTCGGCCACCGAAGACCTGGTCGAGGTGGTGCACCTGGACGGCGAGGAGTGGCTGTACTTCCGCAACCCCAAGGTGGACGTGGCCCTGCTGCGCGGCTCGTTTGCCGACGAGAACGGCAACGTGTCGATGGCCCGCGAGGGCGTGCTGCTTGAATCGCTGTCCATCGCCCAGGCGGCGCGGGCCAGCGGCGGCATCGTCATCGTGCAGGTGGAGCACATCGTCAAGAACGGCACCCTGCACCCCAAGGACGTGAAGATCCCCGGCATCCTGGTGGACTACCTCGTGATCGGCCGGCCCGAGAACCACCTGCAGACCATGGGCACCTACTTCAACCCGGTGTACGCCGGCGACATCAAGGTGCCGACCCGGGCCATGCAGGCGCTGCCGCTGGACGAACGCAAGATCATCGCCCGCCGTGCCGCGATGGAGCTCAAGCCCGGCGCGGTGGTGAACCTCGGCATCGGCATGCCGGAGGGCCTGGCCGCGGTGGCGGCGGAAGAGAAGATCGAGCACCTGATGGCGCTCACGCTGGAGACTGGCCCCATTGGCGGCGTGCCGGCCGCCGGGCTGGATTTCGGCCACGCCTCCAACGCCGAGGCGGTGGTGGAGCAGCCGGCCCAGTTCGACTTTTACGACGGCGGCGGCATCGACGTGGCCTTCCTGGGCCTGGCCCAGACCGACGGCCACGGCAACGTCAACGTGAGCAAGTTCAGCGGCCGCCCGGTGGGCTGCGGCGGTTTCATCAACATCACCCAGAACGCCAAGAAGGTGGTGTTCTGCGGCACCTTCACCGCCGGCGGGCTGGAGATCGGCGTCGCGGACGGGCGGCTGAAGATCGTCAAGGAAGGCAAGAGCCGCAAGTTCATCGACCACGTGGAGCAGATCACCTTCAGCGGCCACTACGCCGCCAGCGTCGGCCAGACGGTGCTCTACGTCACCGAGCGCGCGGTGTTCCGCCTCACGCCCGAAGGCATGGAACTGCTCGAGGTGGCCCCCGGCATCGACATCGAGCGCGACATCGTGGCCCACATGGCCTTCCCGCCGATCATGCGCGACGTGCAGCTGATGGACGCCGGCCTGTTCCAGCCCGAATGGGGGCAACTCGCCGAGCGGATCGGCGGCCGCTGAGGTCAGCACCGACGCGGCAGCCGGGTGGTATCGGCTTGTTCCTGCGGCCAGCCGGGCAACCGGCGGCCGCATTTTTCTGCCGTTACGGAAGAACCCCGGCGCCAGACCCATCAAGGAGAACATTCATGGCGCGACGCCACATCCATCGCCTGCGGGTCGCCTTCGTCGACTGCGACCCGGCCCAGATCGTGCATTTTTCCAATTACTTCAGATGGTTCGACACCGCCAGCCGGGAGTTCTTCACCGCCTGCGGCGTGCCCAGCTGGCGCGACACCGAGCCCGACTCCGGCATCATCGGCACGCCCCTGGTGGACGCCCAGGCCAGCTTCCGCGCCCCCGCCACCTACGGCGAGGACATCGAGATCGAGAGCTGGGTGGACAGCTGGGGCGGCAAGAGCTTCACGATGCGCCACACCGCCCGGCGTGGCGACACGGTGCTGGCGGAAGGGCGCGAGGTGCGGGTGTTCGCGCTGCGGGAGTCGGTGGACCCGCCGAAGATCAGGGCGGTGGCGGTGCCGGCGGGGATTCGGGCGGTTTGCGAGTAGGGGGTGGGTCAGGTCAGCAGGGTACGGAGGGCTTCGGTGATTTCGGCTTCGGTTTTGCCGAGGGCGAGGAGGAGGGCGATGTAGTTGTCGCCTACGGTCTGGCTGTTCGGGTGGTCGCCGCCGAAGCTGGTGACGAAGATCCCTAGCGCCCGGCGCATCAGGGGTTCGGCCTCGGTGGGCCGGTTGGTGGCTACCAGCAGTTGGGCTAGATTGTTGAGGTCGGTGGCAACGTCTGGGTGATCGGTGCTGAAGCTGATCTCACCGATCGCCAGCGCGCGGCGCATCAGGGGTTCAGCCTCGTCGAGGCGGTTGGTGTCTTGCAGCAGCAAGGACAGGTTGCCGAGATCGCGCGCGACGGTGGGGTGATCGGGGCCGAAACCGGCCTCGTCGATACTCAGCGCGCGGCGCATCAGGGGTTCGGACTCGGCGAGGCGGTTGGTGGCTCTCAGCAGTGTGGCTAGGTCGTTGAGGTCGTTGGCGACCCTCGGATGATCAGTGCCGAAGCTGTCCTCGTTGATAGCCAGCGCACGGCGCATCAGGGGTTCGGCCTCTGTGGACCGGTTAGTGTCGTACAGCAGGGTAGCCAGATTGTGGAGGCGGATGGCGACGTCGGGGTGATCGGGTCCGAAGCTGTCCTCGTTGATGGCCAGCGCACGGCGTATCAGGGTTTCGGCCTCGGCGAGACGGTTGGTGTCTTGCAGCAGCCCGGACAGGTTGTTGAGATCGCGGGCGACGTCGGGGTGATCGGGGCCGAAGCTGGCCTCGTGGATGGCCAGCGCGCGGCGCATCAGGGGTTCGGCCTCGGCGAGGCGGTTGGTGGCATGCAGCAGTTGGGCCAGGTTGTTGAGGCGGATGGCGACGGTGGGGTGATCGGATCCGAAGCTGTCCTCGTCAATGGCCAGCGCGCGGCGCATCAGGGGTTCGGCTTCGATGTACTGAGCTTTGGCGTGGAGGAGTGAGCCGGCCTGATCGAGCAGTCGGGCACTTGGGCCGGAGAGGCTACGCTCCACGCCATGCTCCGCCACCGGCGCCGCATGGTCGGCGAGGGGATCGAGGGTCGGCCAGTTACGCACGTCCTGCGGCTCGCCGACGAAAGCATCATCGACCCACTGAAGCGCTTCAGCCAACCGGGTGTGCTCGGGGTCGACGGCCTGCCCGCGCTGGGTGACCGCTTGCACCAGCCGGTGGATGCTGAAACGCCCGCCGTCGTCGGAAATGCGCACCAGCGAGAGGGCTTCCAGTTCCATCAAGGCTTCGCGCAGGTCGGCGCCCTCGTCGGGGATCGGCACGTCCAGCAGGCTTGCGGGAATGGGCGCCGGGGCGAGCCAGGCGAGGCGTTGCAGCAGGCGGCGGGCGGGCTCGCTCAATTGGTCGAAGCTGGTCTGCCAGGTGATGGCGACGCTCTTCGGGTATTGCATCAGGCGCGGGTCGTACCACTCAAGCACCTTGTCGCGCTGGCTTTGCCAGCGTTCGAGATACTGGCCGAAGCCGAGGCGCAGTTTGGCGATGTAGGCGCCGGCCTGCTCGAGGGCCAGGGCGAGGTAGCCCAGCTCATGGGCCAGCTCGGCGGCGCGGGCCGCGTCGTCGGGCTGGGGTTTGCGGCGGTTCGCGGTGCGCAGCAGCAGAAAGTCGGCGGCGGCGGCGGGGGCGAGCACGTCCACTTCGCGCGCGTGGATCGCGGCGCTCCAGTTGGGCAGGCGGCTCGTCACCAGGATGTGGCCGCCGCTGAGCTGGGCGCGCAGGGCTTCGACGGCCGTGGCGGCGGCTTCGTCGTCGGCGTTGTCGAGGATCAGCAGCCAGCCGGGGTGGCGATTGAGCCAAGCGAGCACCGCGGCGTGCTGGCGGGCTTCTTCGGTGGCGTGCTGTTCGGGCAGGTCGAGGGCGCTGGCGGCGCACAGGGCGGCGAGGTTGGCGTGCAGGGTGGCCGGGCTGTCGGCGCCCACCAGCAGGCGCGCAGGGTGGCCGCCGCCCTGGCGCCAGGCGTACTCCAGCGCCAGCCGGGTCTTGCCGATGCCGCCCAGGCCCCACAGGGCCACGCAGGCGGCGGGCTGTTCGGCCTGGCGCGGCGTGGGGCCGAGGAGGTCGGCCACGGCGGCGAGGTCGGCGTCGCGGCCCATGAAGAGTTCGCCCAGGCTGGAATAGGGCAGGCGGTCCACCCGGCGGACGAGGCCGGCGTCGACGAGCACGTCGAACAGCCCGGAGCGCCACACTTCGGCGGCGAAGTGGTCGGCGGAGCGGAAATGGATGCCGGGATGACGCTCGATGCTTGCCAGCCGGGCGAGGTGCGCCTGCTGGGCGGCCTGCTGGAGCGGGTCGAGGATGTAGTGCGGGTCGCGTTCGGCGCCGGGCTCGGGCACGGCGATGATGAGGCGCTTGCCGTGGTGGAGGGCCAGCCAGGCTTCCCATTGGGTGTAGGACATGGCCGGGCCGCCTGCGGCGACGAAATCGGCCACCGGCGGCAGTCGGGTGGCGAAATCGGAGTAAAGCTGGCGGATTGCCGCCACCGAGGGCGCCTGGGCCATCGCGCCGCTCATGTCGCCGACCAGGTGGATCACCACGTCGCAGGCGCGGATGTACTGGTCGAGCATGTCCAGCGTCTCGGTGCCGGTGGCGATGAAGTCCTCCTGCACCTTGACCGTCACGTTGGGGCGGTCGAGCTGGTGGCGCAGGGTGTAGCGGTAGCTGCGGAACTCCGCGCTGACGGTGGACAGGAAAATCTTGACCTCGGCCATGGGCTGCGCTCCGTGCGTGTTGCGAAGCTGTCGAGGATAGCACCCGATCTGCATGGCGCTGCTTGCGCTGGCGCAGTTGGACGGGGCGGCGTCGAAAAACCGCGCACCAAAAGAAAAACCCGAGGGCGGGAGCGCCACTCGGGTTAAATCCACACCAAAGGAGGAGGGTGGAGGAGACGGTTCAAATTCTAGGCGTCCGGTTTGTGCGATGCAACATCGGAGATGTATCCGCGTGTAAGAAAAGTCACGGATCGCCCAATTGGCATAGTTGATGCTGTTGGCCGGGGTTTCCTACACGGTTGTCGGTCTTGGCCGACATCGCTTTCGGGCGGCGGCCGATGTCGGGGGTGGAGGCCGCGGACGATGATGAAGTCGTGTCATCAACCTCAAGGAGATCGCCATGAACCAGACCATCCGAACCACCAATCCGCTTCCCGCCAGCGCCGACGTGGCTGCCGACCGCGCCCCCGCGCCGACCGCGCCGCAGCCGCCCAGCGAGGCCGACAAGGCCGCCGCGACCAAGCTCGGTCTGGCCGGCGGGGCCGCGTC